>JBDWQQ010000071.1:0-29124 GCA_039986455.1 Halioglobus sp.
GCCACCGGCGATCATGACTCGCTTGTAGGGTTTGTCGACCTTGCGAAGCTCAGACATTACCGCGCGAATGTTTTCTTTGGCGGCGATGAAAAACACTTCGTCATCGGCTTCCACCACGGTGTTGCCCTCGGGAAGAATTGCCCTGTCCTGACGAAATATGGCCGCCACCCGTGTATCGACCTTGGGCATGTGCGTGCGGATTTCCTGCAGTTCTTGTCCCACGATGGGGCCGCCGTGATAGGCCTTAACTGCGACCAGTTGCACTTTGCCGTCAGCAAAATCCAGTACCTGCAGGGCCCCGGGGTTAGCAATTAACTGGCGAATGTTTTTGGTGACCAGCTGTTCAGGGCCAATAATGACGTCTACAGGCACATGGTCACGATTAAAGAGTTGTTCCTGATGCGACAGGTAATTGGGCGAGCGAACGCGGGAGATTTTTGTCGGGGTATTGAACAAGGTATAGGCAACCTGGCACGCCATCATGTTGATTTCGTCGGAGTTGGTGACGGCAATCAACATGTCGGCATCTTCTGCGCCGGCTTTATATAGCGTGTTGGGGTGCGAGGCGCCGCCGGTAACAATGCCTATGTCTAAACGGTCTTGCAGAGCACGCAATTTGCCGCTGTCGGTATCGACAACAGTAATGTCATTCTGCTCGTTGGCCAGATGCTCTGCCAGGGTACCGCCAACCTGGCCGGCACCGAGAATAATGATTTTCATGGCGTGCGAATTCAGCTAAATGTTTGGAAACAATAAAGAAAAGCCCTGCACAATGTAAGGGCCGGCCAAGCGAAATTGTGCACAATTAAAGAGGCAGCTAAAGCTTCTCTATCAGTGCATAGAACAAGCCATCCGGTCCATCGATAGTGGGCAGGAGCTGGTGCCCCGCGCTGGCTACTTCTCCCCACCCCAGTTCAGGTTGCACCCGTTTTGCATTCTCGGTGTCGACCAGGAAGCGATTTACGGTGGCGCTATTTTCCCCGTCGAGGATGGAGCATGTTGCGTACAGCAGTCGCCCGCCCGTTTTTAACAGAGGCCATAGCCCCTGCAAAATAGCCTGTTGCTGCTGCGCGAATGAGGCTATGTCTTCTTCACGGCGCAGGGACTTTACGTCCGGATGCCTGCGAATGACACCACTGGCGCTGCAGGGCGCATCTACCAGAATGCGGTCGAAGCTATCCGGCGATAGACTGGTCGGCGGGTTTGCACCATCGCCAGCCACCACCATGGCCTGTAAATTGAGCCGCTCTAAATTTTGCTCTACCCGTTCCAGCCGCAGTGGATCCAGATCCATGGCGACCAGCTCCCCAAGCTCCGGCTGTAGCTCAAGTGTGTGGCAGCTCTTACCGCCGGGAGCGGCGCAGGCATCCAGTATCCGTTCCCCGGGTTGTGCCTCCAGCAGCAGCGCTGCCATTTGTGCGGCTTCGTCTTGCACGCTGACGTCGCCCGCTTCAAAGCCCGGTAGCTCGGTGACATCACGGGGTGCCTGAAGGTAAATCGCCTGGGGGGACAGCTCGCCCGCGTGGGCTTCGATGCCTGCGTCTTGCAAACGAGTTAAGTAACTCTCTCTGCTACCGCGGCTAGCGTTAATGCGCAGGGTCATGGGCGGTTGAGCATTGTTAGCTTCGATGACCGATGCGGCTTGAGCCGGCCACTGTTTAGCAATTTCATCGAATAGCCACTGGGGGTGCGCGCTGAGGGCCGCGCCCTTCACGTTGGCTGCCAACGCCTCCCGCTCACGCAGGAATCGGCGCAAAACAGCATTCGAAAGTCCTTTTGCCCAGGGCTTTTTCAGGGCTCTGGTGGCTGCAACGGTAGCAGAGACCGCAGCGTGATCGGGGATTCGGGTGTCTTCGATTTGGTAGAGACCGCAGAGCAGCAGGCTGTGAACGTCCCTGTCTTTGTCTCGCAGCGGTTTGTCCAGTAATTGGCTTAACAGGGCTTCGAGCCGGGGTGCCTGGCGCAAGGTGCCATAGCAAAGTTGTTGCAGTAGGCCCTTGTCCCTAGGGGGCACCTTTTCCAAAGCCGGAGGCAGTGCCTGATTTAGCGATTTGCCGGCCAATACTTCTGCGATGACCCGGGCAGCCGCAGCGCGAGTATCCAGTGCCATTAATCTGCCTGCTCGGGTAAAGAGAAGCGGGCGCCCGATGCGAACAACTCGCTGCTGCCGTTTAGAATTTGCTGCGCGCTCAGCGGTTTGCCCCCGGGTAATTGCAGGCGCTGAAGGCTCAATTGCCCTTCGCCGCAGTTAATCAGAATGCCTTCTTTGTCTGCGCGTAAAATGGTGCCCGCGGGCTCGGTTAAAGGCGCTGTTCCAGCGGGGGTCGCCTGCCACACCTTCACTCGCTGACCCTGAAGATGAGTAAAGCAGATCGGGAAAGGGTTGAACGCACGAATCGTGCGGTCAAGCTCTGTCGCAGAGCAAGCCCAGTTCAACTCAGCTTCTCGCTTTTGAATTTTACTGGCGTAATTGGCCGCGTCGTTATCCTGAATAACGGCATTAGCCTGATACTGCTCCAGATTAGAGAGTACTTCGACCAGCAGCGGAGCGCCCAGCTTGGCCAGTTCGTCGTGCAACTCGCCGGCGGTGGTCTCGGGTCCGATCTCGCACTCTGCGGTGGCTAGCATATCGCCTGTGTCCAGACCCACATCCATTTGCATAATGGTGGTGCCGGACCTCGTATCCCCGGCCTCTATGGCCCGCTGTATCGGGGCCGCGCCGCGCCAGCGCGGTAACAGGGAGGCGTGAACGTTGAGGCAGCCAAACTCAGGAGCTTCAAGTACTTCGGCCGGGAGGATTAACCCATACGCCACCACTACCATCGCATCTGCACCCAGTGCTGCCAGTCGGGACTGTTCTTCATGGTCGCGAAGGGTCTCGGGTTGGTAGACAGGAATGCCAGCGCTTTCGGCAAGGGCTTTCACGGGGCTGACCTGGAGCTTTTTGCCCCTGCCAGCGGGTCTGTCGGGCTGCGTGAACACCGCTATAAGTTGGTGCTCACTTTCAATTAAAGCCCCTAAATGTATGGCAGAAAACTCTGGGGTGCCAGCAAATATCAGTTTCAGGGGAGTCTCTCCTCAGGCTCGGCGACGCTGTTCTTTTTCCAGCTTTTTGCGGATGCGGTTGCGCTTCAGGGGTGACAAATAATCGACGAATAGTTTGCCGTCCAGGTGGTCAATTTCATGCTGTAGACAAATCGCGAGGAGGCCTTCTATCTCCCGCGTGAAGGCCTGCCCGTCCCGGTCCAGGGCCGTAACCGTAATGCGCTTGGGGCGGTTGACCGTTTCGTAGTAGCCGGGCACCGAGAGGCAGCCTTCATCATATTCGCCCAGTTCCTTGTCCAAAATCTCAACTTCTGGGTTAATAAACACTAGGGGATCGTTTTGTTCTTCGGACAAATCAATCACCAGAATACGCTCGTGCACATTGACCTGGGTGGCTGCCAGACCTATGCCAGGGGCGGCGTACATGGTTTCAAGCATGTCGTTTAATAGCTGCCGATGCTTGTCAGTCACTGAGCTGACGGGTTTTGCAACGGTGCGAAGCCGGGGATCGGGAAATTCCAGGATCTCGAGTACTGCCATGTTTTAAAAGCTCTTTTCAGGTGTTTAGCGGCCCGCCAAGAGGTGCGGGAAAAGTAACATTTAGGCTTGCCAGCGGCATAACGCGGCAGCACACTGTAGACTATTATACTGCCTGGGAATAAGGGGTGCCCAGTGGAGGCGCACGCGGCAGAGATAACAAGGCCACGCAGGGACGTAAAAATGAAAACAAGGTCACTCTCGATTTGGCTGTTGCTGGTATCGCTAATGTTCAGCGGTTTCCTCCACGCAGCGGTAGAGCTTAATGAAGACGTACCAGAGACTTATATTGTCAAAAAAGGCGATACGCTCTGGGGTATTTCCGGTATGTATTTGCGCGAGCCCTGGCTTTGGCCAGAGCTGTGGGACGTTAACCCACAAATTGATAACCCCCACCTTATTTATCCCGGTGATGAACTTTACCTGGTGTGGATAGATGGCCAGCCGCGTCTTCGCCTGCGCCGTGGCCGCGACGTGAAGCTGGTGCCCAACATGCGGGTGTCCCCATTGGATCTGGCGATACCCACCATCCCGCTGGATCAGATTGGCGCATTTCTGCTCCGCCACCGTATCCTTGCAGCGGATGAGATCAACAACTCTGCTTACATCGTGGCAGGTGACCAGGGCAGCCTACTCAGCGCGCCCGGTGATTTGATCTTTGGCCGAGGCCCTTTCCCCGATGGCGAGCGGGCTTACGGTATTTACCGTCCCGGCGATACCTATTCTGACCCGATTACGGGAGAGCTTTTGGGCTACCAGGCTCAGGATATTGGCAATGCCAAGCTGATGTCTTCCAATACCGATGAAGTGACTGAGCTCGAAATCAATCGGATTACCGAAGAAGTGCGGATCGCTGATCGCCTATTGCCGATGGAAGAGCGGATTCTGGATGCGACGTTCCAACCTCGAGCACCCGAAACTGAAATTGAAGACGGCTTCATGATTGCGGTTGATGGTGGTGTTACCCAGATCGGTACCACTGACATTGTTGTGTTGAATAAAGGTTTGCGCGACGGTTTAGAAGTGGGCCATGTGTTGGCGATTTATCAGACCGGAGAACTGGTGTTCGACAAGGTCGCGCAGGAAAATGTGCGCTTGCCTGACGTTCGTGCCGGTCTGGCGATGGTCTTTGAGTCCTTTGACAAAGCCAGCTATGCCCTGGTGTTAAAGTCCAACCGCCCTTTGAAGGTGTTGGATAAAGTCAAAAACCCCTAGCCGATAACAACAAGGCATCGCAAGGACGCGATGTCACGGGCCACGCCCGAAACCCTACCGACATTACGTCAAGGATGATGTATGAGCGTTGTAGATCAAGGCCCGTCGCCTGCTGTGCACGCGACGAACACGGTCGTGTTGTCTCTGCAAGACCCACTCTACCCAGCTTTGTTAAAAACCATAGCGGACCCTCCCCCTCGGCTTTATGTGCGCGGCAACCCGGCCCTACTGTCGAAACCACAGCTGGCGATTGTTGGAGCAAGGCGTGCCACTGCTGCAGGCCTGAAAGCCGCGGAAACCATGGCGATGGCAGCAGCTGGGGCCGGCTTGGCTATTACCAGTGGACTAGCGCTGGGTATTGATGGTGCGGCTCACCGCGGAGCGCTTGCAGCGGGCGGCGACACGCTGGCAGTTATGGCCACCGGCATTGAAACGATTTACCCCCACAGGCACCGTTCGCTGGGCGAAGAAATTGCAGCGTCGGGTTGCCTGGTTTCTGAGTTTCCACCGGGCACCAAGCCCCTGCCCTATCACTTTCCCAGACGAAATCGCATTATCAGCGGCCTATCACTCGGCGTTCTGGTGGTTGAAGCGGCGCTGCCTAGTGGCTCACTTATCACCGCAAATACCGCGGGCGAGCAAGGTCGGGAGGTTTTTGCACTGCCCTGGTCCATCGCCCATCAAGGCGGCGCGGGTTGTCTGCATCTGCTGCGAGATGGCGCAAAAATGGTGTTGGGAATTGGGGATATTCTGGATGAGCTAGGGTCCCTATATGACCTCCAGCTTCAGTTGCAGGAACCTGATGTGCGAGCAGAGGCGGAATCAGAACCAGGACCGGAGGCGGAGCTGGAACCGGAACCAGAACCAGAACAGGAACAAGAGCCGAGCGAGGAAAATGAATTTGCTGTGCTAAGCCTGTTATGTGAGGAAACTTGCAGTCTTGATGAGCTGGTGGCGGTAAGTGGCCTACCCGTCGGTGAAGTGATGGGCCAATTGTCTACTCTGGAGCTCACTGGCAGTGTGGCGCGCATTGCGGGTGGCTATATCCGCACTCGATAGCTCGGTTTTCCTTGCCAATTGCGCCCGGGTTGGTTAAATTTCGCGCTTTTTTGGGCACAGAGAAAATTGCCCCAACCAGGAGAAAATCTATGAGCAAGCCTTTTGTTGCAATTGTGATGGGTTCCGACTCTGACCTGCCGGTCATGGAAGCCAGCTTTGATGTTCTGCGTTCTTTTGATATCCCTTTCGAAGCGCGTATCACATCGGCGCATCGTACCCCCGAAGTGACCAAGAACTATGTGAAAGATGCCGATGAGCGCGGTTGCGCAGTTTTCATCGCCGCCGCTGGTATGGCTGCCCACCTTGCGGGCGCGGTCTCTGCGGCCACCGTCAAGCCAGTGATTGGTGTGCCAATGAATGCTTCTATGGACGGCCTGGACGCGCTGCTGTCTACCGTTCAAATGCCTGCAGGAATTCCTGTGGCCAGCGTGGCAATTGGTAAGGCCGGTGCTAAGAATGCGGGATATCTGGCGGCCCAGATTATCTCGACTGCAGACCCCGAAATGGGTCAGAAGCTGCGTGATGAGCGAGCTGCTAACGCTGCAAAAATCGCTGAAAAAGATGCGGCTTTACAGGCCTCTCTGAAGGACTGATCTTGTCATTGTCGCCCTCATCTCTGCGTTTGTCAGCGGCCGTTGCCGCGCTACGCAATGAGGGCGTTGTCGCCTGCCCCACGGAAGCCGTGTGGGGCCTCTCCTGCGACCCCGATTCAATGACAGCAGTTTCCAGACTGCTTACGCTCAAGGACAGAGCCGTACAAAAGGGTCTTATTCTGGTCGCGTCCAGTGAGGCCCAGCTCGGGTTTTTGCTGGCTGATCTTCCTGCGGACCAGCGTCGACAGCTGAGTGCCAGCTGGCCCGGTCCCAACACCTGGTTGGTCCCTCACCAACAGCGAGTTCAACCCTGGATTCATGGCAGTTTCGATACAGTAGCTGTGCGCGTCAGTGAGCACCCTGTTGTGCGTGCACTGTGTGAAGCCTGGGGCGGGCCACTGGTTTCTACCTCTGCTAATCCGGCCGGCGCCCAACCGCCACGTGCAGGTTTCCAGGTACATCGATACTTCGGTGGTTCACTGGATGGCATGCTGCCCGGAGAAGTTGGCGCAGCGTCAGCGCCCAGCGCTATTCGCGACCTTGCAACCGGCCAGTTAGTGCGGGCCTGACCTCGGACGCAGCTATTGTTAGCCTGCCCGGCTGCCGGGTGCGTATAATGCAGCAGCCCCTGCTCAAGGAAAAATAAAATGCAGATCGAACAGGTCAAAACCTACCTATTATCGCTGCAGGATAGTATCTGCTCTGCACTAGCCGACGAAGATGGCGAAGCGGCATTTATTACCGATGAGTGGCAGCGGGCTGAAGGGGGTGGCGGTCGCAGCCGAGTGTTGGCAGAAGGTGCTGTGTTCGAAAAAGCGGGCGTTAATTTCTCCCATGTCATGGGTGAAAACCTACCCCCCTCCGCGAGTGCTTCGCGCCCAGAATTAGCAGGCCGAAGTTATCAGGCAATGGGCGTGTCACTGGTTATTCACCCGCATAACCCCTACGTACCGACCTCCCACGCTAACGTGCGTATGTTTGTCGCTGAGAAAGAAGGCGCTGAGCCTGTCTGGTGGTTTGGTGGCGGCTACGACCTGACGCCTTACTACGGTAATCGGGAGGACTGTATTGCCTGGCACCAGGTGGCCCGCGATGCCTGTGCGCCCTTTGGCGAAGAGGTTTATCCGCGCTACAAAGCCTGGTGCGACGAGTATTTTTATCTCAAGCACCGAAATGAACCCCGCGGTGTGGGCGGTTTGTTTTTTGATGATCTCAATGAATGGGACTTTGATACTTCCTTTGGTTTTATGCAGGCGGTGGGAGACTCATTTATTCCGGCTTACCGGCCTATTGTAAGCAGACGCAAAGAGACCGCCTACGGCGACAGAGAAAGGCAGTTCCAGCTTTATCGCCGCGGTCGCTATGTAGAGTTCAACCTGGTTTTTGATCGAGGCACTTTATTCGGTCTGCAATCGGACGGGCGCACCGAGGCGATTCTGATGTCGATGCCGCCGCTGGTGCGCTGGGAGTACAGTTACCGGCCGGAGCAAAACACCCCGGAGGCGGAGCTTACCGACTATTATCTGCAGGATAGAGATTGGCTGGGTGAGGGCTGAGCAATGACTGAGAAGGACAAGTACGCTGTTTTTGGCAACCCGATCAAGCAAAGTAAATCGCCCGCCATTCATGCCTGCTTTGCGGCTCAGTGCGGGCAGGCGATGCAGTACCGTGCCGTGCGCGTGGATGACGGGGCATTCACTGATGCCGCCCGCCGCTTTTTTGACGGGGGTGGCCGCGGCCTTAATGTGACGGTCCCTTTCAAGCAGGATGCTTTTAAGTTTGCTGATCAGCTGAGTGAGCGGGCCAAGCGTGCCGGGGCAGTCAACACTTTGAAAATTGGCCCCAAGGGCGAGATTCAGGGCGATAATACAGACGGTATCGGCTTGGTCAGAGACATGGTTGCCAACCTAGGTTGGGTCATTCAAGGCTTGCGAATCCTGATTGTCGGCGCGGGCGGTGCAGTGCGTGGTGTACTTGAACCGTTGATGCGGGAGCGCCCTAAAGAATTACTCATCGTTAATCGCACCGCTCTAAAGGCCGAGCAACTGGCGGCTGAGTTTGGTGATTTGGGAGCGGTTGAAGGCGGCGGCTATGAGTTGATTGGAGAGCGCCAGTTTGACCTGATCATCAATGCCAGCAGCGCAGGCCTTGCGGGTGAAATGCCGGACTTGCCGAGCACCTTGTTAACCGAACGCAGTTGTTGCTACGACATGGTTTATGGCTCAGAGCCCACCGCATTTATGCGTTGGTCTGCTCACCACGCAGCCTGGGCCGTGTCCGACGGGCTTGGCATGCTGGTGGAGCAAGCGGCGCAATCCTTTTACCTCTGGCGCGGAGAGCGCCCCGAGACGCGCCCCGTTATCAACCAGATTCGAGAGACGATGGAAGCCGCATGACGACTACCCATCAACGCCGCCGCTTTATCGCCGGTGCAGTCTGCCCCCGTTGCGGTGCGATGGACAAAATTGTGGTGGATATGGAAACCCAAACCAGAGACTGTGTCGCCTGTGATTTTTCCGAGGCCCGCCCTACCGATCAGAACGCTCAGAATGAGCTGCCTACTCGGGTCAGCAGGGCTTCAGCGCGTCGCGTAGAAACCCCTGCCGAGGCGGTAACCCTAATGGATCCGGCGGATCCGAAAGACTAAAACCCCAATCTGAGCTTGATTTGTTGTGGTGAACCGGTGAGCGCGCTACTGGTAATAAGTTCGCTGGGAGCGGGGTCTGCGCCGGGCAATGCCTTGACCTTGTCCCACACGTATTCTCGTTCCAACAAGTGCGAAGCGGTGAACTGCACCAGATGTTCCAGCCGGGTCGCAAGCTCATCTCCCAACAAGTAATGAACAATGAGATTGGCCTCGGTCATGTCCAGCGGCAATAGGGGCCGCTGCACGTGACGAATGTGGTGGTCGTTCACTTCTTCCAGTAGCCGGTGTGCTAAAAATGCCTCATCCAGCAGCGCTTCCAGGCCACCTCCCCCGGGTAACAGCTCCGGTGGGCGCAAAAAGTAGTCCTCGGCCATGTGCAAAAAAGGCGCTGCATAATCATAGAACCCCAGGCGCTTGCTTACCGCTGTAACCAGGTTGAGGCTGCCGGGCACGCTTTCGGCGTAGCTGATGACAAAGCCCATCAGGGCTTCCACCGGTGAGTCTGTCGGCAGCACCAGTTTTTTCTGTAAGTCGGGTAGTCGAGAGCTTAGTTGTTGGCGAAACTCTCCCGTCTGCTGCTCTTGCATGAGCGCTGCGTTAATAGAGTCCCTGATACCCGCTGTGGTCATAGCGCCACTCGGCATGTGGTTTTGCTGAAGGTATCCTTCAGGCTAGTACAAAGCCCGGAAAGCGCTAGCCTTCATTTGCCCTGAGCCAGGCCCCTTCCCTGTTAAGGCGCAGGAACCAGTAGTAGAGAGTCACTCCCCGAGACAGGTTGAAGGCGGTGAATGCGAGCCACAAGCCATGGTTGCCCAGACCTGCGCAGAGGTACCAGAGTGGGAGGTAAACCAGCATGACACTGAGCAGCATCGTAGACATCATGTAACGGGTTTCAGCCGCGCCGATAAAAACGCCGTCCAGCAGATAGCTGGGAGCGGCCATCAGGGGTAGAATAATCAGCCATGGAAAATACTCACTCATTAGTTCTTTAACAGAACCTATGTCTGTCAGCGTATTGATGAGGGGCCACTGAAGGGCCAGAAAGGACAGGCTCATCGCCCCGGCAGCTACCATGGTCCAAAGGCTGCAGCGCGTGACCGCACGCCCAAAACCGGCGAGATCCCGCCCGCCCAGTCGCTGCCCCACCAGGCCCTCCGCTGCGAATGCAAAACCGTCCATTCCGTATGCCGCGAACATTAGCAACTGCAACATCAAGGCATTTGCCGCCAGTACCTCGCTGCCAAAATTTTCACCTTGGGCGGTGAAAAAGGCAAAGCTGAAGAGCAGGCAAATGGTCCTCACAAACAAGTGCCGATTACTTTTCAAAAGTTGTTTGTAAGCACTTACATTTCTAAGGGCCCCCCGGATACCTATCATGTCTGTGGCCGGTAGCTGCTTCCATACGGCGATGATCGCAATGCAGCAGCCCAGATATTCGGCAATGACCGTTGCCAGGGCTGCTCCGTCGCTGTTCATCCCCATTCCCATGATGAACAGGAAATCGAGCCCGATATTGACCAGGTTGGTGACGATGACGATGAGCATGGGCCAGCGGGTATTCTGGCGACCGATAAACCAACCCACAATGGTGTATGTCACCAGTACCGCGGGTGCGCTGGCTATTCGAATGTTGGCATAGGAGCGGGCAAGGGCCAGCAGGTCGTCCGCTGGCGACATCAGTATCAGACCCAGGTTGATGAGTGGCCGGTGAAGCAGAATGACCAGGCCTGCGAGCACCAGCGCCAGAACAGCAGATCGTGCTAATACCAAAATAGAACCGAATGTGTCGCCCGCACCTTCTGCTCGTGCGACCAGGCCGGTGGTTCCCATTCGTAAAAAGCTGAACCCCCAATAGAGGAATGACAGTAGTGCTGCTCCCAAGGCGACGGAGCCGAGATAAAGGCTGCTATCCAAATGGCCCAGGATTGCCGAATCGACCAAGCCCAGCAGAGGGATAGAAATATTAGACAGAATGGCGGGCCAGGCGATGCCCCATATTTTGTGGTCTAGCTGCTTGGTGGTTTCCATATATGCCCTGTTTGGGGGAACCCTTTGGCTGCAAACCCTTTTGCTGTCTAGGTCTGGCCTAATTTCCTATGCACTATTAACTTGGGATTGCCTGCCACTGCGGGTATACTTGC
The DNA here is from genome assembly GCA_039986455.1 of Halioglobus sp. Lineage (GTDB taxonomy): Bacteria > Pseudomonadota > Gammaproteobacteria > Pseudomonadales > Halieaceae > Halioglobus. Next base: position 11,238 of record JBDWQQ010000071.1, read on the forward strand.
CGCGTTTTGCCGGTGCGTCCATTTGTCGCACTGTCGGCAGAATTGAGTCAGCTGGTCATTCATGCCCTGTCTTTATCACATCTGCCCCCGAAACCCGGGGCTGTCAGAACGTAGTGCTATTTGCACTTTTTGTGATTCGGCAACGGCAGGGAACAATTAGAACCGGTTGTGGGGATTAAAAACAGACTAAATTATGGAGACACGGGAAATGTGTTGTGAAGCGAAGCGGCTGTTCAAGCTCGCGCTCGGTCCTGTGCTTATGTTGTTGAGCGCTGCCACAATGGCGGCGAGCGGTGAGGTAAGCTCGATCAATATGTCGCCAGGTGTGACCGATGTGGGCAAGGAAATATACGGCCTGCATATGATCATCTTCTGGATCTGCACCATTATTGGTGTTGGTGTATTTGGAGTAATGTTCTATTCCATCTACGCCCACCGTAAATCAAAGGGTGCGGTTCCTGCTACTTTCCACGAGAGTACCAAGGTTGAAATTGCCTGGACCATCATTCCGTTCTTCATCTTGATCGGTATGGCCTTTCCGGCCACGACTACACTGCTCAAGATCTACGATAACGACGATGCCGATATGGACGTCGTTGTGACCGGCTTCCAGTGGAAGTGGAAATACGAATACCTGAATGAAGAAGGCGAGAACGTGACCTTCTTCTCTAACCTGCGCACTCCGCAAGGCGAGATTTACAACACCGCAGACAAGGGCGAGCACTACTTACTAGAAGTGGATGAGCCCCTGGTGTTGCCGGTTGACACGAAAGTCCGTTTTCTCGTGACTGCGAACGATGTGATCCACTCCTGGTGGGTCCCTGAGCTTGCCGTCAAAAGGGATGCTATCCCAGGCTTCATTAATGAAGCATGGACCCGCACTTCTGTAGAAGGCGTTTACCGCGGACAGTGTGCTGAGCTCTGTGGTAAAGACCACGGCTTTATGCCGATTGTGGTCAACGTCGTCAGCAAAGAAGAGTATGCGCAGTGGCTAACTGACAAACAGTCAGAGGCCGCTGAAATCAAGAAACTGATGGCGCAAACTTTCTCCATGGACGAACTGATGGAGCGCGGCAAATCGGTTTACGATCGTAACTGCCTTGCTTGCCATGGTGCGTCGGGTGAAGGTGGTGTCGGTACTGCCATTGCTGGCAGCGCTATTGCAACAGGCGAGCTGTCAGGGCATCTGGATATCGGCATTAACGGTGTACCCGGTACAGCGATGCAGGCCTTTGGTGGCCAGCTAAACGATGTTGATATGGCGGCGGTAATTACTTACCAGCGCAACGCATTTGGCAATAATATGGGCGACATGGTTCAGCCCATTGACGTCTTTAACCACAAGAAAGGCTAGTCGGAGGACTTCACGATGGGAGATCATCATCACGGCCCTGCGAAGGGCATAGGTCGGTGGCTTTTCACCACCAACCATAAAGACATCGGAACCATGTATCTGTGGTTCTCATTCGCTATGTTTATTTTGGGTGGCTTCTTTGCCATGGTAATTCGTGCCGAGCTGTTCCAGCCCGGTATGCAGCTGGTAGAGCCCGCCTTCTTCAACCAGATGACTACCCTGCACGGGTTGGTCATGGTGTTCGGGGCGATTATGCCCTCTTTCGTTGGCCTGGCTAACTGGATGATTCCGATGATGATCGGTGCTCCGGATATGGCGTTGCCCCGAATGAATAACTGGAGCTTCTGGATCCTGCCGCCAACATTTTTGCTGCTGGCCTCCACTTTGTTCATGGAAGGCGGTGCACCCGCGTTCGGTTGGACATTCTATGCTCCGCTGTCGACGACTTACGCTCCACCGTCGGTGACGTTCTTCATTTTCTCAGTACACGTACTGGGCCTGTCATCCATTATGGGCTCCATCAACATCATCGCCACGGTGATGAACATGCGTGCGCCCGGCATGACTTACATGAAGATGCCACTGTTCGTCTGGACCTGGCTGATTACAGCCTTCCTGCTGGTGGCAGTGATGCCGGTACTGGCGGGTGCGGTGACCATGATGCTGATGGACATTCACTTTGGTACCAGTTTCTTCTCCGCCGCGGGCGGTGGTGACCCGGTATTGTTCCAGCACGTTTTCTGGTTCTTTGGTCACCCTGAGGTATACATCATTATTCTGCCCGCGTTTGGCGTGGTTTCTCAGATCATTCCGGCGTTTTCTCGTAAGCCGTTGTTTGGTTACGATTCCATGGTTTACGCGACCGCTTCTATCGCATTTTTGTCGTTCATTGTTTGGGCACACCACATGTACACGGTCGGAATGCCTGTCGCCGGTGAGCTGTTCTTTATGTACGCCACTATGCTGATTGCGGTACCCACGGGTGTGAAGGTGTTCAACTGGATATCGACGATGTGGCGTGGTTCCCTGTCATTTGAGACTCCCATGCTGTTCTCACTGGGCTTCCTGGTGCTGTTCACGATTGGCGGTTTCACTGGCCTGATGCTCTCGATTGCGCCTTCTGACTTCCAGTATCACGACTCCTACTTCGTTGTGGCTCACTTCCACTACGTGATGGTAGCCGGAGCGGTATTCTCCATGACTGCTGCGGTTTACTACTGGCTGCCCAAGTGGTGCGGCCGCATGTACAACGAGACCATGGGTCAGACGCACTTCTGGATTTCATTTATTGGCTTCAACCTCGCCTTCTTCCCACAGCACTTTGTGGGCCTGGCTGGCATGCCCCGTCGTATTCCGGACTATGCTCTGCAGTTCGCTGACTTCAACATGATGTCTTCGATTGGTGCCTTCATTTATGGCGCCTCCCAGATCATGTTCCTGTACAACGTGATTGCAACGATTGTATCCGGCAAGCCTACCTCAGAAGAGAAGGTTTGGGACGGTGCTGAAGGTCTGGAGTGGGCTGTTCCTACTCCTGCTCCTTACCACACGTTTGAAACGCCGCCTAAGATCGATCCGGCGCACGCTCACTCTTAAGGTAAATGAATCAGTGATTCAATTGAACGCCAATCCTGCCATCGATACCGTCATCAAACTGGTGACGGTAGCGATAGCGATGTTCGCGTTCGTATTTGTAGTGATGGTGCCGCTGTATGACGTGCTCTGTGATGCCCTGGGCATTAATGGCAAAACCTCTGGCGAGGCCTACACTTCGGTGCAGGTCGCCGTTGACGAAAGCCGTACGGTAACCGTTCAGTTTGTGGCCACCAATAACGAGGGTATGCCCTGGGAATTTGAGCCTAGCGTAACGGCGATGAAGGTGCACCCCGGTGCAGTGAATGACACAATTTTTCATGCGCGTAATCCCTTGCCCAAGGCGATGATTGCGCAGGCGATACCCAGTGTTTCACCGACCCGAGCTGCTGCTTACTTCCACAAAACAGAGTGCTTTTGCTTTAATCAGCAACCGCTCGAGGGGCAGAGCGCCGCGGAGATGCCACTGCAATTTATTGTGGACCAGGACTTGCCGCGGGACATCCGCACGATAACCTTGTCCTATACCATTTTTGATGTAACAGATATGGCAAACGGCTCAGTCGCCGTTCGCTGAGGCGCAGGTTGGGGAACCTGCGAACTAACGGAGAAATAAAATGAGTAATCCGACTTCTACAGAGTACGAAAAGTATTACGTACCCGAGAAGAGCAAGATGGCAGTCATGGCGACTATCGGCCTGATCCTGTCAATCTATGGCGCCGCGAGCATCATGAACGACATGACGTTCGGCGATCCAAACGAGCCAACCAGTTCCTGGTCAATTTTCCTCTGTGGCCTGTTCTTTTTCCTGGCGACCTTATTTGTCTGGTTCCGCATGGCGATCAGGGAAAATATTGCTGGCATGAACAGCGCCCAGCTTAAAAAGTCTTACGTGCTGGGAATGTATTGGTTCATTTTCTCGGAAGTGATGTTCTTCTTCGCATTTTTTGGGGCGCTCTTTTATCTGCGAACCCTGGTGGGCCCGTGGCTTGCCGGCGAAGGCGAAGGGGGCCGCATGAATGGCATTTTGTGGGAAGGGTTTGAATATTCCTGGCCCATGATGCAGACGCCTCAGGAGGCCGTGGGCGGTGCCGCTTTGCAGCCGATTGCGAACAATGGCTCTTTCACCAGCGCAGAGACCAGTATGGCCTTTGGCGAGGTTAGCCACTGGTACCATTGGTTGCCGATGTGGAACACGCTGATCCTGCTGACGTCCAGCTTCACCTGTCACGTTGCTCACATGGGCATCATCGACGGCAACAAGAAGAAGTTTAACTTGTGGTTGGGAATCACCGTCGCTCTAGGTGTGGTGTTCCTGATTCTGCAGGTCGCGGAATACTATGAAGCTTATGCTCTGTTTGGCCTAACTCTGAACTCTGGCGTTTATGGTTCGACATTCTTTATGTTAACCGGCTTCCACGGTTTCCACGTGTTCATGGGCATGACCATGTTGGCGATTCAGTTGATTCGTAGCTTGCGTGGCCAGTTTACCGCTGACGATCACTTTGGCTTCGAGGCTTCCAGCTGGTATTGGCACTTTGTCGACGTGGTGTGGGTATTCCTGTTCCTGTTCGTCTACATTTTGTAAGACTTAAAGGCCTGCGCTGACGCGGAGGTCTGGCAGTAATGAGCAGAACGTAACGAGTAGTACATAGCCCCCGCAATAGCGGGGGCGACTGTTTTAGGAAGTCCGAAAAGGTTGGGAAGGCGTTTTAAGGAGTGGGTAAGCTTAGTCAGCTTGCTGGTTGGCGCTTGGCCTGGGTCCAGCATCCCAGGGATTGCGATGGCCCAGCTGACCGGTAGCGATACCGTAGATAATGACTGCCAGTAGAGCGGCCGCAAGAGCCAGCCTGACACCCAATGAGTGGAAGGTTCCACGTTTGGTCTTGTCGCCCTGGTCTTTCATCAGGTAGTAAAATCCGCTTCCCAGGCTGGCAATGAGTGCCAACATCAGAATGATTATCAGGGTTTTTAGCAAAAGGAGTCCCTCCTGAGGTGAGCGAGCAGTATAAACCAGTCCGGCCCAGCAGGCTCGCGGTGAGATTGCTCTGATGGCTTCCCGTCTAGAATTTGATTTTGAATGGCGTATTACCTTGTTTACGCTCTTGTTGCTGCCATTGCTGGTGTCGCTGGGGTTTTGGCAGCTACAGCGTGCCGAAGAGAAGGCGCTTTTGGCTGCTGCGTTTGAGCAACAGCAGGCAAGACGCCCTGCCCCGCTGGATGAGGTTGCCGCCGCTTCGCCTGAGGAATTGGCGTATCTGCCAGTGTCGCTCAGCGGAAGCTATCGGCGGGGAGAGCATTTCCTGCTGGACAACCGAATGTATGAGCGCAAATTTGGCAATGAGGTGCTCTCGGTGTTTGAGTTGAACAGTGGTCAGCTGGTGCTGGTGAATAGAGGTTGGATCGCGGCCGATCCCAGCAGGCAGTCGTTACCAGTCATTCCAGAAGTGACCGGCCCGGTGAATGTACGTGGTCATGTTTATGTCTCGCCAGGCGAACCCTATCTGCTTGCGGACGAGGCGTTAGGTGCAACCTGGCCTCGGCAAATTCAGGCGGTAGAGATAGATAAGATGTCTGCAGTGTTGGACCAGAGCCTGTTTGGCTATCCTGTGCGCATAGAGGCCGACAGCCCCGGTGCCTTAACGGTGGATTGGCAAATTATCAACGTGAGCCCCGCCAAGCACCATGGCTATGCTGTGCAATGGTTTAGCATGGCAGCGGTACTGGCATTGATATACCTGTTACGCAGCTGCAACCTGTGGCAGCTGATTCGAGGAGCGCCCTCGAACCAAGCCGAGAATGAGTAAGTTATGACACAAGAGAAGCAGATTCGGAATAACCGCCTGGTTTTGTTGATGGTTGCCGGCATCCCGATCACCATGATTCTTGCCGCCAGCTGGCTGTGGTATTACGTGGTGAACGGTGACCTTGATCTGGTCGGTGCATTGGGCACGGCAAACAGTGGCCAGTTGGTGCAACCGCCGCGACAGATTGATGAAGTTGCCATGACAACAGATACCGGCGCTGCAATGAAGTATGCCGATCTCCCGCGCAAGTGGACTCTGGTGGTGGCCAACGACGGCGCCAGCTGCGATGCCAGCTGCGAGAACGCACTTTATGTCACTCGCCAGATTCACGTGGCAATGGGCAAAGGGTTTAGCCGGATTGATCGGCTCTACGTGAGTGAGCGATCGTCCAGTGACACCGCGCTAGACGTGCCCCAACTGAGTGACGAGCGCCCTGCCCCGCATTCTCTGGATGTGTTGTTGGAATCTGAGCACCGTGGCCTGAAATCGCTTACCTTGGCTTCGGGCGGCTATGAGCAGCTGTTTCCTGAGCAACGACAGGATAAAAGTACCTGGTATCTCGTGGATCCGGCGGGTTGGGTAATGATGTCCTACAATAGCGGCAATCATTACAAAGACGTGATCTCCGATCTTAAGTTTCTGTTGAAAAACTCCAGCGAGTAACCGCGTGATGGCAGATATACAGGACACAGAAGTCGCCACCTGGCGCGATTATAAAGAGCTGACCAAGCCTAACGTCGTGCTGCTGATGATTCTCACCTCCGCTATCGGCATGTTTATGGCTGTGCCGGGTATGGTGCCACTGGATGTTCTGATCCTGGGTAATTTGGGCATCGCCCTGTGCGCCGGTGCCGCGGCGGCTGTCAATCACCTGGTCGATCAGCGTATCGATCTACAAATGGCTCGCACGCATAACCGCCCTATCGCTACCGGTCGTCTGAGCAACACCCAGGCCGCCCTGTTTGCGCTGATCATGGGTGGATTGGGAATGGCAATCCTGATGATATTCATCAATCCGCTGACTGCCTGGCTTACGCTGGCGTCTCTGCTGGGTTATGCCTTCGTTTACACGATGTTCCTGAAGCGAGCCACGCCTCAGAATATTGTGATTGGCGGCCTGGCGGGTGCAGCCCCTCCCCTTTTGGGCTGGACGGCGGTGACGGGTGAGATTCATGGCCACGGCCTGCTTTTGGCTCTGATTATCTTTGCCTGGACCCCGCCTCATTTCTGGGCCCTGGCGATTCATCGTCGAGAGGAGTATGCCGCAGTCGGGATTCCCATGTTGCCGGTAACTCACGGTGTGGCGTTTACCAAGCTACAAATTCTGCTCTACACCATTATTATGTTTCTGATTACCCTCCTCCCCTATGCCACCAGAATGAGCGGCCCACTGTATCTGTTGGGCGCCGTGGTTCTCGGGATCGGTTTTCTTTATTGGGCGATAGAACTCATGCGGGGTAAGAACCCCAATGCGCCCATGGAGACCTTCAAATACTCCATCATCTACCTCATGGCTCTTTTTGTAGTGATGTTAGTAGACCATTATCTGTTCCCGGTAAGCACTTTATGACAGCAACTAATTCCCGTAATCCAACCCAGGCCCGAAACATTAAGATCACAGTGGCCGTGATACTCGTGTTTATTACGATTATCGTGGCGGGCTTTGTTAATCGAGTGCAGCAGCCCAGGGTCATGACTAGCGCGGAAATGAAGATAAACGGGCTGTATTTGCTGCAAACTCCGCGAAATTTCGGCGAGGTAAAGCTTATCGACCACCACGGTGAGCCGTTTACCAGGGAAAGCATGGAGGGCCACTGGACACTCATTTTCTTCGGCTTCACCCATTGCCCCGACATTTGCCCGACAACCATGGCGTTTCTCGACAAGTTTATGGCGCAACTGGAGGGCACGGAGGCACAGGATACGGAAGTGGTATTGGTCACCGTTGACCCTGCGCGCGATACCGTCGAGCAACTTGCCGCCTATGTGCCCTATTTTAACGACGAGTTCACCGGAGTTACCGGCGAATTTCTAGATGTTCATCGCTTTGCTACAGCCTTGAATACGCCCTTTCGTAAGGTTCCCGGCCAGGATGAGAACTATCAGGTAGATCATAGTGCCAATGTGGTACTGATTAATCCGCGGGGAGACTACCACGGCTTTTTTAAAGCACCTCTGGACCAGGCCAAAATGAAAGTGACTTATCGCTCGGCGCGGGTGCTTTGGGACCGATAGCCCCTTCTTAGCAGTCAATCTGCGGTTGGTTGAGTTAGACCTATAAATAAAAGGCTTATATCGGTAGTAAGTACACACTTATAGTTTAAAAGAGTGCATGCCACTCTTTTTAAGAGAGTTCTATTATGGCTTCAACACCTCCCATTGTCCTTGTAGACGGATCATCCTATGTCTACCGGGCCTTTCACGCGCTGCCACCGCTGACTAACTCCAAGGGACAGGCGACGGGCGCGGTGAAGGGGGTTATCAATATGCTCCGCCGATTGATCAAGGATTACCCGCAAAGCCCGGTCGTTGCGGTGTTTGACGCCAAAGGTAAGACCTTTCGCGACGATATGTATCCTGAGTACAAAGCCAATCGTCCTCCTATGCCTGATGAGCTTCGTGAGCAAATCGCTCCCATACACGGCATCGTGCGGGCAATGGGGCTGCCTTTTCTTTGTGTAGAAGGGGTAGAGGCGGATGACGTGATTGGCACACTGGCCAGGCAGGCCAGTGAACAGGGCAGGGACGTGGTGATCTCCACCGGCGACAAGGACATGGCGCAACTGGTTGATGGCCACACCACCCTGGTTAATACCATGACCGATACGGTGATGGACGAGGCGGGCGTAGAGCAAAAGTTTGGTATCCCGCCAAGCCTGATTATCGATTTTCTCGCCCTGATGGGCGACAAAGTCGACAACATTCCGGGCGTTCCCGGCGTAGGCGAAAAGACCGCCCTGGGCCTATTGCAGGGAATCGGTAGCCTCGATGAGATTTATGCATCCCTGGAGAAAGTCGCTGAGCTTTCGTTTCGCGGCGCTAAAACCATGGCCCCCAAGTTGGAGGCCGAGAAAGATAATGCCTACATGTCGTACGAGCTGGCAACGATCAAGACAGATGTTGCTCTGGACCAGCGCCCCGAGGAGCTGACCAATAGCGAGCCTGATCGTGAGGCCCTTGTCGACTGGTACACCCAGATGGAGTTTCGCTCCTGGTTGGAAGACCTGTTGGAGGAGGGCGAAGCACCGGTCGTAGAGCAGGTGGAAACCAGCTACGAGATTATTACTGAGCAAAAGGAGTTAGACCGCTGGTTAGAACAGCTGGAACAGGCTGAACTGTTTGCTTTCGATACGGAAACCACCAGTCTGGACTACATGGAGGCCCAAGTGGTGGGTGTTTCGTTTGCCATTGAAGCGGGCAAAGCGGCGTATGTTCCCCTGGCTCACGATTACCTGGGAGCGCCTGAGCAATTGGATCGCGATGCAGTATTGGCACAGATGAAGCCGCTGCTGGAGAACCCCGCTCACGCGAAAGTGGGTCAGAACCTGAAGTACGATGCCAGCGTTTTGGCTAACCACGGTATATCGCTCAAAGGCATTGATTACGACACCATGCTGGAGTCCTATGTGCTTGACTCCACGGCGACGCGCCATGACATGGACAGCCTGGCGCTGAAGTATCTGGGTCAAAACACCATCCATTTCGAAGACATCGCGGGGAAGGGCGCCAAGCAGCTCAAGTTCAACCAGATTAAGGTGGAAGAGGCCGGCCCTTATGCCGCCGAAGATGCTGATATCACCCTGCGCCTGCACCAGACGCTGTGGCCCAAACTGGAGGAGCAGGCGAGTTTACTGCCTGTGTTCAGGGACATTGAACTCCCGCTGGTGCCAGTCCTGTCAAAAATTGAGCGCCAGGGCGCTTTGCTGTCCTGTGAAATGCTGCACCAGCAGAGCACGGAGCTGGGGCTGCGAATGGAAGAGTTGAAGTCGGGGGCCTATGATCTGGCCGGGCAGGAATTCAATCTGGGGTCACCCAAGCAACTGGGTGAAATACTGTTTGAAAAGCTTGAATTACCCGTCATTAAGAAAACCCCCAAAGGTGCTCCCAGTACCGCTGAAGAAGTATTGGTGGAACTGGCTCTGGATTATCCCTTGCCAAAACTTCTGCTGGAGTACCGTAGCCTTTCCAAGCTCAAGTCGACTTACACGGATAAGCTGCCCGGGATGGTGAACCCACAAACGGGTAGGGTGCATACCTCTTATCATCAAGCGGTGGCCGCGACTGGCCGGTTGTCCTCTTCAGATCCGAATCTGCAAAACATCCCGATTCGAACGGAGGAGGGCAGGCGCATACGCCAGGCGTTTATTGCCCCGCAGGGGTTCCGTATTGTGGCCGCAGACTACTCGCAAATCGAGCTGCGCATTATGGCGCATCTCTCGGATGATCCGAGCTTGCTCAAGGCCTTTAAAGAAGGACAGGATGTGCACCGCGCCACGGCGGCGGAGGTCTTCGAAGTCAGTGTGGATGAGGTCTCGGGAGACCAACGGCGTAAGGCGAAGGCGATCAACTTCGGGTTGATTTACGGGATGTCGGCGTTTGGGCTGGCCAAGCAGTTACATCTTGGACGGCACGAAGCTCAGGAATACATCGACCGTTACTTTGAGCGTTATCCCGGAGTGGCTGAGTATATGGATCGCACCCGGGCGATCGCGAAAGAACAGGGTTTCGTGGAGACACTGTTTGGGCGGCGCCTGTACCTTCCGGAGATTAATGCTCGCAACAAAATGCGGGTGCAGGCGGCTGAACGTACGGCGATTAATGCCCCTATGCAGGGCAGCGCTGCAGACATTATCAAGCGGGCGATGCTGTCAGTGGATCAGTGGCTGGAGCAGGGCGACGCGAATGCTCGCATGATTATGCAGGTACACGATGAGCTGGTGCTGGAGGTGGCTGATAGTGAAGTTGATGCCGTTAGCGAGCAGGTCTGTAGCCTGATGTCTGGGGCCGCTGAGCTCGCAGTGCCCTTGCTGGTAGAGGCGGGCGTTGGTGATAACTGGGACGAAGCGCACTAGAGGCTTTCGTTTTCTTCCTCCCACTCACGTGGGTCTAGGCGATAGTACGCTTGTAACTCTGCAAACAGCTCGGGTCTCACTTTGTGAAGCTGTCGGGGCTGTTCGAAAAAGGCCTCGGTTGCCACCGCGAAAAACTCCGCAGGGTTGGTAGTGCCATATTGATCCATCACCGTGGCGAGACCATGCTGGCTGCGATGGCGCAAATCTTCAAAATTTTCTGTAAACACTCTCGCCCATGACTGATAGCTGTTGCTGCGCAGGGGAGGGGCACCATTGGTGGAGCCGGAGAGCCCGTCCAGTTGATGGGCAAACTCGTGAAGTACCACATTATGGCCATCGCTGAAGTCCGATACGCCCTTTTCAACGTCGTCCCACGACAGGATGACCTTGCCGTTACTCCAGGACTCTCCCAGCAAGTCGTGCCCGGCCATAGCGACCGTGCCATCGTCTTGCATCTGCTGCCTTTGCGCCCGAAAAGCACTGGGGTACACCAATACAGAGAGCAGTTTGGGATAGGTTTGCCAGCCCTTGTTGAGCAATAGCAGGCAAGCCTGGCCCGCGATGGTAATACGAATCTCGTCAGTGATTGTCAGGCCGGCACAGCCATAAAACTTTTTACGGGCGATAAATAGCTGGATGAGTTGTTGTAACTTGCGCTGCTGGTCTGCACCCAGCGTGCTGTAAATAGGCAGGCTGCCGGCCAGTATCGCCTGCCAGTCAGCTGGAAAGGGCTTGCGTCGAATCCACTTGTCGCGCAGGAACGTCTGGTAGACGAAAAGGCCTGCTCCCGCAGACACAATTAACAGAAAAACAGCTGTGGCCATGTAACAAATTTCCCATTCGATTGAACTCTCGATCCGCTTCCCGGTCAGAGTTTAGGTAGCAATGCTACATCCCTATAGAAGACTCACCCCCATGAGTCTTCGCGAGCAAGTCTCTATCCCCAGAGACGCTAGGTGTCCCGGTTGCCTTCCCCCTAGAGGCGACCGGGTTTTTTTTGTCCGCGAAAACGCGATCAGTACTAGCAGCTTTCAATGCCCTCATCGTCTTCGTAAACGCTGCCGTCCGTCAGCCAGCCGTTCAGTACTTCTATCAGCTGTTGGTGACCACTGTGCTTCAGTGCGGAGAAAAGCTGCACGGAGACCAAGTCTTCGTGGGTTTTCATGGCTTTGCGCACACCCAGCAAGGAGTTGTTGGCGGGGCCTTTCTTAAGTTTGTCAGCCTTGGTCAACAGAATGTGCACGGGCATATGAGCGGTTAGCGCCCAGTTCAACATTTGCTCGTCAAAAGGTTGCAGTGGGTGGCGCACATCCATGAGTAGAATCATGCCTCGCAGGCACTGCCGCTTGGCCAGGTAATTCTCCAGCTGTTTTGTCCATTCTTTCTTTACGGCCACCGGGACCTTGGCAAAACCGTAACCGGGCAGGTCGACCAGCCGCTGGCTTGGTGATAACTCAAAGAAGTTAATCAGCTGCGTGCGCCCGGGTGTTTTGGACGTTTTGGCCAGCTTCTTGTTGTTCGTTAAGCTGTTGATTGCACTGGATTTTCCTGCATTTGATCGGCCCGCAAATGCAACCTCCCAGCCCTCGTCCAGGGGGCACTGATGAAGCTTGGCGGCACTGGTTAAATACTCTGCCCCTCGGTAGTTTGGGGCAGCCGGGCCTGGCATTGGCTCCTGATCAGACATTGTGTGGTATTGCCTTTGTAGGTGTGGGTAACTCGTATATAATGCCACAGCTTTTTTCGACTGTTATCAAAAGCTTGCGTGGACACCACGTTCACCGGCGACTGTGGGGTATCTCATGAACAAGATTTTTGCTGCCGCTCTGGTACTGTGCGCTACAGGCGCCTACGCAGAGCCTGACATGGACAAGTACAACAAGAGCTGTGCTGTATGCCACGCGACTGGCGCAGCCAATGCACCCAAGACTGGTGATGCAGCCGCCTGGGAGCCGCGTCTTGCTAAGGGTATGGAGACACTGGTTGCATCTGTGGCCTCTGGCCTCAACGCTATGCCGCCCAAGGGCATGTGTTTTGACTGCTCTGATGAGGAATACCAAGCCCTGATCGAGTACATGGCCAAGCCAGCCGAATAAGCTGGCGTTTAACTACGTAAATTCTGGAATGAAGATGAAGAAGATTTTGATCTTGGCCAGCCTGTTGATGGGTTGGACCCAAATAGCGACTGCACAACCGGGTGATGCCGCTGCAGGTAAAGAAATGAGCGCTGTATGCAGCGCGTGTCACGGAGCCGACGGCAACAGCGCGGCAGCGACCTTTCCCAAGTTGGCGGGACTGGGTGAAAAATACCTGCTGAAGCAGCTGATGGACATTCGAGACGGCGCCCGCCCGATTCCTACGATGGTGGGGCAGCTGGACGGAAAATCCGATCAGGACCTGGCGAACTTTGCGGCTTTTTATGCGGGTCAGGCCCGTTCAGGGAGTCAGGCTAATCCAGACCTAGTGGCTTTGGGTGAAAAAGTCTATCGCTCTGGTGTCGCAGAAAGAAATGTTGCTGCGTGCACAGCGTGCCACTCGCCGAATGGCAAAGGCAATGCCCCTGCGGGCTTCCCTGCGTTAGCCGGACAGCACGCAGATTACATCGCGGCTCAGCTCAAGGCCTATCGCAAGGGCTATGAAGACGACAGCGGGCGCACCAACGATGGCGACACCAAGATCATGCGTACAACAGCGTTTGGACTTTCTGATAAAGAAATCGAGGCTGTTGCGAGCTACGCGTCCGGATTGAAGTAAGTTTGTTGGAACAAGGAAAGGTGGCAATATGCCGCCTTTTTTTATAGCCGAACGAACGCCACGCCCGATTGGCTGTCTTAGTTAGGCAATTTAAAACACGGAGAACTCAATAATGTTAAAGCGCATTCTGATGGTCATGTCATTGGTACTGTTTCCACTCGCTGCTCAGGCTCAGGAAGCCTACGAGGCGGGTAAGGATTACGACATCATCAACCCGGCTATTCGCACCGCGGATCCTGCCAAAATCGAAACCGCTGAATTCTTCTGGTATGGCTGCGGCCACTGCTACACTTTCGAGCCAGTAATCGGCCAGTGGAAGAAGACCATTGCCGATGACGTGAGTTTCCGGGGTGTGCCTGCTATGTGGGGCGGCGCTATGGAACTGCACGCCAAGGCATTTTATGCCGCCAGAGCACTGGACGTCGCCGAGAAGATGGATACGGCAATGTTTCAGGCGTTGAATGTAGACCGCAAACCTCTGCGCTCTGACAAAGAAATTGCTCAGCTCTTTGAGGAAAATGGTGTTGCTGAAGAAGATTTCTACAAGGCGTTTAACTCGTTTGGTGTAAGCAGCCAGGTTCGTCAGGCGAATGCGACGGCTCGCGCTGCTAAGATTACCGGAACGCCATCGCTGATGGTTAACGGTAAGTACTTGATTACGAGCCGTAAGGCGGGAAGTAATGTAAATATGCTGAAAATTGCTGACTTCCTGATTGAGAAGGAACGGGCGGCCAAGGGAAGCTAGTTTCCAGGACGCACACAAAAAAGCCCGGCAGATAGCCGGGCTTTTTTGTATCTAAACCGCTTAAATCTTAAGCCACTCAGGTACAGGCAGGCCTTTGTTTTCCAAAAACACTGGATTGAACAACTTACTTTGATAGCGGGTACCGTAGTCACACAGAATGGTCACAATCGTGTGACCTGGGCCCAGTTCTTCTGCGAGTCTGACAGCCCCTGCAATGTTGAGGCCCGATGAGCCTCCCAGGCATAATCCTTCATTCTGTAACAGGTCAAAGATGAGGGGCAGAGCTTCCTCGTCAGGGATGCTGAAGGCCGTATCGACCTGTGCCGCTGCGACATTGTCGGTGACGTGGTTAATACCAACGCCTTCAATGATCGAGTTACCTTCGCTGGTTTCCAGTTCGCCGGTATTAAAATAGCTCCTAAGCGAGGCGCCGCAGGGGTCCGCGAGTCCAATGCTTATGCCGGGGTTTTTGTCTTTGAGTGCAGATGATACGCCGGCGAGCGTGCCCCCTGTACCTACCGCGCAAATGAAGCCGTCGACCTTGCCATCGGTTTGTTCCCAGATCTCCGCGCCAGTGGTGCGAGCGTGAATATCCATGTTTGCCGGGTTGTCGAATTGCCTGGCCCACACCGCTCCGTTCTCTTCCTTACCCGCCAGTTTCTGCGCCAGCCGTTCAGCGGTGTGAATGTAGTGCTTGGGGTCGGCGTAGGAGGTTGCCCCTACAAGGTGCAGGTCGGCCCCCAATAATTCCAGTGAGTCGATTTTCTCTTTACTCTGGGTAATCGGCATAACGACGGTACTGCTGTAGCCCAGCGCATTTGCCAGCAGGGTAAGGCCAATGCCTGTATTACCGGCAGTGCCTTCAACGATGCGTCCGCCAGGTCTTAGGTCGCCCGATTTCTCTGCGGCCTGAATAATGCCAAGCGCAGTTCGGTCTTTGACTGAGCCTCCAGGGTTGAGAAATTCGGCTTTGCCCAAAATTGTGCAGCCCGTGCGCTCAGACACTTGCTTAAGGTGCAGCAGTGGGGTGTTACCAATCAGTTGAGTGACATCGTGGGCCGTATGCACGGGGCGTTCTCCTGGAAAATGCCCGCAGAGTATGCCACAGCCAGCGTCGACGGGTCAGGTGGGGCTGCGACGATATTGTGTGTAAACGCGCAGGCTGAGCAGCACGGCTGTCAGGGTAATGATGAACATGGCGATAAGCATGGGTTGTGGGCTGTCAGTCAGCACCGCGCCCACGGCTGCGGCTCCGATCGCTGATAGTCCCATCTGCAGGAAACCCATCAGTGCTGATGCGGTGCCTGCAATGTGCGGGAACGGGGCTAGCGCGACGGCCATGGCATGGGGCAGCACCAGTCCCATGCCGATGGCATAGATTGTCATCGGCAGCATCAGGGCCCAGATACTCTCTGGAAACAGAGATGCGCCTGCCCACATACTGCTCGTGGTTAGCAGGCAAATCACTGCGCCGACTAGCATTGTCTGTTGAGAGTCGAAGTACGACGCCACTCTTGCGCTGACCCCGCTTCCCACGATGTAGCCAGCCACAGTAGTGAGAAAAATAAACCCGAAATATTGCATCGGCACGCCCAGCATCTCAATGTAAACAAAGCTCGCTGAGGACAGGTAGGCCAATAGCGCGCTGTAAATCAGCGCGCTGGCGACAGTCACCAGCAAGTAAGAAGGATCGGTAATGAGCTGCATGTAGTTACGGCCGATACTCATAGGATGCAGGCTTTGCTTTTCTGGCAGAGACTCGGCCAGATACACCTGCAGGAGCAGGATCATGAGTGCACCGTAGCAGGCAAGAAACACAAAAATCACCGGCCAGGGCAGAATTAACAGGAGGAAGCCCCCCAGCGTTGGTGCGACGGCAGGCCCCAGCGCCATCAGCATGGCGATGAGCGATAAGGCTTTTGCTGCCCGCTTCGGCCCGAACAGATCGCGCGTCACGGTGCGCGCTAAGGTGGGGCCTACACAAGCGCCAACGCCCTGAAGAAATCTGAAGCCAAGTAGTTCTTCAACGCTGGTTGATTGAGCGCAGCCCAGGCAGGCGGCCACGAAAATGACGGTGCCTGCGGTAAGAATGGGCTTGCGCCCAAAGCGGTCTGCCAACGGCCCGCACGCCAGATGAAACACAGCAAATCCGGTGAGGTAGCTACTCATAGTGAGATGCATGTGGCCGATATCGGTGTCTAGTGCGCGCATCATGTTGGGCATGGCTGGCAGGTACATGTCGACACTGAGTGGACCCAGCGCAACCAGCGCGGCGAGCAGGCCCAGTAGCCAGGGTGATTCGGGGTTGAGGTGTCGTTTGGCCATGGGCGGGGGAGGGTAGCCCATGGCCAGAAGGAAGGGAAGTCGGGGCTTTATTTCTCGAAGTTCATGACAGTTTTCCACCAGAGCTTGGGCGCCAGTGCGCGCCATAGATACAGAAACTTAGCTTCGCTGGGATAAATAATGTCTTTGTCTTTTGCCACGCCTTTCTCGATGGCGTTAATGATTTTTTCAGGGTCAGCCAATCGGCCCTTTTCCTTGGATTCGGCAATGCTGCCGGGCGCATCGGTGTTGATCGTTTGATCGACCAGAGGGGTATTAACGGCGGGCGGGCAGACCAGGTGGGCGCGCACACCGGTGCCTCGAATTTCGTTTTGCAGTACCTCGATGTAAGCGTTAACCGCCGCCTTCGTCGCACAATAGGCGCCCATTTTAGGCACCAGCGCGATGCCAGCAATGGAGCCAAAGGCGATGATGCGTCCGGCTCCCCGTGCCTGCATTGAGGGCAGAACCGCACGGACCATATAAGTGGTGCCAAAGTAGTTAATGCGGAACAGCTGTTCCATGCCTTCGTGGCTGTGCTCTGCCAGGGCGTGAGCGGGCATCAGTGCCGCGGCGTGTATCAATACATCAACGGGGCCTAGCTGATCGGCTACCTGAGCGACTTTGGTATTCACGTCCTCAAGACTGGAAATATCGCAGTGGAAAGCGGTGATGTTCTCAGATTCTGCAGCTGTGGCGTCCAGACCCTGTTGGTTGACGTCGAAAATGGCAACGTTGGCGCCATTGGCCGCTAACCGTCGAGCGTAGATCTGACCCATACCGCTGGCACCGCCGGTGACCAGTACTACCTTGCCTTGTGCATCCATCGAGCTGTTTTCCCTGAGAGTTTAAGCAAGCGCACATGGTGCGATTCGCCCGTATGACGTGCAAGCCCCTAATCGGCCACAGTAACTTGTATCTTTTTGCAGCCAGATCAGGGCGGCAAACGGGTGCTCTCGTCGATGTGGTCCAGCGGCAGTTTGGTTCGCTGAGCTACGCGGCGTAGCTCGAAACTGGAGTGCACGCCGGTAACGCCGGGGATGCGAGTAAGGCGGCCGAGCAGGAATTTTTCGTAATACTCCATATCCGCTACTACTGCTTTGAGCAAGTAGTCCGATGACTGGCCGGTGACTACAGAGCATTCCATGACTTCGGGGTAGCCCATAACTTCAGTCTCAAAGGCCTCAAAGCGGTCGGGCGTATGGCGGTCCATGCTGATGCCGATGTAGGCGGGGAGCT
>JBDWQQ010000072.1:0-8122 GCA_039986455.1 Halioglobus sp.
TACTGACTGCACTCATGTAATCAGGCCCCCGAGTGGAGATGTCTTCCTGGGCAATGCCTTCGGCCAGCAGTTCAGCTTCCAGTTGATTTCGGCGTAGGCGATCCAGGTCCGACTCCATGTTCAGGCGCCCGGAGATAATCAGGGTGAGTCCTGGCCTCTGGCCCAGCGCTTCATAGAGCTGGCCAAGTCTGGCGGCCGTCTGCTCGTTGACTTCCGCGCTGCCGGCGGAGAAGGGCGCACGTTCTAGATCATCCTCGGCTCCCACCAGGCTAGCCAGTAGTGTGAATGGCGCCGTCACCGCTTTAGTGATGAGGTTGACGACCGCGCTTGCGATGACCCCGCCAATGGCAAACTCCGGGTCATTGACGTCGCCTTCCACCGGCACCTTGAGGTCAATGACGCCGTTCACGTCGGTTAGCAGCGCCAGCGCAAGCTTCAGGGGCAGATCCAGGGCCTTGTCGCTGTCTACTTTTTCTCCCAGCTTGAGCTGCTCGATCACAATGTCGTTTTTGCCCTGTAGTCGGTTATTTTCCAGTTCGTAACCGAGGTCCAGATTGAGGAGGCCGCGTTCTATGGCGTAACCCGCGTAGGTTCCGGAATAGGGGGTCAGCAGAACCAGATCGACGCCGGTAAAGGTCAAACTTAGATTTAGGCCGGGTGGTTCATCGAAAGGTGCTGCAGATCCTTTGAGGACCACAGGGGCATAGCCGTCTACCGTTCCCTTCACATCCACATTGGTGTCGGCTCCGGGCGCCGAACTGATGTTGAGGATTTCGCCGTTGACATCACCAATGACGGTGCGAAATGGAATAGGTAACGATTCGTCCTGAAAATCGATCGCGCTGTCTGAAATGAAAATTTCGGGCACTTCCACTTTCCAGGGCTGGTTGAGATCCAGATCCTCAACGATTTCTTCTGCTCTTTCGCCGACTTCATCCTGCCATACGTTGGACGCGTTCACGCTACCGTCCTCTCGTATGTGCAAGCGACCCTCGTAGTCGTGAATCAGCAACTTCTCCAAGTAAGCCGTGCGCTCTTCAAGGTTCACCTTAAGCTTTTCCCAGCGCACGCTGTCCCAGCGAGTCAGAGCTTGTTCTGCCTCTTCGAACTTGGCTGAAAAATCACTGATATCTCCGTCCATGGTGATTTCCACGGGCAAAAATTCATTCAGGGTTACCCCTCCGTCCAGGTTAACCCGACCATCGGTCAACGTGGCCTTGAGTGCGCTGGGCAAGTTTGGGTTGAACAGCGGCAATGGAAGTTGGCTGAGTTGGTAGTTAATCTCGCCAATGCCTTTGTCCAGTGCCAGGTGTCCATCGACTTTAAACTCGGTCTCACCGTTGAGCTTGAAGGCCAGTTGCAGTGGCGAGTCGCCGGCCAGCGGCCAAACAATAGACTGCGCCCTGACGGACAGCGGCGTGATCGCCAATTGGGGGGGCGAGGTATACTCCGATTGCCATTGAACGCTGCTGTTTTCCAAGCGAATATCCGCGATTGTTGCGGTCCATGGCTCAGACGAATCTTCGTCTGCTGCAGGCTCCGCAGGGCTAGACGGGGGCATGTCTACCGCAAACAATTCCACTAGGCTGACCTGCTCGCCTTCGCTCCAGCCGGCGACGACCGCGGTGTCAGCCAGAATCTGCGACACGTTGACGTGTTGGCGGTCGCCATCAATTTCGATGCCGGCGATTGCAAAGCTTTTAAGCGAAACATAGGTATCTGCTAGTTGCCCCGTCTCCAGTGGTTGCAGGTCTATTTCCGAAATTTCTACGGCGCCGTCAGTCAGTTGATAGCTGAAGCTATCTGCCCATGAAATACGGTATTCACCGCTCAGCGACAGTTCCCCAGAGGCAAGCTCGAAGTTAAGCCAGGGCTCGGCGAATCGCCAGAAGGTCTGTAGGCCAAGACTCGATATCGTGAGCTTTCCCGCGCTGTTTGCGCCTGGCAACGAAACCGTACCCTCCCAGTGCAGCTCGCCGCCAGATTCGGCGACCGCGCTAACTCGATAGGGCTTGCCTTCTTCCTGAATAGTGGTGAGATCAGTGACCGCAATATCGATGCCGTCGTAGTGAGTAGTAAATACCTCTTCTCTGGCTTCGTCAGTGAGTCGAATTTGGTCAGCAGAGAATTTTAATTGCTTGATAGTGACCCGAGGAATCTCGCCGCTGGTCTCTGGTTCTGGCTCCTCACTGTCGGTAGGCAGTAAGTCAGAAAAATTAAAGGTGTTGTCTTCTAAATGGCGAACGTGAACGTCGAGTCCCTCCACGGAGACTTCATCCAGTACCAGGCCACTACCCAATAAGCTTCTCAGGGATAGATTAACGGCTGCCTTGTCTATGCTGGCAAACGGGTCTCCATCTAGCTCCAGTAGGCTGGCGCCCCTGACCTGGGCATTGAGTGTGAACGGGTTGAACAGAATGATTTCGGTTTGCAGGTCGCGGCCATACTGATCCTTCACGTACCAGGGAGCCAAAAAATTGACCGCCGGCAGGAGTATGAAAATGATGACGGCGATGTACACAAGGTAAATCGCTACCAGCGTTCGAAATAAGCTTTTCAGCACCTTTTGGCTCCATTGCACTCTATCCTGTTTACTATAGCCAATTTGCTGGCAATCTCTAGCGCAGGATTAATTTTTGATTACAGTCCCTTGCGATAGGTGTAGGGGGTGACCCCCGTCCAGCCTTTGAACGCGCGTATGAACGCCGAGGACTCGGAAAAACCGGCGCGGTGCGCAATTTCCTCGATGGACAGACCCTGCTTGCCCAGGAAATGCAGTGCGGTATCCCTGCGCACCTGGCTTTTGACCTCTTTGAAGGTGGTGCCTTCGGAGGAGAGGCGACGGCGCAGAGTCTGGGGGTGAACTTCCAGTAGTGCTGCGACGTCATTGAGTTCGGGCATATCCACCAAGTTCTGGTGAACCAACTCTCTCACCTGCGCGGTCCAGCTATTCTGGTCGTAAGTTTGGGTGAGCAGCATCAGGACCGGGTGGCGCAGAAAATGACGCAGTGACTGCTCGGTCTGGTTGATTCTGCGGTCCAGCATCGCCGAGGAAAGGACAAGCTGGGAGTGTTCCTGATCGAAAGCGACAGGATTGCCCAGAAACATGGCTCTATAGTCCTTTAGCTGGGCGGCAGGGGGGTAGGCCAGGTCTACCTGCTGCAGTGGAACGTGTTCTTGTATCAACCAGCTGGCAAAGCGATGGGCGTTGAACAGCAGTAGCTCGATCATGTACGGGTTGTGTTCAGTTTGTTGCTCCATTTTCTCGACGCGCAAACGGGCTTCGTCCGATTCAACAATGAGGTGTGGAGTAACGCCAAACTCAAACAATTGATAAAAACGGCAGTAGCGTGCCAGCGCCTGGCCCAGCGTTTCGCAGCCGATGACAGCGTGGCACATCATCGTCCAACAACCTATGGGCATTCTGCGAGACACGTATCCCAGCGCCTCGTCGCCCATGGCGAGCATCGTATTGACTTGCAAATCGGCGAATCTTTCCGCGGAGATGCGAGCATCGTCCTCCAGCAACAGGCGCGGAGAGATGCGCGTTTTCCGCAACAGACTAATGGGATCCAAACCTTGGGCGACAGCGTTTTTAAGCACTGCCTTAACAAAGTAAACGGAGACCGAGAAGTCGCGTAAAGGCATGGGTCAGGCTCCGGTTCCGGTATTACTCAGGTGCACAGGCTTATTTTCCACCGAAGCAACTCGATTGCGTCCGCCGCGCTTGGCTAGATACATGGCCTGATCTGCCTCCTGTGCCAACTCTTCAAGGTCCAATTCTCCCGTCGCGCTTGCCACACCTAAACTAATGGTGACCACAATACGTTGCTGGTCGACGGTGAGAGGGTGTTCGCCAACTGCAGCACAGATGCGCTCAGCTAATATGCGTGCAGAGGCCGGGTCCGTGTCCGGGAGAATGACCAGAAACTCTTCGCCACCGGTCCGTGCCACTGCATCACTACCGCGGCACATCCGCTCTATCATGCCAGCGACGAGGCGAATGACGCTGTCACCGGTCTCGTGGCCGAAGCTGTCATTGACCTTCTTGAAATGATCGATGTCGATCATGATTGCCGAAGTCACAAGGCCTCGGCGACTGGCATTTGCCATGCTGACCCTCAGGGCATCTTCAAGGCCCCGCCGGTTGAGCAGTCGGGTGAGGGGGTCCTCTGTGGCTAGGTGAGATAGGTGTTGCTGGTACTCAATCAAGACACTGGCCAAAAAGCCGACCGCGACTAATACGTAGGCCCAGCTGTGTGCGCCAAAGGCAATAATCTGGCCGAGTGTGCTGTCTTGTTGGGTGACCAGTTGGTGCAGCGCGATAGGGATGCCGACGACCATGATCAAGGCGGCGTAAGCAATGATCATATCGCCAATATTTTTTTCCAGAAGGCTGCGCCGGGCGCTGAGTATTCCGGCGGCTGCGAAAAACACAGTGGAAAGCGCAGCTTGTGTAGCAAACATTTGCTTTGCTGGAAGGAAGAAAACACTGAGGCACCCAAGCAGACAGATGAGACCCAAAAATACGCGGCCCCGATAAACCCCGCAGCGCTGGCCCGCCGCTATAAACAAAAGGTAGCTGTTTAGAATGGCGGCAAAGGCTGGAACATCGACACCCAAAGGCGTAGCGGCACCTTCCTGCAGCGTGAAGGCAATCCAGCCCAACAGGGCAGCCATAAAGTAGACGGTGAATAAGCCCAATCCAGCAGGTGGATTACTGGAATCGCTCAATACATAGACAACCAACATCTGCGCAAGAGTGACCGAAAAAATCAGCCCCAGGTGCAACACCGCCCAGTTCTCGGGAAAAATTTGTTCCATGTCTGTGTCAGCTCAATTCGCTGTCAGTTCCAGTCAATTAATTTGTCGGGGGCGGTCATTGTTGCCCGAAAGGTGCCTCACCATACTGTTCGCCGAATTCAACGGCGATGTTTGAGGTCACCCACTATGCTGTCCAGAGATTTTACCGAAGAACAAAATATGTTTCGCGATGCCTATCGCAAATTCCTGGCAGCAGAGATTGTGCCACATATGGAGGAATGGCGTGAGGCCGGAATCGTGGATCGTGAAGCTTTTCGAAAGGCTGGAGAGCAGGGCTTCCTGATGATTTGGCCGGAGGAACGCTATGGAGGTATGGGAGATGACGATTTTCGCTTCGAGCAGATAATCATCGAAGAAACCAACTATGCCAGGGCGGGTGATTGGTTCAACACTCTGCACAGTCGCTTGGTAGGGCCCTATCTCACCCGTTTTGGTAGTGAAGAGCAGTGCGCGCGCTACCTGCCCAAATGTGCAAGCGGTGAGTACGTGCTTGCGGTAGCAATGACCGAGCCCGATGCCGGTTCTGATCTTGCCGGCATGCGTGCCTCAGCTAACGAGCAAGACGATCACTGGGTGCTCAACGGATCCAAAACATTTATATCCAATGGTGTTAATGCTGACCTGGTGGTTGTGGCAGCAAAGACAGACCCCGAGAACGACCCCTACCACATGACGCTGTTTTTGGTGGAGCGGGGAATGGAAGGTTTTGAGCGCGGGCGTAATCTGAAGAAGATGGGCATGAAGGCGCAGGACACCGCCGAACTGTTCTTTAACGACGTCAAGATCCCCAAAGAAAACGTTTTAGGTGAGCCCGGCAAAGGCTTCTATTACCTGATGATGGGATTGGCGGAAGAGCGCCTGTTGGGTGCGGCAGGCTATCTGGCCAGTGCACAACTGTCTTGGGACCTGACCGCTGATTATGTGAAAGAACGCAAAGCTTTTGGCAAGCCGGTTGCTGCGTTTCAGAATACGCAGTTTAAATTGGCGGAGATGCGTACCGAGCTTGATATCGCGCAGGTCTATGTCGATCAATGCGTTAAGTCCTTTAACGAGGGCAGCTTTACTGCCGTTGATGCGGCGAAGGCCAAGCTGTACACCAGTGAGTTGCAAGTGAAGATGGCCGAACTGGGCGTGCAGATGCACGGGGGCCATGGCTATATGGATGAGTACCCCATCAGTCGCCAGTACACGGATGCCAAAATTTCAACGATTTATGCGGGTAGTTCCGAGATCATGAAGTTGATCATCGGTAGAGACTGCCTGGGGGATGATTATGTCCCATTCAATTCACGTAATTTTTAATACGAACTCTTAAGTTAAGGAGAACCAATATGGATTTGCAGGACAAAGTAGCAATAGTCACTGGTGGCGCTTCGGGTTTGGGACGTGGCACTGTCGAAGCCTATGTCGCCAAAGGTGCCAAAGTGGCCATTTTCGATATGAACGAAGACAACGCCAACGAAGTGATTGCTCAACTGGGTGAAGACAACGTGGCTTTCTGGAAGGTTAATGTCGCTGACGAAGACTCGGTTAAAAACGCGGTGGCAGGCGTCGTTGAAAAGTTCGGCGCTCTGCACATTTGTAATAATTTCGCCGGTATCGGTAACGCCTGCAAAACCTTCGGAAAGAAAGGCGTTTTTCCTCTGGATCAATACCAGTTTGTAATCAATGTGAACCTGGTGGGCACGTTTAACGTGTCCCGCTTTGCCGCTGAGGCAATGAGCAAAAACGAGGCGTTCAATACCGATGGAGGCCGCGGGGTGATCATTAATACCGCATCGGTTGCCGGCTATGAGGGGCAAGTGGGTCAGGTCGCTTACTCAGCCTCAAAAGGCGGTGTTATTGGCATGACGGTGCCTATGGCAAGAGATTTGGCGAGCTATGGTATTCGCGTCAACACCATTGTGCCTGGCTTGATTCACACTCCGTTGTTTGAAGCATTGCCAGAGCAGGCTTACCAGTCGCTGGAGTCTTCGGTTTGCTATCCGCCTCGCCTGGGTCAGCCTTCTGAAATTGCACACTTGTCGGTGTTTATCGCTGAGAACGATTATCTCAACGCTGAATGTATTCGATTGGATGGCGCTATTCGTATGCAGCCTCGCTAAGGAGAACATGATGGGACCGTTGAACGGCTATACAGTTTTGGAACTGGCGGGGATCGGTCCCGCTCCTATGGGCGGCATGATTCTAGCGGATATGGGGGCGGAGGTGATTCGCATCGATCGCGCTGGTAACGCCCCTGGTCTGCACATGAAAGATGTCAGCACGCGAGGTAAAAAGTCTGTAGCACTGAATCTCAAGGACCCTGCAGGTATTGAAACACTACTGCGCATGGTTGAAAACGCTGACGTTGTTATTGATCCGTTCCGTCCCGGGGTTTGTGAAAAACTGGGCATTGGGCCTGAGGTGTGTCTTGAGCGAAACCCCAAACTCATTTTTGCGCGCATGACCGGCTGGGGGCAAGACGGACCGCTGGCCCAGGCTGCAGGTCACGACATCAATTATATTTCGATCACTGGCGCACTCTACGCTATGGGCAGGAAGGAAGAGAAGCCGGTGCCGCCGCTAAATCTGGTTGGCGATATGGGTGGCGGTGGCATGCTTCTCGTGAACGGTGTTTTGGCGGCGCTGTTGGAAACTGCTAATTCAGGTAAAGGTCAGGTCATTGATGCGGCTATGGTCGATGGCGCCGCACAGCTGATGTGGATGTTTCATGGTTTTGAGGCCATGGGGATGTGGGATGCCACTCAACGAGAGTCAAACCTCCTCGATGGGGCTGCCCACTTCTACGACAGTTACGAATGTGCCGATGGAGAATATGTTTCTATTGGTTCAATAGAGCCACAGTTTTACGCGTTGCTTAAGCACCACGCTGGATTGTCTGAGGAAGATTTTGGCGACCAGAACAATGCTGAAAAATGGCCTGAAATGAAAGCCAAACTTGCCGAGGTGTTCAAGCAAAAAACTCAGTCGCAATGGTGCGAAATCATGGAAGGCTCCGACGTATGCTTTGCCCCTGTGCTCAACTTCATGGATGCGCCCAAGCACCCTGCCAATGTTGCACGAGATTCTTACATTGAGGTTGATGGCGTGACCCAACCAGCCCCGGCCCCCAGGTTTTCTCGTACGCCATCTAGCGTTCGCAACGGCGGCTCTGACGCGGGCGCTGACACGGCAGCGATTCTCGCAGAAATGGGTTTTTCTGAAGACGAAGTTGGCGAGCTGAAAACTTCTGGCGCGATCAGTTAAGGCTTAAAGCCGCATAAGGATTGAAGGTATGAGTAGTTACGAAACGGTG
>JBDWQQ010000073.1:0-10899 GCA_039986455.1 Halioglobus sp.
CGGGACGCCAATATCAAGCGTGCGCACGCCAACGCCACCCGCGGTGATCGGTCCGATCGTGCTGCCGCAGCCCATATCGGTTCGCACAACAAAGGACTGTATGGGAACACCTTCCTTGGCCGCGAGCATACGATACAAGCCGGTGGTTTCGCTGTTGGACGCGTAACGTTGATTCGCATTAATTTTAATGACCGGGCCTTTATTCAAAATCGGTCCGTGATTTTCATCGTGTCGGTCCGCAAAGTTTGGATGTATACCATGGGCGTTGTCAGCAGAAATCATCACCGAGCGCTCAGTGAGAGCGGAATACTCGTCCAAGTCGCCATTAACCATACGTTTCAATACAGACTCAAGGAACGGACCCTGTGCACCGGCAGCAGACAAACTACCGACCTCCTCGTGATCATTACATACCAGTAAAACACTGGCGGCGCCGTCCCATTGTTCCAATGCGCAAAGCCCCGTGTGGCAACTCAATAAGTTATCCAAGCGGGCTGAGGCAATAAAGTCTCCGCGCAGGCCGATAGTCGCGGCGACCTGAGTGTCATAAAAGCAAAGCTCGTAATCCAATACCTTTTCCACGCCGCATTCGGGGTGCTCGTGTAGTAAGCGTTGGTGCAACAACTCACGGAAATCACCTTTGTCATCGTCGGGCAACTGGCAGAGCACTGGCGGAATATCTTTCTGGGGGTTGATCGTGCGGTTTTTGTTAGCCTCTCTATCCAAATGTATGGCCAGACTGGGAATGGTCGCTATGGCCTCACGAAAGTCGACTAACGCAGTTCTCAACTGCCCGTCTTCGCACTGAAAGCTTACCCGACCGGCGAGAGACAAATCTCTATCAAACCAAGGGTTCAACAGAGCCCCGCCATACACTTCGACACCCAGCTGAAAGTAGCTGTGCCTGACTTTTTCGGGATTAGGCTTGACCATCAAGCAGGGACTGTCGGTATGCGCACCCACCATGCGCAGGCCCTCGGCGGGCCCGGCTTCTTTTCCAACGCCAAAAGCAATTATCGAGCTGCCGTTGCGGGTGACAAAGTAGCGTCCACCCTCCTCCAACTGCCAGTCTTCGTCCTCGATCAGCTGTGAAAAACCGGCGTCCTTAAGACGCTTTACCATCTCGGTAACGGCGTGAAACGGCGTGGTTGCGCGAGCAAGAAAATCGCACAGCTGACTATTAAATTGCTGCTGGTCAGACATTGTTTTATCCCTCTTCTAAACTCTTTTTATTCAACGCACGCATGCGGGCATACAAACTTGAGGTATCCCATCGGCCGCCTCCCATAGACTGCACCTGCTCATAGTAGCCATCGACCAACTCCGTTACGGGAAGATTAAGTGCTAATTTTTCGGCCTCAGCAAGCACCATACCCAGGTCCTTGCGCATCCAATCCACAGCGAAACCGTGCTCATAGTCCCCCGCCAGCATGGTTTTATAACGATTTTCCATTTGCCAGGACTGAGCGGCCCCCTGAGAAATCACTTCGATCACGGCGGCGGAATCCAGTCCCGCTTGCTCAGAAAACTCCAGCGCCTCTGCCAGCCCTTGCACAATTCCGGCAATACAGACCTGATTAGCCATTTTTGCCAATTGACCACTTCCGGAGGGGCCCAGCAATCGCACGCAGCGGGCATAGCATTCCAATACGGGTTGGGCTCGGTCAAACTCTGCCTGTTGCCCACCCACCATCACCGTTAGGGCGCCATTCTCCGCGCCCGCCTGGCCGCCTGAAACCGGCGCATCAAGAAACCCAAGTTCAGCCTGCGCAGACGCGGCAAATAGTTCTCTGGCTAGTTCAGCAGACGCCGTGGTGTGGTCAATCACCAGTGCACCTGGGCTGCAGCCTGCAATAATCCCCTGCTCCCCTAAAACAACACTTCTGACATCGTCGTCATTACCCACACAGAGGCAAACTATTTCCGCTCCGGCCGCCGCTTCCCGCGGTGTACTGGCCCATGTTCCACCGTACTGATCAACCCAGGCCTGCGCTTTCTCGCCGGTTCTGTTGTAAACAGTGACTTCGTGACCCGCACGCTGTAAATGTCCCGCCATGGGGTAACCCATAACGCCTAAACCAACAAATGCGAGTTTCATAAAGCCTCTCAACTCAGACTAGCCAAAAGCCAAACAATATGGCGGCCAGCAGTATTCGATAGTAAACAAACGGCATCATGCCGATACGGTCCAGTATCCGCAGGAACAGTGCGATACAGGCATAAGCAGTGACGGCAGCGACAATGGCTGCGGTTCCAATGAGGAGCCAATTCACCGGCATTCCAGACTGGGAAAGCTCCCAGGCTTTGATAAAACCAGCACCGGATATCACCGGAATCGATAAAAGAAATGAAAAACGTGCTGCGTCTTTGCGGCTCATGTTCAGCATCAACGCTGCTGTTATGGTCACTCCTGAACGCGACACGCCAGGGATTGGCGCGAGAGCCTGTGCCAGACCGATAAACATCGCCACACCAAAGCTGAGCGACCGCTGCCCGGCGGCAAGCCGGGCATGGCGGTCGGCATACCCTAAAAGCAGGCCGAACAATAATGTCGTAGATGCAATCACCGGTAAATTGCGTGCGTAAGCCTCAATGTGACCGCCTAGAAAAACGCCCACCAATCCGGCGGGAATTGATGCTCCCAGCAAATACCAAACCATACGGCTATCGGCACTGGGCTGAGCACCTGCGAGGGAACCAAACCAGGCGACTGTAATTGTTCGCAAGTCCTCACGATAATAAAAAACAACAGCCAATAACGTTCCGACGTGAACGGCAACATCAAAAGCCAGGCCCTGATCAGGCCAATCCAATATCAAAGACGGTATGACCAGGTGCGCCGAGCTCGATATTGGCAAAAATTCAGTCAGGCCCTGCAGAACTGCGAGTATCAGCGCCTGTCCCCAGTCGATCATGACTGTTTACCTTGCTCTGACAGCTTCTTCCAGTTGATTTCGTCGCGCACGTAAACCGGGTGAACCTCCCGAGCCGCCTGTAACTCGCCGCGATTGGCCAAAATTAATGCCAGCGGGATGAGGTCCTGCGCCTCGGGTACCAGTTTCGGATAAGAGTCGTTAATTCGATTCCTCACAGTCTGGGGGCAGGCGTCAAGAAAGTCGACACCACTGCCGATAGCTGTGAGGCTCTGGATGTTGGCGGGGAGATCGACCTGGGCAGGTGCACACGCCTGTGCGGACTGAAGCGCCACGGGGGCTCCATCTTCGATACGATAGGAGGCATAGTAAATTTCGTTGATACGCGCATCCAGAGAACTCAGAACGACATCGCCTTCGCGGACAAGCTTCTGCCGTAATGCCGTCTGTACCTGGCATGCCAGTGTCGACACAGGGATAGCAGGCAGCTCGCTTGCATAAGCGAGGCCCTGAACCGCGCTGGCGGCTATGCGCAATCCGGTGAACGAGCCCGGACCACAGCCGTACGCTATTGCTTCCACGCCATGAGCCTGCAACTGACCGTTAGGTAACAGTTCGCGCAACATCCCCATTAGCAGCTGGCTGTGTTGCCTGGGCGCAATCTCATGCCGCTGTCGAAGTTCTGGGTCGCGCCAAATCGCCACGGAGCAGGCTTCGGTCGCTGTCTCTATGGCCAATATGCCTTTCATTGGTTTGTGCTTAGATCCGAGGGTAGATGTTAGACTGAATTATCACACAGCAGCATGGCAGTAAGAACCACCCTTGAGCAATTTCATCACAGCATCGACCTCGATAAGCGGCTTAATCCTCGCTGGAGGCGCCGGTCGCAGGGCTGGCGGACGAGACAAGGGGCTCATCGAATGGAGTGGCCGGCCTTTGATAGAGCACGTCTACCGCAACATCGCGTCGCAAGTGGATGATGTCCTGATTAGCTGCAACCGCAATGGCGATCGCTATGCGGCCCTATCGTCTATCATCGAGCAGGATTTACGTTCGGATTATCAGGGCCCGCTCGCCGGCCTGGAAGCTGCCGCGCCATTAATCGTCCATCCCTTACTCATGGTTGTGCCCTGCGATACTCCTCACTTGCCCGAAAATCTAGTAAGCACATTGTTCATTGCTCTGGAGAAAGCGCCTGAGCAATCGGTCGCCTATGCAACGACAGGTGACGGCGGTCAATATCTGTGCGCACTCATGCGCACAGAGAGCTTGCAATCTCTTCCTGCTTTTCTCGACAGCGGCCAACGTGCCGTTCGTCAATGGTATCGACAAATTGGATCGGTGGCCGTTGACATGAAGGAGCAGTCAGCATGCTTTTTAAACGTAAACGAACTCGATTGAGAACACAGACGTATTAAAAAAGCCCGCGGTCATTTCTGACGGCGGGCTTTATCATTTAGCTAACGGCTACTTTTTCTTCTTCGCCGCAGCCTTACGCTTGGGTGCCGCTTTTTTCTTAGCCGCTGGCTTTTTCTTAGGTGCAGCCTTTTTCTTTGGTGCAGCTTTTTTCTTTACCGCTGCTTTCTTCTTTGGAGCGGCTTTTTTCTTCGCTGCTGCCTTCTTCTTAGGAGCTGCTTTCTTAGCCTTTTTCTTTGCCGGCTTTTTGTTCATGGCAGCTTTTAGCTTCTTGGCTGCCGCTTTCGCCTTGGCCTCTGCTTTTTTCTCTGCAGCCTTCGCCTTGGCTACTGCTTTTTTCTCTGCAGCAGCAAGTTGCTTGGCTACGCGTTTCTCAAGCGCCGCCAGCTTTTTGGCGTCAGACTTGGCACGATCCTTCATCCACTTCTCAGCCACTTTCGCCAGGTGAGCCGCCTTGTCCATCTCGGCTTTCACTGCCAGCTCGGCTTTCTTGGCCAGTGCTTTTTCCTGAGCTCCAGCTTTAGCAGCTTTCAACTTCGCTGCGTCTGCCGCATCAGATGCTCGCTTCTTAGCAACACCCAACTTCTCTCGCATTGCCTTGATCTTAGCGGAGTTTTTCTTCGATGCGTTTTGAGCAGACTTCACTGCACGCTTATTTGCAGCCGTGGCTTTCTTTGCTGCCTTTTTACGTGCAGCATCAATTTTCTTTCGAGCAGCTGCGAGAGATTTTTTCTCAGCATCCATCGCCTTCTGCAACTTCGCAATCGCTTCGTTTGCACGAGCGACTGCGGGTGATACCTCCGCCTTCTTTGGTGCCGCTTTTTTAGCTGGTGCTTTACGCGTTGCAGCTTTTTTCGCAGCGGGACGTTTCTTAGCAGGCGCCTTTTTGCGTGAAGCCGGTGCCTTCTTCGCAGTAGTTTTCTTCTTTGCCTTTGCCATTACGTTCATCTCCAGAGTTAATAGTCAGGTAACGCAGTTCAAAAATAGCAACAAAAACCAAGGCTTACAACAGTAGTTGCACACAAAAAATTGGTGAAAATCAACGACCTGCGAAGGATAAAAAGCAAAGTATGCGCGACCAAAAAACGAAGAAACCACAGTGATTTTGCGAAAAAGCGCTTTATTTATAGGGTTAAAATAAATTTAGGGCAAAAAAAAGAGGAGCCAAGCTCCTCTTTTTCGTAGGTTATGGCTAACTTAATCTTCTAACTCGGCAAACACCGCGTCGCGAATTTCTTGCACTCCACCCACACCAGGAACGCAATGATAGGCTGGAGCGCCATCACCGACCATGTCCTGATAAAAGTCGATCAAGGGGCTTGTCTGTGAATGATAGACCTCAAGGCGCTTGCGCACGGTATCTTCCTGGTCGTCTTCTCGCTGCACCAGGGGCTCACCGGTTTCATCGTCCAGACCTTCCTCTTTAGGCGGATTGTACTGAAGGTGATAGACACGGCCCGAACCGGAATGCACTCGACGCCCACTGAGTCTGGAAACAATCTCTTCGTCTTCCACAGCGATCTCAACTACATGATCGATTGATACACCGGCTTCAACCATGGCCTGAGCCTGCGGAATCGTTCTGGGGAAACCATCGAAAAGAAAGCCGCCACTGCAGTCAGCTTCGGTAATTCGCTCTTTCACCAGACCAATAATGATGTCGTCGGATACCAGGCCGCCAGCGTCCATGACTTCCTTGGCCTGTAAACCCAATTCTGTTTGTGCTTTTACGGCAGCGCGAAGCATATCTCCGGTGGATATCTGGGGTATGCCATACTTTTCGGTAATGAACTGAGCCTGTGTGCCCTTGCCTGCGCCGGGCGCGCCCAACAAAATCAATCGCATTGGCGAGTTTCCTCGTTATTGAATGGATGCGGATAGACCGCGTCGCAATAGGTAAATTTGGGTATTTCGGAGGCCAGTAACCATACACAGCGGGCTTTTAGGATACAACCCCTACCTTTGGCGAGTATCAGAGGCGCTTAGCCCTCTCCCAGAGGGTGTCCAGAGATTCATCATCGAGCTCGTGAAGCGATTTCTCTCCGTCAGCAGCCATTACTTCCATCGCCCTAAAGCGATTTTCAAATTTGCTGGAGGACTCTCTAAGGCTGGTTTCGGCATCCAACTTAAGGTGCCTGCTCAGATTCACACAAGAAAACAACACGTCGCCCATTTCCTCTTTCATCGCAGATGAATCATTGGCTTGGATAGCGACACGCAGTTCTTGCAGTTCTTCGTCGATTTTTTTAAATACTGCTTCGACCTCATGCCAGTCAAAGCCTACTCCAGCGGCGCGCTTTTGCAGCTTTTGCGCTCGTGGCAATGCAGGTAAAGCCAACGGTACGTCAGCCAATACACCGTGTTGCTCCCTGGTACTGCGCTCTTGCTGTTTAATCGCTTCCCAGGTGGCATTCACCTCATCGACGCTGACAGAGTCTTGTTTTACGCCCTCTATCTCTCCATCTGCAAAAACATGTGGGTGGCGTCGAATCAGTTTCTCAACGAGCGTATCGACCACTTGCTGAAAGTCGAACATGCCCTGTTCCGAGCCAAGCTGGGCATAAAAAATCACCTGAAACAGAACATCACCGAGTTCTTCACCCACGTGATGAAAATCCTCTTGCTCAATGGCATGAGCAAGCTCATAACATTCTTCGAGCGTTGAGGGTACGATCGTCTTGAAATCCTGTTTCAGATCCCAGGGGCAACCATGATCCGGGTCGCGCAGGCGCTGCATCACCCTCAAAAGATCGTCTATTGAATACTGACTGGTTCGCTCGCCCTGACTCATTCGCCGGCTCTCGTTGCAGAAATGACGTTGTTCAAACGATTAATGCGCTCCAGCAGTTTGGACAAGGAAGCGAGGTTCGGGACCTCTACTCTTAAACGCATTGTTGCTGTATGGCTCTTTTTGTTGGTTTGAGTATTGATAGTGAGCACATTGATATGTGCATTAGCGAACAGTCCCGTAATATCTCGCAACAAGCCATGTCGGTCATACGCCTCAATGGAGACATCAACTTCATAGTGATCGGTTGGCGAGCGACCCCATTCAACATCAATCACTCGCTCAGGTTGACCATCGGCCAATTTGACCAGACGCGCACAATCACTGCGGTGGATACTGACCCCCCTACCCTGAGTGATAAACCCGGTGATGGCATCTCCAGGCAACGGTTTACAGCAACCCGCCATATGATTAAGCAGGTTACCTACTCCCTGCACCTGTACTTCACCACGATAGCGTGTCGCACCTGGCCGGGCCAATTTCAGTTGCGGCTCATGCCGTCGCTCAAGAAGCCCCTGGGCTGCATTGAGCACCTGCGCCGAGGATAAGTCGCCGGACCCGACGGCCGCATACATATCCTCTACTGTACTCATCTGTACCTTTCGAGCAATTCGGCGGTAATCAACACTAGTCAATGCCAGGCGCTTGAAGTCTCGATCCAGCAGATGACGGCCCGCGTCAACATTTTCTTCCCTGGCCTGAGCCCTGAACCAGTGCTGTACTTTGGCCCTCGCTCTGGAGGTGCGTAAATAGCCCAGGCTGGGCTGAACCCAATCTCGTTTGGGTACCCCTTCTTTGCTGGTGAGAATTTCAACGCGCTCGCCCGTGCGTAACGAATACGTCAACGGAACAATCGAACCGTTCACTTTTGCGCCGCGGCATCGATGCCCAACCTCGGTATGTACGTGATAGGCAAAATCAAGAGGCGTGGCGCCATGCGTCAGGTTGACCACGTCTCCGTCGGGGGTAAAGACATAGACTCTGTCCTGCGCCACATCAAAACTGAATTGTTCAGCAACTTCACCACTGTCACCGGTTTCTTCATGCCAGTCCAGAACCTGACGCAGCCAGGCAATCTTTTCCTCATAGCTGCTGGCCATGCCCGCAGCGGATTCAGAACCCTTGTAGCGCCAGTGCGCGCAAACACCCAACTCCGCTTCTTCATGCATCTGCTGGGTACGGATCTGTACTTCCAGAATTTTGCCTTCGGGGCCGATAACAGCAGTATGTAGCGAGCGGTAGCCGTTTTCCTTGGGGTTCGCGACATAGTCATCGAACTCATTGGGAATGTTGCGCCAAAGCCCATGCACCAGACCCAGAGTCGCATAGCAGTCTTTAATTTCAGGCACCAGTATGCGCACCGCACGAATATCATAAACCTGAGAAAAGCCGATACCCTTGCGCTGCATCTTGCGCCAAATACTGTAGATATGTTTTGCGCGACCCTCTATCTCAAATTCCAGGCCGGCCTGTTGCAGCACTCCTGTTAGCTGTGATTTAACTTCAGCAATGAACTCGTCACGCTCCAGACGTTTACCATCCAAAAGCCGTGCTATCTTGCGATAGGCGTCTGCATAGATGTAGCGGAAAGAAAGGTCTTCTAACTCCCACTTCAAATGTCCAATGCCCAAACGGTGCGCCAGCGGCGCATAAACATCAAACACTTCGCGCGCGACCGACTCCCTTCGCTCTTCGTCGTCCTTAACCGCTCGAATTGCACAAGTTCGTTCAGCCAGTTTAATCAGCGCTACGCGAACATCATCCACCAGTGCGATGAGCATCTGCCGAACATTATCCTTCTGGGCATGCGCCTGCCCCAAAACGGGCTGGTCTTGCTGCAGTCGCAGGTCTCCAATGGCAGCCATTCGTAGGACGCCCCGCAATAAACTGGCCACACCTGAACCAAAGCGTTCCTCCACCGCGGTTATTTCTATTCGTTTCTCACGAACCACCCGGTACAACATCCCTGCCAACAGGCAGTCGATACCCACATGGAGTT
This sequence comes from Halioglobus sp., assembly GCA_039986455.1. Classification (GTDB taxonomy): domain Bacteria; phylum Pseudomonadota; class Gammaproteobacteria; order Pseudomonadales; family Halieaceae; genus Halioglobus. Next base: position 9,077 of record JBDWQQ010000073.1, read on the forward strand.
CTGCGAGAATTAAAACAACATCGAGCCCTGCCCTAAAGCAATCACTTTCCAGCGCCCAATCGGCCTGGTCTTCTCCTGGTCCCTCCGACAACTGACGCACGAGTTCAGCCGTGGCGAGCAGGTGTTTTTGTTCTTCGGGATCTACTTCAGCAGGCAGGCTGTTTAGCCAAACGGCAAGGTCAATTTCATGACGGTCGGTCTCGTGGTGAGATTGATGTCGAACCTGAACCACCCTAGCTCTCCGTGAACACGCCGGTAGACAGGTAGCGATCACCCCGGTCGCAAATAATGGCCACGATAACCGCGTTCTCAAGCTCTTCAGAGAGACGCAAGGCGGCGGCTACTGAGCCACCGGAAGAGACACCGCAAAAGATACCCTCCTCTGCGGCCAGACGGCGCATTGTCCTTTCAGAGTCCTGCTGCGAAATATCCATCACGCGATCGACTTTGGCAGCATCAAAGATAGCCGGCAGGTAAGCTTCTGGCCATCGACGGATACCAGGAATACTGGAGCCATCTTCAGGCTGAAGCCCAACGATTTGTAAATCGGGGTTCTGTTGTTTCAAATAGGCTGAGCAGCCCATGATTGTGCCCGTGGTGCCCATGGAGCTCACGAAATGAGAGACAGTGCCGTTAGTCTGCTGCCAAATCTCTGGGCCGGTGCCCCTCAAGTGGGCCAGAGGATTGTCGGAGTTACCGAACTGATCCAGCACTCGTCCCTCTCCCCGAGCCTGCATGGCCATGGCCAGGTCTCTGGCACCCTCCATACCTTCTTCCTGACTGACCTCGATCAATGTAGCGCCGTATGCGGACATGGCTTGCTTGCGCTCATCGCTCATATGCGACGGCATAATCAGCAGCAAGCGGTATCCGCGAATAGCCGCGGCCATCGCCAAAGCAATACCGGTGTTACCGCTGGTCGCTTCAATCAGAGTATCCCCGGGCGCGATGTCGCCTCTGGCCTCCGCCTCTGCAATCATGCTCAAAGCCGGACGATCCTTGACTGAACCCGCCGGATTGGTGCCCTCAAGTTTAAGTAATAGCGTGTTGCTGGTATCTCCCTGCATACGTTGCAGTCGAACCAGAGGGGTATTCCCTACGCAGGCTTCAATGGTGGGGTATTCGTGCATATTTCTTCCGCATTTTTGCGCCGAGTGGCAGTGTACCTTGTCAGGCAAGCACCGCAAAGGCGACGACACAGCCCACCTCATCTGCCAGGCTTAGCGCCACCCGGGTACCGCCCTTTTCCTGAGCCACGCGCAAGGCTCCGCCGCTAAGTTCAACCTGCGGCGCACCATATTCATCGTGGCTTATCTCAATATCCTGCCAGCTTACACCCCTGCCAATACCGGTTCCCAGCGATTTAGCAACGGCCTCCTTGGCGGCAAAACGTTTTGTCAGAAGATTCGTCGGCCGGGAGCTGGCCGCATATTCCTTTTGCTCCTGCGGAGTGAGAATGCGCTGCACGAAACGTTCACCCTGACGTTTGACCACCTCCTCTACTCGGTCAAAATTCAGGATATCAGTTCCCACTGCGATCATTGTTTTTCTCCACTTTGCAGGCTGCGGCCACGAAACAGGTCCCTGCTCTTGAGCGGTTCGCTGCCCAAGTGCAACGCCAACACTTCGCGCATTAATCGACGGGCAACACCACGAGCTTCACCCTCAAACTCGCCTCGAGACAAAGCCAGTAACTCCGAGCCAGAATACGCAGGTCGCGACGGATCTGCGCCTCTAACACCCAATACAAGGCCACAATCGGGATCAAAATGGTACCAATCCTGCGTGCGGATTGCCTCTGAGCTCTGTCCATCTTCGAGAAG
>JBDWQQ010000074.1:0-9608 GCA_039986455.1 Halioglobus sp.
GTCAATTGCGGGTTCCTGTAGTGCTTCCATGCCGGCCCATAGTGCATCCTCCCAGGCTCGCATGACGTCTTTGGCCTGGTAGATGATGGATGAAATGTACGGCCCGTGCTTGGCCATATGTTCTTTCTCAAAGTCATGTCGGGCGCTTTGTAGAATGAACAGACTGCGCCGCTCCACAGGGTCGTAGTCCTTATCGACCATTACCACCATGCCCTGGTCGCCGTCGCGAAACTCCTCCAGCACACGCATGTCCATGATTTGCTGATACCACTGCACCATGGCGTCGAGATCCTGGCACACCTCAGCATTGCCAACAACTTCGAGGCCGCACTCACCGGATGGCGCGTGGGTGAATTCCTGCACACGAAAGGTCTCGTCGGTGTATTCCATGATCTCTATCCAGCGCCCCTCGGGGTCGTGCACCACGAAGCCGTCGTAAGTCGGGAATTTTTCAAAGGGCATTACCTCGGTGGCACCGTTGGCCAGAAGCTGGTCCATCGAAGCACGGGCGTCGCTGGTGAGCCAGCAGATATGGTTGTAGCCGTGGCCGTGGTCACGCCACCAGTTGCGCTCGTACTCGAACTGGAAGGGCGGGGCTTCAATCTGAATTTGGTAAGCGCGGCCGCCGCAGCCCAGGAAGGTGTAGTCAGAGTGCCCCTCACCGGTGACGTGGAAAACGGCCCCGGAAAAGTAGTTGGTGATGCCATGATGCCAGCGCAGGTAGGGAAACATATTGTCCCGAGGCTTATCGTCGTAAATGCATAGGTGATGCAGGGTGTAATCCAGTTGCCGGGCGTCTTTCATGCGTGGACCTTTATCGTTTTTAGCGAGTGATATCCGGATAATAGAAGCTCCCTTTGAGCCTGCAATGGCCTTTTCGGACATTTGCGGCGCCAGTGGCGTCCCAGCAGCGCGTAAAGCATAAATATCATTCGAAAGGACAGAAATATCATTATCGGATGGGGCAAGTCAAACCTAAACTGGTGACATTATTAGCGATATTGTGGGAGAAAATGACATGGGGTCACGGGTCAACACCGTGCTGACGATACCTGAGCCGGGAAAAACGGCACTGGTTGAGAGGCCGTATCCCATTATCAAGGCCGGCTATGTGGTGATTAAAACCGAGATCGCGCCTGTCTGTCTGGAAGGTACGCGCATCTGGGCGGAACACGACTTTGAATTCCACGATGACCCCGAGCACTTGGGCCACGAGGGTGTGGGTACTGTGGTTGATGTTGTCGATGGCTCCAATTTTTCGGTGGGCGACAGGGTCATTGTGTTTCAGGGCGACCACTGTGGTCAGTGTCATGCCTGTAACAACGGTTTGTCGCCGACCTATTGCGATGCCAACGACCCGGATGTGGTTGGCCCGGAAAATGCGGCCATGCACGGTATTGAGCGTCGCAACGAAAGCGCCTCTGGGGGCTTTGCCATGGCCACGCATCGCATCGCCCCCGAAGCCAACCTCTACAAAATACCCGACGAGCTGCCGTTTCGTTATGCCGCCTCCGCCAACTGTTCCTTCGGCGTAGGTTTTTCCAATCAGGAAAACATGGACGTGAAAGCCGGCGACACCGTATTGATGGGCGGTGTGGGCTTTATCGCAATGGGCCATGTGATTGCGGCGCTGTACCGTAACGCCACAGTGATCGCCCTGATCCGAAATCCCTATCGGCGCCAGTTGTTAAACGACATGGGCGTTGTGCATTTTGTGAACCCCGATGATCCGGACTGGTTGGAGCAGGTACGCGCGCTCACCTACAAGGGTCAGGGGGTGGACCATGCGGTCGACAGTTCCGGTGTTCCCTATTACCAGGAACGCCTGATTGATGCGACGCGCAAGTACGGCAATATCAATTTCAGTGGCCACACACCGGGCGCGCACCTTGAGCTTCATCCCTTGAAACATGTGATTGATCCGGCCCACACCTTATGGGGCCAGCACGATGTGCGCGCGCGTGATCGCGAACGTTTGATCAGGGCCTTATGTGACCCCGAAGTGCAGCGAATGGTAGATGTGATGGTCACCCACGAGTTTCCCATGTCGCGGGCAAACGAGGCGTTCGAGCTGCAAGTGAGCAAGCAGTGCGGCAAGATATATCTCTGGACACAACAATAAGACTGACTAAGGATTTTTGAATGTATTCCTTCACTGGCAAAAACGTCATCGTTATCGGCGGCACCTCGGGCATAGGGCTGACGGTCGCCCGCAGTTTTGTAGAGCAGGGTGCCGCGGTCGTGGTCACAGGTCGGCGCGCCGACGGTGAGCAGGTAGCAGATGCTGCAGGCGCCAGCTTTATCCGTTTCGATGCAACTGACGAACAACAGGTGGCCGACGCACTGTCCGCGGCCGAGCAAGCGCTTGGAAAATTTGATGTGGCCATTGTGAATGCCGGGTGTGCCGATGACGAGGGCAGCATCGAGGAGTTTGCCAGCAGTGGTATGGATGCAATCGTCGACCTTAATCTTAAGGGCACGTTTTACGCGCTCAAATACCTTCCCGGCCACATGAACGATGGCGCATCAATCGTCTACACGGGCTCGGTGGCCGGCTCTGGCTTAACCCATGCTGGTACTGGCGTCTACGCAGCCAGTAAAGCGGGCGGAGCCTATCTAGCAAGAACCAGCGCAATTGAAAATGCACCTCGTGGGATTCGGGTGAACTGTGTTTGCCCGGCCCTGATCGCCGGCACTGGCATGATGGTAGACGATGATGGTGGCGACGAAGCTGTGTTTCTCAGCAAACTCAATGCCTTTGGTCGAATGGGTAAGCAGGATGAGGTAGTGGGTATTTACAACTTCCTCGCCAGCGACGCCTCGACATTTATCACCGGTCAGGAAATTTGTGTTGATGGCGGCATGAGCGCCGGGTTGGGCTTGCCGTTGTTTCAGGCAATTGGCTGACACTGCTGCGCCGGCTTGAAGCTATTGTTCGGCCTGATGCAGGCGTCGATAGGCGTTGGGGGTTAGCCCCTGATGCTTGTTGAAGGTGCGGTGAAAGTTTGAAGGATCCGCATAACCTGTCACGTAGGCAATCTCCTGAATCGACATGGCATTGCCGCGCAAGTAGCTGGCGGCCAGTTCCATTCGAAATTCCAGCACCACTTGTTTGTAGGTGGTGTCCTCATCGGCGAGACGGCGACGCAGGGTGCGCTCGCCCATCGCCAGCGCCTGTGCGACCTCAGTAATACCCGGGTACTTGCCAGGCTGATTGGCCAGAATACGTCGCACTTCGCCCTCTACTCCATCGGTGCGCTTGAGTTCGCCCAGCAGTGCAGCACACTGTTGCTCGCATAACTGCGCCGCCGCCTCGTTGGCAAAGCTCAGCGGCTGGTCCAGTAAGCCGGCGGGAAAGCTCAGCTGGTTGTGTTCACGCTCGAATAACACTGGGTCACCCAACACCTCGCTGTACATTGCACGGTAGGGAGGGGCTTTGTAGTTGAGTTCCACTCGGCTGAACCAGTGCCTGGAGTGTCCAATGGCGGGGCCAATTTCAGCCCACTGTGAAAACAGTCTCTCCAGCTCATAGTGCAGCTTTTGTTCGGTATCGACCATGTCTGGTCGGGCGATGCTTACCACCCGCAGGTGGGCTTCTTGGCCCTCAATAAACAGGGCAGTGTGCAGTACTGCGCCGATCACATCCTGGTACTTGCTGTGGCGTTCGATGGCTTTGCGCAGGCTGGCACTGGCAAACATGGCGTAGCCCAGCAGTCCGTGATCCAGCAGGTTAACTCCGCGGCCGTCCAGCAGACCCAGACCAGGCACAGTGTACTTGCGGATCACCTCATCGAGTAACTGGCTGTAGTCGGCCTGGCTGATCAGGTGCTCGTCACCATCCAGGGCGATTTCGTCGATGTCATATTTTTCCAGCAGTGGCTCTACGTCTACGTCACGCGCGCGCAGCACATCCAGCGTGTGCTTCACGTAGATGTTGAATTCTCTGGTGGTTCTGGCCATGGCGAGGCTTCTGTCCGGAAATGACAGAATGTAGACCTGCGGCCACATTGCTGTCAACGGGCCGGCAATGGATTATTAATCGATAAGAAGGAAGGAGAATAAGGTCATGGCGTTAACGTCTGCACAGATGGTTCTGCTTTACCGCAATATGGTGCGCGCGGATCAATTCAACAAAATGATGTATCGCCGCATGATGCAGGGTAAGTTGATTGGTTTTTATCATCCCGCCGAGGGCGCGATTGCCCCGGGTGTGGGTGCCAGCACGTTCCTCAACAAAGACGATAACCTCTCGCCGCATCACCGCGGCCATGGCATCACTCATATGCTGTGCAAGGGTATTGATATCAAATATTACCTCGCCGAGCACACCGGTAAAGAGACCGGCTGCTGTAAGGGGCGTTCAGCTTTTCACTTCAGCTTCCCTGAGCACAAGGTTTACATGATGTCCGGTTTTATCGGCTACAACTTTGCACCAGTAGTAGGCTGGGGTTTTGCGGCAAAGCGTCGTGCTCAGGGGCAGGTGGTCATGAATTGTTCCGGTGACGGCTCTTACGGCCAGGGCCGTGCCCATGAAGCCATGTTGATGTCTCAGAACTGGCAGCTGCCGGTTGTTTTCTTCTGTGAAAATAACGGTATGAGTATTTTTTCTACAGCGCAGGAAATGCATCCGCAGGAAAACATTGCCTCACTCGCCGATGGTTTTGGCATGCCGTCCATTATTGTTGATGGCCAGGATGTATTCGCCGTGGCGGAGGCCAGCCTTCAGGCGATAGAGCGGGCCCGCACCGGTGGTGGTCCCACCTTTATCGAAGCCAAGACTTTGCGCTTTAACGAGCACGATATTGGTACACCCGATTTGTCGGGCTGGGAAGAGCGTAGTGCAGAAGAGCACGAGGCGATGCGTGAGCGCGAGCCTATCCGAATCGCTACCGAGCGGGTTTTGGGCGATAGCCTGCTCACCCAGAACGAGATCGATCAGATTATCGAGGAGGCGCTGGCAGAGATTGAGGCCGTTGAGCAGTTTGCCGACGAGAGCCCGATCGCACGGCCGCCGGTGGAAGAATTAATGGCCGGCGTGTTCGCGGACTAAAGGAGACGATGCTATGAGAGAAATTACCTTTATTGACGCCATCCGCGAAGCCTACGAGGAAGAGATGCGTCGTGATGATTCGGTGTTTATTGTCGGTCAGGACGTGCGCGGGGCGATCTTCCCTCACACCAAGGGATTGGTGGAAGAGTTTGGGCCAGAGCGTATTGTTGATACTCCCATTGCCGAGTCGGGCATGTACGGCGTGGCGTTTGGCGCAGCCCAGGAAGGCATGCGACCAGTTTGCGATTTTATGTTCGGCGGCTTTTCCTATGTCACGTTTTCCGAGTGCTCGGTGACAACCGGCCAGTATCACTTTCTTCATGGCAGTCAGCATCCGCTGCCGCTGGTGATTACCGCCGGTGTAGGTACCGGTCAGCGTCTGGCCAACGATCACGCGATGAGTATTCATGGCACATTTGCCCATCACCCTGGAATTAAAGTGGCGATGCCATCTACACCCTATGACGCCAAGGGCATGTTTAAGTCTGCTATTCGCGATAACAACCCGGTCGTTATTCCCTGGCATATGGGCATCATGATGCTCAAGGGCGAAGTGCCCGAGCCCGGTGATGACTATGTGGTGCCCCTTGGTGTAGCAGATATCAAGCGTGAGGGAAGCGATGTCACGGTGCTGGCCAATTCGCTGCAGCTGCAGCACGCGCTTACCGTTGCCGAAAAGTTGGCAGGCGAGTCATCAGTGGAAGTGATCGACCCGCGCAGCTTTGTGCCGTTTGATATGGACACGCTTCTCACCTCACTGGAAAAAACCAATCGGCTGGTGGTTGTGGACGAAGACTGGGAGTCAGGTGGCTTTGCCGCTACCGTCTCGGCCCGAGTCATGGAGCAGGGCTTTGATTTACTGGATGCGCCTGTAACGCGTGTCACATTGCCCAACATGCCAGTGCCCGGCGGCTACATGGAAGAGTATGTGGCGCCCAACCCCGAGCGAATCGAGGCCGCCATTCGCGCGGTTTGCGCCTAGGAGGTAACAGATGGCTATCGATTACACTATGCCAAAACTTGCCATGGCGATGAATGAGGGCGTTATCAACCAGTGGTTAGTGGAAGAGGGTGCCTACGTTGAGAAAGGTCAGGATCTTGCAACGGTAGAAACTGAAAAAGTCGCTTACGATGTGGAGTCGCCGGAGGCGGGCTACTTTCATATTCTGGTGGCCGAGGGTGAGGCAGTGCCCTGTGACACTTTGATCGCACAGTTTGCAGAAACCGAAGAGGAACTGGCTACGCTGCAGTCCTCGGTAAATACTCCCTCTGCTGTCATTGCTGAACCGGCAGCGGCGGTGGCGGCTAGCTCAGCACCACAGCTTACCGATAGCTCAGTCAGAGTCATTGCGTCGCCGCTTGCCCGACGGTTGGCGCGTGATGCCAACCTGGATTTGCGCACGGTTACCGGTACCGGACCGGGTGGGCGCATCGTCAAGCGCGACGTATTGCCCCTGATCGCAGCGCCGCAAATTGGCGATGCGGAGCTTGCGCGAGTGCCCTTCACCGGCATGCGTAAAACCATTGCCGATCGTATGACTGCCAGCTTGCAATCAACGGCGCAGCTGAGCGGCAACTGGGAATCGGATATTACGGCGATGATGGCCTTCCGCCAGGAATACGTGCGACGAGAAGCCGATTTGGGCACACGTATATCGGTGAATGCTTTGATTGCCAGGGCGATGGCGTATGCCATCAAACAGGTGCCCGTAGCCAATAGTTGCCTGGAGAATGATGAAATTGTGATCTATCGCTCCATCAATTTGGGCATCGCTGTCTCGGTGCCTGGCGCTAGCGAGTACGACAGTGGCCTGATGGTCGGCGTGGTGCACGGTATAGAAAACATGGGCTTGGCGGAACTCGACTTGTCTATGAAAGCCATGGTGGAGCGATTGCGCAGTGGCCAGACCACCGCCGAAGATACCCGCGGTGCAACCATCACCCTGTCCAGTACTGCCGGCGTAGGTCCGCCCGGGCTAACATCAACGCCGGTATTGAATTCGCCGAATACGGCACTGGTGGGCCCTTCGACGCCGATTGAGCGACCCGTCGTTGTCGACGGAGAAATGTGTGTGCGTACGCTGATGCCCGTGTCCTTCACTTTTGACCATAGGGTTATGGATGGCGAGCCAGCGGCACGCTTTATGCGCGCACTGCACGATTGTCTTGAGCATCCCGAGTTAATGATGGCATGAGCATCCAAGCGGAGTATTGCAGGTGAGTGAGCGCGACCTATTGATTATAGGCGCTGGCCCGGGCGGCTACGTGGCTGCAGTGCGGGCGGCGCAGTTGGGTCTTGCCGTTACCGTCGTTGAAAAAGCGGCACCGGGTGGTGTTTGTCTTAACTGGGGCTGCATACCCTCGAAGAACCTTATCCATCAGGCCGATGCGTTCAACAGCCTTGAGCATATGGCGGCTGTAGGGGTGTTGATCGATCGCGAGACTCTCGACTACTCGCTTGTGCAACAGCGATCGCGCAAAGTTGTGAAAACCCTGACCAACGGTGTCGCCGGCTTGCTCAAGCGGAACAAGGTTGAGTACGTCACGGGCGAGGCCAAGATAATATCGGCCACTGAAGTGCTGGTAGATGAGCAGCAAAGCCTGCAGGCGAAGAACATCATGGTTGCCACGGGGTCGCGACCGATGCAGGTGCCGGGCTTTGAGTTTGATGAAGACCGGGTGCTTTCTTCCACGGGCATATTGGCGTTGAAAAGCCTGCCCGAAAGCCTGGTCATACTGGGCGCCGGTGCAATCGGTTGTGAGTTTGCTTATGTGATGAGCAGCTTCGGGGTAAAGGTCACCCTAGTAGAAGCCATGGACCATGTGCTGCCAGCGGAAGATGTCGACGTTTGCGCTGTGTTCGAGAAGGCATTCAAGAAATCGGGTATTGCTGTGCACACCTCCACGCGGGCTTCGGGCCTTTCCCGCCATGATGATCATGTGCTTGTGGCGCTCACTGGCGCGGAGGGCCAAACCACCGAGGTATCGGCTGAGCGCGCATTGGTTGTGTTTGGTCGCAGTCCTAATACGCAGTCACTTGGCCTTGAAGCTGCCGGCGTTACCTTAGATCGACGCGGCTACATACCAGTGGGTGACTACGGTCAAACTAGTACGCCTGGCATTTACGCGATAGGCGATGTTACGTCCACACCTGCATTGGCTCACGTGGCCTCCGCCGAAGGCGAACTGGTGGTAGAGCATATTGCTGGTATTAAAACTGGTCGCAAGGCAATTGACCCGGAGCTGGTTCCTTCAGGTATTTATTGCGAGCCGCAGGTCGCCGGGTTTGGGCTGCGCGAGCAGACGGCAGAGCGGGCAGGAGATGCCTGCAAGGTTTTTCATTTTCCCTACCACGGTGCTGGGAAGTCGATTGCGATCGAAAAGCCCGAAGGGCTGGTGAAGGTCATCTGTGATGCCAAGAGCGACGAAATTCTCGGCGCACACATCGTCGGCCATAATGCGACCGAGCTAATCCACGAGATTCTGCTGGCCAAGTCGGCGGAACTCCTGCCCGAAGATATTGCAACCATGGTACATGCACACCCGACCTTGTCGGAAGCCACTATGGAAGCGATGCGAGGAATTTACAGCCAGCCCATTCACGGTTAGTTAGAGGACCGGTTAATGCACAAGACCTTGAATATCGCGGTGATTCCCGGTGACGGTATTGGTAATGAAGTGATGCCCGAGGGCATTCGAGTACTTGAGGCAGCTGGCGCTATCTCGGGTATTACTTTCAATTGGACGCATTTTGACTGGTCCTGCGAATACTACGCCGAGCACGGCAGCATGATGCCCGCCGACGGCATCGACACTTTGCGCGAGTTTGATGCGATTTATCTCGGAGCAGTTGGCTTTCCCGGTGTGCCCGATCACGTTTCGCTCTGGGGTTTGCTAATTCCAATTCGCCGCGAGTTTAATCAGTACATCAATCTGCGCCCGGTACGATTGTTTGACGGTGTTCCCTGTCCGTTGGCAGGCAAGAAACCCGGTGACATCGATTTTATGGTGGTCAGGGAAAACGTGGAGGGTGAGTACTCAGCGATCGGTGGCATTCAATACGAAGGCACAGAGGACGAGGTAGTTATCCAGCAGAGTGTCTTTACCCGCAAGGGTGTTGATAGGGTGCTGCGCTATGCTTTTGAGCTGGCACAAAACCAGGGACGCACACGAGTTAGTTCGGCGACCAAGTCAAACGGCATCATCCACAGCATGCCCTATTGGGACAAGCGTTTTGCACTGATGGCTGAGCAGTATCCCGGCATCGACACTGACCAGTACCATATTGATATTTTGACCGCGAATTTTGTTCGGATGCCCGAGCATTATGATGTGGTTGTGGGCAGTAATTTGTTTGGTGATATTCTCTCGGATCTCGTTCCGGCCTGTACCGGCACTATCGCCATTGCGCCGTCTGCGAACATCAACCCCGATGGAACGTTCCCCTCTATGTTTGAGCCTGTCCACGGCTCTGCACCTGATATTGCAGGGGAGGGTATTGCCAACCCTATTGGCATGATCTGGTCTGGTGCCATGATGTTGCAGCATTTGGGCCATG
>JBDWQQ010000075.1:0-35842 GCA_039986455.1 Halioglobus sp.
ATACTCTCTTACCGCAATCGCAATGCCCTTTGCTTCCTCAGGACCAACCATGCCCCCAAGGCGCGCGGCCAGTGCATCGGACCACACTTTAAAACGCGGCAGTAGCTCTCTGTCGATGCCCAACTGATCGGCGATTACCATTAATGGCAGCGGCGAAGCGAAGGACATGATGTATTCACACTCACCGTCATCGATAAAACCGTCAATCAATTCATCAACGATTTGCTCGATATAGCTGTGCATCTGCTCCACGCGCTTGGCGGAGAAAACCTTGTTCACCAAACTGCGATAAACCCGATGGCGAGGTGGGTCTAGAGTCAACAACGTATTAGCAGGCTCAACCGTACCTTCATAGAGGGCTTTTACCTCATCGGACTCGTCGGGCCCAGACAACAAATGCGCAAAATCACTGGAGAAAGTCTCAGTGTCTTTCAACATCAGTTTGATGTCGGCATGCCGTGTCACTAGGTGAATATTAGTTCCCGGCAGTTGGTAAATGGGTGCCTCTTCGCGTGCCAGCTTGTAAAAATCGAATGGGCACTCCAGCACCTCTGGAGAGAAAAAATCGTAGTCTTGCAGCGACTTAGACATTAGTTCAGGCCTCCGCTGCCGAGGACGCTTGCTGCTGACCCCGGGGCTCAAACGTAATATGTAATTCCTTCAGGCCACGTAGCACCGTATTAGGCCAATGGGTAAGGTCATTTTTTCCCTCGGCGAGGCGAATATTGGTCAGTCTGGCGAGCAGCCGCTCATACGCGACCTGCATTTCTTTACGTCCCAGGAAAGCACCGGGACAGAAGTGTGTGCCATAACCGAAGGCGATGTGGTCATCGGCATTACGACGACAAACATCCAGACGCTCCGGATTATCGAATACTTTTTCATCACGATTGGCTGCGGCATAGCGCAGCATCAGCAAAGAACCCTCGGGAATGGCAACGCCCTGCAATTCAACGTCCTTGGTCACCACTCGCCACAAACCCGCCGAAGGTGATTCAAGGCGCAATATCTCCTCCACCGCATTGGCTATCATGCCTGGGTCGTCCAACAATACTTGCAGCTGATCGGACAACTGGATCAGCGAGAGTAAACCGCCGGTTATCGCTGAGGTCGTCGTTTCGTTGCCCGCCACCAGCAACTGCTCGATCATGCTCAACAGTTCTTCGTTGGCCATTAGGCGCTCCCCTTCAGGAGGCTTGATGGTGTTGTTGGCCAAATCGGAAATCATGTCGTCTTGGGGGTTCGCGCGACGATCATCAATGATATTCACCATATAGTGCTGATACTCGACGATGAGGCGTGCGTTTTCGATCTCCTCTTCTGCTGTTGCCATACCGCCCAGGCGTGAAGCAAAGGCATCTGACCAGAGTTTGATTTGGCGCAGGTCTTTGCGGGGGATACCCAGTTGGTCGGCAATCACATAAACCGGTAATGGCGTAGCGAAGTCACGAACAAACTCACATTCGCCTTTGTCGATAAAACCATCAATCAGTTCGTTCACGACCTCTTCCATGTAGTCGCGCATACCCTCAACCCGCTTGGCTGAGAACACCTTATTGATCAACGATCGATAAACTTTGTGCTGTGGGGGATCAAGCGTCAATAACGTCGGAGGCTGTTCATAACCACTGGCATAAATTGCCGCGGCTTCAGCGGAGGGCTCAGGGCCTTTTAACAGATCCTGAAAATCATTGGAGAAAGTCTTTGTATCTCGATTGACCTGCCGAATATCATCCCAGCGCGACAGCATGTAGATATTGGTTTCGGGCAGTTGATAGACAGGTGCTTCCCTGCGTATCGTCTCGTAAAATTCAAAGGGTGACTCGATCACTTCAGGCGAGAAAAAATCGAAATCTGCCGGGCATTTAGCCACTGTATTCTCCTTGGGCCACTCGAGAGCGGCATTTTATATAGCCCAATTACGGACCTTGGAATGACGCTCACATTAGCGAATAGAAAATAAACAGTCAAATCTGATTGTTTTTTATCAGGAGCTTTGCTACTTTGCCAACAGACGTAAAATCGATAAGCCTGCGGGTGTTCGCTCTGCCCTCCCGGGCGGCGAATTCCAAGCCGGTTTACTAACATCAAGCCCTCTTCCTAGGAGACAAATATGGATCTCGGACTCTCCGGCAAAAATGCCGTTATCACTGGTTCAACTCGCGGGATTGGCCGCGCTATTGCCAACCTGCTGGCTGACGAAGGTGCCAATCTGGCAATTTGTTCCCGCAATCAGGAAGAAGTTGATAGCGCTGTTGCCGAACTGAGCGCTAAAGGCGTAAAGGTCACCGGTGCGGTTGTCGACGTGGCCGACAAAGCAAGCTACCAGGCCTGGATTACCAGTGCCGGCGAAGAGCTCGGCGGTATTGATATTTTCGTCCCTAACGTCAGTGCCGGCGGCGGCAACATGTCTGAAGAAGGATGGGAAGCGAACTTCAACGTAGACCTGCTGGGCACGACACGTGGTGTCGAGGCGGCAACTCCTTTCCTGGAAAAGTCCTCTGCGGGATCCATCGTCATCATTTCTTCAACCGCTGGTGTCGAGACCTTTATGGGACCGCAACCTTACAATGCCATTAAGGGCGCCCTGATCATTCATGCCAAACAACTGAGTCAGGCCCTTGCACCCGCCGGCATCCGCGTTAACTGTGTTTCTCCCGGCCCTATCTACATTGAAGGCGGTGCCTGGGAATTCATCAAAGAAAACATGACCGAGCTTTACGATGCCACATTGGCTGACATTCCCTCCGGCCGCTTCGGCAGCGCTGAGGAAATTGCCAATACGGTCGCCTTTATTGCCAGCCCCGCAGCCAGCCTGATCACTGGCGTAAACCTGGTGGCGGACGGCGGCTTTACCAAGCGCGTTCAGTTATAAGGAACGCGTCAGGCGAACGGCTATGGATCTTAAGTTTTCAGAAGATGAGTTGCAGTTTCAACAGGAAGTGCAGCAGTTTTTGGCGGAGCATCTCAGCGAGGATATCGTCGAGACAACGGCCCACAATGCCAGTGTCTTCGTTGAGAAAGACCTCGCGCTTAAATGGCAATCCATACTGGTAGCCAAAGGCTGGGCCGTACCCCAATGGCCCAGCGAACATGGCGGCACAGATTGGAGCCCTACCCAGAAGTATATTTTTAGCCGCGAATGCTACCTCGCAGGGGCACCGATGCTGATACCGCTGGGCTTGTTAATGCTCGCACCGGTCATCATGGCGTTTGGCACAGAAGAGCAGAAAGCGGAGTACCTGCCAAAAATTCTTTCTGGCGAACAGTACTGGTGTCAGGGCTACAGCGAACCGGGCGCAGGGTCTGACCTTGCTAGCCTGAAGCTAAAGGCTGAAGCAGACGGCGACGATTACATCGTCAACGGTTCCAAAATATGGACCACCCATGCCCACATGGCGGATCACATCTTTTGCCTGGTTCGCACAGACAATAGCGGCAGGCCCCAGCAAGGCATCAGCTTTCTGTTGATCGATATGGACAGCCCGGGAATCACGGTTGAGCCCATCATCACCATGGCGGGTGATCACGAGGTCAACCAGGTGTTCTTCGACAATGTGAGGGTGCCCCAGGGCAATCGCATCGGCGAGGAAAACAAAGGCTGGACCTATGCCAAGTACCTGCTGGAATTTGAGCGCGGCGGCGGTTTCTCTGGCCCACTGGTGCTGCATGAATTAGAACGTTTGCAGCGTCTCTACCAGGACACTTCCCAACAGATCGAAAACTTCGATCCGCGCGGGGAGTTTGAGCGTAAGATCGCACGCCTGGAAATCGACCTGAAAGCACTTGAAATTACCGAGCTAAGAATTCTCTCCGCAGTGAGCGGGGGCGGCAACCCAGGGCCGGAATCATCGATCCTAAAACTCAACACCACACGTCTGGAACAAGAAATAAACCAGCTGTCGGTGGATATTTTGGGCTATCGAGCATTGGACATGGACCCCGTAGAAGGGGGCAGCCCCTATCGCCCCGATTCGGTGACAGCGGTTCTACCGCGTTATCTTAACAATCGCGCAGCGTCTATTTTTGGTGGCTCACAGGAAGTACAACGCAACATCATTGCCAAGATGGTGCTAGGCCTATAGCGAAGTCCTGAAAAATAGAAAAGCCCTGAGAAAAGGACCCGGATCCATGCAAAGAGACCAGCAAATTGCAGAAGTCAAAGCTCTCCTGGATCTGGTGACCCACAAAACCACTGCACTCGCAGACAGCGTCATGAAAATTGATGTCAGCGAGTACACCGACGCAAAGCTCTTCGACCGCGAAAAGATAGCGCTATTTCGCAACTACCCCCAGTTTGTCGGCCCCAGCTGCCTGCTCCCGGAGCCCGGCGACTACTTCGCCTTCGACGACACCGGCGTTCCTATTTTAATCGTACGCACCCAACGCGGGACACTGAACGCCTTCGTCAACATCTGCTCTCATCGAGGTGCTCCCCTCAACGAATGTCAGCATGGCAAAGCTAAAAAGGGACGAATGTTCTCCTGCCCATACCACGGCTGGAGTTACGACCTCGAAGGTAAACTGATTGGCATTCCCTTTGCCAACGAGGGCTTTACCGATATCGACCGGGAGCAGCTAGGCTTACGACCGCTGCAGGTAAAGGAGAAAAACGGCTTTATCTTTGTGATGCCCAACCCGGAACTCAGCTTCGACATTGATGAAGTACTCGGAGGACTGGACACACACCTGTCAGGGTTCGGATTCAGTGATCACTACTACCTAGGCACCGAGCAGATTCAGACCGATTTCAGCTGGAAGCTGAACATGGATACCTTCCACGAGTTTTATCATTTCGAGCACCTGCACACCGACTCTATCGCCCAAATGGCTCACAGCAACCTGAGCACCTATCACCAGTTTGGTCGCAATCACGCTATGGGCTCCGCAACGCTGAATATTAGCGAGCTGAAGGACATTCCAGAGGAACAGTGGAATCCGCGTCAATACACGTCACACGTGAATTACATTTTTCCAAACACCGTCATTTTTGTGGTGGAAGATCACTTTCAGACCTGGCGGGTGTATCCCATTTCGCCTGATCGCTCGGTGATCTATCACAGCATGTTCCTGCCCGATCCACCGGCCAACGACGAACAACGTCAGGAATACGAGGCCTACTTCCAGATGATCAGGGATGTTGCGGTCACCGAGGATTACTCTCTGGTCGACAAGATCAATCGGGGACTCAACAGTGGTATCGAGCGTCAGGTACTGCTGGGGCGCAACGAGCCCGGCGTGCAAAACATGCACAGGCAGCTGCACGACGTGTTGGGTACTAAAGAAGCCTGATCAATCGTCGGCGCACCAGGCATCGACCCAGTCGTGAAAGTGCTGAATGCGCACCTCATCGGCGTTGAGAACCGCCGAAGTAAAACCTCTGGAGCGCATTCCCGCCTGCATATCAGGCAGATACTGAATATCCTGATCAATCGTTATAGTCAGCGAATGAGTGCCCGCCAATACGTCATCACGGGTAAAGCAATCGTGTTCCGGCCTCTCGGCGTCCTGCGAAACACACAAGGCAGGATGCAAGGAAAGCCCCTGCTCGTCGTCACGGCCTGACTCAACGGGTATCTGCAATGTGAACTTATCGAGGAAGCACTTTTCATGATCGGTGGGGTGAGGTCTGGGACCGAATATCCAAACCTCCTCCGGATTAATGGTCATAAAGCTATTGGGAAATATGTCGTACTGCCAGACATCCGATAGCTGCTCGTCGCTCAGCGACGAATAGTCGTGCCCAAGCAAGTCTGCCACTTCCCTCTTTCTCTGCTGAACCGCGGCGCGGACCTCTGGCACCCGCCCCAAGAACGTTGCGGGATCAAGCCCAAGTGACTCGAGGAATGGCTGCAGAGGCTCTGGCACTGCCTCAGGCACCGGATAGCGGGAGTTGGTAACGAAGCCCTCAACCACAGTGGCCGAGTGCCCCATGGGCCACAAAGTATTGGTGGAGTTACAGCAATCCACAAAGCCAGCATGCTGTGGGTGGATAAAATCAACATGGTATTGCTCAAGAAAATTATCGCGCACTGTCTTCCAGTTAGCATCCAAGGCTACTGTCTGGTGCTGCGCTAGCAGCATTTTTTCAAACCGATAGGGTTCGAGGCGAGACATGATTGGCCCGAGATACTCAGCCAGGGAGCCCGCGTCAGGGTCAAAATTAAGCCACACTAGCCCGGCCCAAACTTCCACCCGCACGGTTTTCAGAGAACGTTCTTGTTTCGATATGCTCGGGCAAAACCGCTCTGCATCTGGCACCTCGGCCAATGTGCCGTTGAGGCCATAGCGCCATCCATGATACGGACAGACCACCTCTTTAACCCAACCGGTGCCGCTGCTAAAAATCCGGTTCCCGCGATGCTGGCAAACGTTGTAAAAGGCACCGACGTTGCCGTCTTCATCGCGCATGACTACGACCGACTCGGACCCCAGTTCATAGAGGAAATAGTCACCCGCCTCGGGTATATCCGCTACCAGACCGGCAAACAGCCAGCAGCGACTCCAGATTTTCTCCCACTCCCGTTCCCGCAAAGCAGGATCGGTATAACGCGCTTTGTCCAGCACAGCGCGCTCCCGGGTACGCGCCTTAAGGCCGCCGGGAAAGTCTTCTTCCTGCGTTATTTGTGGCATAGAACCGTTATCGCATGGTGGAGATTATTCGACTAATGCTACCAGAATAGCATCTTCATTCACTTGCACACTGTGACTGGCAATCGGCGTTACCGCAGGGCGGGTGAGCGCGCTACCATCGCGAACGTCAAAAGCTGCGCCGTGCAGTGGACAAAGAATCTTCTGCCCTTTGAGCTTGCCATCACACAGGCGAGCGTCCGCATGACTGCATAGGTTATCCACCGCGAACACACCCTCGGCAGTATGACAAAGAAGCACTTCGCGGCCATCGATTTCAACACATTGCGTGGTGCCCTGAGGCAGATCAGATAGGCTGGCTACCTGCAAATAGTCACTCACTCTGATTACTCCTGTAAAAATTCATCCAGTGTCATATGAACACGCCGAATACGTGACTCCTGATAGTTGCCCAGGGTAATGCCTGGTTTGCGACTGGTCTTGAAACCCTGCTGCTGCAGATCGAGATTGCCCGTATCCTCATCGTAAACCGGTGCCAGCCAACTCAGCGCTTCGGACTCGGTGTAAGACTGATCTACGCTCAGCTTTTCTGGTTCGGGAGGCTCCGGGTGCTCGGCGCCATCGGGTAAGGGCTCCAGTATCATCAGGTCGAAAATGCAGCTATCAACATCATCACCATTAGGACGGAAACGATAAACCATCGGCACGGTAATACCCGGAAAGAAAAACATATTGGGAAACAGATGGTATTCGATAGAGTCCAGCATCATACAATCGCTGACCTCGGATAAATCAATGCCCAGTGCCTTGCCAATGCGCCCGCGCAAATCTTCGGCGGCAATGCTACGAGCAGTCTCCCCCGGAGGCACTTCCTCGTGATCCAGACCGAAAACCGAGAGCATCTGCAATTGCTCGTTTTCCGTCAATGGAGGGTCTCGCCACTTGTCTCCCGGATAATCACTTAAAGACTCAGCACTGTAACCGCCGATGTTATGAATAAAGCGACTGACGTATTTACCGAATACGTCGTACTGGGTGTTGGCGCCATTGGGCGCGTTATGAGTTTCGAAATTATGGTAGGCCTCCATAAACGCCTCTTGGGACGCTTTCCAGTTGGCCGGAAGAATCTTTTGCACATGCACACGTATACGTCGCCTTTCCAACGGAAAGTGAGAAAAGTGTTCTGGCATCACATCCATATATTCTGCCAGTGGCCGGGCATCAGGATCGAGATTGAAAAAAACAAAGCCGCCCCACAGCTCAGTCTTCACAGGCTGTAACCCATGGGTCTCGGCGCTGGCGTGAGGAAAGTCCCACTTGGCCGGCATCGATTGCAGCTCGCCTTTAACGTTCCAGCTCCAGCCATGAAACGGGCAAGTCAGTTGCGGTGAATATCCCGAACCTTCACCCCCTAAAAGCTTGGTTCCCCTATGAGTACAGCTATTGATAAACGCCTGAATACAATCTTCTTCGCTGCGGATAACAATGATCGAATAAGGGCCGATGTTGTATACGTAGTTGTCACCCACATCCTGTAAATGCTCCTCGCGACAGGCCCACTGCCAACTGCGCCCCCACAGTCGCTCAGTCTCAAGATCGGCGAAGGCTCGGGAGGTATATCGACTGCACGGGATATCCCCATCCCCCAGGAACTCGTGGCTCTGCTCCATCAGTGGCGGCGGGACGCTTCGGGTATCGTCTGCCAGGATAGATGCCACGGTATGCCCGGGAGCACGGGCGCTGCCAGGTGCAGCACTATTGTCTGTCATTTTCCTTACATCCCCTATTAGTGACTGGACGCACGTGTACATCCAATAATACAATCAGGATTGACTGTTTTTTAGTATGTCCTCTCTTGCGCCTCTAATGCAAGTCAGACAACAACATTCACAGGGTGAAGTCATGATGAAGATGGGTATACCGCCTGAGACCGCAGAGATGGCCGACAGACTGGCGATTATCGACGTACTCCTACTGCATTCGCGCAGCCTGGACAGGCTGGATGGCTCCGCGCTACAGAGCTGCTACTGGCCAGAAGCTGAAGTGGATTACGGAAGCTACAAGGGGCCAGCACACCCCTTCGCCAGCCTGGTAGTAGACGCACTGGGCAGCGCCTATGAACTTACCCGACATTCCATCAGCAATACCCTGGTATCGCTGAACGGCACGAGTGCCCGCTGTGAGAGCTACGTAAATGCCGATCACCTGCTGCCCGGAGGCGGCCAGGAGATGAGCTTTGCGGGTCGCTATCTGGACCTGTTGGAAAAACGCGACGGGCAGTGGCGAATGCTGCACCGGCAGGTGGTCATGGACTGGAGCCGCACCCGAGACATTGAGGATGAGCGCAACAGCGAAGCCTTTTTACCACTGGCCAAAGGCAGTCACGATGCACAGGATCCTCTGCACGCATTCCTGAGTGCAGGAGGTGAGTCATAATGGATCAGCGACTGGAAACGTATCTGGCCAAACAAGACATTTACGAACTGTGCTGCCGCTACATGCGCGGCCTGGACAGACTGGACGAGCAGCTAATGCTGGATCAGTTCTGGACTGACGGTTGGTGCGAGTTCGGATTTCATAACAGCAGCCCCGCGGCATTCATTGAATTTGCGATGTCCGCCCTGAAGGAACATGCATCCAACCAGCACCTGATCGGAAATGCACTGATCGATATAGAGGGTGATGAAGCCTTCGGTGAAATCTATTTTCAGGCCTATCACAAGGCACCTGTCGACGAGGGCTATGAAGACCTGATTATCGCCGGGCGATACCTTGATCGCTATGAACGTCGAAGCGGCGTCTGGAAGTTTGCCTATCGCAGTGAACTGGTGGACTGGAGCCGCAGCACCCCAACCAACGACCCTTACTTTGACCTCGCACCGGAAGGCCTACGCGGCGCCCGGAGTGACGATGCGGTTTACCAGCGTGACAATCGACGTAAACCCTGACCCTTCAGGCGTCCGACTCTCTCTGCCCCGCATGTTTGAGTATCTTGGCTTCCTCGGCGAAAAAGGACGGCGGCGTATTGCCCGCTGTGGTCAGTCCGGCGTCGACGGTCAAAGTATGACCCGTAACATAGCGCGCCTCGTTACTGAGCAAATAGAGAATAGCCGCGGCGATATCCTCGGGCATGCAGGCAATACCCAGGGGCGACCCCGCTGCGATGGCTTGCGTCATGACTTCGGCGCCGCCTTCAACCAGCGCGTTGGTCATTGGGGTGACCGTGCCACCAGGCGCAACTGCGTTTACCCGAATTCCATAGCTCGAAAGTTCACTGGCAGCCGACTTGGTCAGTCCAACCACACCGTGTTTGGCCATGGTATACACATGGGGCCCCTGCCCTCCCAGGATTCCGGCGGTGCTGGCCAGCGAGACAATCGCCCCGCCATTGTCTTTCATCGCCCGCGCCGCATGCTTTACCCCCAGATAAACACCTCGGGAAAGAATGGCCATGGTTTTATCGTAAGCCTCGGCGCTGGTATCCATAATGGAACCAATGGCGCCGACGATCCCGGCGCTATTGACCATGCCTGTAATGCCGCCAAAGGCAGCAAGACCTGCGGCAATCGCAGCCTCAATGTCCTCTTCAGAGGTCACATCGGTTCGCTGAAAAATGGCGGCCGCGCCCAACTCGGTCGCCAGCGCGCCACCCAATTCATCCTGGAGATCGGCGATCACCACGTTTCCACCCTCAGCCACAATGGCGCGTACGGTGGCCTCGCCTATGCCACTGGCACCGCCGGTTACCACTACTGTCTGGTCGACAAATCTATCCCTGCTCACACTAACTCCTTATATTTTTTCAGGTCAGGTTCTGGTCTGCATGATAAGCTCCGCTTCATATAAACAACACCGAAACGCAAAAGGAATTAACAAAATGTCACTTTCACTCTCCGATCCCTCTCTGCTAAAGAGCCAGGCCTACATTGACGGGCAATGGGTAGACGCCGACGACGGCGCAACATTTGCCGTTACCAATCCCGCCAACGGTGAATTGGTCACCAATGTCGCAAAACTAGGCGCAGCTGAAACTGCCCGGGCTATAGCCGCGGCTGACAAGGCGATGCAGTCCTGGAAAAGACAGTCCGCGAAAGCCCGCGCTGGAATCATTAGAAAATGGTACGACCTGATGATGGCCAATCAGGAAGACCTGGCGCAGATAATGACCGCGGAGCAAGGCAAGGTGATAGCTGAATCGCGCGGTGAAATTGCCTATGGAGCCGCTTTCGTTGAGTGGTTTGGCGAGGAAGCTAAACGCATCGACGGCGATGTTATACCCGGCCCCTCCTCCGACAAGCGTATCGTGTGTATCAAACAGCCTGTGGGCGTGGTGGCTGCCATTACCCCCTGGAACTTCCCCAATGCAATGATCGCGCGTAAGGCCGCTCCGGCATTGGCAGCAGGTTGCAGCATTGTAATCAAGCCGGCGACGGAAACACCGCTGTCGGCTTTCGCCATGGTTGAACTGGCTGAGCGTGCCGGAGTACCCGCGGGTGTGATCAACGTGATTGCTGGCAGCTCCGCTGCAATTGGCGGCGAACTGACCTCCAACCCGGTAGTGCGCAAGCTAACCTTTACTGGGTCTACCCCCGTCGGCAAGATGCTAACCGCAGCGTGTGCCGACACCATGAAAAAGACCTCTATGGAGCTGGGCGGCAACGCGCCGTTTATCGTATTTGACGACGCCGATATCGACGCCGCCATTACCGGAGCGATGATTTCTAAATACCGCAACGCCGGGCAAACCTGTGTCTGCTCCAATCGCATGTTTGTTCAGGACGGCGTTTACGATGAATTTGTTGCCAAACTGGTTAAAGCCACCGAGGAGTTGACCGTTGGTAATGGCGCCGAAGATGGTGTTGTCATTGGCCCACTGGTCAACACCAAGGCTGTCACCGATGTCGACAAACTGGTTAAAGACTCCATTGAGCAAGGTGCAAAACTGGTTGTAGGCGGCGGTCCTCACGAGCTAGGAGGCTGCTTCTATCAACCCACTGTTTTGACCGAAGTAAAGTCAGACATGGCCGTGTTCCGCAATGAGATATTTGGACCGGTTTCACCCGTTGTGCGCTTCTCCACTGAAGAAGAAGTCATCGCCATGGCCAATGATACCGAGTTCGGTTTGGCCTCCTACTTTTACACGCGAGACATAGGGCGTGTTTGGCGTGTAGCAGAAGAACTGGATTACGGCATTGTCGGCATTAACGAGGGCATTATTTCGAATGAAATGGCACCTTTCGGCGGTGTGAAAGAGTCTGGCTCGGGACGTGAAGGCTCGAAATACGGCATCGACGACTACGTTGAAATCAAATACATGCTGATGGGCGGTCTGGATAGCTAGTGCTTAGCTAGCACCTTTCAATCCTGCAAACGAAAAAGGCAGAGGGTACTCGAAACCCTCTGCCTTTTTTTGTAGCCCCCCTAATGAATTATCGATAAACGCTTTTGGCGTGCTGGGCTATTACAAGTAACTCCAGAGCAGATTTTATTCGCCACTGCATCGCGGCCACCATGCCGTGCATGACCAATAGGTTACGGTTAACAACCATCTCGGCTCCGGCGAATGCATCAATAGATTCGCGTGCTCCAACCTTTCCCAACAGGTGATACTGCATTAAAACATCGACGCTGTTTTCATCGCCGGTTCTGACTCGAGGCACCGGCGAATAGCCCAATTGCTCTACCATGATCTCCGCCATTGCATATACCGACCAGGGATTCTGACCGGTAACCAGCCCCTCAGTCACTGCAATGTTTTCAAGGTAAGGCAAGCCAACAATTATTTCACCGCCTCGCTCACGCAACCGATCCTCCAAAAGAAAAGGAAAAACATTGGCCGCATCAGGCATAAGCAGCAATTCTTCCTCGTTAGTAAAACCTGTCACGGGCTTACCTTCCAGGAATGGTTTACCGTTAGCGAGCATCACGTTGGCCAGTGCAGCGGGGCCGTGACAGACAGCACCAATCAACTTCCCATCCTCTGCATATTCCCGCACCAACTGATGGATATAGGGGTTGTCCGGAAAGTCCCACATGGTGCCCTTACCACCCACAAAAAATACGGCCTCATAATCGCCACCGCGCGCATCTGCCAACCGCATTGTGTTGGTGGCCTTCTCCATTGCGACGGGGTCATTGAGAAACGCGTAGTCCAGTGGACCCATGTCTTCGTCGTCTAGAATCGCCCGTGGCTCTCCGCCCTTGGGGCTGGCGATATCCACTTCGAAACCATTAACAGTAAACACATAGTAGGCGCGCGACAGTTCCGTATGCTCGTATCCAGTAGACTTTCCGCTTGCGCCCATTTTCGTTTCGCTGGTCACTACTATTAGCACCCTGCCCCTATCGTCCTCTATCCGCTGCTGATAGTAAGGCAGGTCTTGAGGCAGCTGATCTTGAATATCTGCTGCTGCGGCCGAGTGATCGATAAGACTGAAAAACCAGGCAATGAAAATTCCAGTACTAACCATTAATCCTAAAAATGTAATTCCCAGTGTCTTCAACATCGTTGCGCTCTCCTTTTGAGCTATTAGATGTCGTCATGGTAGGGAGAAGGATGTCAAAGCCGCGTGAAATTCAGCGACTTTTTTAAAAGAAAAGTTGAGCAGTAAAACGCTCGGCAGCGCTTTCACGGGTAAATCGCCAGCCCTGCGCTTGCGCCAAGCGCTCTACCAGAGACAAGCCATGACCAAGACTTTGACCGTGGGGAGCAGTATCACTGTTATCAAAAGGGTTCTCTAACACCAGAGCATTGGCCTCCATGCGAATACTAAGTTGTCGCGGGTTGGCATAGTGCAGTGCATTGTCGAGTAAATTGCCGAGTAACAAATGAGTCACCTGCTCATTAGCGTCAACACTCAAGGCATCGGGCACATCCAAATTCAGCTCAAAATCGAGTTGCTCGAGTACAGCAGCGCGATCAAGCAACAGGCTTTCAAGAATGGCACGCAGAGACAGCGGCTTACGCACGGATGACTCCGCCCTGGCAAGAGCAAGCAAAGTTTCGAGTAAGCTCTCTATCTCGGCGCTAGACTTCATTAACTGTCCAACACTCGGATCACTCGATACCGACTCTGGCAACAGCACTATGGCATTGCGCAGCGTGGTTAGTGGCGTGCGCAGTTCGTGACTAACATCTCGTGTAAACGATTTTTCACGCGACAGAGCACGCTGCAGACCAAGTAAGCTCGCCTCCATTGCAGATGCTAAAACGCCCACCTCATCTGACTTTTCGCAGTGGGGAAGCGGACTGGGTCGTGGCGTCTGCTCGATCGCCGCAGTCAGTTCACGTAGCGGCCGGGTGGTAATCCGGGCGATGTAATAGGCAGCAAACAAACCCAAACACAATGCTACGGTGAAACCCGTAGTCACCAAAATTAGCAACGCGGAGGATATATGAGTAACCACCAACCAGGGCGATACTTCTGCAAGCATTAGCACGGGTGATCGCCCCGGCAATTGCAGCCAGCGAAAGTGATAGTGAGTTCTATCGCGGGTAAAAATTTCGCCTCCGCCCACCGGTAAGTTAATTTTCTCGCGCAGTTCAGACGGCACATCGTCTTTGTTCTCGTAGAGCCTGATCTCATGCAACGAGGGCTCAACCAACGCTTCGGTGGCTAGATAACTCTGCTGAACCAGGGCGATGTGGCTGGCCAGCATTCGATCAATGATTTCGTCCTCAACAATGTAAGCAAGCAACAGGGCAATGCCTACCCAAAGCACGGTATTGGCGAGCACAAACAAACCGAGAATACCGAACAAACGTTTTTGAATGCTAAGTCTCATCACAAACCAACCGATAGCCCAGATTGGGCAGCGTTTTGAGCATTGCATTGTCAAAGGGCTTATCAAGCGCAGCGCGCAAGCTGTAAACGTGTGATCGCAAAGCGTCACTGTCTGGCGGATCATCACCCCACAGCTCATGGATTAACCGGGTACGGGTCACTGGATCTGGGTAGGCCTCAACCAACGCTTGGAGAATTCGAAAACCGATACTGGTCAGCTTCAACGGTACCCCATCGCGCTGTGCTTCCTGACTCTTAACGGACAGGCAAAGCCCCCCCAGTTTCAACTCGGCTGACTTATGCAGATCCTGACGCCGCGCCAGCGCTTCACAGCGAAGCCTGAGTTCACGCAGGTCAAACGGTTTGGTGACATAGTCGTCGGCGCCCTGGCCATAGCCACTGGCCTTGTCTTCGTAGGCATCTCTGGCAGTTAGCATCAATACAGGGAGGTTGTAGTTCAAGCTGGTCTTGAGTCGACGACACACTTCCAAACCGTCGACATCGGGCAGGTTAAGATCGAGAATCATCACGTCGAAAATCGAGGACTGGGCAAGCTCAATACCTTGGTGACCTGCAGAGGCGTAATCGACTGTCCACCCCAGACCATCGAAGAATTCCACAACCTGTTTAGCTATCGTGTTGTTGTCTTCTACCAGAATAATCTTCACGCGACCGTCACCCAACCCATTCGCAGCCCCATTGGCCCAACCTAGACTATTACGCTACCTGTGAAACCTGTGTGAAATTCTATTTTATTTATCGCTACTGGACACCCACTCAGTCAAGGCAAGTAGTTTTAGCCCTTAATCTCATTGCGGGGTCATCGAAAAACACTTTCCCAGTACCAATGACTGTTAAGCCAGATTCAACGCACACCGCGACGCCAACTCACAGGACAGGGTGAAGCTACGTTCGTCGCTAAACGACAGACTTATCATTGCGCCACCATCCATTCAAAGACGGTCTACGTGGCACAGCGTATCCAGCCACCACCAGTAAACCTGCTACGATTGCCAGGTTCTTAACAAAGTTCTGCATCTCGCGTGCGACTACGTCATCACTCATCGTCCAAAAGTTATGCAACATGAAATTGACGAGCAGCACATAGACCACAAACCCGTAGGCTGCGATTTTCACGTACCGACCCGACATCAATAGAACGCCACCAATCAAACTAGCAGTTCCAGCGATCCACAAAAGCTGGGGAGCGAACGCAACGTCATGAGAATGCATGTAGGCTATCAGTTGATCTGACTCCGTAAACTTGCGAAGGCCAGGGATAAAAAAGTAAAGGCCAAGCAGAAAACGACCAATCACTATGCTGTAGCTATCCATTTATTGATATTCCTTATTACTCAAAATGAGGGATCTTCGCATGCCGGAAACTCCATGCCTTGTGTAACCTCATTAATTTCCCTTACGAATGATTCCCTGAATGCGTTTCCATATTCCTGCCACCACTGATAGATGCAACGATATTCGAATTCCCCGACTATATTCTCTTTCGTCGAGATCCATTCTTCCTCAGTGATCAAGCCTTGCTGATACTGAAAATGAAGATTCTCAAAATAGGTAAAGGTAACGGAGGCTACATTATCCATCACCTCATTATCGAATGCGGTCAGCGTTTGGCTCGGGTCGTCCAACTTAACCACAGCAGACTCGTATTGCTCCGGTGAGTAAAGGCTAACAGCATAATCGACCCATATGGCAGACCTCGCTTGATAGACCTCTGCTATCGCAATGTCTCGGCTTTGTTTGAGTTCGTAGGCAACGAGCGCAAGAGAAAGAATTACGCCACCGGCAGCAAGCATCTGGCCAATCCATTGGTAGATAGGTGTTTTCATCAATAAATTCCTTGGGCACAGATATCAAACTAGCATAGACCGATGTCGACTATTAGGCGACAGTGGACACTCGGCATCTCTCGATAGACGCTTAAACAAGCCCAGCCATATCAACGAGTGAACCTACAAAGAAGAGCGTGACTGCTCCTACGAGAGCTATGCCGTAGCGCACATTCAATTTAGATTTAACTTTAGATGGGTGAACAGTTAGAAACAGCCCTAGAATGACTCCCGTTATACAAGTGAGCCACTCGCCTTCCAAGCCAGCACCAGCAACCAATAAGAGTAAGAGAAAAAAAGCAGACCATCTGAGCGTTGAAAACACTAATTCCATGATAATTGACTCACGTCTAAGACCTGCCCGAAGATACCATTTCTTTAATGCGGCTTGTAAAGTGAAAGCTGACATTTTGGACCAGTCACCCCCCTAACGTCCGCTTTCACCTCAAAGCGGACACTCTGACTTGACTTTTATCTTTACTGAAGCCTCAGCTAGCAAGGGACACATTTCTGCCTTGAATACATCACTGCCGAGTTCAAGCTTACTGCAAGGTTAATTTTTCGCGATACTCAATAATCTACCCATCACGAACGGCCAGCTCCTCAAACCGAGGATTGCTTGTCAATTCACGCAGGCTTCTGTCTACTCTGAGCAGCTCCCGAGGGTAGCCATATTGAACGGCTTTTTCTATATAGGTCAGCGCTTCTTCAGAATCACCCAAGCTACATAGCGCTTTGGCGGCAGCGTAATACACAGAAAAACTATGCGGAGACAACTCAACGGCCTTTTCAATACTCGCCAATGCCGACTTTTTGTCACCGCTTGCGGCATAATAGTGCCCGATAAGAGCAAATGTATCTCCATCCCATGGGTTTATTCTCAAGCGCTGTTGCGATAACTCAAGGGCGCGTGCATACGTCGGCAGTGCCAGCTCTGCGGTCTGAGATGAAAAACTGTAGCTGTCCCCCAGCGCCCCCCATAAATCAGCGTTTTCCGGGCTCAGCTCTAAAGCTTTAGAGTACCAGAGGGCAGCATCATCGTACTCGCCGAGGAAGAACATGCTGGACGCGATATTGCTGTACACACCAGGAGAAGGCGCTATTTTTAAGGAATGTCGCCACGCAGCTGCGGCCAGATCAAACCGCCCTCGCATAAAGTAGGCGGCCCCGAGACTGTTGTATGCAAGTTCACTATCGGGTGCCAGTTCCGTGGACTTTTTAAAATGAGCGATCGCCTCTTTAACCTCCCCAACACTGTACAAATGCTGCCCCAAAGCCAAATACCCACGGGCGTCATGAGGTCTCAAATCGATAACCCGGCGGTAGAGTTCATCAGCACGACTAACTAAGCCTTGCTGAAAATACGATTGTGCAAGGCCGATGCTCGCTTCGGTAGAGTTGGAGTTTATCGACAGCGCCTTAACGTACTCCAGATTGGCCTCTTTATAGTGCCCTGAATGGCGGTACAAATTACCAAGTGCCACATAGACGTCAACCTCCTGGGTGTTGAGGGTCAGTGCGCGATGACATGATTTTTCAGCTGCTTCAAAGTGCTCTGCATGACGGCTCAAGGAATACTTTGATAGCCACGCATCGCACAGCCCTGCAAAGCCTTTAGCAAAACCAGGGTCGAGTTCCACCGCGGCCGTGAACAAGTCGATTGCGCCCTGCGCATTATCGTCTTCCACTGGATGCCTGAGATAAGCCCGAGCACGCAGGTAATTTTCATATGCGAGAGGATCGACTTTATAATTTCGTTGAATACTTTCTCGCGACGCAGGTGAAAGAAAAATTTCCAACGAAGCTACTAAGTCGTTAGCTATTTGATGTTGCAAAAAAAGCATGTCCGTGAGATCGCTGGCATAGGTATCTGACCAAACAGGAAAGCCGCTGATGGTTTCAATCAGTTGTGTTGTTACTACTATTCGATTGTCCTGCCTGCTGACACTGCCCTCTAACACGTGGCTAACACCGAGATGATGTCCAATAATCTGATTGTCGATTGACTTATTCTTAAAGTAAAACGAAGAACTGCGGGCAGTCACATTGAGTTCACTTAGCCCAGAGAGCACATTGAGTATCTCCCCAGCTAGACCATCCCCTAAATATTCCAGCTGTATATCACCATTAATATTACGAAAAGGCATAACAGCAATCGATGGCCGTTCTGATTTATCACTAGGCTGCTCAATTTGCTCAAGAGTACGCTCCGCGTCCAAGCGGCTGGCATATAACAACCCTACAAACAGAGTGACAAATAGAATAAGGGAAAACTCAATGACCCGCGCTGGCGTCAAAGACGTACGATCAAGGCTGTAGTCAATATTCTGGGTTTCCACCACGCCTTTTGGAGTGATATCAAAATACCAGGCCAAGATCATTGAGGGGATGAATCCCAGAGCGGCCAATTCAAGTACTATAGGAATCGCGCTATCAGGTAAGTTCACCAAAGGCACGAGAACGTCTGCAACCTGAAGTAAGGCCCACGCACCCGCAGAGTATATCGCGGCTGCGCGATGCACTTTTCGTTGCTTTATTTCTAAAAGTAACCGCCGAAAATCCATGACGAGCGATGACCTGTTGTTTATCAAAGCACACCAGCCGAACATTGGATAGCGCCGTTATTGCGCGACTATCTGAATCGGCCGGCATATAAGTATCCATACTATTCTGAGTGTAGAACATATTTGAAATTCAGCTACTACTTTGAACCAACAATCTGATTCGACAGTATCGCTCGATGATGCGCCGACAAGTTAACCGGTCGAAACTGATCGAGTCGATTGATGCATGCTGATAAGTTTCCGCGATCGAGCGATAGCTGACATTAGAGCGCCTGGTTAGCCCAAGATTTGGTAATGTCCGCTATCACCTCAAAGCGGACATCATTCGCTTCTCGGGTGCCTGATATCCCACATAAATTTCAGAGCAGCAAGAACGCCAATAAATAGAAGCACGCCAGCTACATAAGCTGGATTTAAATCTATCGGGAGTAAATATGGGTGGCTATCGTAAACTTGCGTCGCTGCCATGTATGCGGAATTGAAAAAGACAAAGCAACCCCAAAGCACCCAACCACAAAATATAAGGAAAGCACCAGTTGCAATGGCGCACTGAACTGAAGTCAGGCGAGAGCCAGCAACATAGGCCATTATCAGATAACCAGTAAACACAGAGATATACATGACCAAAGCGCTAAGGCCATTTTCAATTGAACTCCAAAAATGCTGCACAATTTCCGCTTCAGTCACTACCGATTGCCTTTCAGAAAAGCCAAGGTAAGCATATACAAGAGTCCATGGTTAGGCGATAGCTACGCTGTGAAATGGGCTAGGTATGCGAAACGTCCGCTTTCACCTCATAGCCGCTATTCCGGTTTGGGGTGCCGGATGTACCACATGAAGGACAAGCTGACTCCTATGCCGACTAGAAATAACGGTGTGATTGAGTAAATCCAAAATTCCCCACTGAATGTTATTGCAGAATGTAACTCCTCATCTTGATTGAGTAGTACGGTATAGAGCTCAAGGTTGCTGATTACTGAGGCTAAAGAAATAAGTGCGCCAATGGTATATAGAGTGCTAATTACGAAGACCTGATACACCGTTAGCTTCGTGCCCGCTAAGTACGCAGCCGTTAAGTATGCGAAGGTAAAGGTCAAATAAATTGAAAAGGATGTGATGGCATTTTGTGCCCACATCGCCATAGCCTCATGGGTGCTTGCATCCATAATTTTTCCAGTGCCAGTTGAGTTAGCATAAGAATAGACCGAAGTCCGCTATTAGGCGAAAGCGGACATTGGAGGACCTGAGTCGGCCCTGGAGCGGGTAATGTCCACTTTCACCTCAAAGCGGACGGAGGCTCGGAGGTGGGGTGTCGTATCTTGTTGCTGAACCATAGGCTCAGAAGCACAAGCATGGCATTAACGCCTCCACTAATCATCCATAGCTCATTGCCGGTATTTGTAACTAAGCCCGCATAGCCAATCCATAGGTTCTGGACTGCAGTTGTGTGGTAAATCAGGAAAATCTGCATAGACATCACTATTAGATACATTGCGTTCGCAATGACGTACTGCAATTTGGTCAGTTGCTTACCCGCAATGTACATTGCAACTACATAGGCAAAGAGTAGCGTGTAGAATAATTCAGTCCCTGACAGTGAAGCTTCTAACATGCTGGAAGAGTATTCCAATATCTCTGCACGACTCATTCCTAGTTCTGGTGCGCCCAGCGGATCCATTTTAACTGCCATTATGTATCTCCTGTTAAGTTCATTAACAAGAGTAGACTGATGTCCGCTATTAGGCGAAAGCGGACATTGGAGGACCTGAGTAGGCCCTGGGCGGATAATGCCCGCTTTCACCTCAAAGGAGACAAAGCCTGTTAGCGTAATTACCCAGATAACCAGGCGTATTTCTGTCACGAAATTTTACATATTCAAAGTCACTTCACAACTTCCCTTACGTAAATTATTGATTTTACTGTGTTGGTATGAACCTTGCCTTCTCTTTATTTGAAGTGAAATTTAATAACAGTTCGCACAAGGATGTAATCATGAAGATAATTCATATACTCGTACTGACCTCATTATTTGCTCTTTCGAGCGCTGCCAATGCAGCAGTGATTGTAAATGTAGCGGGGCAGAACTGGGCAATATCAACGGTCGAGGGCACTTATAGCGCAGTTGGAAGTAGTCTTGTGCAGCCTTGGTTTGAGAATGATAGGGATGGATTGCTGGCGATTGAGTTTACTACAGCTGTTGGCGAGCAATTGGGAGCACAAGTTAATTTTGCGTACTTTCATAATATTCCTTTTTATAATAGCAAGGTATGGAACCCAACAAATGAACAGGTCTATACAGTTTTAAATCAACCGAGTGACGTCAGAATATGGGCCACTGCCTCCGCCGTCCCCATCCCCGCAGCAGCCTGGCTATTCGGTTCGGCCCTGTTAGGTCTTGGTGCTATGAAGCGCAAGAGAAGTTAAGTCAACATAATATAAAAAGCCCTCTTCGAGAGGGTTTTTTATTGCCTGAAATTTGGGAGAGCTGATGTCCGCTAATAGGCGAAAGCGGACATTAGAGAGCCTGAGCCGGCCCGTAGGCGGGAATGTCCGCTTTCACCTCAAAGCGGTTACGCGGACTTAGGGTGCCTCACCTGCCACATAAACAATAAGGCACCTGCGGTAATCAAGGTGAAAATCAGCCATGAACTTATTGAGCCTCTATTTGTATCCGCTAGAACTCCGAAAGGAATAGATGGGTCCAGTTCCTGAATTTTTTCATTCCAGTATGCGTTTCGTTCGATAATGCCTTGAAGAGCGAAAAAATTAACAACCCTAGATAGAAGAAATACAACATTCACGAATGAGACTTGAAACAACGTCAATTTTGCTCCAATAAAGTGGGCGATTAATAAGTAGCCCGTTAGTGTAGCTAGTCCAGCATCCGATAGTGCCGTTGCTGTGTTTGCTTCACCTTGCGCCATCCCTATCAGTTCGACAATCGTCATTGCTTATCTCCTTGTTATTAGACTTCCAACAAGGATAGACCGATGTCTGCTATTAGGCGAAAGCGGACATTAGTCACGGGTCGCTTGCCGGCGTGACTTAGCCCGCCCTATCAGACAGCGAAAACTCAACAACTTTGATTATCTGGCTAAATTCCAAAATATCCTGTTCGCTACCTTCCATATCGTACCCAGATAATCTCGCCACAGCTTTTATCGATTTTGGGTGGGCCTTGGCATACCGCAGCAAAACATTCTTTGCTTCATCAGAGGATACGACTCTCGCCGTTGCCTG
This sequence comes from Halioglobus sp., assembly GCA_039986455.1. Classification (GTDB taxonomy): domain Bacteria; phylum Pseudomonadota; class Gammaproteobacteria; order Pseudomonadales; family Halieaceae; genus Halioglobus. The sequence goes on from JBDWQQ010000075.1 coordinate 22,027, forward strand.
ATACTGAATATTGCCCACAGTAACAAATACAGAGCTATTCGCCGAAATGTTCTGGAACCACTGAGACTTTTCCCCGAATCCTGATGCAGAGAACATCTTACTGTGCTCTTTATCCCACTCGATCACTTCAATCACGGTCTCCCTAGGCTTCCCCGACTTTCTCCCCCAGTGCTTCAAATGAATAAATCGCTCACCCAACAAGAACCCTAGCCCTAGACGATAGACATAGAGAGGCGACCTGAATAACTTGAGCTTAAGCCCTTTGGGTGGGGCCGGCTCGCCGACTTTCCTTAGCACTGCAAATCTCCGCACTTCTGGCACTAAGTAGATGAATGCGCTGAGTCTCACGATCTATACAGAGAACAGCAACTCCCGCTTCGGTAACAGACATTTTGAGTCGGAAGCGGTCCTATGAGTCAGCTTAGACCATATTTCCGCTTCTAGACGAAAGCGGACCTTAGTCGGCTCACTTCGACCCTGACGGGATAATTGTGGAAACAAAGACAGTAACGTTCGCCTTGGGAATCAGGGCTTACCCAGGGTTTCATCGAGCCACGCAATAACCTCTTTCTTCAGTCCGGAATACCCCGTGGGTAAATGACCGCCCTCGAACGTGACATGTTTTTTCTGATTGTCAGGCGCACCCAGCAACTCAAAGAAAGGCACTTGTGCTGTCTCGTAGTTCTGATTGAAATCGTCACGGCCGCCAATGAACAGCGTGGGAATTGTGACTCTGGGCAGGTAGTGCTGCAGGGTGATCTCAGGGGGCAGCGAGTATGGGGGAAGACCGGCAGATAATATCATCGCCGTCGCAAAGCGAGGCTCCACGGCGAGCATTATAGGAGCGCGTATACCACCGTAGCTCAAGCCATGAAACGCGATCTGATCCAGTGCGATATCGTCACGGGTCTCCAGGTAGTCCAGCGTACGGCGCAGATCCTGGGTCTGCTCAATAATTTCATTACGCACGGCGATCGGTCCGCGCTGTCGTCGCACTTTGCGCTCAAAAGTGCCTTTGTAAACAGGATAGGCGACTACCCGCCCCGAGCGCAGGAACGGTTCCACGCTGAGCAGGCTTGCTTCCTCGCTGTCGTTCAGCAAGACCGCATCGCCTCCCGGGAAGTGAACCACCACCTGATACGGGGGTTCAGCCGCAGTCGGGATAAAAAGCTGCAGTGTTATTCGCTCGTCACCGTACGACGCATCGTATGAGATGCGCTCGCGGCGCCAAGCCCGCTGTGAGCTGTCTACTTTCTCAACCCGGGTGTTGAGCGGCGTTTTGTCATAATTGAACAGGCGCGCAAATATCGAAAAAGTCGCATCACTGACGGGGCTGATCGGCGCCGGCGCAATATATTCCAACGCCGCTCGTAATTCGTCAGTGATGGCTTCGTCTGTTTTGATCAGGCGAACGCCAAAACCTGCGCCACGATTCATTCCGGGTTGCGCATACCAATCCATATAGGCATAGGAACTGTTGGTCCAAGACCCGCCGAGAAAATGTCGCCCTGTACCACCCGAGTTCAGACACCATTCACCGACGTTACCGGCCATATCTCGAGTGCCGTGGGGCCCAAGGCCACCCTGCCCCACTGGCCAGGTGCCATCGCTCTGATAGTTACTGGCGGTGACGATATCGGCAAAATTCAGGTACTGGTTCCCGCCCCTGCCAGAGGCACGCCACCAGTGAAAAGCGGTGGGGAGTTCGAGACCGCGAAACCTCGCATAGGCAGCCGCTTCGAACCAACTGATTCCCTCTACCGGGTGATCGCCTTTATCTTTAGGATAGGTTCCCAGTGACCAAGTGGATGGCCCGGGAAAGCCAGTTGAATCGACGAAGACTGACACCACCGCCTCCGGGGTCAGTTCAATCCCGTCTCTCTCCACCGGGTGCTGCCAGTACTCGCTGCGCTCGTAACCTCCGGCCTCCACGAATTCATAGTACTCCCGATTGCTGACCTCATTGCGCTGTATCCAAAAGCCTGGCAGTTCACGGGTCTCCCCCATATAACTGACCGGCCCGCGCGGCACGAATACCATATCCGCCGGGGTCGCGCTCTCCGTGTGAAGCTGAAATACCTCGGGAAACGGCAGCACGCTGGGCGCCACATCCAAGCTCACGTACCCCGGCTTATGCACGCGGAAGCGGAGCATCGTAAGCGGCAGCCTGACCCCCTCCAGAGGTGTCTCCCCCAGTGCAACCCAATCTGACTCTTGAGCGTTGTATGGCCCCACCATGAAGGTAGCGCCCGATGGCTGACTGGTTAGCGACACGGGGACAGTAAGATCGAGCATCAACTGATTCAGCGAGGAGTCATCGACATGGCGAAGCAGCGCTTGTCGAGTTTTGCTCCAGGCCTCGAATACATCGGTATCCACCGCTGCACGAATATCAGGGAGGGTTTCGCGATAAAGGATCTCCTGTTCGCCTGAGCGCAAACCTGTCCAGAGCCCAGTCACTAAAACTACCGCTGCAAAGGCTCCCACCCAGTAACGTCGCACCAAACTCCTCGACGGCTTTTGTTGCATCATGTGAGTTGATTTTGGGAAAGGGCCTGGTCCGGGAACCGAAGTCTCACGGTCCTGGCTTTCACGCTCTGGGAATTTAGGTTCCTGAGTTTCAACCCGGGACACTTCGCAAATCATCCGGTAACCGCGCCGATGCTTGGTTTCGATATAACGAGGCGCTTGCGGGTCATCACCCAGCGCCTGACGCAGTTCACTGATGGTTTGGGCCAGAACATTTGGCGATACGACAGTTCGTCCCCAAATCTGGTCCATTAACTGGTCTCGGACCATCAGCTCTGGGGCATTTTCCAAAAGCACCTCGCACAGCTGAAAGGCCTGGCGCCGCAGGGGTACCACGCCGTCGGGCCCTGTCAGGGTGCCGGTGCGCGGATCGAGCGTGAATTTTCCAAAGCAATAAGCCATACAAATCAAAGTGTTACACGATTTGAGGAAAATTTCATAACTTCTTTAGGCTTTCCATAAGTCTTTCGACAAGCGCACCCCCAAGCTCTGTCTCCAAGGTCAGTCAGCAATTGACCGACCGCAACAACGAAACTGAGTAACCCGATGGAGATAAACATGAAAATACTGAACTTCCGCTCTACCAAGGATCTGACCTTCGGCGCTGCGCCGGTGGCCGCATACCTCCTCGCAGCAATATTGTTCGCAGCAAACGCCTCCGCCAATTCGGGATACGGCAAAGACCTGCGCAACGACAACAAGGCTATTCGAGCACAACTGGCATTACTTGAAAAAGTCACGGCGCCGTTCGCCAGCTATGACGTGGCCCAGGCGGCTGGCTGGAACGCCACCATCTCACCTTGCGTCGAATCTCCCGCCGGCGGCATGGGGTATCACGTAGCAAATATGACCGCGCTCGACGGTGCGCCCTTCGAACTCAACCTGCTGCGCCCGGAAGTGCTTTTATATGCGCCGATGGTCGATGGTTCTATGGAGTTTGTGGGCGTGGAGTATATCGTGCCATGGACCCCAGACAACGCCTCAACACCGCCGGTCATGCTCGGCCAGGAACTGCAATTTAACGAAGAGCAGGGAATCTGGGCGCTTCACGTGTGGATAGAAAAGCACAACCCTGCCGGCATTTTTGCGCCCTTCAATCCTGAGGTGAGTTGCCCTCAGCAATAGCAGCAAAGATAAACTGCGCTCCGGGATTTGACTGACAGGGACGTCGGCCTTCCTTCCAAGCTGTGCCAATCAGTTCCCAGTTCATTGTTTTCATTGAAACATTCCGTCTGCGTGTGGCTCTATATTTTGGCAGGTTTCAGCTGCCGGCCTCACGCTCTCGTCAGACGAGCCACTTCACGTTTAGGAGAAAGCTGACATTGTGGATCATCGCCCCTGAAGTCCGCTATCACCTCTAAGCGGACTGCTAGACGACTACTCGAATAACAATGAAGCCGCTGGCAGCGCCTATGAAGGCCAGCACTGCCAACACCGCATGAACAGTTGGGCTGCGGAACAAGAGCCCTAAGAGAGAAATACTCGCGACAGTGGCAGCAGAGATATGAATAGGCGCAATTTCAAGCCATGGGAATATTCCCTGAACCCAAGGAGTCAGGGCAATAAAAGCTGCTGTTACTAGCCCTAAAGAAAAGAATAAGGGCCGCTTTGCATAAAAATGTTCATAGTATGAATCCGGTTCATCGCCTGAGTGACCAAGTAATACGCTCGCCCTAACGTAAAGCAGTGCAGGAAGCGACAGAGCCCAGAGGAATCGAATCGGTGTCCATGCGACCTCATTCAAGGCCCACATAGCCCACCACGACATGACCGCGATAAGCAGTAGTGTAGAAATCCAGGTTGTGTGAACCCAGTACTGCTTGTCGGCAGCCAGTGAAGAGGACAAGCCAGCGAGCAGTCGACCTATGGCGAGTGCGTTCATGAGGGCTATCGCGACTGACACATACTCAAAATGCGACATTTTCAGTTGAACCTTAATTAGCTTCTAATTATTGTTTCGCACAATACCGGATAGAATTCGCCAGAGAAAGTTAAACGCAGACGGATCACAGGTCTGCTATTAGGCGAAAGCGGACGTTAGAGGGGCTGGTTCGGCATTGACTGGGTAATGTCCGCTTTGGGGCCTTAAGTGGCCTTCCAAACTCGCTACTAGTCCCCGCGATAGACCACTTCGCCATCAATTACGGTTGCAACCACGTCGATCTGTGGAATTGTTGTCGGGTCTACTAGTCTCGGGTCTTCGGCCAACACTACAAAATCAGCCTTTTTTCCAACTTCGAGCGTACCGGCCACGTCCTCTTCGAAATTGGCATAGGCATTCGTAGCAGTATATGCGATAAGTGCTTCTTCAACTGATATCCGTTCTGCTGGCTGCCAGCCACCAGGTTTCGAACCATCAGTTGTACGCCGGGTGACAGCAGCATATACACCGTCGAGCGGAGACAACGGAGCTACCGGCCAGTCAGACCCAAAGGTCAGATTGACGCCTGCATCGAGAATCGTTCTAAATGCATACGTGGTTTTGATTCGATCCGGACCGATACGACCTTCCGCCCAGCGACCATCATCAATGGCGTGATATGGCTGCATCGATGCAACGATTCCATATTCGGCGGCAAGTTGAATAGCAGACTGTGATGGATGCTGGAAGTGCTCTATGCGATATCGTTTGTTGGCTATTTCGTCGCCTGCCATGTCTCGCATGTCGGCAATCACGTCGTCTATTGCACGGTCTCCTATCGCGTGAATAGCGATTTGGAGTCCAGCGGAATCTGCACGCCTTAGCATGTCTGTTAGCTTCACTGGATCCGTTAAGGGACCACCGCTCGTGCCGGGGGCATCGAGATACGGTTCATAAAACCAGGCAGTGGTAGCGCCAAGAGAACCATCAACAAACCCTTTCACGCCTCCCCAGCGAAGTAGATCCGTGCCATTGCCGTCCTCGCGGACGACGTTTCGCGTATCTTCCCAGTACTCGATCGGCGTCGAAACAAACGCTCTGATCTTCATTACGCCCCGGTCCTCCGCCAGTCTGAAAGCTTCGAGCATTTTGGTTTCAGTTTCATTGGCAGTAACTGCATGGACCTGGACCAGACCCAGACTGAGCGCATGAGATTGAGCGAGTTCGAAAACCTCCAGGACTTCTCCTTCGGATGGCGTTGGAATAGCGCTAAATACTAGGTTTAGCGCATTTCCCTTCAATATGCCGGTCGGAGTACCCGACTCATCCCTAACAATTTCACCACCCGAAGGCGCGACCGTTGCTGCGGTGATGCCAGCCGCCTTGAGTGCTGCTGAGTTGGCGAGTGCCATGTGGCCATCCAGACGAATGACGAACACCGGGGTGTCAGTCGTTTCTTGATCAATCCACTGCCGGCGCGGAAGTTCGCCGCCCCACAGTTCGTGATCCCAGTTCCCGTTCAAAACCCATCTTCCAGCCGGCAATGTGGTCGCATAGTCGATAATCCGCTGCGAGAATACCTCAGGAGAATCCGCGCCGCGCAGATCGACGCTGGCCAATGCCGCACCGCCTTCAAGGAAGTGTACATGGTTGTCTATAAACCCGGGCATGACGAATCGGCCTTGGAGATCAATAGTCTCTGCTGAGACAAATTTTGAGCTGGATGCGGGACCAACGTAGGAGATGTGACCGTCGGTGACGGCCATAACGGATGCGTCTCCTGTCGTATTCGACCCCGTCCATATTCGACCATTGATGTAAAGCGAGTCGACCTGTTGCGCGGCAGGCGGCTCATCGCTTTGTGGACCCCGCTCACTACCACATGCGGACAAGGTCGATGCGAGCAGGAGCAAAAGTGCGTTCCTCATCTAAGGGGTGTCTCCACAATTAGCGCAGCAAGTAAGACTTTTAGCAGTGACCGCCATGGGTCGAAGGCGAATGATGGCTAGACTTTACCAGACCGACCGCTATTAGGCGAAAGCGGACGCTAGAGGGGCTGAATCGACCTTGGGCTGGGAATGTCCGCTATCACCTCAAAGCGGTCAGTCTGTTTTATCAGAGGATCTCTTTGACCACACAGCTCCGACCACGACTCCCAGGGCAACACCGTACGCCACGTATTGCGCGATGTTATCCATCGCGACACCTAATGCAGCACCTATGCCAGTACCTACGGCAATTCCAACGGCCATTTTATTCACGCGAGACGATTTCTCTTCTCCACTCATACTGACTCCTGGTTTGATACGTTTGCAGTGAGCAAGACTAAACAGAAACTAACACAAGGCCAGCAATTAGGCGAAAGCGCACTTAAGCAGCAAACAACTAAAAGTAGTCCAGCGTAGGGAAATCGGCATTAGCATCGATACAATCGGCCAAATAAAGGGCAAGGCCCATATCACCGTCCCACAGGCTGTAATTGGTTTCGAGCCCGGCCTTAGCATACTCATCCCGCTGCTCCATCGCCGATACGGCAAACTGGCGAGCACGTTGTAACCAAAGCGCGTCACCCGTCAGTTGATACAGCTTCAATAAGGCGTATCCATTACCCGGTGTCCCGTGGCAGAGACCAGGGTACTTATCGAGGGGCCCTGCCTTCCAGACTAGCTCGCCGGCTTCGAGCAAAACGCTGTCAAACTCATCATAGCCACGGCCATAAAGCGAACCCAAGCTAATCACAAAGCCAGGAGACCCATGGCATTGCTGAACTAAAGTGTCGTCGCGCCCCTTCCTTCCCTTACCGATACTGGGACGCCAGTTGGCCAGGCCGTGTTCGCGCTGCGCGGTGAACGTAACAGTATGCGCAATACTATCGAGCCATTGCGTGCGCACCCCCTCCTCCAAAACTTCCAGTGAGCGTAAAACCGGAAAGACGTTACCCACGTAACCGTGTCCTGCACCGGTCAACCAGGTCTGCTCTCCATACAGCTCGATATTCCACATGGCACAACCGCTCTGGGGTTCTGGCTCACGTTTCGTCCAGAGATAAGCGGCACCCTGCCGCACGTGCTCTGCAAAACGTTGCTCCTTCGTGGCGCAATACAGGTGGCTCGCCACCAACATGGTGCTGGGTGCTCCCCAAAGATTTTCCATCCAGGGGTGATTGATGTTGGTTCCAATCAAATCATCGAGTTGATCCAAAAGGCTTTGCTCACCGGTTTCTTTCCACGCCTGCAGATAAACTCCCGTTCCGCCGAGATAAAAGGAGTGGGATATTGGCACATCAAAATCTGTAAAAAATTCAGGGTGGTTTACGCGCTCGGGATTTGCGATAAGTTGCGTTGCGCAAAGTTTCGGGTACGGTTGTTTTAAGTATTCTCGTGCGAAGAGCGTATCAATAGCCCAGGCAATTCCCGCGACACCGGCATAGACGCTAAGGGGAAAATCCTCTTCGTCAGGCCAAAGACCATTTGGCAAACGAGCAGAGAACAGAGTATCCACAAGCGATCGAATGTCGTTGCGCGCTTTCTGCTCGTCCCATGGTGTTGAGCTCAACGGGCGGTGACGACTTTTCTCGAAAAGTGGGTTTAGCGCTGACATAAAAGATCGACTCGATAAAAACAACCCAGGCTTCTGGATTTATGAAAACCCAAATGCAGGTCTCGACTCAACAGCAAAGGCAGATCTTAATCACTGGACGGATGTCTGACCTGCCACATAAAGATGAGGCTCACTACTATTCCTACAACCATTAATACCGTCATTCCGACGGCCCAGACAAGACCGCTCGACAAAGGAGCGGCACTACCGATTTTTGATTCGGCCATTGCATCGCCGTATACCGTTATGTTCGTGATGAGCGCAAGCATTGGTGCTGCCGAAGATACAAGGTATAGCCCACTCACGGCTTTTGACTGAAATGGAGTCAGGCGATTACCCACATAGTATGCAGCCACCAAATAGGCGATGGTAAATGTGATGAAAAAGGAAAAGGCGGTCAGCGCATTTCCCGCGAAGATTCCAGCTATTTCAAGTGCTTCTGCTTCTGTCATTTACTAACTCCTCATTCTGAAATTTAACACCAGAGTGGATTGTTCTCTGCTTTCACCTCATAGCGGACGAGATTTAGGCTGGCTTGAGTGCCTGCCAAGGGGTCCAAATGCTGACGCTGTATATGAGCTTGTGAGTCAGGCTCCAGAGACAGAAAAGCCCCGATTTTATTCGAGGCTTGGTTTACTGCGGCTGACTGTTATTTGGGGGTATACCAAATGGGGGAGGTATAGGCTCTGTCCTGAAGGATCATAGTAGTATCATTTGGCATCTCTACATTAAAGAACTTCGCATCATAAGCTGTCCACCGCGGCGTCGGGATCTCAATAACTCGGACATAGTAGAAAGCACTTTGCTTGGGATCAAAATCAGGATCTTGCCAATAAGCGCTTAGCAAGGGGGAGCCAATGGTGTTGGTGTAGCTGGCATCCTCCACATTCACTGTTGAGCCAACCGGTTCTCGTGCGCGTCCATCGTTGCCAATTTTGCGGCCGCCTGAGACGGCAACATCATAAATTTTCTCATGCGTTTTGCCCTTTTTATCCAACCAGCCTTTGATGATCTGAATGCGATCCAAGTTGGCGCCGTCTGCATCTCTAAGGGCGCGGACCATGAGAGCGGGCGACTTACCGTTGGGTGCGTCTCTAAGGTCCCCTCCCATGGGTACACCGCGACCATAGCCTTCGCGAACAAAGTCAGGACGATGCACTTCATCTTCTTTAAAGTCCCAGCCGCCAAATACTCTGACTTTAAGTCGAGTACCGGTAGTGGCATAAACTTCTTTCCGAGACATGGCGTCCCATATAGATTCACGGGTATTTTCCCTGGCCCAAACTGCGGCCAGACCGGATGCGCTTAGGTCTTTCACCATTATCGAAAGTTCTGGCTTGGCGCCTTCAATCAAAAAGTGTTCCGCGCGATCGGCAGAAGGTTCGGCTATATGAGCCTTATTAAAGTTGTTTTCCTCACGGCTAGTGGGTAAGCCACCGTGCGCATCCGTACTACCAATTAGTCCGACTTTGAATGGGTTGACCCCGAGGTTCATTTCCTGGCGTAAACCCTCCTTGAGCGCTTCACGCCCGTATTCTTTAGCGAGCATATCTGGATTTTTTGCAATCTTGCCGCTTAGATTGCCTGCATCTAGAGTTTCAAAATCGGCAAATTCGTCATCGGGTGATAGCAGTGGGTGAGCTTCTGCGTCACCCTTCATCTGTGTGACTTCGTAAATAGGCTCAAAGCGGTCGCGCATTTGGGCGTAACTTTTGGTTAAGCTTTTTCCGGAATAAGTCTCAGTGTCAAACATTAAACCGTTCGATAAGTTGCCGTTGTGAGGTATCGCCAATACTTGTCCGCCGGTTTTGCTCTCATAGTCGGCGAGGTTTTCCCATAGGTCTTCCGGGTCGACGGTATCATACATAGAGAGAGGAACTATCTGGCTAGTTTTGTCGCCTCCATCTCTGAAAATGACCACTCTATGGAGGTTGTTACCGTCGGGCATTGACGTCCATTCATAGCCATGGAAGGTAGTAAATACACCTGGCTGATAATAATCATCTGCGTTCTTAACAACTTGCTGCCATGCCGCTTGCATCATTTTGGGTTCATTGATGAGATCTTTTTTATCCGATCTAAGCCATTCTATAAATGCATCATAGCCTTTACCTGATTTGACCCAGTCGTGCCATTTTTTTCCTGTTTTGTTAGCTAGGATAACCGGGTCGGAGCGCCGGATATAATCGGCTAGACCCAAATTTTCTGCGTGGTCAGCAACCACTATGAAATCCAATGGGCGAATCAGTTTTACATTAAAGCCTGAAAAGGAAGTGACTTCTTCTCCTCGTGAGACTTTGTAGGCTTCATCGGGCCCAAGTGTACCGCCCGCCATACCGGAGTCTGTAGACCAGGACGTATGAAGGTGTGTATCACCAAAGAATACCTGGGTGGGGAAGTGATCTCCGACATAAGGGGAGTATTCTTTTTTAGGGGATTTTAGGTCAGCTTCAGATATCTGCAGGTCTTGCGCTGCAATAGCCAGGCTGGTTAGAAATAAAGGGGCCAAGAGAAATTGCAATTTCATGACTAGAACTCCAGATGGATTTATAGCTTCAGTATAGAATAAATGTTCACTAGTAGGCGAAATCAGTCCTTTTGGGGCCAAGTTTGGCTCGTAGGCTGGAACGTCCGCTTTCACCTCGAAGCGGGCATTACGCTGGATGAAATTGCCGTTACATCTACAGGCAAATGACCGCCAAATAGTTAGAGTGTGTTTTTAAAGATTTCCCCACCCTTCATAATCACATTAATGGTTGAGATGGGCTCTGGTTTAGGCGCCTTGAGCCACAACTCCCTGCCACCGATTACAGAAATATCTTCCAAAGGATTACCATCCACCAGCAAAATATCAGCGTAGGCGCCGTCCTGAATTACACCAATGGGGCCTTCGTGATAAGTGGTTTGCTTCGTCATACCCAAAAGCTCTCCCGCGGAAGAGGTAGCAGCCTTCAGCATTGCATGGTTGCCGAAATTTTGGGCGAAAAGGTAAATTTCATGCCGGCGTTGATTGATATAAACCTCTCGGCTTGCCAATACAGCGTCAACTGCAAATACCTGCTTGGGCTTATATTTTTTAACCAGATTGTAAAAATCCGACATCTCAGCATGGGCCAGGTCAAGCTTGCGCAGGTTTTCAGGCGTCAGAGAGGGAAGCTCGGCTAGTTCTCTCGACGTACCAGTCAGCTGGCTAGAAAGCCATACATCGTTCTTAACTAGCATTTTCATTGTCGGCTCGTCGATAACAAAACCGTGTTCAACGCTTTTGACGCCCGCCTCGATAGCCAGCTGTATCGACTCGGGCTGGTTGATATGAGCTGCGACATAGGAGCCGTAACCTTGAGCCACATCTACGGCGGCTTTAATTTCATCGAAAGTGAATGTCGTACTATGCCAAGGATCATATTCGGTAGCTACTCCACCACCAATCATCAGCTTCAGCTGAGAGGCTCCCAACTGAAAGTTACGCCTGGAGGCCGCTAAAACCTGATCAACGCCATCCACTACATAACCTACTTCCAAGCGCAGCATGTTGCTGTCTTTAACACCGTCGAGTGTCGGGTTGCGCATGGTCAACAATCTGAAGTCGCTGTGACTGCTCGTGGCACCGATAAAGCCCCCACTTGGAAAAATTCTGGGACCATCAAGCTCACCATTATCAATCATCCGCTTGACGCCCTTGCCGTTCATTCCACCCATATCGCGAACGCTAGTGAACCCGTCCAATAGCACTTCCTCAGCGACGAGCGCTGTGCGGGCTCCAATTTCTTCCCAGGTTGAATTTTCAAAAGCAACCGCGGAAGAAGATGAAAGGGTAAGGTGTGAATGCATATCTATTAAACCAGGCATTAGCACTTTGCCTTGTCCTTCGATGACAGCAGCATCAGCGCGAGCATCGCCAGCGGATGCTCCCACTTTCTTGATCGTACTCCCTTCGATCAGCACATTAGTTGCGCTGGAGAGTGCTTTGCTGGTGCCGTCCCAGACTTGTACATTCTTGAACAATGTTTGTGGTTTTTCAGGTTCGTCGGCAGCAAATGAAGTCGTTGATAGACTCAAGCTGAATACTGCGGCTAACAAAACCCTATAGTGAATTGGCATGACGCTACTTCCCGCTGGATCGTTAATTTAGAAGAGTGAGAGTCTACCGAGAGCTTCGTCGATTGAAAAGCGTGGGCAGATGCACAAATAGTCGATCTAGGACTACTGTCCGCTATTAAGCGAAAGCGGACCTTTTGGAGCGTGAATCGATTCAGGAGAACTAAACATCCGCTTTCACCTCATAGGAGACATTAGAAAAGTCACGAGTCAGTCATCGTGAGGGTTACCTCAATGCCGATTGCAGACGCTCAGAAACCCCTGCCACGGGTGCTGATCGCCAGACCAGTCCAACAGCTCCCGAAGCAATCAGCTTGAAGTCACAGGTATTGCCTAGTTAGATTATCTGGCTACGACCTTCCCATCGGGTTGCGCCATGAAAGCATCCGCATCAGGCTCGTATGCCCTCAAAACTATGTTCCAAGGCTTAGGCGCCTTGAGATAATTTGAGGCACCTTCCGCACATTCAATTGGCCCAACTGTGACTTCAATGCGATCTTCACTTTGACTTTTGACCGTGTTGTTTTCGTCGGCCATAAGAAACATGTCCTTGCCGTAGATAGTGAGGCTGTAAAAACCATTTGCATCGGTGTTTATGGGCGGAGCTTCGACCGTCACCGTGCTGCATTCAACAGATTCAGGCCCGGGGATAAGCTTGTAGGCAGCCCGCGCCGGACCACTCAAGCCCCACCCGCCCGCACTAATGAGAGTGTACTTCTCCCAGTCTGTGATTTGATCAACTGACTCGACCATCCCGCCGGTACTATCTATAGGGGTTTTTGCAAATTCGTTTTTCAACGCTACTCGTGTGGCTAGGAGTTTATCTAGGTCGTAGTTCGGGATAGGGTTCGCGTTTACTGCCTCAACGCTCAACTCATCAGCGATGACCTTGACCTGAGCCTCCGCATCCGCCTTACCATCAACACCGATGCGAACCAATATTCCTATATGATTATCGAATTGACCCGCGGGGAACTTGTAAACTCCACCCCTGTTTAGGTGGACCGGTGTTGTATGGGTGTCCAGGTTTATTATTTGCGCCGTAACCAAACGCGTGTCATCAACGGGGAGGTTGAGTGTGAAGCCCCCCGTCGTGTCCACTGCCGCGGCTGTATAAAGAACATTCACGTTGGGAGTGGTGAGAATTTGGTTGTCGACGCTCGCGATAGTTGGAGTGTTGAAAGTGTTGACCCCATTTTTCTTCACCAAATTGGCTGCAAAGTCTAACCCCTCAGCTCTGATAAACTCCTCTGCGGTCATGCCTGTAGCCTCAGGGCGGGTACCCCATTCGGTGGTGTCCACTGCCTCTGCTGCGTACGATATGCGCGCACCCATGCTAGTAAGCAGAAGTGCTAGAACCAAATAAAACTTAAATGCCAATTTCATCAGCAAAGTCCCTCTTTTAAAAAAGGTTAGCATTCTCTGACTGCAGATACGCTAAACAGTACGAGAATTCGAAAAAACCGAGTTAGGTTAAGGTTTCTGAATACGCGGGTCTAGCAATTTAAGCCAGCCCTGACGTCCGCCGTTAGTCGAAAGCGGACAGTATCAAATCTGGCTGGGCTGCCGACAGAAATGTCCGCTATCAACTCAAAGCAGCGCCTGTAGCCGTTCTTGTTAATTATTTTACATCGAATGAACACTAGGCGGCTTCCGCTAATATGCCTATACCCGCTTCAATTTTTTCGGGCAGTTGCAGTTCCTTTCGCACCTCTTCTATTGGTCTCT
>JBDWQQ010000076.1:0-21807 GCA_039986455.1 Halioglobus sp.
CTTCTATGAGTCCATACAATACCGCCAGGCAGTGCGAGAAGTATTGACGACCCTCGGTCAGGCCAGACATCGGGCGATGGACAAAGGCCAGGCGCAAGACGTGGGCTTTGACCCCGAGCGAGGACAAATCCAGTTTCACGATGATCTGGTGCAGCTTCCCAAGGGTTTTGAAATGACAGTAACCACTGCCAGTGAGGTCAATCAACAGAGCCTGGGCGTTATTCGCTTTTACCCTGAAGGTGGCTCCACCGGGGGTGATATCGATGTCACCTCGCCCCGAGGCAGGGGTGTCAGAATCTCCGTTGACTGGTTGATGGGATCAGTAAGTCAGGAAGCCTACGATGTTAACTAGACATCAGGGTGGTTTTTCTTTGCTGGAAATGATGGTGGCCATCTCCATTCTATCCCTTGCGCTCGGCTCTCTGTATCAGGCGGCCAGTGGCGCTACCCGTAACGTACGCACCTCTGAGCGCTATGCCTATGGCGTGGAGCTCGCGCGTTCATTGCTAGCTGATAACGGTGTGGTGCCAGAAAACGGAACACAAAAAGCGGGTAAGACCTCAGGCGGCTACGACTGGCGAGTGCAAACTCAGCCGATCAACGTTGCTCGGTCGGGTATGGGCAACACCAGGCTTTATGAAATAGAGGTCGGAGTCGCTTGGTTTGATGGCCGCAAGCGACGCGAAATCGTACTTAACTCGGTGGTTGCAGGTTACGGGCGTGGATCGCGATAAGGCTTCGAAGGGATTCACCCTGATCGAGGTTGTGGTCTCGCTGGCGATACTGTCCTTGGTGTTGCTTGGAACAGTGACTGGTCTGCGGACGCTCGGCAATACGCAAGTCTCTCTTGAGCGCGTAACGCAGCGCGCGGACGAGATTCGTACTGTGAGTGCCTTTGTTCGAGATTTAATGGAGTCGGCAGTGGTTGGTAGTGGTTCAGGGGGTCTCACACTGGGCGGAGGGAGTTCTGCAGCATCGTATTTCCGTTCAGGGACGGGGTTTCTGGAATGGAAAACCAATTTATTGTTCGGCGAGGCTTATGGGGGCACCTACGTGGTGCGGATTAGCCAGGAAGGGGATCAGCTGGTGCTCAAGTGGTTAGAGTCTGAAGCCACTTCCGCTGACGCGAGTAAATGGGAGGGCGCGCCCTCAAGGTCTCTGGTTGAGAGTTTGAATGAGTTTACGATTCATATGCGCCCTGATTACGACAAAGACTGGATTAGTGATTGGCGTGAGACCTCTATTGCGCCAGCGCTGGTACGACTACAAATAAAGGCATCTGATCGTTATTGGCCTGATCTAATTATGCGGGTACAAAAATGATTCGGCGGCAAGAGGGGGTAGCCCTAGCGCTCGTGATATGGTTTGTCGCAGGAATGTCACTGCTCGTTGCAGGTATTGTTGCGAGTGCCCGCGTTGACATTAGTACGACACAAATTCATTTGGCCAAAGCGAAGGCTGTTGCGGCGGGAGATGGGGCAATCCAGATTGCCATGGTTCAGCGCCAGCAGGGTTATACGTCTGCCGATCAGGGCCCGCAAATATCAGAGTCAGTTCATCGTTTGGGGGATGTTGAGGTGATGGTTCGGCTTTATCCAGCATCAGGTTTTATCGACGTCAGCAGCGCCCCCGAAGAGGTGCTGTCAATACTGTTTCGTGTGGCGGGGGGATTGACTCCCGGGGAAGCTCAATACGTGGCTGAGAGTGTGGTAAAGTGGCGGACACAGATTAATGGCAGTCGCAGGAGAACAGGCCAGAAAAATAGCTTTCATTCTCTGGAGGATATGCTGCGCGTGGAGGGCGTTTCCCGCTCTTTGCTGGATAACATCAGGGACTATGCAATTGCGGGCAGTTGGGCTAGGTCATCAACTAATTGGAGCGCGTCTCCGGAGGCGATGATGACTTTGCTGCAGTCTCTGGATCCCGCCAAAGCCGCGCAGACAGGTAAGCGCAGATCCGCGAGTGCGAGTAATAGTGTTAACGAGGGGACTGGCCAGGGCGGCGTTGGGAACGGAGTCTTGCGGGCAGACGCGTATGTGGAGTACGGCGGCCGTACTTGGTTGCGTCGCCGTTGGTTGAAGTCTGATGGAGGGCGAGCTTCTGGCCTTCCGTGGCGTGCTGTTCGAACAGAAGCCCCTAGGGTAGTGCAGGGGTAAATAAAAATGAGGTCGGGGAATGTTTGAATCCAGCCAGAACTGGGAGCTGTTCGGCTACGACATGCGTCAATTGGGCAGGCACTTTATGGCCGCCTGGCGAGAGCTTTTATGGGCGTATGACTCTCCCGTTCGCGCTCATCTTGATGAGCCTGTCATCCTGCGCTCGCCTTCTGCGGATGCCATTTATCAGGCTGGGATGCCGTCTGCTCTTAAAGAGGCACGATGTAACGCCGTTTTGCTTGATGGCGATTTAGCGCTGTCACGAAAGCTAAGGTTACCTGTGGCGGTAGATACTGAGCTCGATGCGGTTCTCGCCCTGGAGACCAGCGCCAATAGTCCATTTTCGCCAGTAGACACGGGCGCAGGTTGGGTGGTGACAGGTCGCGATGAAAACCATATTCACCTGACGCTGGTTATTGTTTCACTCAGTGCCTCGATGACCTATATATCTCAGCATTACGGTGGTCATGATGCTCATGCTCAGGAAGTTTGGGTTGATGTGTCGGGGCAAATGGTCGTTGTCAATGGCTTCGGCGAAGATCGCCGGGAAAAGCTATATCAGCGTCGTTTGGTAAAGGTTGGCATCATGGTCGCAGTTGCGGGCCTGGTCTTGTTATTGACCGCCGTAGCCGGTGCAGGCTTTAAGAAGCTCGAGTTTGAACGCCTTGAAAGTGTCTCTGCGGAAACTCAGCGAGAGGCCGCCGATGCTACCCAAATGCGTACTGCGGTTAGCGCGGCTAATGAAACTATTTTTGCTGTGAATGAAATCACAGCTAGCTACCCCAGTGCTCATGTGCACCTGGGAAGGCTCACTGGGTTGTTGGGTAATGATGCTTTTGCAGAGCGACTGGCGATCAATGGGCTTGAAATTGATCTGCGAGGAAGGGCTGTCGACGCGTCAGCGATAATGGAGTTACTCACTGAGCAACCAGATTATCGGGAGGTAACAGCAGCGAGTCCCATTCGAAAAATTCCAGGCACAGATGTCGAGCAGTTTCACCTCAAAATCCGGGTGAGGGGTGCCGAATCGTGATGGACTGGATTAAAACCCACCAGCGAAGCGCTATGATATGTGGTTTGACTCTGCTGTTGCCTCTACTGTTTTACGTGAACCTACTTATCGGTGCATTCGGTTTGGGAGCTGAATATGCTCGAGACATGGAGCGTTTGCCTCAGCGAATAGCCCGATTGCAGGGATTACAGGAGGTGGAAGAACAGCTGCGAGAGTCTTCCGGTGTGGTTCAGCAGGCTACTGCCAGATTGACTTACCCGCCCACCGCCGAAAGGGCGTCGGTTGCAGCATCTATGCAGTCAGACGTTCGTCAGCTGATGGCCGATGCCGGGCTGACGGTCAGTAACAGCCAAGTTCTACCGGTGCGAGAAGAGGAAAATTTTGATTATATTGCCGTAAAACTAACAGTTGCTGGCGACATCGACGCGCTGGACCGGGCTCTGGCAGAAATAGCTGACTTTACTCCACTGATTATTGTTGAGGGCTTGGATGTCTGGCCCATGCGTCAACGCAGCGTTCGAGGCGCCGCGGCCAAGGTAGAGAAGCAGGAAACGACGGCCTCAATCCGTTTGCTATCTCTGAGATCGCTGATATGAGTATTCGTGCCCGCTATGTAGGTCTTTCAGACCCTCTCAGGACTGAGCGCAGAATAGAGTTGATCGTGCTGGCGCTGTTGGCGCTCCTCTTGCTACAGTTTGGTTGGGGCAGTTACCGGGCGATGTTTCCCCCGATTCCCGATCCAGTTAGGCCAATGCGTGACTCATTGCAAGTCGCAGACGTTTTGGGTCTTTCGGTCGCTAGCCCGCAACAGCGGGCTCAAATCAGACAGCGCCCATTGTTTTGGGCGAGTCGGGCACCATTGATTCCGGTGGCAGTAACACCAAAACCCGAACCCGCAAAGACGAATGAGATCAAGCCGGGTAAGATTGAAAATGTAAAGTTGTCCGGCGTTTTTGGTAGCGGTGATACAGGGGGTGTTATCGTTATTTCAAAAGGTAAAAAGCGACGATTGATGGTAGGCGAGGAGTTGAACGGTTGGAAGCTGCAGTCGCTTGAGCCCTTTTCAGCGTTATTTAGCAGTGGCGCTCAGCAAGCGACTCTTGCGCTAAGTATTACTGAGATATCTCAAGTTCAGGGTGTTGAAGAGTCTGCGCTAACCGATGAGCAGGCGGCGCCGAATCAGACAAAGCCGGATGCCGAAAAAGAGCCTCAGCGCGCCGTAAAAAAGAACGCTGAAAAACGCGACAGCCTGCGGCTCGGTGGCGGTGCCAGAAGATGATTGAATCCATGAAAAGAATGAATAACAGGCCTATTGGAATGAAAATTTTGCGAACTGCGGCAACTTTGACTGCTGTTTTTGCTATCGTTAGCTGCACAACGCCGGCTGAAAAAGATTCACCTGTGCAGGTGGCTGATGCCGAGGCTGCCCAGGAGCAGGCTACGCTGTCAACTTCTGCTGCTGGTTTGGCGGCGTCCAAAGCTGAAGAAGAACCCAAAGAGGCCGTTGTTTATCGGGGTACCGATAAACACGTCAATATGCCCAGCAAACGGGAGTCTGTCCGCTTCTTGGGAGAGGATGTAAGCCTGAACTTCGAGCAGGCTCCTTTGAGCGAAGTTACTCACGCCATTATGGGTGACATTCTGGAGCTAGACTACGTAGTAGATCACCCTATACAAGGACAGGTTACCCTCCGCACCAGAACCCCGATACCAAGAGATCAACTATTGGGCGTACTGGAGTCGCTGCTCAAAGCCAATAACACGATCATGATTCGTGGTAGCGACGGTCGGTACCTCGTGACTGGCTCTGCCCGCGGAACCAAGTTATCTCCCAGCGTCTCCAACCCTCGCGACAATATCGCAGGCTATTCTACTGTGATTGTGCCGCTGCAATTTATTAGTGCCAAAAATATGGCGGAGATCCTCAAGCCTGTTGCTGATGAGTCGGCGTTCGTGCGAATCGATAGCAGTCGTAACTTGTTGGTGTTAGCCGGAACTCGTACGCAGTTGGATGGCTGGCTGGACATGGTGTCTACATTTGATGTCGATCAGCTCAAAGGAATGTCAGTAGGACTGTTTCCACTCGAGAATAGTGAAGTCGCTGAAGTTGTTGATGCCCTCGACGCTATCATGGGTACAACTGAAAACGGCAGTAGCATGAAGGATATGATTCGGGTCGTCCCTGTCGCGCGCCTTAACAGCATTTTAATAGTCACGCCACGCGCACATTATTTGGACACGGTAGAGAAGTGGATAGAGCGACTGGACGAAGCGCATTACTCCGCGCTAGATCGACGCCTCTACGTCTATCCAGTACAAAACACTACGGCCAGTCGATTGTCTGACCTCATTAATAGTATTTATACGGGTAGGCAGCCCAGTGGCAGCTCCCAGTCTCGAGGCGGTTTCGGTGACTCTTCAGGCGTCGCTCCTGGCTTATCGCCGGAGACGCTTGGGTCGTCTAGTGGTATGGGTTCATCTAGTAACATGGGGTCGTCGAGATCTTCGGCTCGAGGTGGGAGCTCAGTAGCTAATCTGAATATGGAGGGGGTTACGGGCAGTGGCGATGAGACCTCTGAGGTTAGAGTAGTTGCCGACGATGAAAATAATTCCCTAATGATTTATGCAACCTCCATGCAGTACAAGGTAATCAAAACGGCACTTGAGCAGTTAGATGTGGTGGCAACACAGGTGATTATTGAAGCAAGCATTATCGAAGTCAGTCTGACCGACGAACTCCGGTACGGCCTTGAATGGACTTTTAGTAATAGCCTGGGTTCAGATTACGATGGCGAGGGCTTCCTATCGAGCATAGCCGATGCAGATTCACCAGCGTCTATTGTGCCTGGTTTTTCTTATACGGTGACTAACTCGATTGGTAATGTCAGTGCGGTACTCAATGCACTTGCAGAAGAAAGCCTGCTTAATATTATCTCCACGCCATCGGTGATGGTGTTAGACAACCACTATGCTTATATCCACGTTGGACAGCAGGTGCCCATCATTGACTCGCAGACCGGATCTCTCGCCAGTGACACCGACAGAGTAACCCAGTCGATCACGTATCGGGATACGGGGGTGAAGTTGGACGTAAAGCCTTCCGTCAATGCCGGGGGTCTGGTAACCATGGAAGTGAGACAATCGGTGACTGACGTCGGCGAGATTGACGCTGCCACAGGTCAGAGGGCTTTCCTAGAGCGCAATATTGAAAGCCGAGTGGCGGTTCGCTCCAATGAGTCGGTAGTCTTAGGGGGGCTGATCCGCGAAAATGCAGGAACCGCTTCTCAGGGCGTACCTTGGCTTCATAGTGTGCCAGTGGTGGGTTCTCTATTTGGCACGGATTCCGCGAGAAGTAACCGTACAGAGCTTTTGGTGATCATCACACCCAGAGCGCTATATAACGAAGACGAGCTGCGAAGTGTCAGCGAGGAGATGCGCTCCAAGATTCGTAACTTGGAGCTGATCGACGAGAAAGACCTCTAGATCGACGCGTATCACCGGAGATTGGTATTTTTCACAAACCACTGCGTAGTGCAGGGCGCTCAGCTAATTCGCCTAATTGATCAAGCTGTGCTTACCAACATTCCGCTACAATATCGCGATAATAGAGATCGCCCCAGAGAGTGTGTGGTGTCATCGGCTAGTGCAACTCGATGCCTTGGCTGTGTCTCATATCTTTTTCCTATTTGTTGGCGTATAATCTCGCCCGATTTCGTTAAATGGTTAACAAAAACAGTATGTTACGTGTAATTGGATTGGTGGTCTTTGTGCTATGTGCGGGCTGCGCAGATAAGGCGGAAGAACCTCAGGAGCTTGCTCCTGAAGAACTAAAAGCACTCGAAAATCGGGTTGAAGCCCGCTGGCAGGCCCGTATCGCACATGACTGGGGAGCAGCTTGGGAATACAGCTCACCCGCTTACCGAGAAGTATTCCCTAAGCATCTGTATGTCAAAAAGTTTTCTTATACAGCGAACTGGGAGTTGACAGGTGTTGAAGTAACTAATTATGATCCGTCTGCAGCTGTAGCGAGTGTGGTGGTAGGGGTCATGTCCAGGCCAACCAAACTAACTTCAGAAGCGGCTAGAGCGATGGGCCCTATGCCCCGCAATCTTATCGAGAGATGGATTCTCGTAGACGGAGAGTGGTGGTTTAGTGCCAACTATTAGCTTTTTTGTAAGTTGACAGCTGGCTGCAGCTAGCAATAATAGCGCTAGCAATCTTTACATTTTTGGATTGAAACAAGACTAAAACTAGGAGTCTCCTAATATGAACACAAACTTTAAGCCTCTCGGCATGGCAGCAGCAGTTGCAGCCATTTCTGCCGGATACGCTGGTACGGTTAACGCCCAGGCGTCCGTAGCTTCTGAAACTGAGCTCGGTGATCTGGCGATTGTTCCTTACTACACAGTACTGAACGGCTACAGCACCGGTGTTAACATCATCAACACTTCAGAAAGAACTCAGGTCCTGAAGTTCCGCTTCCGTCGTGCTATTGATTCAATGGATTCTATGGACTTTAACGTTGTCCTGTCACCTAACGACATGTACACCGGCTTTATCGGTCTAGACGGCGAAGACATTACTTGGACGTCTAACGACAACAGCTGTACCGCTCCTGCATACGATACGGGCCCAAACAAGTTCACCATGCCTCCGATCTTCCGCGAAGGCGCAGAGACGGGTTATGTTGAGATCATCAGCATGGGTTCGCCCATTGACGAAGATCAGCCTATCGCTATCTCTGCTCTGCACGATTCTGATGGTATACCAGACGATTGTGGCCTGGTTCGTGACAACTTCTTCGCTAATGGCGTTGCTGGTTCAACCGATAAAGGTGTAATTGACTCTGCGACAACTCATCAGTTGTCTGGTACTGGCGGTACTGCGGAAGTGTCAACATATGAAGCTTCAGTAGATTCGCTCAAAGTCTCCTATTTCATCAAGTCTGATGAGACGGGTGTTGAATTCGGCGACAATGCCGTTCACATCTCTGGATTCCTTGACACGCCTGCTATGACAAACCAAGAGACCGGTATCTTCTCTGGTGATTTCCAGGGCTTCGATCACCCAGACCTGAATGGTGGTTCTCCTCTTGACGCCACCAATGCGGTTGGCTACTCACGTGGCAAGTACGTAGACCTGCGCGCCGTTTTGGGTGCCGAGACTCTGATCAACGATTGGTCCCAAAACGCCAACGAAGCGCTTGGTGCCACTGTTGATACGGATTGGGTTGTTACGATCCCGGGTCAGTACGTGATGTTGAATCTGTCTACTTACCTGCGAGATCAAGAAGCATGTTTGCGTGTCCCTGCGGCGGCTGCAGCTGGCGTCGATGCGTGTGACTATCGCGATATTCCTCTGACTGCTTCCTTCGATGTTTACGATCGTGAAGAGCAGGGCATTACAGTTGAAGACGGTGACCTGGTCGTTTCTCCACAGCCTCCCGGCGTTGTGATCACGGATTCACTCAGAGACGAAGTTAACGTTATAGAGTGGGGCCTCACGCCTGTCCTGGGCGCGCCTCGTACTATCTCAGTAGCTACGCCTGACGGTGCCAAGTTTGGTTGGGCTTCACTGGCAACTACGCCAGCAGACGCTAACTTGGGTATTTGTGACTTTGATCTGGCTGCTCAAGCGTTTGCTTGTGTACCCGGTGTCATGGATACACCTACTCCTGTTGTTGGCTTCGCGGCTTGGCAACGTGCCTTCGGTGCCAATCCTGGTTCCAACTATGGCCGTATCGTAGAGCACAGTCGTACTCAGTCTTCTTAAGCGAGAACTAGTGTAAGCAAAGCCGACACCTTAGGGTGTCGGCTTTTTTTTTGAATTTAGTATAAGTAGTGGTCTATATGACAAAAAAAATTCTGCAAAAAACATTGATTATGGCTGCGCTTCAGTTAGCTCTGATAACAGCTGCTTTCGCCCAAACGCCGATCATTGAGGATAAGGGCTTTGTAATTAGCGATGAAGAGTTTGAGTATCTTGTGACCCTCTGGACCAAACAAATGCGGGATGTCGCTATCGCAGACCCGGGTGACCGACTCGAGCTGATTAACATCGCTTTGGCTAATAAAAAGTTAGCTGCAGCGGCGGAAGAAATCGCCCGTGATAATTCCGAATTAAGCCGACTATATCGGTCTGGTTTAGAGGCTTACCAGCGGAACTTTGTGCTAAAGCAAGCTCGCGACAACATTCAGCTGCCTGACTTTTCTGACTTGGCCAAAGAGCAGTACACGGTGAATAGAGATAAATATGCAGCGATTCCAGAGCGACGCATTTCCTCGCACATATTGTTTTCCGTGCCGCTCGGAGATCCGCGTGATGACGTTCTCGCGCAAGCTCAAGTAGTGTTGGATGAGTTGCGCGCTGGAGCCGACTTTGTCGCGATGGTGGAAATGCACTCAGGTGAACCAGGTGCTGCAGCCAAAGAGGGAAAGTTTGATCGTTGGCTCAAGTTTGGTGAAGTGGGAGTGACCCCGCCTTATACCGAAGGTTTATTCACGATCGAAAATGTGGGGGAGTACGCTGAGCTGGTGCAGACTCAATATGGCGTTCACATTATCCGTTTGGATGGCATTCAAGAGAAGGACTACAAACCGTTTGAGGAGGTCAAGAACACTATTACCTCAGAGCTTGAGAAAGAGTATATTCAGCTAACTATGAAAGACTATTTGGCCCAATTCAATCTCAGCGACGATGCGGTTATCGACAATGAAGCCATTGACGCCATTTTGGCGCCCTATGCCAAACAGGAGTGACCCGAATTGGCACAGATGTAGCGGTTCTTCTGTGCACCTTTAATGGCGGCCGCTTTTTGTCCTCTCAGCTGGAGTCTTTGCATCGGCAAGTGGACGTTGGGATTGCCATTTACGCTTCGGATGATGGTTCCAGCGATAATACCCTGGAGATCTTGGGTCGTAGTGAGCCTACACGTGCGCCCGTGTTTTCGCGACAGGGGCCTGGCGATGGAGCTGCGCAAAACTTCCTATCGCTTGTTGGTGACAACCGTATCTCAGCCAGTTATTTCGCATATGCAGATCAAGATGACGTCTGGGATGGCGATAAGTTATCTCGCGCTGTCGCTTGCCTAGCTAGCTGTGATGCCCTAGTACCGGCACTTTACTGTGCGCGAACTCGGTCCTTGTCAGAAGGGGGGGAGATCATCGGTTTGTCCCCCAAATTCAGTCGAACTCCATCTTTCGCGAATGCGCTGGTTCACAACATCGGTGGTGGCAATACCATGGTGATGAACCAGGCGGCCAGAGAGTTATTGCTTGCGGCGGGTAGGGTTGATGTTCCCACCCACGACTGGTGGACATATTTGTTGGTGAGTGGTGCAGGAGGGGTGGTAGTTTACGACCCTGAGCCCTGCTTAAGCTACCGACAGCACGAGAGCAATCAAATTGGCGCAAACATGGGTTTTAAACGCCGTATTGCGCGTTACTTGGGTGCTTTTGGTGGCCGAAACAGAGAGTGGAGTGGGCGCAACATAGCAGCACTGGAGAAGAATGCTGAGCTTTTGACATCAGAGAGCCGAGAAATACTGAGAGTCTTTCGCAAGTCGAGGAGTGGTGGCGTGTTGCAGCGCATTAATGGAGTTAGAAAAGCCGGCCTTTATGCCCAGACCGTCACTGGCAATTTGGGCCTTTTCTTCGCTAGTTTATTAAAGAAAATCTAGACCATTTGCGTATAATGCTGCCATCGCTCACTAGGGCGATATTTACTCGTTCTACCTGGGACAGTTATGGCAGATTCCAAGAAATTGATCGTTGTTCTCGGAGCACATCGCTCGGGTACCTCACTGTGTGCGGCTGCTGTTGCCAGCCTTGGGGCAGAC
This sequence comes from Halioglobus sp., assembly GCA_039986455.1. Taxonomy (GTDB): domain Bacteria; phylum Pseudomonadota; class Gammaproteobacteria; order Pseudomonadales; family Halieaceae; genus Halioglobus. The sequence goes on from JBDWQQ010000076.1 coordinate 11,006, forward strand.
GCTTGCCTTGGGGAGCACTACGCGAATGAGGAGAACCAGAAAGGCTTTTTCGAACACCCTGACATAGTTGATTTCAACGATCGTTTGCTCGAATTTTTGGGGGGCAGTTGGGACAATCCTCTGTTTGATGGCGCAGCGTGTCTGAGCCAACAGGATATGAGTCAATGGATGTTGGACGCCGCTAAGCTGATGCGCTCGGTTTTTGGCGCGGCCGCTATTGCGGTAGTTAAGGACCCTCGAATGTGCCAGGTCTTGCCGTTCTGGGCGGAGGTGTTTTCAATCGCGGGCTATGCCCAAGAGAATGTTTACTATATCCATACATTGCGCAGTGCCGCTGAAGTCGCGCTTTCACAAAAGAATAGAGCGGAGTCTAATTCTGATTATTACGAGATCGGACGCTGCCTGAATGAAGCGTCTGCGCTATGGCTTTCTCTCTCTGCCCAGGCGGTTTCAAACAGTCGTAGTTTTAAAGTCTACTATCTGTCTTACACCTCATTGCTTGGTGAACCTGAAGCTGTTTTGCAGCGTCTGGCAAATTTCGTCGGTTTATCTCCCAGTACAGAGGAAGCCGTAGAGTTTTGTGAGCAGTTTGTAGACCGAAGTCTGCATCGCAGTTCGGCGAGTGCCGATGTCGTAGCGGAAATAGCCGACGGATTTCCTCAAGTGTTTGAGTTCGAAGCCTTGCTGCACCGACTTTTAGAACCTGAGGCTGATATTGCTGACGTTGCAGATGCCTGCGAGCTCGTCTATCAACGAACAGATACTCAGGCTCGGCTCAAAGAGGTTTTGTCTCCAGCGCTTTCCAGGCTTAGCAATAGTACCCGTCTTGACCGTATGTCTTTGGCGTTGAGCCGAGAGATTACCGATGACCTTCGCAAACAAACCAAAGAACTAACAGAAAATGCTGAGCGAATGCAGCTTGAGCATGAGCAAGTTGTTACACCCTTGCGAAAGGAATTGGGCAACCTGCAGGCTGGAACCACTGAATTACAGAGCCAATTGAAGCAACAGGCTGTTGAGTTATCGAAGAATCATAAGGCTATCATTGAGCTCAGCGGGCAGAAGAGTGATCTGGAATCAAGGGTTTATGCTTTATTGGTAGAGCGGAGTGAGCTTGAGCTTGAACGAGATGGCTATGTCGAGCAAATCCAGCAAATGGAAGCCTCAACGTCCTGGCGTCTGACTAAACCCCTTCGTAGCATCAGTTTAAAGATGCAGAGGTTCCGGCACTCGCTTGCCAGCAACTGGGTGCAACTCAGATTAAAGGCAATCCTCGTCTATCACCGAATGAGTCTGCGTCACCCCGCTGTTGCGTGGACAATTCGACGACTGGTTCGCCCCTTCTTCCGTCTTGCTAACCGATTGTTCTCGGTGGGGCCCAGGGACATGCATCGGGCCGTGAGCCCAGATGTGCTCCAGCCCATGCGTTATCAGCAAGCAGAAGCAAGCGAAGATTTCGCTCCCTTGATCAGTGTCATTGTGCCTAACTATAACCATGCGACTTATCTTGAGCTACGACTGGAATCAATTTTTTCGCAAACCTACCAAAACTTTGAAGTCATTTTGTTAGACGACGCTTCCACCGATGCGAGTGCGAAGGTACTGCGTCAGTTTCATCAGCGATATCCTGAAAAATCGACACTGGTGATCAATGAAGAAAACTCGGGCGGCGTTTTTCACCAATGGGAGCGAGGGCTTAACCTCGCCAAGGGTGATATCGTCTGGATTGCCGAAAGCGATGATTGGTGCACGGAAAACTTCCTAGAAGCGCTAGTGCCGTATTTTGAGAACGAAGCCATTATGTTGGCCTATGCGCGCACGGTGTTCATGGACGGAGAAGGCGAGCAGCAGATATGGTCTATCAATGAGTATCTTAATGATGTCGACCCACAGCGCTGGAACCATCCTATTCTGGAGACCGGGCCTGCGATTGTACGTGAGGCGTTTGCCGTCAAAAACATTATCCCCAACGTCAGTTCAGCTTTGTTTCGCACACCTCGCCAGTTGGAAATCCTCAATGATGTAGAATGGCGTGATATGAAAACCTGCGGCGACTGGGTACTTTACTTGCACCTACTGCGCGGCGGGATGCTGGCTTATTCACCCGAGGCTTGCAACTACTACCGGATTCATGGTCAAAATACGTCTGTCGAGTCCTATTCTCAGGACAAGTTTTACCGAGAACATGAGTTAGTTGCTCGTACCGTAAAGCAGTACTATGACGTTCCTGATAGCGTTTTTGAGACACTGCGCGATAATCTGGAAATCCACTGGCGTGAGACTCGCGGAGATTATTCCGCAAAAGCGTTGGAAGCTTGCTTCAGTGTTACGCGGATTACGAATCATGAAACTGTCAGAGCACCCAATTTGCTGATGGCTTCCTATGCTTTTTGTTCGGGCGGGGGGGAAACCTTTCCAGTCAGCCTTGCCAACATAATGAAGCGCCACGGTTACAATGTTACTTATTTAGATTGTGCTAGAGAGCCACGTTTGGATGGAGTGCGCGATAGGTTGCGCGGAGACATTCCAATTCTGTCAGACTTTTCTCAGTTGGAACGTATCATCAGCGATTTTGATGTTGAGGTTATTCACTCTCACCACGCTTGGATGGACAGCACCATACTCGATATTTTACCTGAGGATATTCCGGTCAAAACGGTTGTTACGCTTCATGGTATGTATGAAACCATCAATGAGTATGATTTAAAGCCCTTATTACCCAGGTTAGTGAAACGAAGCGCGAAACTCATCTACGTCGCTGAAAAAAACCTTGACTCCATTCGCAATCACGGCCTTCTGGAGTACGCGCGAGTGGAAAGAATTGATAATGCTTTGGAAGCAGAGGCTTTCGAACCAATCTCAAGAGAAAGTTTGGGAATAGCGGAAGAGGCGTTCGTACTAACGCTTGTTAGTCGAGCGATGGAAGAAAAAGGTTGGCGAGAAGCGATTGAAATCGTTGAGGCTGTTAAGGAAGCGTCTGCGAGCGATATACACTTGTTGCTGGTGGGTGATGGGCCAGAGTTCGATCGCATGAAACGTCTCGACGGAGGCCTGCCGAATTTTGTTCATCTTGAAGGCTATCAGAAAAATGTGCGCGGTTATTTCGCGGTCGCTGATGTGGGTCTTCTCCCTTCTAAGTTTAGAGGGGAGAGTTTTCCTTTGGTTATTATTGAATGCCTGCAGAGCGGTATCCCGCTGCTGGCTAGTGACCTCGGGGAAGTATCCCGAATGCTGGAGGGCCCAAACGGTATGGCCGGAGCGGTGTTCCCGCTGGCTGGAGATAAGGTTGATGTACCCGCTTTTCGGGATACAATTTTGAGTATTGTGAACGACGAGAGTGTACGACAGTCAATGGATGACGCCGTTCCAGCGGCAGCAGCCAAGTTCGACCCTGAATTGCTCGGGCGAAAACATGGTGAAGTCTATCGATCAATTGTTGATTGAAGGCGGATGAGAGTGAAAGTCTGTCTCAGATGAATGAGAGCCTAGGGCAACTGCAAGGTGAATGAATGAGTTCGAGTGATTACACTATTGACGGGAAAGATAAGTCACCCATTGTAATTGGTGGATTGGGTGGCAGTGGAACACGCCTCGTTACCAGTCTCGTGCAAGACATGGGTGTTTCAATGGGTGGACAGCTCAATGGAACTTTGGACAATTTGTGGTTCAGCCTGCTTTTTGTCAGGCGCTCAATCTTGTTGAAGCCGGAGAAAGAAATCGACAAACTGATCTGGCTGTTTACTAATGCCATGCGCCATGGAGAACGTGTGCCCAAACATCTGCGGAAGCTGGTCATCGAGGCGGCTCGATTTGGGCGCGACCCTGTGTTGCCTTTGGAGGTTCTTAAGGGCGCATACGAATCTATGCTCATGACTTCCCCCAGTGAGAGTGTGTCGCGCTACTGGGGTTGGAAGCAACCTAATACCCATGTAATGGTCGGTATGTTGAATCGTTATTATCCGAGTATGAAATACATATATGTAGCGCGGAACGGGCTTGATATGGCCTTCAGTGAGAATCAAAATCAGTTTCGCTATTTTTGGGGAGACCTTTTGCTGGAGGGAGATACCTCTCGTTCACCCACCAATGCGTTACGATACTGGGTGGCAAGCTATAAGCGCTTGTTGGATGAGGCCTCGAAGCTTGGCGATCGAATTCACATTCTAAATTATGATCGCTTGTGCCGTGAGCCGCTGCTTCAGCTAAAACAGCTGAAGAGCTTTGTAGGTATCGATGTTGATCCGGTTTACTTAAGCGAGCTTGCGGCAACGATAAAAGCACCTGAGACGCTAGGACGATATCGAGAGCATGACTGTTCTCAGTTTGATTCGGAGGATATCGAGTTCGTGCGGCAAATGGGGTTTACGATAGATTAATGCATCATTAGAAAGCTTGTTTTTTGACGAAGAAGCAAAAAATCGACTCGCCCTATATGTTTAAGATTTGGCGATGGAAGGAAATGTCTAAACCCACACTGCTTAGCCTGCTACCGATCTATTTGTATGGCCTTAGCATCTCAACGGCTTAGTGCAGAAATCTTTCGATGGAACCCCGATTTGGCGGACCATTGATTGATTACCCATGCAACGAATTCTTCAGAGAAATAGTTATCATTTGAGTGTTCGTCCGCTCCTACGATCTCGGTAATAGGAGGGTCGATAAATAGTTGGCCGTTGAGGTCCGGTCTTACGAGGTCACAGAGCTGCCGATTGTATTCCGAGAAGTATGCTCTAGTGTCTTGCATTAGTTCGGGCGATAAAAGATTTTTTATAGACCTACCGCCAGCAAATAGGGGGACTATTTCTCCGCGAAACCTTTGTCCTTGTTCGAAGCCTTTTCGATCCCCTTCCTGCCACGTAGGAAAATGCTGATTTGCGAGGTAGAGAAAGTCGGCTAACTCTTTGCTAATAGGAGGATTCAGCCGATCAGAGTATTTAGGGGATTCCAATTCTATATTTAGAAAGTTCATGACATCTGCGTAGATGTCACCGTCAACCAGCTGCGGCTTTTGAAATATTCGAACGGAAAAGTTCTCTTTAGGAAAATTGGCTAACCAGCGTCTAACCATCAAAGAATGATTGAAATACAGGGCTTTTGGTCTTAGCCACATCTTCCTTGACACTTCTTCGAGCGTCTTTTTCCCGCCGCTCTTCAAGAAAGTGGAATAGGAAGATAGCAGCATTTCGTCTTGTGGCCTCAGATAAACTAGAATTTGTACGTTTCTCCCGTCGAGCAGTTTGGCGAGCTTTAGGTTACGCTCAGGCCTGGAGCAACGGGAAGAAAAATGCTCAGAGGATAGAAGGAGTGTCTTTTCATCTCTTTGGTCGAAATCGTGAAGCAGTTTTTGGAACAACTCTTCGGGCTGGAAGTACTTGTTGCGGGAGACAAAGTCTGGGCATGTCTCCATTACTGAAGCTGCGAGTGGAAAGTGCGCATTTCTGTGACAATAATCGAGTGACTCCGAATTAGGGTACCAAATTCCTTTTTCGCTCAGTTGACTATGATTCAAGGAGAAAAATGCCTGTAAACTTGTCGTGGCGGTTTTTTCAGTCCCAATGTGCAGTATGATTCTTTTCATAAACTTTCGTTGTATTCCATCGCCTGTAAAGTATTGGCCCCTCTCCGTAATTCAGGCAGGGGTCGAGCGATAGAGTGCCGTGCGAGGAGAGTTTCATTGCGGAAGGAAATGATAGCATAAATCATTAAACCGAATGTGTTAACACGAGATTAAGTCTGGCGCAGAGTCAGATCGGCTTCTAAAAAAAAATGACGCTGAGTTCACCTGATTGTAACGAGAGAATGTTGAGAGATTAGCGATTGAATAATGCAAGCCAGTCCTGGTCCGGAACCGTTTTCAACCGCCGCATGCTTATCTGTATTTTTACAGGTTTTGCGTCAGGCATGCCTCTCTATGTGCTGTTCCAGCTGGTGCCTGCATGGTTGAGGGATGGTGGTGTCTCCCTAACTGAAATCGGACTCTTTGCTTTGGTGGGGGTTCCTTACACGTGGAAGTTTGTCTGGGCGCCGTTAATGGATCGCTGGGTGCCGCCATTTCTGGGGCGACGGCGCGGCTGGATGCTGGTGTCGCAGGTCGCTTTGTTGGTCTCAATAGGCTGTCTAGGGTGGTTTCAGCCCCAGCAGAGCACCATCGCTATCGCCTGGGTCGCATTTGCAGTTGCCTTCTTCAGCGCCAGCCAGGACATTGTTCTGGATGCATACCGGCGCGAGATCTTGCCCGATGAAGAGTTGGGGTTGGGTAGCTCTATCCACGTTCAGGCTTACCGAATTTCTGGACTTGTGCCAGGAGCGCTTTCGCTGATTTTGGCGGACATTTTGCCTTGGGGCACCGTCTTTTGGATCACTGGAGCGTTTATGGCGGTGGGTATTGTCATGACCTTGCTCATCTCCGAGCCCGATACCGAGCCACCGCCACCTTTGGGAATTGGTGAGTCTGTTGTGGCTCCATTTCGAGAGTACCTAGGGCGCAAAGGCTGGTCCGGTTTGATTCTTGTATTGAGCTTTATGTTCCTCTATAAGCTTGGTGACAATATGGCAACGGCGCTGTCTACGCCGTTTTATTTAGACCTGGGTTTTACGAAAACCCAGATTGGCGTGGTTGCTAAGAATGCAGCCCTGTGGCCTGCGATAATAGGTGGTTTGCTCGGCGGCGGTATCATGATTCGCCTGGGAATCAACAGGGCTCTCTGGTTATTCGGTGTTGTCCAGGTCGTCAGTATCCTCGGGTTCGCAGTACTCGCTAATGCCGGGCCAGTACTTTGGCTCTTAGCATTGGTAATCAGTTTTGAATACTTAGGCGTGGGTCTGGGAACGGCGGCTTTCACAGCCTACATTGCGAGGGAAACCAGCCGAACGTACGCGGCCACACAGTTTGCCTTGTTTACCGCGTTGGCAGCGCTTCCGCGCACCTTCGCCAATGCCAGTACAGGCGTTATCGTGGAGCAGGTTGGCTGGCTCCACTTCTTTGTCTTGTGTGCCGTGCTTGCAATACCCGGAATGTTGCTCCTGATATGGGTAGCACCATGGAAAGCACAAAAGGAAGGGTGACCCACTTTTGGTGTGCCGGTGACTGCCTTGGTGTTCAACGTAGAGAAGCGACTGGCGAGCCGCTGATTGCACGACAGCTGAGTTTATCAACTGAGTGCTGATTGTGTTACTGGAAGGCCCGGTAAACCCTAAGGTCCAGGGTGCCATTGGTTTTGAAGACCAAGCCCTCTGCCTCCAGTCTTTCTCTTTGGGTATACTTTGAGGCTGAATCATCCGGAAAGGAAATGCGCCCCTGAGCATTGATGACTCTGTGCCAGGGGATGGCCGTACCCTTGGGCAGGTATTTCAAGGCTCTACCGACCCGACGCGCGGCGCCTGGCATACCAGCTTGTCGGGCAATGTCGCCATAAGTAGCCACTTTTCCTGATGGAATAAGCGCGACTACCTGCCAGATACGTTGGTTGATGTCGGGTTCTTGCTGCACTGAAATAAAACCGAATAACAGGTACTCAATGTTTCGTAAATTCAGGTCGCCTCATTTCGAATTGAGGCACATTATACTGGCTGCACTTGTCGGGTTGACCATGGCCCCTTTGGCTAGCGCAGATCGTCTACACATGGCTGATGGAGAGTCTATCACCGGCACATTCCTGGGGATAGCCGATGGCCATGTGCAATGGTCCTCCGTCATTCTCGGCGATCTGTCGATAGGCCAGAATTATGTTGCGTACATTGAGAGTGGCTCTCACTTCGATTTGAAGACGACGGGATCTGCGCTGCGCAACTGTTGGATGTTTGTGCAGCAGTCCACGCAGCTGCTGCATTGTGATGAGGGTGTGCAGCGCTTGGGCGACTGGACGCTGGTGGTTGCTGCAGGTGAAACGATTACTGAGCCACAGCCGTTGCTGCAGCAGAAGGGCGGGCTGATACTGGCGCTGGAGGATGCCGCGGGCAACACCGATATTACCAAGTACGATATCAACGCCAGAACTGAGCTTCGCTACCTCGAGACGCGACATACAATAGCGCTGCGCTATCAGGACGAGAGCTCAAACGGCGACAAAACGAGAGAGTCGTGGTTGGGCAGTTATCAGTACGACCAATTCTTTACCGATCAGTGGTTTGCTACCGGCAACGCTTTCTACGAAGAAGATAAGTTCCGTGAACTGGATCAGCGGGCTTCCGTGGGTCTGGGTATGGGCTATCAGTTTTTGGAAACGGCTTATTTCGATCTATTGGGTAAGGGCACCCTCAACTACGTTGACGAGCGGTTCACAACGGGGCTAACACGGGAGCGTCCTGCATTTCTCTGGAATCTTGATTTTGCCTGGCGAGTTAACGACCGCGGACTCGAAGTGTTCCACCGCCATGCGGCGCTGCAATCATTCCAGGAGGGAGATGATTTTGAGGTCAATACCACAACCGGTTTGAAGTACCCGATTAATGGCGCTTTTAGTTCCATATTTCAGCTGGAATATAACTACGATAATTTGCCGGCGGAGACATCGATCGACAAGGTCGATCGCAAGTGGTCTGTGGGTGTGAACTATGACTGGTAGCGGTCAAGGCTTGCTTTTCGACTGATCACCCCCATATTTTCCGTTCACGGAGAGTAATTATGCGATTTTTTTTCATGCTCCTGCCCTGGTTGGAGCTGTTTACCCTCATACAGTTGGGCATTGAGACCAGCGCGTTAACCGTCATTTTCTATGTCCTGGCGACGTTATTGCTGGGAGTGATGGTGCTGCGCCGACAGGGTAGGCAGATGATTGAGCGCCTGCAGGGCGTGCAGCAGGGCAAGGTACTAGGGTCTGAGCTATTGGTAGACGATATGGCGATGGGACTGGCCGGGGTACTGCTGATATTCCCCGGAATGCTCTCGGATTTTGCCGCAATCGTGGTGATGATCGGCCCCTTAAGGCGACGCCTAGCCAAGGCGCTCGGGGGACAGCAGGCGCAACCCTATGCTCCCCAGAGAGATTTTGAGAGCGACGTTACCATCGAGGGCCAGTACACTCGGGTTGACGAGGAAGATCCACGATAAACTGTTGAAAAATATAAATATTCATGTGAATGCCGCAACGTAGATAAGTTTTACTCTTCTCTTGACTCACACCAAACCCCGACTAGAATTAGCACTCTCGTAAAAAGAGTGCTAAGTCGCCCTTGAAAAGGGTTTTTAGCGCCCCCATTGAGCTTTCAAGCCCCAAGGGGTCTCTCATAACACTGTCACTAGGAGAAAGAGATACATGAGCATTCGTCCGCTGTACGACCGCGTGGTCGTTCGTCGCAACGCAGAGGAAGAAACCACCGCAGGAGGTATTTTGCTGCCTGGTTCCGCCAAAGAAAAACCCAACCAGGGCGAAATTATCGCCGTAGGTGAAGGCAAAGTTCTGGACAGTGGCGACGTGCGCCCTCTGGCCGTCAAAGTCGGTGACACTGTTGTGTTCGGCCAATACGCCGGAAGCAACACTATCGAAATCGATGGTGAAGAACTGATCATTATGGGTGAGAGCGAAATCTTCGCCGTTGTCGAGTAAGACACCCCTCCCCATATTTCGACAAACAGATTGAGAATTTTAAGGATCTAAGACATGGCAGCTAAAGATGTATTGTTTGGCGACGACGCTCGCGCTCGTATGCTGAACGGCGTGAATGTTCTCGCCGACGCCGTAAAGGCAACTCTGGGGCCCAAGGGCCGTAACGTAATTTTGGATAAGTCTTTCGGCGCGCCAACCGTGACTAAAGACGGTGTATCTGTAGCCAAAGAGATCGAGCTGAAAGATAAGTTCGAAAACATGGGCGCACAGATGGTTAAGGAAGTGGCTTCACAAGCTTCCGATGCTGCTGGCGACGGCACCACCACAGCAACAGTTCTGGCTCAGTCTATCGTCAACGAAGGCCTCAAGTCTGTTGCCGCTGGCATGAACCCCATGGACTTGAAGCGCGGCATCGATAAAGCCGTTGCAGCTGCGGTACAAAAGGTTCAGGAAGCTTCTATCCCCTGTGCAGACACGAAAGCGATTGCTCAGGTAGGTACTATCTCTGCGAACTCTGACTCTCAGGTTGGCGACATTATCGCTGAAGCCATGGAGAAAGTCGGTAAAGAGGGCGTTATCACCGTTGAAGAGGGCTCTGGCCTGGAAAACGAGCTGGACGTGGTTGAAGGTATGCAGTTCGATCGCGGCTACCTGTCTCCTTACTTCATCAACAACCAGGACAGCATGAGCGTTGAATCTGAAGCGCCATTCATCCTGTTGGTTGATAAGAAAATCTCTAACATCCGTGAGCTGCTGCCCCTTCTGGAGCAGGTTGCCAAGGCGTCCAAGCCGCTGATCATCATCGCTGAAGACGTTGAAGGCGAAGCGTTGGCGACTCTGGTAGTCAATAACATGCGCGGCATCGTCAAGGTTGCAGCCTGTAAAGCACCTGGTTTCGGTGATCGTCGTAAGGCTATGCTGCAGGATATCGCTATCCTCACTGGCGGTACCGTGATTTCTGAAGAAGTGGGCATGGACCTTGAGTCGGCCACTCTGGAGCACCTGGGCAGCGCCAAGCGCATGACTATGGACAAGGACAACAGCACCATCATTGATGGCGCAGGCGACGCGGCAGCTATTCAGGCGCGTGTTGGCGAGATCCGCACTCAGATCGAAAATACTTCTTCAGATTACGATCGCGAGAAGCTGCAGGAGCGTGTAGCCAAGTTGGCTGGCGGTGTTGCGGTTATCAAGGTTGGCGCTGCCACCGAGATCGAAATGAAAGAGAAGAAAGCTCGTGTTGAAGACGCGCTGCAC
>JBDWQQ010000077.1:0-5845 GCA_039986455.1 Halioglobus sp.
TCGAGGAGATCGCAGGTTAGAGAGATAAGATGGCCAAAAAACGTGACTACCGACCCCGCTTAAACAACTACTGCTCCTGCTTGAACCGATGAATCTGCCTGCGCTGCTTCTTGGTAGGTCTGTTCGCCGGCTTATCAATCATTCCTCCAGCCGCTTTACGAGCCGCCGCTTCTGACTCCCGCTTTTTGATGCTGGCTTCCGTTTCTTCATAGAGTAGCTGAGCTTCAGCTGCTCCTCGGCGCTGACCGGACAGCGCTTTGATTTCAACGACCTTCTCGTCCCAGCCCTGACGAATCTGCAGAATGTCACCTACGGACACCTCCTTCGAGACCTTTACTCGCTGACCCCCCAGGTGGACTTTGCCGCCCTCGATTGCTGCTTTAGCCAGACTCCGCGTTTTGAAAAAGCGAGCGGCCCATAACCACTTGTCCAAGCGCAGCTTTTCGCTATTAAAGTCTCCGCTCACGATAGTGCTCCAGCGCTCATGGCTGCTTGGCCTCTGGCATAATTTCATCAAAGTGGTGTATCCCGGGGAAGCGGGTATCAATGCGCTTTTGTCGCTGACTATCGGGTTGCAGCAGCGTGAGCAGATGAGCAATCCCGTATTGATGGGCCGAGTCTAACACTCGCTCGGTATCATCGATCAACAGCGTCCGCTTTGGGTCGAAAGGATGAAGCTCCTGCAGTCGGTGCCAGAAAGCCTGTTCTTCTTTAGGAGCGTCCAGTTCATGGGAGACCACCACACGATCGAACCAGCCCGTAATGTCCACATGGTCCATTTTGATATCCAGCGTTTTGCGATGGGCATTAGTGACCATCACTACATCACGATGGGATTCGTGCAGATTCGTCAGGAATTCCACGGTATGTGGGCGCACGCTGACCATGTGATTCAGCTCGCGCTTGATTGCCGGAATATCCAAGCCCAACCGTTCGGACCAGTAATCCAGTGAGTACCAGTCTAGCGTGCCCTTGTCGATACTGAACTCGGCGTGAAGCTTTTCGGCAGACTCCGTTTCTCCCATGTTGTGGGTTTCCGCATACACTTTGGGCACATGGTGCATCCAGAAATAATTGTCGAAGTGCAGGTCCAGCAGGGTGCCGTCCATATCGAGCAATACGGTGTCTATGGTGTTCCAGTCGATCATTAGAGTGCCAAGTGTTGAAACATGCAGCGATTATGCCCTGTCCCTGTCTGGCGCGCATCCTGACAGCACAGGGCGTATAATCGCTGTTTTTCGATGGATTTTTCTGTGCGCGATCTTGCCGCCCTTGTTTCACCCCTTTTGGAACTCTCCTTCACGGCGGGGCAGGCAATAGCCGAGCACTACCATTCTCCGGGTGCTGATCAGTACCAATCCAAGGGGGACGAGTCGCCATTGACTCAGGCCGATCTCGCTTCCCACGATATTCTCGAAGCGGGGCTTCGTAACGTTACCCCCGATCTGCCCATTCTTTCTGAGGAGTCGAGCGACGAAGACAAGGCACAGCGTCATGCCTGGCCGACGTTCTGGATGGTGGATCCCCTGGACGGCACCAAAGAGTTTCTGGCTCGCACGGGTGAGTTCACGATTAACATCGCGCTTATCGATGATCACAAGCCGATATTGGGCCTAATCTATTTGCCGCTAACGCAGCAGGCCTATGTGGGTATTCCGGGGCAGGAAGCGCGGGTCTATCAGGGGCCTGACTGGAGCCACTCAGAACTGGTTTCGAGGCCACTGATTCAGGGTAACCCCATGACTGTTCTGGCTAGCCGCCGTCATCGTGGCCCTCGCTTACAGTCTTGTCTGAACTGGCTGGAAGAACATTGGGGAGAACTTGAGCGCGACAATAGCGGCAGTGCGTTGAAGTTTTGCCAGTTGGCAGCGGGGGAGGGCGATTTTTATCCCCGCTATTCACCCTGTTGTGAATGGGACACCGCCGCTGGCCAGGCCCTGTTAGAGGCCGCCGGAGGCGCCTTGTTGGGATTGGATGGCAGTCCGCTACGTTATAACCATCGTGACACATTGCTAAGCCCGGATTTCCTTGCTTTGGGCGATCCAGCCAGCCCTATTTGGACGCAATTGCTCGCCAGCGGAGTGGGCGTGTCCGAATAGTGACTAACAATGCTTGTGCCGGTAATTGATGTGAGTATAGTGTTTCATTCTGATCGAATTCCCCACGCTGTAGACTGATGAATGCATGACTGACACCACGGACATAGGCCTCAACGGTACCGAAACGCAGGAAGCTGCAAATGAGGTAATGACCCCGGCCATGCGTTTGTTCCAGTTGCAGACCAAGCACAGAGCGCTGGATGCTCGTATTCACGAAATGTACGAATTCCCCTATCAAAACCAGATTTTGTTGCAGCGGTTAAAAAAAGAAAAACTTCGTCTGAAGGATGCCATCGAGCACCTCAAAGATGACATGATCCCAGACCTCAACGCCTGACCCCTCCGGAAACAACCATGAAAAAGATCCACTTGTTATTCGCCGGCCTCACGATGACGCTGGCTGCGAACCTGTCCTTCGCCCAAACAGAGGAAGCGCCCAAAGTGACGGTGACGCCCATCAAAGGTCCTCTGTATATGTTGGACGGCAGGGGAGGAAACCTTGTCGCTTCTGTTGGAGATGATGGCGTACTGCTGATAGATGCCGACTATGCTCCATGGGCCGAAGCTCATGCTCAGGCTATTGCCGAGATTGATCCTGATGCCGCTTCGCCGCGCTTCCTGCTGAATACCCATTGGCATGGTGACCACGTGGGCGGTAACGAGCACTGGGGCAAGCAGGGCACGGTGATCATGGCTCATGAAAACATTTATCAGCGCATGAGCACACGCCAGGAAATGAAGGCATTGGGTCGGGTGGTAGAACCCAGTCCGGCAGCGGCCTTACCTGTGGTGACTTATGAGGATTCTATTGCCGTGCGCTTTAACGGCGATGTGATACAAGTTCAGCATTTTCCTAACGGGCACACCGACGGCGACTCTATCGTCTTTTTCACCGAGCAGAACGTTGTCCACATCGGCGACCACGTATTTGAAAACGCATTTCCCTTCGTGGATGTCGGCTCCGGTGGCAATGTGATTGGGTACCTGAAGAATTTGGACAAGGTGCTTGAAATGACGGATGACCAGACCATTATTGTTCCCGGTCATGGCACCTCATTAATGAGTAAGCAGGACCTGCAACAATGGGTGACGATGCTGAAGTCTTCAGTGAGTCGGGTGGCGGCATTGCTGAAGTCTGGCCAGACCGTGGAAGATATTGCTGAAAATGGTTTAGGCGCCGAATACGACTCTTTTGGTCAGGGCTTCATTAAAGAGCCAATGTGGATAGCGTTTATTGCGGCGAGTTTGTGAGGGCTTCTGTCGTATAAGCCGGTCTGTCATCTCAGCGCAGGCGCCGGACCGCCGCCAGCGCGGGAATGACAAAGAGGGGTATGTGAGTTGATCTAAATGTGGAACGTAACTCACTCAATCGCCCCCTCCAGCCTCAATAACACCCGCTTGGCCTCCAGCCCACCGGCAAACCCGGTTAAAGAACCATCACTCCCAATCACTCGATGACAGGGCACCACGATTGGCAGTGGGTTGCGTCCATTGGCGGCGCCTACGGCCCTAACCGCTTTCGGCTTCTTTAGGCTCTCGGCAATATCGCGATAACTGCGCAACTCACCATAGGGGATGGCTTTTAGCGCGCTCCATACGTTTTGTTGAAACTCTGTTCCAGCCGGTGACAACGGCAAGTCGAAGTTCTGCCGTTTGCCCGCAAAATACTCTCTGAGTTGATCGCCACAGGCTTTCAATGCGGGGTCATTGCACTCGTCGCCCTCGGCATTGTCTGTTTGCAGATTTTCGAACTCGATGGCGGTAAGGTGCTCGCCGTTGGATACCAGACGCAGTCGTCCGACAGGGCTATCCAGGTATTGATAGTTCATGGCGTATAGCTCCTCCAGAGCAGGTTGGCCGCATAGGAGCGCCAGGGGCGCCATTGTGCTGCAGCATCATTCAATTTTCCTTCACTTCCAGGTAGTGCTGCCCAGGTGCGTTCCAGGCCCAGATCACCGGAGGGGAATACATCGGGATCGCCTGCGCCGCGCACGGCGACCATTCCCACGGTCCAGGGTCCTACTCCCTTGAAGTCTGCAAGCGCCTCCAACGTGAGTTCTTCCTCTCTACCGGCATAGGTCTGGCAAAGCGTGCGTAAGGTTTCCCTGCGACGGGAGGGCATGGGGAAGTGTTCGTCTTTAAGTTTCGCTAACTCTGCAGCGGCGGGGAATGTTGCAAGACCTTCCCCCGAGCATGCCTTTGCAAGCCTTGCCAGAATCGTGCGCGCGGCAACAGTACTGACCTGCTGCCCTACAATAGCTCGCACCGCGGATTCAAACAGGCTCCAGTGTCCGGGGGAGCGAGCACCCGGTGACCGTTTTGAAAGCGGGCCCAGTGCAGGGTCTTGTTGCAGCTGGGCGCTGATTTTTTCGGGGTTCGCGTCCAGGTCGAACATGCGCCTTAGTTGTCCCACGATCGACATCAGCTGGGAGTTGTCCGGCAGTAGTAAGCATAGCTCCAGTGCAGGCTTGGTCTTGTGCGGCTGAATTTCCAGCTGGCCAACACCACCCGTAGTTCGGAAGTTCCTTTGGTAACGCGCGCCATTAATTTCTTCGACACCTTCAATGGCATGGTGTGATAGAAAGTCCACTACGCCGTTCCAGTCATAGGGAGGGCGATACTGCAGTTGTAAACGAATGTCGGCACTGTCTTTCGCCTTGCGCCTGCCCCGCAGGTCTGAGGGGGTCAGTTTGAAATGCTCTTTCACGGCACTGTTAAAGCGTCGAACGCTGCCAAAGCCTGCGGCGTAGGCCACTTCGGTAATTGGCAGTCCGGTCTCGGCCAGTAATTTTTTGGCGAACAACAGACGTTGGTTCAGTGCCACGGCCTGAGGTGACACGCCTAACTCTTGCTCGAATAACTTACGCAGATAGCGCTCGCCAATACCCAAACGGTCGGCGAGATCTCCCAACGTGCCCTCGCTCAGGGCGTTCTGGCGAATCAGCTGAAGCGCTCTTTCTACCGTTGTAGTGGTGCCTTCCCAGGCGGGGCTGCCTGGTGCAGATTCCGGACGACAGCGTAGGCAAGGCCGATAACCGGCGGCAGCAGCCTGAGTCGCCAATCGAAAGTAGCTTACGTTTTTCTCTGCAGGTGCTCTTGCCGGACATATGGGGCGACAGTAGATTCCCGTGGTTTTTACCGCGAGAAAAAATTCGCCGTCAAACCTTGGGTCGCGGGCCATTCGCGCGCGGCTACAGAGATCAGTGTCCAGTGTTTGTGCTTTGCTTTGTTCAGTGTTCATGGGGTCAATATAGCCCTCAACTCGATTGTGTACTAGCCAAAATCGGCCCTCGATAGGGTGGCTGCAATTCGAGGTCCCGCGTATTAGAATGAGCGCGCGTTGTGCAGCGAAAGATCGTTGAGTTGTTTACCTGAACTCGCACTGCCCGATGCGGTCTTGAGGTTGCCCTATGTGCGATGAAAGACAGTGTCGTCCACATTAAGCACAATTTGAACGCCGAGGCTGTCGCGACGCTTCAGGTTGAATTCAGCCGAATCGAGCAGCATGTACAAGTATGGGTAGCGAAGATGCGCAAATCTATCGCCAAACCCC
The DNA here is from genome assembly GCA_039986455.1 of Halioglobus sp. Lineage (GTDB taxonomy): Bacteria > Pseudomonadota > Gammaproteobacteria > Pseudomonadales > Halieaceae > Halioglobus. The sequence goes on from JBDWQQ010000077.1 coordinate 5,653, forward strand.
ACGCCTTTATTGCGAGTATGAAGTAATACAATGGATCTAATTGCCTACGCCGTCCCCTTCTTCATCCTGCTCATGGTGGTGGAGCTGGTTTATGGCGCATCCAGAGGGCGCAATACTTACCGTCTAAACGATGCGGTGAGTAGTCTTTTTATGGGTGTGTTGAGTCAGGCCAGGCGTTTTGTCACGCTGGGTG
>JBDWQQ010000078.1:0-24289 GCA_039986455.1 Halioglobus sp.
TGATGGATATGCTGTTTACGATTTTTATTACCCTAGCCACTCTGGCGGTGTTAGTTGCTGTGCACGAGTACGGCCACTTCTGGGTAGCCCGCAAGTGCGGCGTCAAAGTGCTTCGTTTCTCTATTGGTTTTGGTAAGTCTCTGGGTAGCTGGACGGACAAGCAGGGAACCGAATATAGCGTGGCTGCTATCCCGCTTGGCGGCTATGTAAAAATGCTTGATGAGCGAGAAGGGGAGGTTCCTGAAGAGTTATTGGATCAAGCCTTCAATCGCAAGCCAGTGCTGCAGCGCATCGCGGTGGTGGTTGCCGGCCCGCTGGCGAACCTGGTGCTGGCCGTTGTCGCCTACTGGTTTTTATTTATGGCCGGTGAAACGGGCTACGCCCCCGTCGTAGGCGGCGTTGAAGCGGGGTCTATTGCCGACGTGGCGGGACTTGAAGCAGGACAAGAAATTGTCGCCGTTGACGATATCGATACGCCCACCTGGCAGGCTTTGAGTTTTGTTTTGTTAGATCGCATCGGTGATACCGGAACGATCAGCTTTACCGTTAAATACCCTGACTCAGATATGGTGTATCAGTCGGAAGCTGCGATTGAGCGCTGGCTCTCAGAGCAGGAGCAGCCAGATCTGTTCGGCGGCCTTGGGTTAATCATGTATACGCCGGATGTACCACCCGTTGTTGACAGTATTGTTGACGGCGGCCCCGCTGAGCGCACGGGTTTGCAGCCTGGCGACCGAATTCTCAGTGCTGACGGGGTGGCCATGGAAAAGTGGATGGACTGGGTCGAGCATGTTCGCGCCAGGCCAGAACAGTCGATTGTGCTTGAGTACGATCGTGACGGCCGCTTACTCACGGGGGCCATTGTGCCCGATCGCCTCACCGGAGATGACGGCGTCGATTTCGGTAGAGTAGGGGTGAGCGTCGCCATTCCAGAGATGCCCGAGGAATTGGTCCGAAAATTCGACCGCGGTCCTATAGAGGCCGCCGGTGCAGCTGTCGTTCGCACCTGGGATCTCATGGGCTTTACCCTCAATTCGATTAAAAAAATGATAATGGGTCTGATATCGCCAAAAAACTTGAGCGGCCCTATTACCATTGCTAAAGTGGCGTCCGCCTCGGCCAAATCCGGTCTGGAGGCCTATATTGGCTTTCTGGCTCTGCTCAGCGTCAGTCTCGGAGTGTTAAACTTGCTGCCCATTCCCGTTTTGGACGGGGGGCATCTGCTGTTTTACACGGTAGAGCTGTTGGCTGGACGCCCAGTACCTGAGAAAATACAGGCCCTCGGCTATCAGGTGGGCTTATTTATGGTACTGGGGATGATGATGTTGGCCCTGTATAACGATTTTACGCGCCTGTAGCCCTAGCGGTGAACAGACAAAACAATAGCCTTGCAGGCGTAACCCGTTGATTGAGTGAATTTTGATTAAACGACTGACCAAATACCTGGCGCTGGTGCTGATATTTGCAGCCCCTGTTGCCTCCGCCGAGACATTTCTCATCTCAGATATCCGGGTGGAAGGTCTGCAGCGTATTTCTGCTGGCAGCGTCTTTGCGTCCCTACCGGTGGGCGTTGGCGATATGGTGGACGAATACGCCATTCGTGCTTCTGCCCGCAGCCTGTTTGCTACCGGTAACTTTGACGATATTCGCATAGGTAGAGACGCGAATGTGTTGGTGGTGGTGGTGGCAGAACGGCCCAGCATTAGCGAGATCAATATTGACGGTAACAAAGCCATTGAAACCGAAGCCCTGCTTGATGGCCTGAAAGGGTCCGGCCTCGCCGTTGGTCAGGTTTTCCAGCGTTCCACGCTGGAAGGGATGCAGATGGAGCTGCAGAGGCAGTATGTGCAGCAAGGCCGCTACGATGCCGCCATCGAAACAGAGGTCCTCCCTGAGCCCCGTAACCGCGTGGCGATTAACATCGACGTTGATGAAGGCACCGTCGCCGCAATCAAGCACATCAATGTGGTTGGCAATGAAATCTATGCAGATGATGAGCTGGACGAAATTTTCGAGTTAAAGACCACAGGCTGGTTGTCCTTCTTTACCAATGACGATAAATACTCGAAAGAAAAACTGACCGGCGATCTGGAAACGCTGACGTCCTACTACATGGACAGGGGGTATCTCCAGTTCCGGATTGATTCTACGCAGGTGTCGGTCTCACCCAATAAGGAAGAAGTTTATATCACCGCTAACGTTACCGAGGGCGATAAGTTCACGGTGGGAACGGTAGATTTATCCGGTGACCTGGTACTGCCTGAAGAAGATCTGCGCCGCTTCCTGTTGGTCGCGGAGGGCCAGACCTTCTCACAGCAACTGGTGACGTCCACCGAAGAATACATGACGCGGCGCCTGGGTAATGAAGGCTATAATTTTGCCAAGGTGACTGGAATACCCGAGGTTGAAGAGGAAAGTAACGTCGTTGCCATGAAGTTCTTCGTTGACCCCGGTAAACGCACCTACGTTCGCCGTATCAGCTTTAAAGGAAACTTGAAAACGGCCGATGATGTTTTGCGTCGCGAAATGCGGCAGATGGAAAGTTCTCCTGCTTCCGCATCCAGAATTGAAACGTCGCGAATACGCCTGGAGCGTCTGGGCTATTTCAGTCGTGCAACGGTGGAGACGCCTCAGGTCGCTGGTCACGATGATTTGATTGATGTCGAGTTTGAGGTTGAAGAGCAGTCTTCAGGCAGTATTGGCGCCAGTTTTGGTTATGCTCAGGATGCGGGCCTTATCCTTGGCCTGAATTTGCAGCAAGACAACTTCATGGGTACCGGTAAGCGAATTGGCGTGGCCCTGAATTCCTCCAGGTACCAGGATCTTTACAACTTCAGCTACACCAACCCGTACTTTACCGAAGATGGGGTGAGTCGCGGGTTCAATGTGTTCTATCGCTCCACGGATCTCTCAGAGGTTAACGTGGCCAGCTACACCACCGATACTTACGGCGCAGCTCTGAATTTTGGTTACCCCATTTCGGAAACCCAGCGTCTGGGCTTCAGTTTTGGCGTGTCTGATACTGAGATTACCGCGGGACGTTTTGCGGTGCAGGAAATCAAAGCGAGCCCTCGTTTGGAAGAGGGAGTCGACTTCTGGTTCGATAGTACGATTTTGCCCGATGGCACCTTTTCAGATGTCGAGGAAATTGTTCCGATTGAAGATATTCCATTTGATTACCTGACGATTCCCGAAGAGCTGGGTTTCCTGGATGAAAATGGAGATAACTTCCTCAACTGGACGATTACCTCCAGCTGGAGCCAATCAACGTTGAACCGTGGCCGAATGGCAACACGTGGCGCCGCCAACTCCGTTTCTTTTGAGGTCTCCATGCCAGGCTCGGATCTGGAATTTTTTAAGGTCAACTACCGTGGTGAGATCTATTTCCCGATTAGAGGGGCGTGGACTGCACGCCTGCGTGGTGAGGTTGGCTATGGTGATGGCTACGGGAACACAACAGAGCTGCCGTTTTATGAGCATTTCTTCGCCGGTGGCTTCGGCTCTGTGCGTGGATTCGAGAGCAACACCCTGGGCCCGCGATCGACCCCGGCTGAGCTGTATACGTCTCGCCAGCCAGTGACGGAGATTGACGAAGACGGCAATCCGACCGAAGTCGGTGGCCCAGATGGCAGACAGTTCGGTTATGTGGGTCAAGACGGTAAATTACTGGTCGAGACACTCAGAGATGACCCTGACCCCTTTGGCGGAAATGTCTTGATCGAAGGTAGTGCCGAGCTCCTGTTTCCCCTGCCATTCATCAAAGACCGCAGTAAACTTCGCTCTGCATTCTTCGTAGATGTCGGCAACGTTTTCAATACCCAGTGCGCTCCCAGCCAAATCAACTGCTTCGATGTTGATGTGGATGAATTGCGTTACTCGGTCGGTGTGGGCGTTACCTGGATAACCGGATTTGGCCCCATGACGTTCAGTTTGGCGAAGCCGCTGAACGCTGGCCCGGAGGACGAGGAAGAAGCCTTCCAGTTCACCCTTGGCCGTGGATTCTGATTTAAGTAAGTAAAACCTGGAGATAAACGTGTTTAAATTTTTGAAAGTAACTATCGCTGCATTGGCGTTCACTCTACCTGCTATGGCAATGGCGCAGGGCAAAATTGCCGTGGTCAATTTGCAGGAAGCGATTTTGCAGACTGATGCTGCACAAAAGCGCCTGAATGAGGTGCGCAGTGGGGATGACTATAAAGCGGACAAGGCTGAATTCGACAAACTCAAAGCAGAGTTCGATGACTTGGTGAAGAAATTCCAGAAAGACGCCACAGTCATGAGCCAGGAGCAGCAGGTTGCTGCCCGCCAGAAGCTGGCCAGCAAGCAATCTGATCTGGAGCACGTGACCGGTAAATTGCAGCAGGCTGAGCAGGGCGCAGGACAGGGTTTGTTGCAAGAGCTTTCACCCAAGGTTCAGGAAGTTTTGCGTGAGCTGATCACCACTGAAGGTATTGGTCTGCTGTTGCAGCGCTCTTCTGTGATTCACGCGGACGCAGGCTACAGCATCACCGCCAAGGTGACTGACAAGCTGAATCAATTGCCCGCGCAGTAGTATTTCTTTGATCACCCTCGGGGAGCTGGCGCAAACATTCCACCTGGAGTTGTCGGGTGATGCCCAGCTTTCTGTCTCCGGATTGGCGACCCTGACGGGCGCTGGTCCGGATCAAGTCAGTTTTTTATCGAGTAAGAAGCACCTCTCGCAACTCGCAGGGACTAAGGCGGCAGCCGTGATCATTCACCCTGATCTCGCCGCTCAATGCCCGGTTGCGACCCTGGCCACTGACGACCCCTACCTTACGTTTGCAAGGATGACCTCGATATTCGATCAGTCGCCCAAGGCCAGCCGAGGTGCGCACCCGTCCGCTGTTGTCTCCTCGGACGCGGAGGTTGCCGCTGGTGTTTGCATTGCGGCTAACGCGGTGGTGGAGGCGGGAGCCATCATCGGGGAAGGGGCGATTATCGGTGCCAATGTCTATATCGGCGCCAACAGTCGAGTCGGTGCTGGCACTTGTTTGAACCCTGGCGTCGTTATTTATCACGATGTTTGGCTGGGCGCCCGCTGTATTGTGCACGGCCAAACCGTGCTGGGTTCAGATGGCTTCGGTTTCGCGCCGGGGCCAAACGGCTGGGAGAAAATCCACCAGTTGGGTGGTTTGCGCATTGGCGACGATGTCGAGATTGGCTCTTGCACAACCATTGACCGCGGTGCTCTGGAGCACACGGTGATTGAAGATGGCGTTATCATTGATAATCAGGTGCACATCGCGCATAACTGTCGCATCGGAAAAAATACCGCGATCGCAGGTTGCACCGGTATGGCGGGAAGCACGATTATAGGCGCTAACTGTACGCTGGCTGGCGCGATAGCACTTGCGGGTCATATTGAGATCTGCGACAACGTCCATATCACGGGCATGAGCATGGTAACGCGTTCAATTACTGAGCCAGGCGTTTACTCGTCGGGTGTGCCTATGGCACCCAATCGAGAGTGGCGTAAAAATGCCGTGCGTTTCTCGCAGCTGGAGAGCATCCATAAGCGCCTTGTTGCGCTGGAAAAAGGATGCACACCCTAGACAAGGAATGACCTTCCAATGATGGACATAGAACAAATACGGCAGCATCTGCCGCACCGCTACCCCTTTCTATTGGTGGACAGAGTGGTGGAACTGAACCTTGGCGAATCCATCGTTGCCTACAAAAACCTGACGATCAACGAACCATTTTTTGACGGTCACTTCCCCCAGCAACCGGTGTTTCCGGGTGTTCTGTTGGTTGAAGCCATGGCCCAGGCCGCCGGCATTTTGGGGTTCAAAACTATGGATAAGACGCCGGCAGACGGTTCAATCTATTACTTTGTGGGCGCCGATAAGTTGCGCTTCAAGCGCCCCTGCGTCCCCGGGGACCGGGTGATGCTTCGCGCTTCGATCATCTCCGACCGCCGTGGCATCTGGAAGTTTGATGTTAGCTCCGATGTTGATGGAGAGCTGGCAGCGTCTGCTACCATACTTTGCGCCGATCGATGATTCACGAAACTGCCATTATTGAACCGGGTGCTCGTCTAGCGGATGACGTTACCGTTGGGCCCTGGTCGTTAGTGGGGGCGGAGGTTGAGATAGGGCCCGGTACGATTATTGAACCTCACGTGGTCATTCGCGGCCCGACAGTCATTGGCGCGGGCAATCACATTTATCAGTTTTCGAGTATAGGTGAGGCCACCCCGGACCTTAAGTATCGTGACGAGCCAACGCGGCTGGTGATCGGCGATAACAATATTATTCGAGAAAACGTCACCATCCATCGCGGTACGGTGCAAGACAGGGCGGAAACCACCATAGGCAATGATAATCTGATCATGGCCTATGTTCATATCGGCCATGATTCGATCTTGGGCAATAACACGATTTTAGTGAATAACACTGCGCTAGCGGGGCACGTGATAATTGGTGATTGGGCGATTCTTAGCGGGTATACGCTGGTTCATCAGTTCTGCAAAATCGGCGCCCATAGCTTTAGCGGTATGGGTACGGCCATCGGTAAAGACGTTCCGGCTTATGTCACGGTCAGTGGTGCACCTGCGGAAGCAAAAACGATCAATATTGAAGGGCTTCGCCGTCGCGGCTTTTCTTCCGAGGCAATCAGCCAGCTGCGCCGGGCATTTAAAATACTCTATCGTCAGGGTTTGACGTTGGACTTGGCCCTGCAGCGTCTGGAAACCATGCTGAAGGAGACGCCTGAAGTTGAGGTGCTGATTGATTCTGTGCGTGCTTCGGAGCGAGGCATCGTCCGCTAAATGCCGGCAGGCACTCTGCGTATTGGTGTGCTGGCTGGAGAAGCGTCCGGGGATATTCTCGGATCCAGAGTCCTGCAGGCGCTTCGTAACGAGTGCGATGAATTAATTGTAGAGGGAATTGGGGGGCCGTTGATGGAGGCCCAGGGCCTGACCAGCATGTTCCCCATGGATCGCCTGTCCGTTATGGGCTTCGTCGAACCACTCAAGCGTCTTCCGGAACTCCTTAACATCAGGCGGACTGTCTTCGAGCACTTTCGCGATAACCCGCCGGATTTTTTTCTGGGTATCGATTCTCCCGACTTTAACCTGCGCCTTGAACGCAAGCTTCGTGAGCAGGGCATCAAAACCGCCCATCTGGTGAGCCCCTCGATTTGGGCCTGGCGTCAGGGCCGGGTAAAAAAGATCAAGCGCTCGGTGGACCTGATGCTCTGCCTCTTTCCTTTCGAAACTCAGATTTATCGCGACCACCAGGTAGCCGTTCGTTTTGTGGGACACCCTTTGGCGGATGAGTTGCCTCATCGCATCGACGCCATGACTGCGCGCGAATCCTTAGGCCTTAGGCCAGAGGGAAAACTGTTGGCGATGCTGCCTGGTAGTCGCAGTGGCGAGGTCAGTCGCCTCGCTCCTGCATTTTTAGCAGCTGCTCGAATTCTGTGGCAGCAGGACTCCCGCCTGAGCTTTGTCATTCCCGCCGCGAACACCGCGCGCGAAAAGGAGTTGGCTACTCTGTTGAAACAGTATGACGAATTACCGGTCACTATGCTTTCAGGGCACTCCAGGGAAGCCATGGCGGCGGCAGATGCCGTGCTCCTGGCCTCGGGTACAGCGACTCTGGAGGCGGCCTTGGTAAAGCGCCCGATGGTAGTGACCTATCGAATGGCGGCCTTTTCGTGGTTGTTGGTGACTCGTTTGGTAAAGATCAGCTTTGCAGCATTACCGAATGTTTTAGCGGGTCGGTCGGTAGTGCCTGAATTACTGCAAGACGCGGCTGTTCCTGAGGCGATGGCTGCAAGCGTTAAGCCTTTGCTGGCAGACGAGGCGATTGATGAGCAATTGCAGGCGTTCGACCAAATTCATGCAGAGCTGAAACAGGGTTATGCCCAAAAGAGTGCTGCTGCATTGGTAGCGCTTCATGAGGGCACGCTAACCAGTGAATGATTTGTTTCAAGTGAGTTATGAAGGCATTGATATCGCCGGTGTTGATGAGGTGGGGCGTGGACCGCTGGCGGGTGACGTGGTGACTGCAGCAGTGATTCTCGATCCGGATAATCCCATAGAAGGCTTACGCGACTCTAAAAAGCTTAGTGAGTCTCGGCGCGAGGAGTTGGCGGTGCTGATTCGCGAACAGGCGCTAGCATGGGCTGTGGCGCGTGCTTCAGTCGATGAAATTGATCAGTTGAATATTCTTCAGGCGTCTTTACTCGCGATGAAGCGGGCGGTGGAGGCACTGCAGCCTCAACCCGGCTATGTGCTTGTTGATGGGAATCGCCTGCCTCAGTGGCAGTACCGCTCTGAGCCGGTGGTAAAAGGCGATGACCGGGTGCCTGCGATCGCGGCGGCCTCGATACTGGCGAAGGTGCAGAGGGACAAGGAACTCATAGCACTGGAAAAACAGTTTCCAGGCTATGGCTTTGCGGCGCATAAGGGCTACCCTACGGCGGCCCACCTTGAGGCGCTGAAGTCGCTCGGAGTGACGCCTGTGCATCGTCGCAGCTACGCACCAGTGAGAAAGATTATCGAAGCGCTGGGTTAATGAGAGTCAACTGCGCGGGTTAGTCCAGCAATTCGAACAACTTGACGACTCTCTGTACGCCGGAAGTGTCAGCCGCTTCGGCTGCGATTCGCTCTGCTTCAATTCGCGTTGCTAAGCCCATTAGGTATACGACGCCATTTTCGGTGACAACTTTCACCCGATTACCCTGAATATCTCCACTGGCCAACATGAACGACTTCACCTTGCTGGTAATCCAGGTGTCAGAGGTGCGGGTCATCCCTGAGCTGGGGGCAGCCAACTCCAGCTCATTGTAGATGCGTCGCACACCGCGGATTTCTTTTACCACGCGAGTGGCCTGGTCTTTAAGTGCCTGGGTTGATACTTGACCTGCAATCAGTACATAGCCGTTGTAGCTGACGATCACGAGGTGGGCGTTGTCAAAGGCATCATTGGCGGCGCGTACGTTGACCATGGCTTTGGTCTCGATACTTTCGTCTTCCAGCCAGCGACCCATGGTTCTTTCGCCTTCCTCCTCCTCAATAGGTTCCGCCTCAATGGTGGCCAGCATGCTGCCACAGCCGCTGAGACAGAGTAGGCCGATAGTGAAAATGGCGGGTAGTAGGCGCTGGGTCATGTCTTAACTGTCCTGGTTGTAATTGCCGAAAAGGCTCAATTCGATGAGATGGTATAGGCTTTGCAGGGCCATCGTCTGTAATTCTATCTGTGTTGCGCGAGAATCTGCTTCGACCTGGATGCAGGGGTCACCGGCATTCAAAGCGGCGGCCAGGCTTTTGTTCTCACTGTTAATGAGTGCCACGGTTAACATGCCTCGCTCGCGCGCGGCCTCGAGCGCTATCGACATGTCCGGTGTGCCTGAGCCACTGTCGATCAACAGTAAAAGATCGTTCTCCCGCCCCAATGCCCGGATTTGTCTGGCGTAGAGCTGCTTGCGGTCATCGCTGCTGAAGGTGCCAGATAAAACAGCATTGTCTGCGCTAAGATTGAAAGCCGGAAGCGCGGGACGCTCCTGCTGCAGGCCGGTGAGTAGACTGTGGCAAAAAAGCTGGCTCAAAGCTGCGTCTGGGCCATTGCCGCAGCAGAAAATTTTTCCGTCTTGCAGCAGCACCTGAGAAATGAGTTCACTGCTTTGGGCGATGGGGCCTGCCAGCTGGTCTACCGACATGGCAATGGACTCAATGGTTCCCTGGAAGCGCTCGGCGATAATCTGGTAGTAGTCCACTAATATTCCTGAGTCATGTCAGTTCGTGAACGCCCCGCGTATCCATTGCGGAGTGACGTTCTGAGTGGATTGTCGCGGCTCGAAGGTGATCACGTCAAATCTGCACGGCAGGTTTGCGAACTTTTTGTGCCGTTGCAGATAAACTTGTGCAGTTCTCAGTAGCCGCTGTTGTTTTCGATGGTCCACGGATGCAGCTGCCGTTGCATAGCGTGGATTGCCACGAGCCCTCACCTCAATAAAGACGATGGTATTGCCGTGCGCCGCAATCAAATCGATTTCCCCGCAGCGACAGCGATAGTTTTGGGCGATAATCTTAAGGCCCTGCCGCTCCATAAAAAGTGCGGCCTGTTGTTCATACTCATCGCCCAGACTTTTCATTGTTTCCCCCTAATTGCTTAGAGGGAAAGTGTAACTACAGAGGCCTTAGGCGGTCGCCATCAAATCTGGCCGGCGGTAGCTCCCGCTCCATTTGTAACTGCGGGTTCATGGTGAGCAAGCCTGTGTCGCCTGCGATTATTGCCTCAGGGCCCGCCTGCAATTGCACTAATCGTGACTGTAGCAAATAGGCGTCAGAACCCAGCGCATTCAGCCGCGTGTAGTAGTCACTGTTTGCCGACGCCAATGATTGCTTGAGTTGAGGGTTTGAACCCAGCAGCCAGGGCAGTTCGACAATCGTGGTACCGTCGAGGTCTTTGTTGCGAGTGTCATGGCGGGCGCCATAGGCGCTGGAGCTGGCGTAAACCGGCAGCGCGCCTGCATAGTGAAACGCCAACAGTGGTTTGATGGCGCGTGCTTCCTCAGGGTTGCGGCTCAGCATGAAGATAGCGTCAAGATCTTCGCGTCGTCTGGGCGTAAATTCGATATTCGTGGCCAACATGTCACGCACTTTCCGGCGGCGCTGTTCACTGGCCTCGATACCCAGGCCTGTTTTCACACTCGCAGAATAGTCGTCCTTGCCGGTGTAGCCGATGACCTGAGTGATGCTGCCGCCCAGGGCTTTCCATTGTTTGGTCAGTGCCGATTGCATTTCGTCTCCCCAGCGACCTGCCGGCCGCAGGATGAGTGCTCGGCGGCCACCTTCTCCAAAGGCAAGGTGTGCCAATTGCCTGGCTTCATCCTCTGGGGCCAACGACAGCTGCACAAGCGCGGTTGTGCCGGCAGCGACTGGCTGATCAATACGGTTCAGTGCGATGGTCGGCACGCTTCGGTTGGCTTGCTGAGCCAACTCTGCGACGGATGCTTTACTCAGAGGGCCCACAACCAGCTGTGCGCCCTGTTGGACTGCCGCTGTGTAGGCTTCAGTGGCTGTGTCATATAAATCTGAGTCAATGACGTTGACCTCTGTCGGCGCGTCACCTTTGTTGCGCGCTGAGAAATAGTTGGCTAAATAGCCATCCCGGATAGCCTTGCCGGCGGGTGCAAGTCGGCCGCTCAGAGGAAGCACGAGGGCAACTTGCTGAGTCGCGGGTGCAGGGCTGACCAGATACTCCAGGCCACCAGGCAAAGGAGAGGCCGCCGGGTGCCCAGGGTGACCCGCCTGCCAGCGCGATAGAGCGACGCTGAGCGTAGTGGGGTTTTGATCGGCTATCCGTGCCAGTTCCAGCCAGCCTGACCAAGTGGGGTCGGTGGCCACAGCCGCGGCCTGCTCAATGTCTTGTGTGGAGCTGCGCTGCAGGTCTCGCCAGATACTGCGCTTTAGTCCGGGGCGGTCAGCGGTGGGTGCAATCGCCATAATACGCGAACCGAGTTTAGCGCTGTCCAGGTAGAGTCGCTGCAGGTCGAGTAGGTGTCTTTGAAAATTATAGGACCGATACGCTATGCCTGGAGCGACGTTGGGGCGATCCAATGTCCTCAGTCGTGCGCTTGCCTGTGCGGAGTCGCCTCGCACGTGATCGATTCTCGCTAACAGGTATTCTCGGTAGTCGCGGTCATCGCTGGTAAGCGCCTCCTGCTCAAGTTCGGTCATTAACGTTGACGCAGTCATCCAGTCGAGCTGTCTTAACGCGGTGTCAGCTGCGGCGAATTGTTGGTTGAACTGAGACGGAGGTAGCCGCACATTAGTCTCGCCCTGTTGAGGCTGCTGCGTTGTGGCTGTGCTGGTAGAGCCCGTATCTTTTTTCTGCGTGGGCGCGGACCCACAGGCCTGCAGCAAAAGCGTTACCAGAACCAGGTAGATTGGGCGGATAAAATAGGATTGTTTTTCTGTCATGCTATGCTGCGTCGCTCAATGAATTATCGTCCACCGTCAATGGTGTGGGACATAGTATAAGGGGAAAACGTGGAGACAGGGCTGTATATTGTGGCCACTCCCATCGGCAACCTGGGTGACATGACCGTTCGCGCTGTTGAGGTCTTGACTGAGGTTGATCTCATTGCTGCGGAAGACACTCGCCATAGTCGGCGACTATTGCAACACTTTGGCATCGATAACCGTCTCATGGCCTACCATGATCACAGCGATCACCGGTCTCAGCAGCAGATTGAAGAGGTACTTGCCGAGGGAGGGAGTGTGGCCCTGATTTCCGACGCAGGGACGCCGCTGATTTCAGACCCCGGTTATCGGCTAGTGCGAGACATGCAGGCTCTAGGTTATCCCGTGCGACCTATCCCCGGGCCTAGCGCAGTCATTGCCGCACTCAGCGTTTGTGGTCTGCCAACAGACAGTTTTCGCTTTCAGGGCTTTTTACCTGCCAAGGCGGGCAATCGGGCTAATCAACTTCAGGCGTTGGAAAGCGAAAGTGCGACCCTGGTTTTTTATGAAGCACCTCACCGGATCGTCGACACCCTGGAGGCAATGGCGGAAATTTTCGGGCCTTTAAGAGAGGCCGTGATCGCCAGGGAAATTACTAAAACCTTCGAAACAGTGCGCCGTGGCTCGCTTGAAGCACTTCATACATTCGTCACCGAAGATGCCAATCAGCAAAAGGGCGAGATTGTGTTAATGGTGGAGGGCAAAGCTGAGGCTAAGCTGGAGTTGGATGACTACAACGCCAAGCTTCTGCGAAGGTTGGTGCAGGAGTTGCCGGCGAAGAAGGCCGCGGCCGTGGTCGCTGACTGCAGTGGTCTGCGTAAAAAGGATCTGTACAACTACCTGCTGTCGATAAAAGACGATTGAGTCAGCCCGCTGGGGCTGGTAGTCTTGGCGCCGAGTCGGTCAGGCGATCGCTTCTCAGCATTAGTTGGGGGGAGGAAAGTCCGGGCTCCATAGGGCAGGGTGCCAGGTAACGCCTGGGGGGTGTGAGCCCACGGAAAGTGCAGCAGAAAGTAAACCGCCCTGGAGGCTCTTGTTTTCAAGACCTCCGCGGTAAGGGTGAAATGGTGCGGTAAGAGCGCACCGCGCGGCTGGTAACAGGCGCGGCGATGGTAAACCCCACCCGGAGCAAGACCAAATAGGAATCCTTTAGCCGTGGCCCACGGTGGATTCGGGTAGGTCGCTTCAGGCAGCTGGCGACAGCTGTCGCAGATGAATGGTCGTCCACGACAGAACCCGGCTTATCGACCGACTCAATAAATCAGACCCCTCAGCCTTTCCGGCTGAGGGGTTTTTTTATGCCTTTTCGTACTAAAGACGCGATCCTAAATAAAAAAATAACCTGTAACTTAAAGTAAATCCTTAGCACTTGGCGTTAGGGGGCTGTTTTGGTGGACTATTTGGGCAGAGTGAGCTCCGGTTTTTCTCTCAAAAACCCTCGTAACGGCCTGAATTTACAGCGTTTTTTCCCTCTTGCTCATGTTGACGATCTGCTGTGGGGCGCCTATAGTGTCGAAAAGTGGATATAAGTGGGTAAAACTGTCTTTTTGTGGAACTCGAAGACAGCTGAGTGGGGAAATCTGGCGTGTTTCGTGGAGTACAGCACATTAATATGGACGCGAAGGGGCGGCTGGCTATGCCGGCGCGCCAGCGTGAGCCATTGCTGTCTCGTTGTGATGGCCAGATTGTTGTGACTATCGATACGCAGTCCAAGTGCCTGGCTGTCTACCCCCTGCCCGAATGGGAGCGTATCGAAAAGGATATTCAAGGGCTTCCTGCCCTCAATCCTTCAGTTAAGCGGTTTCAGCGTCTCGTTTTGGGCTATGCGACCGATATCGAACTGGATAGCAGCGGCCGAATGCTGTTACCCCAATCCCAGCGCGAGTATGCGCAACTGGATAAAAAGCTGGTTCTGGTAGGACAGGGCAATAAGCTTGAAATCTGGTCCGAGGCCCTTTGGATGGCCGAGCAGGAGCAGGCGCTGGAGGATTCAGGTCCCGACGCGGTTCTGCCCGACGAACTTCTCTCCCTCAAGCTGTAGGTGGCAAACATGCACCAGACAGTATTACTACGAGAGGCGGTTGAAGCTCTGGTAACGGCGCCCAGTGGTGTCTACGTCGATGGTACGTTCGGGCGAGGCGGCCACAGTCGTCATCTTCTGAGTCAGTTGAGTGACGACGGGTCGCTGCTAGGGGTCGACAAGGATCCCGTCGCCGGCGAATGTGCCGCACAGCTTTCGGTCGAAGATGGCCGCTTCACTTTCTACCACGGTTCTTTTGCCAACTTGCCCAAGCAGCTGGAAGCGATGGGCATTGATGCGCTTGATGGCATTCTGCTGGACCTGGGTGTATCCAGCCCGCAGTTGGATGAGGCAGATCGGGGCTTTAGTTTTATGAACGAAGGCCCGCTGGATATGCGTATGGATACGTCATCGGGCGAAACTGCCGCCGAGTGGCTGGCTTACGCCGATGTGGATGACATCGCGGTAGTTTTGAAGGAATACGGCGAGGAGCGTTTTGCCAAGCGTATCGCCCGTGCTATTGCAGAAGCCAGGGATGTCGAGCCGCTCACCACGACGGCGCAGCTGGCGAAAGTTGTCAGCGAAGCTAACCCCCGTTGGGAGAAACATAAGCACCCTGCAACTCGGGCCTTTCAGGCGATTCGAATCAAGGTCAACCGCGAGCTTGAGGACCTTGAAGATCTGCTTGGGTCCTCCCTGGATATGCTGAAAGTCGGGGGTCGGCTGGTGGTGATCAGTTTTCACTCTCTGGAAGACCGTATGGTCAAACGCTACATGCGTGACATGGCGCGCGGTGAGCAGTTGCCTGCCGGTGTTCCTGTCACAGATGCGGCCTTGAATCGACGCATGAAGCTGATAGGAAAAGCGACCAAGGCTTCCGCTGCAGAGGTTGGCGAAAACGTGCGTTCCCGAAGTGCGGTGATGCGCGTGGCGGAGAAGATCGCATGAGCGCCCGCGTCGCCGGCAAAAAAATGGTAACCGCGTCAGTGGGCGGAACCGACAAAGCTCAGGGACGCGCGCTGCTCTGGATGAATATGGCTGCGCTGCTGTTGGTTTTGGTCTCCTCCTTTGCAGTGATCCATTCCACGCACGCAACTCGTGAGCTGTATACGCGTCTTCAAGTTCTGGAATCCCGACAGTGGCACCTGCAGGAAGACTACGGGCGGTTGCTGTTGGAAGAAAGTACCTGGGCATCTCACTACCGAGTAGAAAAGGTAGCCAGAACAGAGTTGGGTATGGCCGAGCCCGATCTGGCGCAGTACAAAGTGGTGCGCCGATGAGAACAGTGGCTAAAGCGCAACCCAAAAAGATGGCGTTGTGGCGCCTATATCTTGTTGTGGGTTTGCTGCTTTCAATGCTTGCGCTGTTGATCGGACGCGTTTTATCACTGCAGATACTGGATACCGAGCGCGGCTACGCATTTTTACAAAATCAGGGTGAGGCGCGTTCTCTTCGCAGTGCTGAAATTCCTGCCTACCGCGGGGTGATTACGGATAGGCGCGGTGAGCCTCTGGCGGTGAGTACGCCGGTGGTTTCAATCTGGGCGGACCCGCGACGCCTCGCTGGCAGTGAGAGATTGCCGGAGCTGGCTCAATCGCTGGACATGGACCTGGCTGCGCTCAGCAGCAAGTTGGAGCGCTATGAAGGTAAGCGCTTTATGTACTTGCAGCGTCACCGAGTGCCGCATGAGGCCAGAGAGATTCTTGGCAAGCGATTCCCTGGGGTCTATGGCGAGCGCGAGTATCGGCGCTTTTATCCGGCTGGAGAAGTAGCTGCGCAGTTGGTGGGCTTTACTAACGTTGATGACGAAGGCATTGCCGGTATTGAGCTTGCCTATGATGAATGGCTGCAAGGCGCGCCTGGCAAAAAGCGGTACATCAAAGACTTACGCGGAAACATGGTGAGGGACATCGGCGTGGTGAAGCCCGCCAGTCCGGGTAAGGATATTCGCCTTAGCATTGATCTTCGCTTGCAGCAGTTACAGCACCGTGAATTGCGCAAAGCGGTGACGGCGGTGGGCGCAGAGTCGGGCAGCGTGGTGACGCTGGATGCACGGACTGGCGAAATTCTCGCCATGGTGAACTATCCGGTCTATAACCCGAACAGCCGCAAGAATATGAAGGCGGCCAATATGCGTAATCGGGCGATTACCGACACTTACGAGCCCGGCTCTACCATGAAAACGATGACGCTGGTGGCTGCTCTGGAGAGTGGTCGCTACACCACCGGCACTATGATCGACACCGCTCCCGGTTGGATTCGGGTAGGTCCCAAGACCTACAAAGATCCGCGTAATTACGGTGACGTGACGTTATCAAGAGTCATAGAAAAATCCAGTCAGGTCGGTGTGACCAAAATGGCGGTGGAGCTGGGGCATGAGCCTATTTGGGAAGTCTTTCAGCGTTTTGGGATAGGCGAACCAATGGGTACAGGGTTCCCGGGTGAAAGCAGCGGCTTACTCCCGAATAGACCGCGCTGGTACTCCACAGAAAAAATCTCCCTTGCGTTCGGTTACGGTATTACCACCACGCCTCTGCAGTTGGCACGTGCCTATACCGTGTTTGCAACCGGTGGTGTGCAGCGCCCCGTGTCTTTGTTGGCGCTCAGTGCGACCGATGTCCCTGAAGCTGAGCGCGTGATTTCGGAGAGTGTCGCTGAACAGGTACTGGGAGTCCTGCATTCGGTGACTGGAGAGCATGGTACTGCGCGCAAAGCGAGGGTCGACGGATTCAAGGTGGGCGGTAAGACAGGAACCGTTCGCAAGGTGGGCCCCGGAGGTTACGCTGAAGATTCACACGTTGCTTTGTTTGCCGGTCTAGCGCCGGTAGACGACCCGCGGGTAGTCACCGTGGTCGTTATTAATGACCCTCAGGGCGAAGATTACGGCGGTGGGGCGGTTGCTGCCCCGGTTTTCTCAGCGGTAACTCGAGGTGCTCTGCGCCTGCTGGGTGTTACACCCTCTGAGTTTCCGCAAGCCATAGCAGGCAATGAATTACCGAAAGGAGGCGCCGCCTGATGCCTTCTGTAACGCTGGCCAGTGTCTTGGATATGCCTACCTGCATTGCGGCCGATACAGTGATTACTGGTGTTCAGATAGATAGCCGTAAGGTCGCCAAGGGCGATTTGTTTCTGGCTATTCCAGGTGAAGTTCACGATGGCCGTCAGTTTATCGAGCAAGCGGTGGCAAGCGGTGCAGCCGCAGTGGTTGCTGAGCCTCCAGTGGCTGGATTTGTTGAAGCTCTGGCGGTACCCCTGGTTGAAGTGCCCGAGTTGCAGCAAGAGTCGGGTTTTATTGCATCGCGCTTTCACAGTTCGCCCAGCGCCGGGCTGCACATGGTTGGTGTGACGGGTACCAATGGTAAAACGACAACCAGTCGTCTGGTGGCGCAATTACTGCGGATGCAAGGCAGATCCTGTGGCGTGATAGGTACGCTGGGCGCAAGCCTCGATGAGGGGGTTGCGCAGGGAGGCAATACGACGCCGGATGCGGTGTCTTTGCAGCAGCAGTTGTCGTCCTGGCATGAGCAGGGAGTTCATGCGGTGAGCATGGAAGTGTCTTCCCATGCGATGGTTCAGGGCAGGGTCAATGGGGTTTGCTTCGAGACCGCCGTCTTCACCAACTTGTCTCACGATCATCTGGACTACCACGGCAGCATGGATGCCTATGGTCGTGCCAAGCTAAGCCTCTTTGTTACCGAAGGTTTAAAGCACGCTCTGGTGAATCTGGATGATGAGTTCAGTGTTCGCATTCGCGATGTTGTTGATTCCGATGTCCGCGTCATCACCTATTCGATATCCGATCCCAGTGCGGACGTGTTTGTAGAGCGCGCCGACTTTAGCGCAGGTCAGGTCACTGGGGTGTTACGTACGCCCTGGGGTACCGGAAATTTTATCAGCCCTCTCCCTGGGGATTTCAATCTGGCAAATCTTGCTGCAGCGGTCAGCGCAGCGACCTTGGCCGGCGAGTCGCTTGAGGGTGTCCTCGATACGGTGTCGCGACTGCAATCGGTGCCAGGGCGTATGCAGTCACTGCCCAACGATTTGGGCATTCAGGTGATTATTGACTACGCACATACGCCGGACGCGCTTGAGCAAGTGTTGAATGCATTGAAGCCTCATGTCGAAGGGTCTCTCATGGCGTTATTCGGCTGCGGCGGTGACAGGGATCGTGAAAAGCGCCAGGTCATGGGGCGGGTCGCCTGTTCTATCGCCGATAAAGTTCTGGTGACCAGCGACAACCCGCGCGGCGAAGACCCGCTCGAGATTCTTGCAGACATTGAAACAGGATGCAGTGGTGATTACGCGCTAGAAGTTGATCGCGCCAGAGCTATCGCAACAGCGGTAGCGCAGGCGGCGCCCGGTGACTGTGTGGTCATCGCCGGCAAGGGGCATGAGGATTACCAGATTGTGGAAGGCGACTACCTGCACTTCAGTGACGAAGAGCAGGCACTGGCGGCGTTAACAGCGAGGGCAGCGACATGATGCGCCCTCTTTGCCTAAGTGAACTGCAAGCGCCGTTATCAGGAAGG
Source organism: Halioglobus sp. (assembly GCA_039986455.1). Taxonomy (GTDB): domain Bacteria; phylum Pseudomonadota; class Gammaproteobacteria; order Pseudomonadales; family Halieaceae; genus Halioglobus. The sequence continues at coordinate 18,545 of JBDWQQ010000078.1, forward strand.
CTTTCAGGGGAAGATGCGACCTTTAGTCGAGTATTCACTGATAGCCGATTGCCTGCGGAGGATGGTCTGTTTGTTGCGCTGGTGGGCGAGAGCTTTGACGGTAACGATTACGTAGACGCCATTGCAGATAAGGGCGCAGTGGCGGCTTTGGTTAGCCGCGACATGGATTGCGGGCTACCGCAACTTCGGGTGAGTGATACACAGATTGCCCTGGGGCGTTTGGGTGCTTTCAATCGCGATCTTTACAGTGGGCCGCTGGTGGCGATTACCGGTAGCTCTGGCAAAACGACGGCCAAAAATTTGATAAACGGCGTGCTGTCTCAGCGCGGCAATACTCTGGCTACTGATGGCAATTTTAATAACGAGGTGGGTGTTCCTCTCACGCTGCTTCGTCTGCAGGCGGACCATGAATTTGCCGTGGTCGAGATGGGGGCAGCGCGCCAGGGTGACATTAGCTGGCTGTGTGAATTGGGTCGTCCATCAATTGCAGTGCTGCTTAATGCGATGCCGGCACACATTGAAAGCTTCGGTAGTTTAGAGATGGTCGCGCAAACCAAGGGCGAAATTTTTGACGCGCTTGGTGACGGTGATGTTGCCATTATCAATGCAGATCAGCCCTGGGCTTCTGACTGGAGAGCGCGAGCCGGAAGTGCCGCAGTAGTGGACTTTTCATTGAAGGGCGATGCAGCTGTCGTTGCGAAGCAGGTTGAATCACGCGGTATAGCGGGTACTTCTTTTATCGCTGTCACCCCGAAGGGAGATATAAAAATCGAGCTGCAATTGCCTGGCGAACATAACGTGGCCAATGGTTTGGCGGCAATTGCCGTGGGCCTGGCCTGTGAGCTAACGCTGGAAGAAATTCGTTGCGGACTAGAGTCGGTTACGCCGGTGGCGGGGCGGCTCTCTGTGCAACGTGCAGAGTCAGGAGCGTTTGTCATCGATGATTGCTACAACGCAAACCCCGGGTCTGCTCGAGCTGCCATCGATACGCTGGTTGCCAGCGAAGGTAGGAGCACTTTGATAATGGGTGCCATGCGTGAGTTGGGAGAAGATAGCGTGGAGCTGCACCGACAGTTGGGCGTTTACGCCCGCGAGGCTGGTGTCACCCAATTTTGGGGCGTGGGTGACGAACTGAAAGTTGCCGTGCAAGCGTTTGGTGATAATGGTCGTTGGTTCGCCGATTGTAGCGAGGCGGTTGCCCAGGCGCCTGCCACCTTTTCCGATGGTGACACCGTGTTGATCAAAGGTTCTAGGGGTGCGCGCATGGAGCGAGTATTGCGTGCTTTGGTTCCCACTCAAGCCGGGAAGGAGATCTAACCGTGTTGTTATTCCTGGCTGAATATTTAGCGCAATACGAAGGCGCATTTACCGTTTTCCAGTACCTGACTTTACGCGGGATTCTTGCGGCAGGTACCGCCCTGGCTATTTCCCTGCTGGTCGGCCCTGCCATGATTCGCAAGCTGAGCTACCACCAGGTCGGTCAAGCGGTGCGAGACGATGGACCGCAAAGTCACCTTAGCAAGGCCGGCACCCCTACCATGGGTGGAGCCCTGATACTCGTCGCAATTGCAGTGGCTACCGTATTGTGGGCAGATTTAAGCAATCCCTACGTCTGGGTAGTCCTGCTTGTCACCGGCGTATTCGGTGCTGTCGGCTGGGTGGATGATTATCGCAAGGTTGTGGAAAAAGATTCTCGCGGTCTGCCAGCACGTTGGAAATATCTCTGGCAATCAGTGGCTGGTCTTGCCGCGGCGATATATCTGTATACGGCGTTTGATACCACAGAGCTATATGTTCCATTCCTGAAAGACTTTTCCTGGAGCATGGGCCCTCTGTTCGTTGTATTAACCTATTTTGTGATTGTTGGTTCCAGTAACGCAGTCAACCTTACTGACGGTTTGGACGGGCTGGCGATATTGCCGACGGTCATGGTCGGTGGCGCACTGGGGATCATTGCTTATCTCACGGGTCACGTGGATTTTGCGACCTACCTCCAAATTCCCTACGTGGCAGGGAGTGGCGAACTGGCGGTGTTCTGCGGCGCAATCGCCGGAGCCGGACTGGGTTTTCTCTGGTTCAATACTTATCCCGCTCAGGTTTTTATGGGCGATGTAGGTGCATTGGCATTGGGGGCCGCGCTGGGCACGGTGGCAGTGATTACCCGGCATGAAATTGTCTTTTTCATTATGGGCGGCATTTTCGTGCTGGAGACCGTTTCGGTGATTCTGCAGGTGGCGTCATTCAAGCTGACCGGCAAACGTATTTTTCGGATGGCTCCGATTCACCACCACTACGAATTGAAAGGCTGGCCCGAGCCTCGGGTCATCGTACGTTTTTGGATTATTACCGTGATGCTGGTCCTATTCGGGCTGGCAACGTTGAAGCTGCGTTAAGGCTGGGGGAGTGATACAGGCAGTGGCACAGGATTTGATCGCAAGCAGTGAATATCGAGTAATCGTCGGTCTCGGCGTTACCGGTATGTCCTGCGCGCGTCACCTGCATCGTAAGGGCGTGAGTTTCTCTGTGGTTGATACTCGTCACCAGCCTCCTGGCTTGGAACAGTTTCGCAAAGAGATGCCTGACATTACGGTTTATGCCGGTGACTATCCTGTGGAGCTGATTAATTCAGCGTCTGAACTTATTGTGAGTCCCGGTGTTGCTATCGATGAGCCGCTGGTGGCAAACGCTTCTGAAGCTGGCGTGCAAGTGGTGGGGGATATCGACCTGTTCGTGCGTGAAGCGAAAGCGCCGATCATTGGTATCACCGGCTCTAATGCAAAGTCGACAGTGACAGAACTGGTTGGCGACATGGCGCGCCGCGCTGAAGTCAATGTCAGAGTGGGCGGAAACCTCGGTACCCCAGCGCTGGACTTGCTTGATGAACAAAGCGAGCTCTATGTACTCGAGCTATCCAGTTTTCAATTGGAGCGGGCCGGTAAACTCGGCCTGGCGGTGGCGACGGTGCTCAATGTGAGCGCCGATCATCTGGATCGTCACGGCAATATGCCCCGTTACCATCAAGCCAAACATCGAATCTTTATGGGCTGCTCTAAGGCCGTGGCCCATAGTGATGATCCGTTAACGGTTCCTTTGCTAGAAGACGGCATACCAGTCGTGAGTTGGCGGTTAGGTGAACCTGCGCTGAATGGATATGGTCTGCGAAAAGAGGGCGACGTCGAGTATTTGAGTCACGGATTCGAGTTATTGATGCCGGTATCTGAGCTTGCCATGGCTGGTCGTCATAACATGGCTAATGCATTGGCTGCCTTGGCCATTGGTCACGCCGCGGGCCTTTCGTCACCGCCCATGCTAGACGCCCTACGCCACTTCTCTGGGCTGCCTCACCGCTGCGAGCGAGTGGCGGTTATAGAGGGTGTGAGTTTTGTAGATGATTCCAAAGGCACGAATGTGGGCGCAACCAATGCTGCACTAGCTGGTCTTGGTGGTGAGCAAGATATCATTTTGATCGCAGGCGGTCAGGGCAAGGGCGCTGACTTCAGAGAGCTGCGTGCAGCCGTTCAAAAGCATTGCAAACATCTGGTTCTGATTGGTGAGGACGCGCCTGAGATTGAGGCCGCGCTCGCTGATCTGGTTGAAGTGACGCGAGCTGACAGCATGCAATCTGCGGTTGCCAGCGCGGCTGCTATAGCCAGTAATGACGAAACCGTTTTGCTGTCTCCCGCTTGCGCCAGTTTCGATATGTACACAGGTTACGTCGCCAGGGGCGAAGCCTTTGTCGCCGCTGTGGGTCAACTCGGAGGCCGCGCATGAGTCGCGCCTTACCCACTCCTGCCACCGTGATGCCAGACCTGGGCATTATTGTGCTTGGCCTTTCGCTCATACTGGTAGGTTTGATCGCCATCAGTTCAGCGTCGATTGAATACGCGCAAATCAACTACGAGAGCACGACCTTTCACACTAAGCGTCATCTCATTTACATGGCTGCCGCAGGGATTGCTGCCTTTGTGGTTTATCGCGTGCCGCTCGAGTTTTGGGAAGACACCGGGTGGGTTTGGTTGTTTGCGGCGCTTGGCTTATTGATTCTGGTGTTAATTCCGGGGATTGGTAAGGAAGTGAATGGTAGTCAGCGCTGGCTGCCTTTAGGGCCTTTTACCCTGCAGCCCTCTGAATTTGCCAAGTTGGCGATGATTGTTTATCTAGCCGGCTACATGGTGCGACGCGAACACGAAGTGCGTCATGAGTGGCAGGGGTTTCTCAAGCCCATGGCTGTACTTTTCGCGGCAACGCTGCTGTTGATGGTGGAGCCCGATTTTGGCGCGACAGTGATTGTGGCCGGTAGCGCCTTCGGCATGTTGTTTTTGGCGGGTGTGAAGTTAGGTCACTTTTTGTTGGTGCTGGCAGGAGCGCTTGGCGCATTGTTGGTGTTGGTGGTCAGCGAACCCTACCGGGTCAAACGCCTGACGGCCTACACCGATCCCTGGGCGGATCCCTATGACACAGGCTTCCAGTTGACCCAGTCCCTGATCGCTTTCGGTAGGGGGGAATGGTTCGGCGTCGGTTTGGGTAACAGCGTACAGAAATTGTTTTACCTGCCAGAAGCGCACACCGATTTTGTGTTCTCTATTTGGGCTGAAGAAACCGGCTTTGTCGGTGCCTTGCTCGTCATTTTATTGTACGCCGCTCTGATTGGGCGCGTGCTTTGGGTGGGCAGAGCAGCGCAGTTGGCGGATTATCCTTTTGGCGCTTATCTCTGCTACGGCATAACGATCGTTTTCTCGGGTCAGGCTTTCGTCAATATGGGCGTCAGCTCCGGTCTCCTTCCGACCAAGGGTTTGACGCTGCCCTTCGTCAGTTATGGCGGAACCAGTCTTATTATTTGCTGCGCTATGTTGGCGCTGGTGTTGCGTGTAGATCGTCACATACGCACTCCCGGAGCGCTGTCATGACCAGGCATGCGAAAGGCAAAGTGCTGGTGATGGCCGGCGGCACCGGCGGTCATGTGTATCCGGCTCTGGCCGTTGCTATCCAATTGCGTGAACGCGGTTACCAGGTTGAATGGGTGGGCACACGACGTGGTTTGGAGCATCGTGTCGTTCCCGCGGCCGGCTTTCCCATCCATTATTTGTCGGTACGTGGCGTGCGCGGCAAAGGATTAGTGGACCGTTTGATGGGCCTTATCATGTTGGCCCTGGCTTCATTGCAGGCGCTCTGGCTGGTGCTGCGGTGTTGGCCTAGCTGCGTGGTCGGTATGGGTGGTTACGTGGCGGGTCCGGCGGGTGTTGCTGCGTGGTTGTTGCGCCGGCCTCTGCTGATACATGAGCAAAATGCGGTCGCCGGCACCACGAACCGGCTGCTCGCTCCTCTGGCAAAGTCGGTGATAGCCGGTTTTCCCGGTGCTTTTCGTGGCGATGTTGAGTTTGAGGTTTTGGGTAACCCTGTCCGAGGGGAGCTGATTGCCGCCGCTGAGTTCGCTGACTTTAGCTATGACGGCGAGCGCCCTCTGCGGTTGCTGATACTCGGCGGTAGCCTGGGCGCCAAGCCAATTAATGACCTGTTACCCGGTGTGGTGCGCCGCCTGCTGCGTGGTCGTCATGTCGATCCGGTAGAAATTTGGCACCAGGCAGGTGATGCCCACGCGAACGGCGTGGCTCAACAATATGGTGATTTGATTAGCGAAACTGTTCGGGTAGTGCCGTTCATTGAGAATATGGCCGAAGCCTATGCCTGGGCAGATGTGGTGATTTGCCGAGCCGGCGCGCTGACCGTGTCTGAATTGGCGGTGAT
>JBDWQQ010000079.1:0-69319 GCA_039986455.1 Halioglobus sp.
ATTCTATTCGGGCGGTACGGTGATTTTGGACCATGGCTATGGTTTATCGTCTTCATTTTTGCATATGAGCAAGTTGCATGTGGAAGTCGGTCAAGAGATTCGCTCGGGCGATCTGATTGGCGAGGTTGGTGCCACGGGAAGAGCGACCGGCCCGCATTTGGACTGGCGAATGAGTTGGCGCAGCGAGCGGGTAGATCCGCAATTGTTGGTGCCACCCATGCCAGTGGCAGCGCCGGCGAAATCTCCGGAGACAACCGCGCAATAGAGCGCGACTGACGTCTATGCCAACGGCTATAAAAGCCCGTATAATGCGGCTCCGTTTTTATCCCGCGAGAAAGCGATGATCGACAAGAAATTACTCAGCATCCTGGTTTGTCCAGTGAGCAAAGCCCCATTGGAATACGATCAGGACAAAGACGAGCTGATTTGCAAGGCCTCTGGGCTGGCGTATCCGGTTCGTGATGGCATTCCAGTCATGCTGGAGACTGAAGCACGCCAGCTAACCGCCGACGAGAAGTTGGGTTAAGCCGGTGTCTGATACGATTTTTGGTAAAATCGTCGCGGGCGAGATCCCCGCCGAATTTCTCTATGAAGATGATCATTGCATTGCCATCAATGACATTGCTCCCCAGGCCCCGGTGCACGTTTTGATTATTCCGAAAAAAGGAATACCCCGTCTGGTCGATGCCGAGGCTTACGATCAGGATTTACTGGGACATTTGCTGCTCGCAGCAGGAAAGGTTGCCAAACAGCTAGGGGTGCAGGACGCCTTTCGCTTGATCATCAATAACGGCGAAGGAGCGGGGCAAACAGTGTTTCATCTCCACCTCCACATTATCGCCGGCACCGGGTTTGCCGAAGGGCATATGACGGGCTGAGGCTCGTCCACCCCTACAACAACGAGACCGACTATGAAGACCGTAGAGATACGCGAAGCGTTCCTGGAATACTTTGAGAACCACGAGCATCAGCGTGTGGCTTCCAGCTCATTAGTGCCGGGCAATGACCCGACCCTGCTGTTCACCAACGCGGGTATGAATCAGTTCAAGGACACTTTTTTAGGTAACGACCCTCGGTCCTATGTTCGCGCCACCTCTAGCCAGCGCTGTGTGCGTGCCGGCGGTAAGCATAACGACCTTGAGAACGTGGGCTACACCGCCCGACACCATACTTTTTTTGAAATGCTGGGCAATTTCAGCTTCGGTGACTACTTCAAAAAAGACGCGATCGAGTTTGCCTGGAACTTCCTTACGGGAACCTTGGGACTTCCCCCCGAGCGCCTTTGGGTGACCTGCCATGTTTCGGATGACGAGGCTGAGGAGCTGTGGGTTAACGAGATAGGCTTCCCGAGAGAGCGCATCACTCGCCTGGACGAGGACAATTTTTGGCAGATGGGTGATACCGGACCGTGTGGCCCCTGTTCTGAAATTTTTTACGATCATGGTCCCGATGTCCCCGGCGGTCCTCCCGGCAGCCCCGATGAGGATATGGATCGTTACATCGAAATCTGGAATCTGGTGTTCATGCAGTTCAATCGCGATTCCTCAGGTGAGATGAACCCATTACCCGCGCCTTCGGTTGACACAGGGATGGGACTCGAACGCATCGCGGCGGTTATGCAAAACGTGCATAGCAATTACGAAATAGACTTGTTCCAGGCTTTGATCAAGTCAGCGGCCTCGATTTTGGATGTGAAAGACCTCGAGCATAAGTCGCTACGCGTTATCGCCGACCATATTCGCTCGTGTGCCTTTTTGATCGCCGACGGCGTGCTGCCCGGCAATGAGGGCAGGGGATACGTGCTGCGCCGCATTATTCGTCGAGCCGTCCGCCACGGCAACAAGCTGGGCGCTACTCAAGCATTCTTTTACAAGCTCGTTGCTACGCTGGCCGAGGAGATGGGGGGCGCTTATCCGGAACTGATCAAATTACAGCCCCAGATCGAGAAGGCACTGCTGACCGAAGAAGAGCAATTTGCCAAAACCCTGGATAACGGTATGCAAATTCTCGAAGAGGCCCTTGCGGGTCTTGAGGGCGATGAGATTCCGGGTGATGTGGTTTTCAAACTCTATGACACTTATGGCTTTCCGGTTGACCTGACCAATGACATCGCCAGAGAGCGTGAGTTGCGTCTGGATATTGATGGTTATGACGTAGCCATGGCCCAGCAGCGCACCCGTTCTCAGGAAGGCGGTAGCTTCAAAGTTGATTACAACGACGTACTGAAACTGGATGGCAGTACCGAGTTCACCGGCTATGAAAATAGCCAGGGTGAAGGCCAGGTGACTGCATTGCTTAAAGACGGTGAAGCGGTTGATGTCCTGGGCGCCGACGAAAGCGGAATTGTCGTGCTCTCCAGTACGCCGTATTACGGCGAGTCTGGCGGCCAGGTTGGCGACACCGGCTATATCACCTCAGACGGTTTAAAGCTGGAGGTCACCAACACCACCAAAGCATCCGATCAGCACCTGCATCATGTCAAAGTTCTCTCTGGCACTGTTCGCAAAGGCGATCAGGTGAGCGCCCGTGTTGAAGATTCCCTGCGCCAGCGTACTCGACTCAATCACTCGGCGACTCACCTGTTGCATGCCGCATTACGCTCAGTCCTGGGGGATCACGTGCAGCAGAAAGGCTCGCTAGTCGATTCCGAGCGTTTGCGTTTTGACTTCTCTCACTTCGAAGCGGTCACCCCGGAAGAACTTAAGCAGATTGAAAATATGGTCAATGACCAGGTGCGCGCCAATACCGAGGTCACTACGCGATTAATGTCGATGGACGACGCGGTCGAGGCAGGCGCAATGGCCCTGTTTGGCGAAAAGTATGGCGATGAAGTGCGGGTACTTGCCATGGGTGACGCTGACTTTTCAGTGGAATTGTGCGGAGGCACCCACGTGACCCGCACGGGCGATATAGGCCTGATGCGAATCACTTCCGAGTCGGGTGTAGCGGCAGGTGTGCGCCGTATTGAAGGTGTTACTGGCGCAGGAGCGCTGGCGCAAATAGACCTGGCCGAGCAGCATCTTGCTGCGGTATGCGATGTGGTTAAAGGGAACAGCGACAATGTGGCCGACAAGGTTTCGAGCCTTCGTTCGGAGAACCGTGAACTGGAAAAAGAGATCGCACGGTTAAAGCAAAAACTGGCTACCGGCGCAGGTACCGACCTGACTGCTGAGGCGGTTGAAGTGGCTGGCATCAAGGTGCTGGCAGCCAATGTAGAAGGAGCCGATGCCAAATCATTGCGTGATGTGCTCGATCAAGTGAAGAATAAACTGGGGTCAGGTGTGATTCTTCTGTCTGCCGTCACCGACGACAAAGTAGCGTTGACCGCAGGCGTCACCAAGGATTTGACCGACAAGGTCAAAGCCGGCGACCTGATGCGTGAATTTGCAACGCGTTTGGGTGGCAAGGGCGGCGGTAGGCCCGATATGGCCCAGGGCGGTGGCACCGATGTGGCTGCGCTACCCGAGGTGTTGAAGGCTGTGCCGGAATGGGTGCAGTCCGAGGTCTCCTGAAGCGAGGCGTGAGTCTTGCGCCAACTGCGGAATCCTACCGGGTTCTGCGGTTTAAATAATGCCGATTCTGGTGTTTAATAGCGCCCCTTTTTTATCCAAGCCTGAAACGGGCTGTCGCCTGACAGCAGCGGGTTACGAGCAGATATGAGCTTGATCGTACAAAAATTTGGCGGTACTTCTGTGGGGAGTATCGAACGCATAGAACAAGTCGCTGACAAAGTGGCTGGGTTCCGCGCAGATGGTCATTCCATTGTGGTAGTGGTCTCTGCCATGAGTGGTGAGACCAACCGCTTGATTGGTCTTGCCCACGATGTGCAAGAGCGACCTCTACCCCGGGAAATGGATGTGCTGGTCTCGACCGGCGAGCAAGTGACCACAGCGCTATTGTCCATGGCCTTGGATAAACGCGGTGTAAAGGCCAAAAGCTACAACGGCAGTCAGGTACGTATTTTGACTGATGATGCCCACACTAAGGCGCGTATTAAAGAAATTGACGACGCCCGTCTGCACGCTGATCTCGATCAGGGATATGTAATTGTCGTCGCAGGCTTTCAGGGCGTGGATGACAACGGCAATATCACGACACTGGGTCGTGGCGGCTCAGATACTACCGCTGTCGCTCTGGCCGCTGCGCTCAAAGCCGATGAGTGCCAGATCTACACCGATGTGGACGGCGTTTATACGACAGACCCTCGTGTGGTGGATGGCGCCCGCCGCCTGGACAAAATTACCTTCGAAGAAATGTTGGAAATGGCCAGCATGGGCTCCAAAGTGCTGCAAATTCGCGCTGTCGAGTTCGCTGGCAAGTACAACGTGCCCCTGAGAGTGCTACACAGCTTTCAGGAAGGCCCTGGCACCCTGATTACACTTGAGGATGACACAGAAATGGAAACGCCAACCATCGCTGGAATAGCGTTCAACCGCGACGAGGCTAAACTGACCATTTTGGGTGTGCCAGACATGCCCGGAGTTGCGCATCATATTCTTGGCCCCATTGGCGAAGCCAATATTGAAGTTGACGTGATTGTGCAAAACGTGGCCGATGACAACACCACCGACTTCACGTTCACCGTGGGCAGAATCGACTTGCCAAGGGCTCAAGAGGTGCTGAATAAGGTCGCTGAGGAAATCAAGGCACAGGAAGTGCGCTCAGACAATAAGATCGCGAAAGTGTCTGTGGTGGGCGTGGGCATGCGCTCTCACGCGGGTGTCGCCAGTCAAATGTTTGCTGCGCTCGCTGAAGTTGGCATTAATATCCAAATGATCACGACCTCTGAAATCAAGATATCAGTGATCATCGAAGAGAAATTCCTGGAGCTCGCGGTGCGGTCATTGCACTCTTCTTTTGAGCTGGAAGGGGAACCTAAGGACGAAAACGCTGCCTAATCATCAGCAAGTGGGCCAGAATTGCAGGCAGAGCTCTGTTTTGTAAGCTGGCGAAACCTGAAACAGTAGCTAAACTAAAGAGACTCGAGAAAGCGCATGGACCCGAACCGCGTCGGGATTGCGAGCTGCCATTAGAGGCCAAATAGAGCCCGAGGCAGTCGAGAGATGGGAGATCAATATGCTTATACTCACCCGCAGAGTAGGCGAATCGCTGATGGTAGGCGATGAAATTACAGTGACCGTTCTGGGTGTTAAAGGGAACCAGGTGCGAATTGGGGTCAACGCACCCAGAGACGTTGCCGTCCACCGAGAAGAAATCTACGAACGTATTCAGGGCGGCGACAAGCAGCCCGGTCCGAAGGACGAATAATCCCTCTTCAGAGTCTCGTATGGCTTTGATTTTCATCTGATTGTGGTATTATGCCGCGCCTGTGCCAGACCTCGTTTGGCGCAGAGTAAAACGTTTTCAAAACGTACCCCGGAGAGCTGGCCGAGTGGCTGAAGGCGCACCCCTGCTAAGGGTGTATAGGCTTATACCCTATCGAGGGTTCGAATCCCTCGCTCTCCGCCATCTAACAAAAAAGGGCACCCAATTGGGTGCCCTTTTTCGTTCCTGTTACCAATACTAGTAGCTCGGCGACTCAAGCAGCACTCCAGAGCTCTTTATCTCCCCAAAACCTTTCTATAAATCCGATCAATAACTTCACTATTCCCGCCATTTCGCTTGCTAGCGGTGGCCGACAGCAGTGGGTCATCGTTCACAAACCCTGATTTACATATTTCGACATATTTCGAGCAAAGAAGGGGCATTTCGCAGTTATACGCTTAACTCGAGTCATTACTCAACCCAAGGAGTCTTGAAGATGATTAAGGCGTTAGCGAACATTTCAGTGCTATCAGTAGCGTTCTTGTTGCTCTCAGGTTGCACGATTAGCTACCCAATCTGGCTAGGTGATAAGGGTGTCTCAACGATGTGCGAAGAAAGTGGCACCTACGACTTTACGCACAATCAAATGACCAAAGAGTTTGCGGTGCATCTCGTTGATGAGCAGGCCCTGCGAGTGGCGTGTGGATCTGGTCGTGAGGGGCGATTTGTGGCGGCATGCATAGTCAATGGCTACGACATCTATGTGTCTCCCGGTGTGGTTTGCCCCCAACAAATGGCGCACGAGTTGAATCATGGCTTCGGTCTTCATTACGTTGATCGTCCCAAGAGTGAGCACAATCATGGCTAGAGCGAAGGGCTGTTTTAGTCCTACTGATAAAGGTTGAGGTGCGTAATGAAAATACTTGTTGTTGATGACGAACCGCTTATTGGAATTGAAATGTCGGAGTATCTATCGCTGCATGATTATCAATGTACACATTGCTGCAGTTGCGAGGAGGCTCTCAAAAGATTGCAGAACGATGGAGATATCAATTTGGTTGTTACCGATTTGCGCATGCCAGGTCAAAATGGCTTTCAGCTGATTGAAGCGGCTCGGGCGCTTACAAAATACGGTGACAGACTCATCGAATTTATCGTAATTACCGGACACGGTGGAACAGAAGAGGCTGTTACTGCTTTGCGAAGTGGGGCTTGTGAGTTTTTGTCGAAACCCTTGAAGCAGTCCGAGCTTCTCAAGTCAGTCCGCAAGGCGCAGATTAAATTAACCCGCCATGGACATGAGGTTGTCCTAAAGAAAAATATGCAGAGAAAAGCAGTATCTGACAGAAAGGAAATTCAAAGCCTTCTGGGCAACCTTGATACGGCGTATGCGGAGTTAACCTATTGTCTGGCAACTGCTTCTGAGCATAAAGACCCTGAAACCGGCCAGCATATCTTTCGGATCGGTGAGTACGCAGCCTTCATGGCTCGTTTGTTAGGGTGGACAGAGCGAGACACTGAGATGATACGACTGGCTGCCCCACTGCACGACGTCGGCAAAATAGGCACGCCTGATTCGGTACTCCTGAAACCTGGGAAACTCACCGAACTGGAATTACGGGTTATGCGGCAACACCCGGTCATTGGGTACAACATCCTTTCCTGTGCAACCAGCCCCGTTCTCAAAATGGCGGCAAACATCTCACTCAACCATCACGAGAGATGGGATGGTTCGGGTTACCCCAATGGTCTTGCTGGAAACAAAATTCCTATGGAAGCAATGATCACCTCACTAGCTGATGTTTATGACGCGCTTCGTTCAGACAGGCCCTACAAAGCAGCCTTAGACCATAGAACCGTCTGTGAGATCGTACTCAGTGGGGATGACCACACTAAGCCTGTCCACTTTTCGCCACATATTTTGCAGTTGTTTGAGGCGAATCATGAAAGCTTCAATGACATATATGAATCCATGCGAGATAAGTTGTCTAATGTTAGATAGAGCTATGCACAATCTGAATCCGCATTAGAGGGCGTAAGAATATGGTCTTAAAAACGGGTTATTTTTGGGCTTACAACTTGCGCCTTGGGCGAGAGTTTGAGGGTGGAGCAGTTCTTTTTTTTCTTAAGATAGGCGTTGCGATAGGGCTTGCTTTCCTCGCATTTGGCCTCGATCTAGGCCGACAGAATCCGCTCTACGGCGTGTCTATCCATTTCTGGGACTTCTTTGTCATTCTCGCCGCGCTCTTCCTGGGCCCGATAAGCGGTGCTGTCACCGCGTTGACGCTGGGTCTACTGCTCGTTTTAGGGCCACACAATATCGATTTTATCGGTGTTCCCCATGTGCTTGTACTTGTGGGCGAAGGCTTATTTGTCGGGTCACTCAGGCACAACGAACGACCCGTGCGCGCGTTCGATAGCGCCGTGCTCTATTGGTTGCTGATTGGCACGCCGGTGTATGCGGTGCTCTTCATTCCGCTGATAGAAGCCAGTCTTACAGCCTATTTATTGGACCTTTTTCGGTACCTGGGTAGTGCGGTCTGTTCGGCTTTGCTGGTTCAATTGCTGTGCTTATCCCCGAGTATATCGAGCAAACTTGATCTGTTTAATCATCGTGAAAATAGTGAACGAGAGTGGCCGGCTACGATAATTTTTAACATGTACCTAATCAGCCTGATTGTCATTCCCGTTTTTATCTGGCTTCAATATTCGGTGATCGTTGCGGATAACGAGCTTGAGAAATATCTCAGAAGCGAGATGGTAGACACGGTTAGTCGAGCCAACGGTTCAATCCAAAGGGATATCGATCAATCATTTCATTTTGCTGAATTCCTTCAGGGGCAATACGCCGAAGGTGGCCGGGATCTTTTTCATAGTATGGCGGACATCATTATTCCAGACAGACCGGAAATCGCCGCAGTTCAGGTTCAGGATACGCAAGGGAAGATTCTGGTGCAGTTTGGACAGTTGGATCAGTGGGAAAAAAAGCTGGATGGTTTCGAGTTTGATACCTACGGATCTGATAGCGAAGGTCATTCCATCGCGTTTCTTGGAGAGTCACTGGCGGTACTACGCTTGAAGGACCCCAATCTATTAGTTGAAACCAGAGCGCTTTTGGATCTAACAAGATTCACCGTGCTCAGCGACTTTCCGGTCTCACCGAACCGTTCGATTTCTCTTGTCTATCAGCCTACTGAGCGGGAGGGGGTATCGCCCAAGAGCAGTTTCAATAGCCCCAATGAGGTGCACACGCAGTTCTGGGAGACTAGCGCTGAGGGAGGCATGTCCGAGGCTTCGCATATAGGAAGCCGGCTAAACTCCACGCTGCATTACGCGGAGTCTCTCGCTCGTAGCCAGAGCCATAAGGTCGTTTATTCCGTCGCGCTCAAAGACCTCGTAAATGCAACGATACGAGTTCAGTTACTGACGTGTCTGTTAGGCCTGATCTATGTGCTTGCAGCCCTCGTGATTCTCAGGCTTACCACGCTGAAAGCGATCGGCCGCTTGAGATCTGTTTCTATGGCAGCCAACAATTGGGTTAATGACAAATCCGTTTCGTTAAATTTATCGCAGCGATCCAGCGTTCGAGAGTTTAATGTACTAACGGCCTCAGTCGAAAATTTGATGCAATCCTTCGTTCGTGAGAATGAAAAGCTCTCTGCGGTTGAACTGGAACTGCGGGCCAATTTTCATAAGCTGGATTCCATATTCGATTCCGTTAATGGTCCCTTATTGGTGTTTAATCGTGACGGAAAGCTGGCTAAGGCCAATAAGTCTGCGAAGGCCTTGTGTGGTGAATTACCGGTAGGGCTAAGTGCGATAGACATAGTGACCAGAATGTCGCCGGAATGGAGGCCGCAACTTGCTAACAATGCTTTCAATGACGCACTCAACGGAATCTGCACAGAAGGTGAGGAGGTTTTTGTCTATGGTCCAAGCGGCAGTCGCAACGCACTGCTTATCTCTTGGATGCCGCTGCGGGCGGGCGATAAAATTGATGGCGTCATTTTTGCGGCTCAAGATATTACTGAGAAAGTGGAGTCATATAACCAGTTAGTGCATGCATCGAAACTGGCCACATTAGGAGAAATGGCGACGGGAATTGCTCATGAGATCAATCAACCCCTGAATATTATCCGGATGGCTGTTGAGAACGTTGAGCTTGCGCATCAGCGGGGTGTGCTTGAGGACAATGTCCTTGAAGAAAAGCTTGCCCGCATCACCTCTCAGATCGACCGGGCGGCAGAAATCGTTAACCATATTCGATCGTTTGGCAGAAAGTCGCAAAGTGAGAAGGTGCCGGTGAACGTGGCAAGCTGCGCTGATGAAACCGTCAGGCTGATGCAGGACCAATTGTCTCTTGATGGCATAAAAGTTGACCTGGACTCAGCTGCCGCTCACTCGGTGGCGCTGGGTGATAAGGTCCAGTTGGAGCAAGTTCTGATTAACCTGATTAGTAACGCGCGTGACGCTATCAAAGAGAATGGTGTGTCGGATGGCAAAGTTGCTGTAGATGTCTCCAGGCATAATGGCCATGTTTACTTGCAGGTTAAAGACAATGGAGGAGGGATACCGGCTAATGCTTTAGAGAACGTGTTTGATCCGTTTTTCACCACCAAGCCATCGGGATCAGGTACGGGGTTAGGTCTTTCTGTCACTCATAACATAGTGTCGGCGATGGGAGGCAATATCGAAGTTGCTAACGATACGTCAGGGGCTGTTTTTGTAGTGACGTTGCCTGCTTTCGATGAAAGTGAGGCGGCTATCGGTGCTTTAGCTCAATGATGTTCCGTATGGACGTTCTCACAAAACATGTAGCCCGCATTGCGCACGGTCTTAATCGGTTTATAGTCCTTGGGAATTGCCAGTTTCTTCCGCACGCGGCTAATCAACCCGTCGACGGTCCGTTCATCATACGGGTTGGAGTAACCGTGTAAGTGGTCTAATAGTGAATGTCGACTCAGGATTCGATCAGAATTTTCCAGCAAGGCTAGCAGTACCTTGTATTCTGCAGTGGTGAGGTCTACTTCCTGGTTGCCTTTATAGAACAGGCGATGATTGTCAATGTCCAAATGCCAGTCACCAAATATCTTCTGTTCGTGTGTGTTGGTTTTGACAAGGTTCTTGGAGTAACCGGCACCTCCCGTCCTTATCATCAGGCGCCTTACCTTTGCTCGAAGCTCGTTGATGCTAATAGGTTTCTTGAGGTAGTCATCGGCACCAAGCTCGATGGCTGCTACCACATCGGATTCCTCTGTATGACCGGAGATTACAATGATTCCAACTGAAGATTCTTCTCTGACTTCGCGGATCACGTCCAGACCATTTCCGTCCGGCAGTCCAATATCAATGATTAACAGTTGGTATTCATGTCGCGCAATGCTTCTTTCGAAACTCTTTTTGGAGGACGCAATGCTGGGTTGCAGTCCTTCGCCGGTCAAGCAGTCCTTTAGCTCTGAAGCGGCCAGAGTGTCGTCTTCGAGTATGAGTATTTCGGTTGCAATATTGCCCACTGACGGAGTTCTCCTCTTCGCTAACGACCTGACCTTACTTTTCATAAAAAAAGCATGGCCCTCTTCATGACACCCCGCTTAAGATTAGCAGTCAAGCTGGACTGCGAGGTTTGTGAGCAAGCTCACATAAAATCCAAACGGAGCCTTTTTAGATGAAAATTTTGCTTGTTGAAGACGAAGACCTCCTCTTAGCTGAGACAGCAGAAATGCTTGTTAGTTTCGGGCATGAGGTAACCATTGCTTCTAGTGCTGAGCAGGCCCTATACAAGCTTTATAGATATTCAGGGCACGAAATTTTGGTCAGCGATATGAAAATGCCAGGAATGTCTGGACTAGAACTCATCCGCCTCGTGCAAGCGTCGTACACCCAGGAGGGAGAGACGATGCGCTGTGTGTTGGTGTCTGGTCATCTTTCTGCAACGCACGCTGAGCCGTCATTGGCAGACGAAAATATCTCGTTTATCCAGAAGCCGGTAAGCGCAAAAGCACTGCTGGCTGAAGTAGAGAGGTGACCTAAGTCGATGCCTTCGCTTGTGTGTCGAGGCGAGCGACCTCTAGCGTCGAGAGACTAGCACCTCGTACCGTCCTTTCGGGCCAATGAAGCTGGAACAGAGGCCGCTGACAATACTGACGACAATAGCGCCAAATACAGCGCTCCAAAAACCGACAACGTCAAAGCCGTCCACGAACCATCCCGCCAGGTTGAGCATGCCTGCATTTAGAATCAGTAAGAATAGACCAAGGGTCAATATCGTAAAGGGAAGCGTGAGTAGCACTAATATGGGCCTGACAAAAGCGTTGATCAAGCCAAGCGCAATAGCGGCCCAGATGAGTGCTTCAGTGGATGTGGCGCTGACGCCCGGAACGAGGTAAGCAGCAAGCCAGATACCCAGTCCAATGATTACTGTTCTTAGAATAATACCCAGCATAGCGTTTACCTTCTCAAATGGTCCGTGAAAGACGCGTCACGATGATGCGCAACTCAAGGCATACTAATGGAACGCCAGCGCAGAGGCGATTATTGTTTTTCCGTGGGCGCCACCAGCGCTTCCAGTGCCATCACATGGGGATCGTGTTCGTCCAGGTCTCTCAGCGATCGTGCCAAGTCCAAGAGGTAGTCGCTGTTGCTGCCGCTGGGTCCATTGGATTCACTAATGTGGCCGGCGAGCTCCTCAACGGGGGCGGGGCCTAGAAATGCAGGGTTGTCTTGATCAGCAACGTAGACGACGCCTTCTATAAAGAGCGATGTACTTTGCAACTGCATGCTACAAGGAAAGCGCTGGTAGCCATTCTTTTCCCGGTGATCCAGATGCTCGAACACTTTGGGTTCAACCAAGTAAGCAACGCCTTTGCACAAAATACCTTTTGCGGGGACCAGCGTGACCACTCGGCCAGGGGCCTCAGGTGTTCCCCGGTGGTCATGCGAACCCTGCCAGAATCGGCGTTGCCAACCAACGATAGTGGCAACCTCTCGTTGCAAGAAAGGAAAGTCGACTTTGTAGATTAGCGAACCGTAACCGAAAACCCAGGTCGGCTCGGCAAGCGGTTTTGCGTTGTTGGAAAAGTCGATCAATGCTCAAGCCAACCGCTTGCGTAACACTTTCGCTCTTCTATCCTCGCCATCGTGACTCCAGCCGGGCGCTTTAAATACATAGCTGAGTTTGTCACTCAAGTTTCCCGCGCGCTTTACGTCCGCCAAAATTGATGAGTATTCGTGAGTCGCAACGTGAATAGGATGGTGAGAGCTAATGTTCGTTGTCAGTCCGTAAACGGGTGGTTCGCCGTCCACTTCCGGCGAGAACGTGCCGAATAGTTTGTCCCAGATAATGAGTACACCCGCGTGATTACAGTCCAGGTAACGGATGTTCGACGCATGGTGCACTCGGTGATGGGAGGGCGTGTTGAACACGCCCTCGAACCAGGCAGGAAGCTTGGTAACCAGTTCGGTGTGCAGCCAGAACTGATAGAACAGGTTGAGAGACATCATCAGGAATATCATCATAGGATCGAAGCCCAGTAATGGGAGGGGCAGCCAAAATGCGTATTTATGGACTCGTTCTGTCACACCCTGTCGCAGCGCTGTGGCGAAGTTCATTTTTATCGCCGAATGGTGCGATACGTGTCCGGCCCAGAATAGGCGCACCTCATGGTTGGCCCTGTGCATCCAGTAGTAGGTAAAGTCATCCAGGAAGAACAGCAAGACCCAGGCCCACCACTGTCGCTGTACGATGTCGGCGAGTGGACTAATGCTGTGTAGAAAGTAAAATGCGACCAGTGCTAATAATTTGGGCAGTATGTCGACGAAGACCACGAAGAAGGTCATCCAGAGCGATGCAATAGTGTCTCTTTTGTCAAAGAGCTGGAGGTTTTTCTTGCGGTCGACGAAAAGTTCAAGGGCCAGGGCCAGCAGGAAAATAGGCAAAAAGACGTACATCAGGTCGTCTTTGGCAAATTCGTCTAGATAGAACTGCAGGTTTTGCATGGTGTTGTCGAACTCGCGAGCGGTTTTTTTTGCCGTAGATCAGATAGATGGGGTGCTTACCTCAGAAGCTAGCATTTGCTGGATTGAAATGTACAGCAAAAAGATTGGGCTTCCAGAGTGGTCGCAGCATCCGAAGAATTTTTAGCCACAGATAACAACGGCGCGACGTTGCTCTTGCTCATAAGACGGTAAGATCAGGTCGGCGCATCAGTGCTTAAGGAGCAATACAGTGATAGATCTATATACGGCACCCACACCCAACGGTCACAAGGCTTCCTGCACACTAGAGGCCTTGGAGATCCCCTACGAGACGCATTTTGTCAACATATCGGAAGGGGAACAGAAAAAAGATGAATTTCTGGCACTAAACCCCAACGGAAGAATTCCCGTCATCGTCGACCGAGAGCTTGATGACTTCGCCGTATTCGAAACAGGGGCCATCATGATTTACCTGGCCGAAAAATCCGGCCGACTATTACCCACCGACGTCAAAGGGCGATCGAAAGTAATGCAGTGGCTGATGTTTCAGATGGGTGGGGTGGGTCCAATGATGGGGCAGGCGAATGTGTTTTTCCGTTATTTCCCCGAGAAGCTGCAACCGGCTATCGACCGCTACCAGAATGAGTGCCGGCGTCTGTTTGAAGTTCTTGATACACACCTTTCAGAAAATGAATGGCTTGC
The DNA here is from genome assembly GCA_039986455.1 of Halioglobus sp. Classification (GTDB taxonomy): domain Bacteria; phylum Pseudomonadota; class Gammaproteobacteria; order Pseudomonadales; family Halieaceae; genus Halioglobus. The sequence goes on from JBDWQQ010000079.1 coordinate 13,942, forward strand.
CGATGACTATTCAATTGCCGACATTGCGAACTGGTGCTGGGTGCGCACATACAAGTGGTCGGGGGTCTCGGTAGATGGCCTTACTCATCTTGAGCGCTGGTTGGATGTAATGCGCGATCAGCCTGGTATGTCCAAGGGCATTGAAGTGCCGTTTAGCCTCGGGAACTTGCTCGAAGATAAGGAAGAAGCAGAGAAGTTTGCCAACAACGCCCGCAACCTGCTCCAGAAGTGATGGCTGCTGTGCCAATTCAGAGGGGGTAAAAGCCGCTGCCGGGCAGGATTTCCTGCTCCGCGCAGCCACCAGGATGGCGCCGCTTTCCTGCGCAATATTTCCAGCCAGTGAGATCGACTTTCCGAGTGCAAATCACTATAGTACGCCCCCTTTTCAGCCCCACCCCTAACATCAGGTAATTAGCCGTGATCTCCACCGCGAACATCACCATGCAGTTTGGCGCCAAGCCGCTGTTTGAAGACATTTCCGTCAAGTTTGGCGATGGCAACCGCTATGGCCTGATCGGTGCCAATGGTTGCGGCAAGTCAACCTTCATGAAAATACTCGATGGCAGTTTAACGCCCAGTGCCGGCAACGTGTCTGTCACCCCCAATGAGCGCATTGGCAAGCTCAGCCAGGACCAGTTTGCGTTCGAAGAGTTCTCGGTGATCGATACCGTGATTATGGGTCACGAGGAGCTGTGGCGGGTAAAGCAGGAGCGTGACCGGATATACGGCCTGCCCGAAATGTCTGAGGAAGAGGGCATGGCTGTCGCTGAGCTGGAGATTCAGTTTGCAGAAATGGATGGCTACAGCGCCGAAAGTCGCGCGGGAGAGATTCTCTCTGGCGCCGGTATTGAGGAAAGCCTCCACTTCGGTTTAATGAGTGAGGTGGCGCCGGGTTGGAAGCTGCGTGTGCTGCTAGCCCAGGCCCTGTTCTCGGACCCGGATATTCTTCTACTGGACGAACCCACCAACAACCTGGATATCGATACCATTCGGTGGCTGGAAGCTATGCTCAATGAGCGTAAGTGCACCATGGTCATTATTTCTCACGACCGCCATTTCCTGAACGCTGTTTGTACCCACATGGCCGATATTGATTACGGTGAGCTGCGGGTGTATCCGGGGAATTATGATGACTTCATGACCGCTTCGACACAGGCGCGAGAGCGGCAGCAGTCACAGAATGCGAAGAAAAGCGCTCAAATTTCAGAGCTACAGGCTTTTGTCAGTCGCTTTTCCGCGAACGCTTCTAAGGCCAAGCAGGCCACTTCGCGGGCCAAACAAATTGCCAAAATCAAACTGGAAGACATCAAGCCGTCTAGCCGGGTGAGCCCTTATATTCGCTTTGCACAGGATAAAAAACTGCATCGACAGGCGTTGGTACTGGAACACCTGGGTCACGGTTTTGACGGTGAAGAGTTGTTTGCCGAGGGTAATATAATATTGGAGGCGGGCGCTCGTCTGGCGGTTATTGGCGAGAATGGCGCGGGTAAAACCACCTTTCTACGTTGCCTGATTGATGATCTGAAAGCGAACCACGGCGCTGTAAAATGGGCTGAGAACGCAAGATTGGGCTACTGCCCTCAAGACAGCACCGCCGACTTTGATTCAGAATTGAACTTGTTTGACTGGATGAGCCAATGGCGCAAGCCAGGCCACGATGACCAAATAGTTCGCGCGACTTTGGGACGTTTGCTGTTTTCCTCCGATGACTTCAAAAAGAAAGTGAAGGTGTGCTCGGGAGGCGAAAAGAACCGTCTACTGTTTGGCAAACTAATGATGCAGGACTGCAATGTGCTGATCATGGATGAACCCACCAACCACCTGGATATGGAAGCGATTGAGTCATTGAACCTGGCGCTGGAGCACTACGAGGGCACATTGATCTTCGTCAGTCATGACCGGGAATTCGTATCCTCATTGGCTAACAGGGTGATCGAGATCCGCGACAGCGAGATCATCGACTTTCAGGGCAACTATGAGGAATACCTCGATAGCCAGCTCAATGCCGGTAATGCCATCAACTTCTAGCGTTGCTCGGCACTAGTTCCTGGCGCTCTTGGCGGCTCTACCAGTTCCATACCCTCGGTCCCGGAGGATCAATGATTAATTCGATCGTTGTTGCCGGGGCCTTACGTTTAATGTCAGTCGCGGGCGCGATGGCTGGTATCTGCTTCTTCTTAATGGGCTTTTGCTGAGTTAGCTGCAGGTTCGCGGGCTGCCATAGATGACCCGAGTAATGTTCTACTTCTGCATTGAGTTGTCCGCCAGCCGGGTTCACCCTGACACGATAGATGAGACCGCTCAGCGGCTGGTCTGTTGAAATCTTGGCCGAACTCTCAGTTCTATTTTTACTGATCTCACTCGCCTCACTGACAGATAGCGAGCTTGCGAAGAACAACGCTGCGCTGATTAAGGCAACCCCCTTGAACCGATTGGCGCCGTCAGATCGTCTCTCGTCCGCGCTCTTATAAGTGCAATTCACCTTAGTAGGCGCCGCGCGCTAGCAGAACAGCCGGTATGGTTTTAACCAGAATCCATACGTCTTTTAAAAAAGAAGGGCTACGCGCATATTTAACGTCCAACTGCACCTGCTGATTAAAGTGCAGGTCACTGCGCCCTGAAATTTGCCAGAGGCAAGTGATGCCAGGCTTCACCGTCAAACGGCACCGTTCGTAGGGCGAGTAGCTGGCGACTTCCCCGGGTATGGCCGGACGGGGTCCTACCAGAGACATATCACCAATCAGAACGTTCCACAGTTGAGGCAGTTCATCAATCGATGCCTTGCGAATGAATCGTCCTACGCGAGTAATTCGCGGATCTTGCTTCATCTTGAACGTCACGCCGCCTTTGCTCTCATTCTGCTCCAAGAGCTCACGTTTGCGCTCTTCTGCATCGACATACATGGAGCGCAACTTCCAGCAGCGAAAATGCCGACCGTTTTTACCCACGCGAGCTTGGCTGAAAAGCACCTGCCCTGGCGAGTCGATACGAATCATCAGAGCAATGAGCGGAAATAGCGGCATTAGAAGCAGCAGGGCGATACCAGCTGCGAGGATGTCGATACCGCGCTTGAGAAAGGCACGCGTCCGAGTGAGAAGCCTTCGTCCTGCCGACCGTGGAGACGATGCCGATTGCCAGTGAGTCTGATTCATAGGTGCCTCAGTGCTTTTAAGTATTGATGAATGTGCCAAGCTTTGAGCAATCACCGTGCCAAAGATGCAACTCACTGATATTTAGTGGTTTTATTGCTTTTTCAGGAGTGTTGCTGACCTTGGGGGCTCGTTTTTCGCAGGCTGTGTTGCAACTTGCGACACAGAATAGAAATTTCCAGATAAGCGGCTCCCCCTGCCAGCTGTTAACGAAATCTCCATTCCGTTGGAAATATGTAACCTATTGATTTTTATGAGAATAAGTGGGTTTTCATAATGCGAGAAAAAGTTGGCATGGGCCCTGCAACGAAGCTCGCATCGAAAAAGCATCAGCGTGTCAGGCGCAGAGGGTAGTAAAGAATGAAGACAAACAGTTCCGAAAAAATGGAGATGATCACTTGCTCGTACGGGCCAGATTTTGAACGATGCAAACGCTTATGTGAGAGCGTTGACCGATTCGTCGCGCAAGAGATTGGGCACACCTTGATAGTGCCAGCGAGAGACCTGAGCCACTTTTTGCCGCTAGCCACATCGCGTCGTCGCGTAGTCACAGCCCAGGACATATTGGGCAATCACTTTCGCCAAATTCCCTGGACCAATCGTTGGTGGGTCGACAAGGCTGGATGGCCGGTTCGAGGCTGGATTCTGCAGCAGCTGTTAAAGCTGAGCGCAGACAAGGCGACGGATGCCGAACTTTTAATTTTCGCTGATTCTGATCTGCAATTCGTGCGCCCCTTCGATAAGCGCCACGTCATCCGTGACGGCAAGCTGCGCCTTCACCGCGTGCCAGGTGCGATGAATGAGGGAAGACATGCGCGCTGGCACCATCGGGCGGGTGCTCTATTCGGCGAACCCAAAGAATATTTCGGCAGTGACTATGTAGGCCAACTGATTACGTGGCGGCGCAGTGAGTTGATTGCATTGCAGCAACGGATCACACGAACTCAGGGCAAACCCTGGCTTGTGTCTGTCTCCCGTACTCTGGATTTCTCGGAGTACATTCTCTATGGCAGTTTCGTGGAACATGTCTCCGTCAGTGGTAGAGACAGTCATTACTTTGATCATGATGAGCTCTGCCATTGCTGCTGGGTGAGTGAGCAGGCAGATGGAGTGCTCAGCGGTGAGTCTGCATTACAGCCAAGCGCAGTGGCGCTTTTGATTCAGTCAAACCTCGGCCTCGCTCCCGATCAGGAGGCGAAGATACTTCACGCCGCCATCCAAGGCACTAACATCCAGGGCGCAAACATCCAAGGCGCTAACATCCAAACTGCGGGGTATTCCCTATGAAACGTGTATTGTTTATTTCTCCTGAGCTACCTTTTCCTCCCCAGAGTGGCGGCAAGGTCAAAACGCTAAAATTGCTGCAGTCATTTTCAGAGCGCTACCGCGTGACTTTTGTCTCTCCACTGAAACTGGAGGATGCGCAATACCGCGAAGCTTTCGAAAAGGTCTCCGGCTGTGAATCGCATTTTCATGCGCCCATCAATGTGCCGCGCTCAGGCGCGAACCTTCTAAAGAGCTATATTCAGCGCTTTCCCTTGAATGTGAGGCGCACTTTGGACCGAGGCCTACAGGCGCAGGTGAGCGCTTTGGCTGATGAGCATGACATTATCGTGCTCGATCATTACGAAGTGCTTCCTTACCTGCCTGCCAGTTATCAGGGAATGGTCGTTTATCACGCACACAATGCCTATTTTAAAATCTGGCAGCGCTATGCCAGTTTGCCAGGCAACCCATTAATGCGTCTGGCTGCTTACATAGAAGCCAAACGGGTGAGGGCCTATGAAGCCCGTGTCGCTGATAGAGCTGATATCGTTTTTGCCGCACCCAATGATGGTCGTGAGTTAATTGATGCTGGGGTGAGTGAGAGCAAGATTAACGATACCTATCATCTTGGTGACGATAGCCAGTTAGAGTTGCCCGAACTCCGGTTTGAAAATACGTCGAAGAAACTGATGTATGTAGGCTTTCTCGGTTGGGAGCCCAATGTGCAAGGCCTGCTCTGGTTCATTGCAGAGGTGTGGCCAGAGTTGGTGACGCGTCACCCCGATTTGCGGTTCGATATTGTCGGTAAAAACCCTGATAAGCGACTGCAGGAAGCGGTAGCTCAGCATGCCGGAATTCATTTGACCGGCTACGTGGCCGACTTACAAACTGTGTACAAAGATAGTCGTGTGTCCGTCGCGCCTCTGTTGTTTGGAAGCGGCATGAAAGTAAAAGTATTGGATGCCATGGCCAGAGGAATCCCCACCGTGACCACGTCGGTGGGTGCTGAAGGCATCGATGTTGAGAATGGTGTCGAGCTCTATGTTGAAGATCATCCTCTGCGAATGGCGGATCGTGTTGATGAGCTCCTTGAGAATAAGCAGTCCTGGCAGCGCTTGCAGCACGCGTCTCGCCAGAGAATCTATACACAGTACACCTGGCAAAGTCTGTTTCGGAAAATGCATGCTGCGATAGACGCTCAGCTAAAAAAGCGACGTCGTGGTGGTGCCATCGAGAAAGTGACAAAGGCCGCTCATGTCAGCTGAGGTTATCACCCCTTCGGCCGCGCTAACGCCCAAGATGGTAGCGCTCTGGACACGTTTCGGCGGGTCCTTGATGCTGGCGGTCAGTCGCTGCTTCGCCGTGGGCATTCAGTTTTTACTGCAGATTGTAGTGGGAGCACTAGCCGGACCTGCGGGTATTGGGGTTTTGCAGTTGTTCGCTTCCTGGTCCTGCACATTGGGCGAGGTGGTCGCCAGAGGCTTGCCTGTTTGGTCGATGCGTGTTGTTGCCATAGAGACGGCTGAGGGTAGAGGCGATGTGGCGAAGTTCAATCTGCGTTGGGCTGCCAACAGGTTGTTGCGCGGATCAATAATGCTGGGCGCCTTAGCTGCGCTGGTTGGTGCTGTTTTTTGGGGGCATCTGCAAACGCTCCTGGGTGGAGACTACGGCGGGCTGCTGATTGCGGTCATTTTGGGCACACCTCTTTTTGCACTGGTACGGCTGGGAGCGGAGGCACTCAAGGGAGCGGGCGTTCCTTTGCAGGCTGTCACGCTGGAAAATGTGGTCATACCCTGCGTTCTTTTGTTGGTATGCGGTTTCTGTTGGTTCTACGAGCGTCCATTAGATGGCCCCTTAATCTTGGTCGCCAGCTGCGTAGCACTTGCAGTCACGCTGCTTTTAATTTGGAAAAGGCTGTTGAATAAGCTCAGTGAGGCATCAACGCCATCTGTCGAAGCGGATACGCCCCTTCGCAGTACCTCCGATCTTAATGCCCTTTGGGTAAACAGCGTATTGGCAATTTTGTTTATGCAGTTGCCGTTTCTGCTTCTTCCCTGGTACGCAAGCCCCGACGATATCGGTGTCTATGCCGTTGCTTACAAACTACTTAACGTGGTGACAACCATGCTGTTGTTATTGTCTGCCGTGTTCGGTCCCGCTTTCGCCAGAGCAGCAAGCAGCGATGATCCTGGCGAGCTATGGCGGCTGTTAAAGCGCACTCAGCAAGTGTCGAGCCTGATTTTTTTCCCGCTTTGCTTGATCGTTCTGTTAGCCGTGGATGAGTTGAGTGGCCTTTTTAATCTGCCTTCACAAGAGCTGCAGAACTACCTCCTCATTTTGGCAGCAGGTCAGACTGTGAATGCATTGACGGGCTTATCAGGAATGCTGCTGAACATGTGCGGCGAAGCAAAGCTTGAAATGAAAGCGCTGCTGGCCAGTATTTTTGTGGCGCTGATTGCAACGCCGATTATCGGTCCTGCGTATGGCGTGGTCGGCCTGGCAGTATTGTTTAGTTCTGTGCTGGTCATAAAGAGTTTGCTGTCTTACTCAACGGCCATTGTTTATCTCGCTAAAAGGAAAATGAACTCGTGAAGCCACTGGATTTTCTGGTTATTGGTGCACAAAAATGTGCGACGACAGCCCTGTTTGAATACCTTCGGGGTCATCCAGAAGTAAAGATGCCGCTGGAAAAAGAAGTCCCTTTCTTTAGTGGTGATGACTACGATGATTCTGCATGGCGCAGTTTTTCCAGTCATCACTTTAATGACGAAGATGATTTGCTTTGGGGAAAGGCTTCTCCGCAGTACCTGTGCGACAAGCACGCCCCCGAGCGCATAAAAGCACTGATGCCAAAAGTGAAACTGATCGCCATCTTGCGGGACCCCATTGAAAGAAGCTGGTCTCACTATCAGATGGGCAGACGTCGTGAGACGGAATGTCGAGACTTTGATACAGCGGTGAATGAGCTGTTACAGACATCGTCTCTGAAAAAAGCTGCCGAGCTGCCCGTGCCCACTCACGCCATGGGGCATGAGCCTGAGGGAGAGTTTTATCTGAGTTGGAGCGAATACGGCCGCTTGTTGCAGCGCTATACCCAGTTGTTTGATTCAAGCCAGATACTGGTGCTTTACACGGAAGATCTAAAGCGAGACCCCGCGGGTACTCTGGATAAGGTGCTGGAATTTATCGGCCTTGATGCTGGCTACAGACCACAGCAGCTAGGCGAGGTGATTCATCGCGGGGGTGGAAGTAATCGTGTCCCCCATAAGCTGCGGGTTTGGTTGCGTGAAAGGTCGTTTATTTATCGTCTTTGGCAGTGGGTGCCAGATGACAAACAAGGCCGCTTGCGTTTCCTTTACGAGCAGTGGAACGTGCGAAAAGAGGACGCTCCGGTCCGCAGAATGTCCATTGAAACGGAATCACGGCTGCAACAACACTTTGCCAAAGACCTGGAAATGTTGTCTGAGCTGAGCGGCCAGTCGCCCCCATGGATTGAGCGATTCATACCTTCCTGAGACTAGCAAATAGCGATTTTGACTGTTGCATAATGCGAATTTCCGTTGTTGCACTATGCAACTCGTTTCTGTATTGAGGTCTGCGCAGATCACTCTAGAAAGCCCTAACTTACTGAATTTAATGGAATAAATATTAAATGGCATAGTTGGCACCCGTTTTGCTCTCTATAGGGAAACTTGAGAGCAATGGGTATTTCCAATGTCGGTACAGACTGACTTACTGAACATCAACAACAAAGCGTTGCGAGCCTTAACGGGCTTGCTGGCCATAGTTCTGCTGTTGCCAACGACGGTTGTCGAGGTGCGTGCCAGTGATTCCTACGTGCCCTACGTAGAGTCCTTGCAGGCCATACAGCAGCGAGCGGCGGTAGCGTCGGCCCCCCAGGGGCGCGATGAGCCTTTGGTTGCGCCCACTCAGCCAATGGTGTTTACCGCCAGTGAAACGGCCGCTATGACGACTCCGGAGGACTCGCGCCTTGAGGCGCTGGCGGAAGCGAAGAGCGGTCCTTTGAGTCTGGCAGAAACGCAGCAAGGGCAGGTGCTGCCCTCGGATCTTACGCAGTTCGGTTACGACATCTTCACTCAGATGCCCGGTAACTTTGCACCGGTTCAGGGAATCCCCGTGCCGCAGAATTACATCATTGGCCCTGGTGACAATCTCGTCGTTCAGCTGTACGGCAAGCGTAATGTGGAATACCAGCTGGTTGTGACTCGCGACGGCAACATCCTGGTGCCCGAGTATGGCCCCGTGAAAGTCGCTGGGCTTGCTTTCGATGAGGCAGAGACATTGCTGACTGAAGGTTTTGAACGACGAGTCATTGGAGCGCGCGCTGTAGTGACGATGGGCGAGCTACGTACGATACAGGTGCGCCTGGCGGGGGATGTTGTGCAGCCCGGCATCTACACGATAGGCGGCCTATCCACGTTGATCGATGCGCTGTTGACTACGGGTGGTGTCAGAGCGACCGGTTCGCTGCGAAATATCCAGTTGATCCGTGGTGGCAAGCGCGTCGCATCATTGGATCTTTACGACCTCCTGTTGCGCGGAAACAGCGGCAAAGACCATTACCTGGCGCACAACGATACGATTTTCGTGCCGCCCATCGGGGAGGTGGTTTACGTGGCGGGAGACGTTCAGCGGCCCGCGATCTATGAACTGGCCTCAGAGAAATCAGTCGGGCAAGTGATTGAGATGGCGGGCGGGCTGTTGCCCACCGCATCGCTTCAGAATTCGCATATTGAACGTATTCAAGCGGGGGGCTATCGGACGCTGGTTGACTTCTCTGCGGCTCAAAGCGAGTCCTCGATACGCAAGTCAACGGTTTTGAACGGCGATTTCTTGCGAATACTTTCTCTCGAAGACCAGCTGCAGGATGTGGTGCTGTTGTCGGGTCGAGTCGAACGGCCTGGCGGCTATCAGTTTCGACAGGGTATGCGAATCACTGATCTTTTGCCCAGCGCAGAAGCATTGTTACCTGGTGCTGATATTGAATTTTTCCTGATTAAGCGTGAGGACAGCAAAACCCTTCGAACGGCTGTGGTTTATGGAAACCTGCTGCAGGCCATTGAGGAGCCGGGCAGTGCAGCTGATGTGCAATTAGAGCCACGAGATCAGGTCGTTGTCTTTAACCTGGCGAACGACCGCGAAGACACGTTGGCAGAGATAGTGGGTGAGCTGGAACTGCAGGCGACTAATCGTCGCCCCGCACGATTAGTACAGACACGCGGGTCAGTACGATTTCCTGGCATATTGCCGCTGCAAGACGGAGCTCGTCTTCTGGATGTTGTTGCGATGAGTGGCGGCGCGAACACAGGCGCAGACATGCACTATGGAATTGTAGCGAGAACGCTACACCCGAGCAGGGAAGTAGAGGTGTTCTCATTCAGTCTCGCCGCAGCGAGCACTGAGCCGCAGGGATGGGCCAACCCCGAGATTAGACCAGGTGATCGGCTCTATGTGTTTGATGAAGACCAGAGCCGGCAGGTGCTGCTGGCAGATGAAATTAAGCAGTTACAGCAGCAGGCGAGTTTCGGCGCTCAGGACTTACTGGTAACGGTAATGGGCGAAGTGCATCAGACGGGTACCTATCCCCTTGAAGTGGGTATGCGCGCCAGTGATCTGTTGTGCGCGGCAGGGGGCTTGACCCGAAAGGCCTATGGCGTAACCGCTGAGCTTTCACGAATCCAGTACGACCTGGGTGCTGACAATGCAGTTGAGCACGAGGCATTGGATAGCAGTCAGCTGTTGCGCATATGCGAGCTCAAGCGGCACGTCGCAACGGGTCTTGCATCGGAAGATGAATACTACGCGCTTTACAGAGATGCTGCGATCAACCCTGAGTTAGGCCGCATGGATCAACTGTCTTTCAGCGAAAAGGCAGGGTGGGTGGAACAATCTACCGTCTCCATTCGTGGCGAGGTTCTCCGCCCGGGCGTTTACGCCATAGACCGCGGCGAGACACTCTGTCAGGTCATGCAGCGTGCGGGCGGTTTGACCCAGGATGCCTACGCGTTCGGCGCTGAGTTTTCACGTGAATCGGTTCGTGCCATGCAGCAGGAAACGATAGACCAGTTGCATGAGAGCCTTGATGACCTGATGGTCGACCTTTCGCTCTCGCACTCGTTCAACAATGTCGAGAAAGCCTCTCGAGAATGGGCGGGTAAGCAGGACTACTTGAAAACTATTCAGCAGTTAGAGCGCGCGCAAGCGAATGGCCGGATGGTGGTCAACCTGGACAAGGTCATGAGCTGCGGTGGTCGTTACGACCTGGTGCTTGAGAACGGTGACGCACTGAGCGTTCCGCACATGCCAGATTACGTTCAGGTGGCAGGCCAGGTCTATGTGCCTACGTCTCATCTCTATGACGAGGACAGAAAGATCTCTGATTATGTAGAACTTAGCGGCGGTCACACTGTACTGGGTCAGCTCAATCACACCTATGTGATTCAAGCGAATGGCGAAGTGCTCAACTACAAGGGGAGTCGCTCCTCGGGTCGTATTGCGCGCAAGTCGGTTATGCCGGGTGCTCGTATTTATGTACCGCTGGATGTCGATCGGATGAACGGTACGGAGAAAGCGCAGACCTGGGTGCAGACGCTGGTTAACTCAGCGATTCTCGCCGGCGTTGTGCTGTAAGGATAAGGGAGTAAGACAATGAACTCGAAACAGTTACAAACGGCCCATTCAACGGCGGCGATTGAGTTGGACTTAATGCCCTACCTTAATGCCCTGATTAATGCGCGCTGGATCATCGCTGCCGCCGTATTGATCGCAGCTGTTGTCACTGGCGTGTTGGCCTACTCAACGCCTTACCAGTTTGAATCAGGTGTGAAGGTGAGCGTTGTGGATATTGAAGATCCAGGTGGCGTATCGCCGGATGACCGCAGGGCGTCTGAGGTACTGACGCTTGTCGAACATGGCTTCGTGATGGGCACGACCAACGATAACTACAACGCAGTTATTCGCGCACGCCTCGCTTCCAGAGATTTCACCATACGTTTCTTGGATGAAGCCAATGTTTACCGGTTTTTTTATCCCGAGCAGTGGCTAGAACAGGAGCAGACATGGATTGAAGGCTTCAAGCCCGACCGCGGAGAAGTGCTCACTCTGTTCAGAGACAATGTGCGGCGCATCGATCTGGATGAAGAGACTGACATTCTTACCGTCTCAATGGTTTGGCCCGATCCAGAGGTGGCTCGCGATTGGGCGAATCAATATGTGAAAAGCTTTAACGAGTTTATGCGTGAAAGAACCATGGCGGATGTGCAGCGTAAGCAGGATTACCTGGAACAGCAGTTGCGAGCATCCGATGTGCTTGAAATGCAGCGATCAATCTATCGCCTTATTGAAGCGCAGACTGCAATAGCGATGCTCGCCAGTGCTCGCGAAGAGTATGTACTGGAAATTATCGACCCTGCAGCACTGCCTTACCGCAGCTTTATGCTTTCTAGAAAAAAGAAAGTAGTCATTGGTGCAATTGTAGGGCTATTCCTGAGTACTTTTGCGGTGCTGGCGGGAGTGTTGGTAGCAAGCATGATGCAAACGGTTGCTAGCTATCGCCAGCAAGCCGCAACGAATCTATCTGATTAAACGAAACAGAATTACGAAGGTGCAAACAATGACAGCTCTTACTCATGATCCCGCTCGCGACTGCGTTAGTCCATTAGGTATCCCGGTAGACAATTTGACGCTTGAAGATACGGTTGACCGAATTTTCTCGATGGCAAGCTTGCGAGATGGAACTGCCCGGTTAGTGTCGACGCTGAATGTAGACTTTCTGGTTAATGCCTTGGGTTCGCGTTTTTCCAGCGCGCGGCATCCCGAGCTGCTGGATGTTTTGCGGCACTCAGATCTCGTGACCGCCGATGGATTTCCAATCATTTGGCTCAGCCGCCTGGTAGGCAGACCTCTGAAGCAGCGAGTCTGTGGGTCAGATCTGGTGCCGGCATTGGCCGCCAGGGCCGCCGGTGAAAAACGTTCGCTATTTTTGTTGGGTGGTGCCGCCGGTGTAGCGCAGGCGGCAGCTGAGGTGCTTAAGCAGCGTAACCCGGGATTGAGCATTGCTGGCACTGCTGCGCCGTTTGTTCACACCGCCGGTATGGAGCTGGCAGCAAGTGGTAGCGATGATGAAGCGCTGGTTAAAGCGATTAATGAGTCGGGTGCGGACATCCTCCTGATAGGGCTTGGCAATCCTAAGCAGGAACTGTGGTTTAACCGTAATCGAGATTCGCTCACCGTGCCTGTGTCTATTGGGGTCGGTGGTAGTTTCGAATTTATTACAGGTACCGTAAAGCGCGCGCCTGAGTGGCTGCAGAAGCTCAACATGGAATGGTTGTATCGCATCACTCAGGACCCTGGTCGATTGTTCAGTCGTTATGCCAAGGGGTTGGTGAAGTTAACGGCACTTTCGTGGCCGCTAGTTACCAGCCGGCTAAAAGAGAAGTTGGTTTTTGCTGGTAGAACGCCCGCCGGGCCCGATGCTATTGGGTGGCGCAAAGTGTGGTCGGCTCGTGAAGAGTCTCTCGCTGTTTTGCGTCTGCCTGAATTAGTGGGCCGTCAGTACTTGGAGGCGCTCGTGCAACAGCTTGTCGAGGATGCTGATGATGGCGGGCTCCGCATTATTGACTTCGGCAGGGTGCGTAAAGTTGAGATGGCGGCTCATCAGGCGTTGCTGACTCTGGCGGAGCTGCAGCAGTCATCCGGCTCCGCACTGCAATTAATGGCGATTCCCAATAGCGTTAAACGTGATCTTGCTGCCACACGAGTGCTCGACGCTCTGCATCTGGACGACAGCGATACCTTGGCTGCGCTGGGCTCCAGCAAGGGCAGCCAGGGCGGGCAGCTCTTCTGTCGTAGCTATGTGCTGAACGATTGCGCATTGACGTTCCTGGGCGGCAAGCTCAGTGAGCGAGGCTTAGCCGAGCAGGGCATTATCGAATGTCTGCAACAAACCTCCCGCGACCGCGACTGCATTATCGACCTGCGTAACGTGACTTTGCTAGAAAGCTCCGCCGTTGCCGTATTGCAGCCTTTCTTTGCCGATAGAAACGTGGGTGAGGGACGTGTTGTTTTTAGTGGCCTGACGGATCACGTACAACAGATGATTCAAATGGTGGGCATGGGCGAGCCCGACAACATAGTTAATGACAGTATGTTGTTGTCCGTTGTGTGTGATGGAGAGGCTAACCATGGAGGCTAGTACGATCTATGTCGTTTTACTCAACTGGCGAGGTTGGCAGGATACTATCGCCTGTCTTCAAAGCGTATTCGCCAGCCAATCCGTTCAGTTCAAAGTGATTGTCTGTGACAACGGATCTGGCGATAACAGTCTCGAAAACATTGAAGCCTGGGCGAGCGGCGAAATAAACGCTGAGATTCCCGCGCATCCACGTTTGGTGGCATTGCTAAGTGATGATGGCATCAAGCCAGACTGTCGCCGTATTAACCGCGCGACAGCCGAGTCGGCAACGTATCGCGTGGAGGCTGGCCTTACGCTGATTGATAATGGCGCAAACCTTGGTTTTGCGGCCGGAAACAATGTGGGTTTGCGCTTAGCGCTGTCCCAGGCCGACATGAGTGCGGTGTGGCTATTAAACAATGACACGCTGGTGGCGCCGAATTGTCTGCATGCTATGCAGAGCGAGCTTGTGGCATCGGGCGGTCGCTCGGTCATCGGTTCTGTTATCCACTTTTTTGATCGACCTGAGGTTATTCAGGCGATTGGCGGCAATCGATTCAATTACGTAACCGGTGTCGCTGCTTGTTCCGAAGGTCGATTTCTGCAAGAAGATGCGATCGATTTGGCGACAATAAAGGATCGCTCCATTGACTACCTCAGCGGATGTTCGATGTTGCTGCCCAGAGCTTTTCTAGAGGAAGTTGGGCTGATGTCCGAGGATTATTTTCTCTACTACGAAGAGATTGATTGGTTCACGCGGGCCAAAGGCCAATTCTCGATTCAAGTAGCTCCCGCGGCTCGCCTGTATCACCGTGAAGGAAGCGCTATTGGTTCTCCTGGGTGGCAGCGCCCCGCGTCATCGTTTTCGGACTACCACATGCAGCGTAGCCGGCTGATTTTCATGCGCAAGCATGCGCCCCAATGGCTGCTGACTTGTTATTTGGCAAGTTTTATCGATGTGGGCAAGCGTCTCGTTCGAGGGCAAGTAGACAATGCACGCAGTGTCTTGAACGCCATGATGCAGCGACGCGGAAATTGGTTGCCGGAGTGACGACAATAGCGACACAAGCTGGGGCGCCTAATGTAACGCCCGCGCCTCTGACACGTACCAACTTACAGTGGTTGGTCTGGGTGCTGTTGTTTCTGGCTATTTTTTCAGGATTTCAGGGCGGTCGTTACTACATGGCAAACCGCTTGCAGGAAGTGGGCATCGCTTCGGGAATTTTGCTGTATCTGATCGGCACCTGGCGCGCCTTCTTCGTGTTACCGACTGCTGAGTGGCGTACATGGAGTTTAGGGCCGCTGTTGTTGATCGGCTCGATTATGGGCATTAGTTCGGTCGTATTTTCAATTCAGTACGAAGGGAAGTTGCTCTACAGCTTTTTTTCAGCGCGGGAGTTTCTACTGGCGCTGATCGGTCCAGCCATTTATCTCTTATGTCGCACAGGTTTGCCTCTTGCAGGTGTTGAGAAAGTATTCTGGTTCGCTCTAGCGATGCTAATGCTGAATTATTTATTCTTTTACTTCACCCTGGATTTACGCGACGCTTTTTTTTCCAGTGATCACACGGTGAGTAATCTAGTCACCTTTGATGAATGGCGTGGGTTCAGGCTAAAGCCTCCACTGTTCGCTATCATGGTCGC
The DNA here is from genome assembly GCA_039986455.1 of Halioglobus sp. Classification (GTDB taxonomy): domain Bacteria; phylum Pseudomonadota; class Gammaproteobacteria; order Pseudomonadales; family Halieaceae; genus Halioglobus. The sequence continues at coordinate 29,193 of JBDWQQ010000079.1, forward strand.
CTTGCTGGCAGGATTAATGCAGTTAACGCAGTCTCGCAGTGCACTTCAGGTGGTTGCGGTCTTCGCCCTGGTCGCTTTGGGCGCCTATATCTGGAGCATTGTTCTGTTCAGATCGACGCTGGCAACCATGGCGCTGTCGGTGTGTCTGTATCCTGTTTTTCTCTCGCGCCTTAGGGGCGCCCATTTGGCAGTGGTTATTACGCCTGTGATTATGCTGGCAGCACCGGTTGCCTTGCTATTGGCACTGGACCATTTCTTACAGGCCGACGGCGGCAACATCCGTGCGAAGGCCTTTGCGCTCGCTTTTGAACATATCCCGACACACCTGCTGCTGGGAGCAGGGGAGGACAGTGCCTACGGGCAGTCCTATCAGGATATTGTCGCGCGCTATTTTTACCCTTCAGACCTCGGGCTTGTGGGCACACTCTACAAGTACGGTGTGATTGGCGTCTGCCTGTACCTGGTGATGCACTTTAAAATATGGGTGAACTTGTGGCGCGCTAACCTGGCGGTTCGATCCCGCACGGGGAGGCACAACGCGCTGGTCTGGGCGCTGCTCATGTTCATGACCGCACAAACGTTTAACCTTTTGTTAAACCCCGGGTTGGCCTACGCGCAGGGAATAACACTGGGTACGGTCGCCTTGGCGCTGGCCCGCTTACACCTCGCTCAATGGAGCCCAAAGGCACAAATTGACTGATAATGCATTGCGTAATGAATCGCATAATGCGAATATATTTGCGTTAATGAGTCATACTTTAGGGCTGCCGTGTCTGATTCCGAACCCCCGAGATGTAAATAATCGATATAAAACAATAGGTTAATAATTTTTGGCAAGAAGCTTTGCAAATAGCAAAAGCTGGCACATAGCTTGAATAGTAAGTAGTAACAACTCCCGCAATCTTTGCGTATTGGGAACACAGGATTAGAACATGGAAGCGTCAATTAAAGTTTTGATGGTAGAAGATAGCCCCTCGCTCACCGAGGTTTATAAGGCGTATCTCGCGGGGACGGATTACAGCGTTGTGTCTGTGGACACATTGGGCCAGGCCCATGCGACGTTGGGGGCCTATCAGCCAGACATCGTCTTGCTAGACATCGAGTTGCCTGATGGGAACGGCATGGACTTCATGGCAGAAGCGCAGGTCCAAGAGCGTCCACCGAAAGTGGTAATCATGACCGCTCACGGTACCTCCGATATGGCCGTAGACGCGATTAGGTTGGGCGCCTTCGATTTCCTGACCAAGCCTTTTGACAGTGCGAGACTGAGGGTTACTCTGGACAACGCCGCCTCTCAGTTGCGCCTGGGGCAGAAGGTCACAGAGCTAGCCTCACTCGAAAGGGATCATTACGGCAACTTCATCGGTAAGTCGCTGGCAATGCAGTCTGTGTACAAAACAATCGATTCGCTTGCGGCCAGTGATGCAACGGGATTCATTGTCGGGGAGAGCGGTACCGGAAAAGAGTTGGCCGCTGAAGCGATCCATCAAAAAAGCCCTCGTAGGGGTAAAGAGTTCATTGCCATTAACTGCGGCGCTATTCCTGCCGAATTAATGGAGAGTGAGCTATTCGGTCACGTGAAGGGTGCCTTTACCGGGGCCAGTAGTAATCGAGAAGGTGCCGCCAGTGTCGCCAATGGAGGGACGTTATTCCTCGATGAAATCTGCGAGATGAGTCTGGAGTTGCAGAAAAAGCTGCTGCGCTTCATCCAGACAGGTACATTCCGCAAAGTGGGGAGTAACACGCTCGAGCAAGTTGACGTGCGCTTTGTGTGTGCAACCAATCGCGACCCCTTGGCGGAGGTCCGCGAAGGTCGCTTTAGAGAGGATTTGTTTTATCGTCTACACGTTGTACCTGTCAGGATGCCACCTCTGCGGGAGAGAGAGGGTGATGTCATGATGATTGCTTCTCACTTTTTGCAGACCTTCGCGCAAAAAGAGGGAAAGGGCTTTAAAGGTTTTTCTCCAGCAGCTGAAGAATCTCTGCAGCGCTACCCTTGGCCTGGCAACGTGCGACAACTTCAAAACGCCATGCAACAACTGGTTGTGCTCAATGATGGCGAAGTTGTAGAAAAGTCGATCCTGCCTGAACCGATCACTTCCGGACACTTGGAAACGGTAGACGCGGCGAGTGCTGGCTCAAGAGTCGGCAATGTCACTGCAGTATCTCACCTGGAAAGACGTCAGTTGGTGGAACCCTTGTGGTTAACTGAAAAGCGTGTGATCGAGCAGGCACTCGAAATATGCGACGACAACGTCAATCGTGCGGCGGGTTTGCTTGAGGTGGCTCCGTCAACGCTGTATAGAAAATTACAAAGTTGGAAACAACAGCAGGCGTAATTTTTTCAATAACTTATCTGGAGCAAGAAACTTGTACGGATTAATCAATAACGCCCTGCAGGGTATGATTCGCGAAAAGTTTGGTGAAGAGCAGTGGGAAAAAGTCTTTGAGGCTTCTGGTGTGCCGGCAGACTCATTTCTCACCATGCGAAGCTATGACGATAAAATAACCTACGATCTCGCTTTTGCGGCTTCGGACGTTTTAGGGGCGCCTGTTGCGACTTGTCTAGAAATGTTTGGAGAGTATTGGGTACTAGAGACGGCAAGCAAGTCCTATGGTCCGCTGATGGATGCGGCTGGCGGGGATATCGTTGAATTTCTTGAAAATTTGAACGCGCTGCATGATCGCATCACCAGTACATTTTTGAACTATCGACCGCCGGAGTTTCAGATAAAAAAATTGCCATCAGGTACCTTCGACATTCACTATCACAGTGAAAGAGAGGGTTTTGTACCGTTTGTTGTTGGCTTGCTCAAAGGGCTGGCGCAGCGCTTTGGGAACAGCATGGAAATTCTAAAGGTGACCGAAGAAGATGTGCCTCAAGGCGTCCATGCGATATTCGAGATATCCGTTAAGTGACGCAGAGCAAAGACATATTATCTTCGGCTGAAATGGGAGTTCTGCCGCAGCTTTTCTCAACCATCATGGTGCTGGATCAGGAGCTGCGGATTGTGGATGCGAGCGCCAGCTTGCGACATTTTTTACCTAAGCTCGATGAGGCTCCTTCGCTGGGCGACGTCTTTAATTTTGTCCGGCCTCGCTCGATTGCTAACTACACCGAGGCGCTTGATCAGCTTGGCGCACTATTGCTTCTAACCAGCGTCGACGAAGATTTTGCGATTCGCGGCCAACTCGTGCAAAAGAAAATTGATGGCAATGATTGCATTGTCTTTTGCGGCGCCCCCTGGCTCGCCTGGATGTCCGTGAATAAGCCGGAAGTGAAGCTTAGGTTGCAGGACTTCGCGCCGCAGGATGTGCAGTTGGATCAGCTTTTCTATATATCAACAGAAGCCAGAATGGTGGCAGACCTTGAAGCATTAAACGCAGAATTAGGGCTAGCTAAAGAAGAAGCCGAGTTGGCACAGGCAGCCAAAAATGCGTTTTTTGCGAAGATGAGCCATGAAATGCGCACTCCTCTTAATGGCGTGGTCAGCGCATTGGCCCTAATGACCGACTACGGGGTAGAGGGTAAGCAGCAGGAGCTGTTGGGACTGGCTAGTAAGTCTTCAGCGAGCCTGATGGAAGTGATTAACTATGTGCTGGACGTGTCCAAAATTGAATCAGAGGAGGCTGAACCTGAATTGGTGAAGTTCGATCTCCGAGATTTGGTCGGTAGCGTCAGTGATATTGTTCGCGCGCGAGCAATGGAGAAGGGCCTAGAGTTGCGAAGTCGCTGTGATGCGAGCTTGCAACAACTGTATTTAGGCGATGAATACCGGCTGCGGCAGACATTGCTCAATTTACTGATCAATGCCATCAAGTTCACCGAGCAAGGTTTCGTGGCTATTGACGTGACTCCGTTAGAGGGTTCGGACAACACCATCCGGATCGAGGTTCGTGATACGGGCCTTGGTATCGATGAGCAAGCTCATAACTCAATCTTCGAGCCTTTCGTTTCTGAGTCCGCTGCGGGGGGCGAGGGTACTGGCTTGGGGTTGGATATAGCGAGACGTAATGTAGGCTCTATGGGAGGGGTGATAGGGCTGACATCGGAACTAGAGCAGGGCAGCACATTCTGGATTGAGCTTCCGCTGCAGTCTGCTGAGGGTGCTTCTGAATCTGGAATGGCCAATGATTTTGATTACGAAGACGGGCGGTTTATAGGTCGCGTACTTTTGGTTGATGATAATGAGACGAATTTGTTGCTTGGCTCAATGATACTTGAAGGGATGGGCGTAAATGTGACACAGGCAGTCTCTGGTGAACAGGCTGTGCAGTATGCGCTAGCGGAGAACTTTGATTTGGTGCTGATGGACATCAGTATGCCCGGAATCGACGGTTACGAAGCCACTCGTAAGATCCGGGACTGGAAGAGTGGTGAAGATTTGCCGATTGTGGCGCTTACCGCTTACGCGAGCTCTATACAGCAGACAGAAAGCGTCGCGAGTGGGATGAACGGTTATCTCACTAAGCCCATAGAGCGTGATCGCCTAGCCGCCACGCTGAATAGGTGGTTAGAGAGAGAGAAGGTGGGTGCAGGGAATCGACAGACCGAAACGGTTGAGAAGGCGCCTGTTTCGCACGTAGACATGGAAACCCTTGAGGATCTCGTACGACAAATCGGCCTTGATAATCTCAGCTCCGTGATCAGCAGATTTGCTGATGAAGCGGGTAAGCGCTGGCTGGCGCTGGAGTCGGCATCGTCTAGCAAAGATCTTGCCAGAGAAGCCCACACGCTGGGCAGCACCTGTCGTAGCTTTGGTCTGCCCGCTGTCGCTGACCGGCTGTCCCTGATTGAGAGCCATGCGAAACTGGAGCTAGAGGAAGAGCCCCCGGGTTTGGTGGAAACGGGTGAATCGCTGCGAGAGGGGCTGGTTGAGCTCGCCGATGCGCTGAAAACCTTAGCTAAGGCTTCCTAGTTCGGCGAACATTCACTTCAGTTTCGGAAATAGAACCGGCGTATTCGCTTTGTATTCCTCATAGGCTGCCTGCCCGCCCCATTTTTCGTCGGCCTTTTTCTCCAGCAGCGGAACCCCGCTCACACGGGTGAGCAATAGGTACACAAACACTGGCGATATGAGTGTGGCTAATTGCCAGCCGGACAAAGCTGGAAGCGCCAATAATGCGACGCCAACCCATAGCAAGATTTCACCAAAGTAATTGGGGTGACGTGATTTGGCCCATAGCCCGCTTTGAATAAACTCTCCCGCACCGGCGCTTTTGCGAAAAGCACGCTTCTGTCTATCTGCTACGACTTCGATGCCAAAACCAATCACCCAAATTGCGATGGCGAACATGTCCATCAGTGTCAGCTGTACTTTCTCTTGAGCGGTGATGGCGGCTAGCGCGCAGGCAGCGGTGATCAAAACCCAAAGCCCCTGCAGACTCCAGGTGAAAAAGAAGCGAAGCGGGTTGGGCTTTATCTTGTCGAACCGGGAGTCTGAGCCGTCCTGCTGTATACGTGCAAACAAAAAGCTGCCAAGCCTTAGTGCCCATAGTGCGACAAGTGTTCCCAGTAGTATCGAGCGCGGGTCGCTGTGTCCAGAAAGAGCCAACGCGAGCGCGATGCAGCTAATGTAAGTGATGCTGCCTGTGAGGTCGTAGAATTTTTCTGTTTGCTTGAGATAGGCTGGTACGAATGCCACCCATTGCAGGGCGAATGCGAGTAGGGCGCACGAAGCGAAGACGGGCAATGCGCCGGCCATCGTGCTGCCTTGGCTTCCCGCCCAGGCGATACCTGCGCCCAGCAGGTATACGATCAATAATGGGCCCATAAAGCGTTGCTTTCCTTTTTGTCGGTTGTCCTTATCCACCTAAGTGAATTTGGCATCTTCTTAGTTTACGACGCCCTGTGCAGAGAATGCCACAGCGGAAAACCCAATAAAGTTGTATACAATTAAATTGTGCGCAATTATAATTCGACTCCTCAAGAGAGCGATAGAAGAAAGGGAGAGAAAAATGCCATTAAGCCCATTAGGGATATTCCACACTGTGCTTGCCATGGGTGCGCTCATTGCGGTGGCGATGCTGCTATGGCAGGACAAACAGATCTGCTTTGAACGGCCGTTGGCAAAGTTCTATTTGGCTGCCACGGTGCTTACCGCCGCCAGCGCACTGGGGATTTATCGTCACGGTGGGCCGAACGCGGCACACGGGTTAGCAGTTTTGACGATTCTGGCGGTTATCGTCGGCATTGCGGCTGGCAAGGTAGACTTTTTAGGCGGCGCGAAGAAATATTTTGTCGCCCTGTGTTTCTCATCGACGATCCTGTTCCACTTGTTGCCCACGGCGACGGAAATTCTCACTCGCTTTCCTATGGACGCGCCGTTGGTTGGCTCCTTGGAGGATCCCCTATTGTTAAAGACGTTTGCTGTGATCGTAGTGGTTTTTGTGGTCATGCTTGGACTGCAAATGAACTGGCTACGCGGTCAGCGGGATTGATCATTCACAATGACGGGTAAAGCGACCATGGACAGCGATAAGACTCTGCTTTTTGATAACCAGGTGTGTTTCCCGCTTTACAGCGCGGCGAATGCAATGGTGCGTGCCTACCGCCCATTGTTGCGAGAACTCGACCTCACCTATCTGCAGTATATGACGCTTATGTTGCTATGGGAGCAGCCGCAGATGACCGTGAAAGAGTTTGGAGCTCGCCTTGATTTAGACTCAGGTACGCTGACTCCCTTGCTAAAACGGTTGGAATCCAAGGGCCTGGTGACACGAGAAAGGGACAAGCTCGACGAGAGAATCAGGGTTATCAAAATTACAGCTCAAGGCAAAGCGCTGCGCCAGAAAGCGGAAGGTATTCCTGCTCAGCTGGCCTGCAACATAGGCTTGGATAAAAAAGAGGCAGTACAAATTAAACAAATGTGTCAGCGACTCCTTCAGTCGCTCGCTGAAGATTAAGTAAAACTCAATCAAAAAATGATTAGCCGCACAGTCGGTAATTGGAGAATAGAAATGTCAAAAGAATGGGATATTGTAGTTTATGGCGCCACTGGCTTTACCGGGCGTCTGGTCTGTGAGTACCTCTCTAATCAATACGGCACTGAGGGAGAAGTAAGCTGGGCCATGGCGGGTCGAAGTCAGCAGAAGCTGGAACAAGTTCGTGGCGAGCTGGGGATATCAGATGCAATACCCTTGGTGGTCGCAGACGCAGCTGATGCTGCATCCATTGATGCAATGGTGGCTAAGTCGAAGGTTGTACTGACTACCGTCGGGCCTTATCAGCTTTACGGTTCGGATCTGGTCAAAGCCTGCGCCGCTGCAGGTACAGACTATGTGGATTTATGCGGTGAGCCTGCCTGGATGCATGAAATGATTGCGGCCCATGGCGATGCTGCCAAGGCCAGTGGTGCGAGAATTGTGTTCTCCTGTGGCTTCGATTCCATTCCTTTTGACCTTGGCGTTCTTTATTTGCAGCAGCTTGCTGCTAAAGAAAATCAAGCGCCTCTTAACCGTGTAAAAGGTCGTGTTCGCACTATGAAGGGGACAATGTCAGGCGGTACGCTGGCCAGCTTTAAAGCGACCATGGCGGCTGCCGGCAAAAACCCTGAGTTGATTAAGGTGCTGATGGACTCGTTCGCGCTGACAGAAGGTTATATCGGCCCCGAGCAGCCTTCCGGTCTGGCTCCAATTTTTGAAGATGACCTGGGCAGCTGGTCGGCGCCGTTTGTTATGGCAACGATTAACACCAAGAATATTCATCGCTCCAATTTCTTGCTGGGTCACTCCTACGGCGAAGACTTTATTTACGATGAGATGTTGCTAACGGGCCCTGGCGATCAGGGTGAAGCCATTGCTAAGGGGGTCGCAGCCGATAAGTCCATGGCAGAGTCTACCCTGCAGCCTGGAGAGGGGCCGAGTCAGGAAGAGCGGGATAATGGTTCTTATGATGTGATGTTCAGTGGGTCAAATGATAGCGGCTATAACGTGGTAGCAAGCGTGCAAGGTGATAAGGATCCTGGCTACGGCTCAACCAGTAAAATGATAGCGGAGGCCGCTGTGTGTTTGGCGTTGCACCCTGAACTGGCGGCAGGCGGTATCTGGACACCAGCGGCAGCGCTGGGCGCACCGCTTATCGACAGATTGCAGAGCAACGCGGGACTGACGTTCACCAAAGAGGGCTAACTTAGCGCTTATTGTATGAATACGGGTGATCTCTTGGCCAAAGACACTCGTACCATTGTCACGATCCGCAAAAGCGGGCAAAACTTGGTCAAGCGTGTCAGAGTGAGGTAGTAACAATGGGTATTTCAATCGCCGGATTCGAGCAAAAATTCTTCCGCAAGATAAACGGCGTAGTCGAGCCTCTTGTGAGCAGTGGTGTTGGCTCACCGGCATGGACCCCAGCCAGCTTAATCGTGCTCGAATCCACTGGGTTCAAGAGTGGGCAAGCCAGACGCACACCGCTGTGGAGCCTGCGATTAGGCCAGTACCGTCTAATCAGCACCGCCCGCGGTAATCGCTCTTTCTGGGTGAAGAACTTGCAGAAAAACCCGGAGGTGAACTACTCGCTGGACGGCGAAGTCGTTTCTTCAGAGGCTATTGTGATCGCTCCGGGCTTTAACAATATAAGCGATTGGGAATTGAGCTCCGTCTTTGGGCGCGTACTTGCAAGACTGGAGAATTTTGTTCAACAGCGTGGCTGGGCTTTCGCAGTCTTGGTTCCCGCTGAGGGCTGAGCCGGTTTGAGCCTTGGGTGAAAACCCTGTGGGCGACCATCATTGTTGTGCATGAGCTTCCTCCCACCGAGGCTGGAACTCGACTTTACCACTTGGGGGAGGATGATTGGTCCCTTCGTGCCGGTATCCAGACGCTCGCCCACTATCGCTGGCCACAGATTCGGTACTCCATTTCCTGGGAAGGCTATTGCTTTGCGGACCGCAAAGAACATTCGCCCTAATAGGGATTGAGGCTAAAGATCCTCTTCGCTTTGGCGCACATTCAGCTATAATTTCACCGCTTTTTCTACCGGGCTCAGCGTTATACCGTTGAGGCCGGTCAGTTCGATAGTGTTAATGCATGCCATTTCGAAGGTACCCGACCCATGTTTTCAGAGCTAACCCAACGCCCGGCGGACCCCATCCTCGGCCTTTCCGTAAAATTCAAAGCGGATGATAACCCCCAAAAAATCGATCTGGGCCCGGGTATTTACAAAGATGAGCAGGGCAACACGCCCGTTTTGGCCTGCGTAAAAGCGGCGGAACAGCATCGGGTTGATGCGGAGACGACCAAGACTTATATCAACTCCGCCGGTTCAGCATTGTTCAACGAGAAAATCACTGCGCTGAACCTGGGTGACCACAGGGTTATTCGAGAAAATCGCATTCGCACCATTTCTACACCGGGAGGCACCGGTGCATTGCGGATTGCTGGCGAGTTCATCAAGGCCTGCAAGCCCGGCGCTACCATTTGGGTCAGTAACCCAACCTGGGCTAACCACGATGGGGTCTTCACGGCCGCAGGTCTAACCGTAAAGAGCTACCCCTATTACGATTACGAGAATAAATGCCTCGACTTTGATGGCATGCTGGACGCCCTGAAACAGGTGCCGGCGGATGACGCGGTGCTGATTCACGCCTGCTGCCACAACCCGAGCGGTATGGACCTGAATCATGCGCAGTGGCAGCAAATAGCCGAACTGGCAAAGGAAAAAGGGTTTCTGCCGGTCGTTGATATGGCCTACCAGGGGTTTGGTGAAGGACTGGAAGAAGATGCCCGGGGCCTGCGCCTGTTGGCAGATGCGGTTGATGAAATGATCATCTGCAGTTCATGTTCCAAGAACTTCGGGCTCTATCGTGAACGTATTGGCGCGTGTTCAGTCATTGGCAAGAGCGCAGCCGCGGCCGATATCATCAGTTCAGTACTCATGCCGACGGTGCGGGTGAATTACTCCATGCCCCCCGCCCATGGCGCCGCTATTGTTGAAACTATCCTTAGTTCAGATGAGCTAACGGCGCAATGGCATGTTGAGCTTAGGGAAATGCGAGACCGGATTGGCGGTATGCGCCAACTGCTGGTGGATAAGCTGGCGGCCCACGGTGTGACGCGGGACTTCAGTTTTATCGCCAGGCAGAACGGAATGTTCTCATTCCTGGGTATCGATAAGGATCAGGTTCAGCGATTACAGGACGACTTCAGTATTTATATTGTTGGCTCCAGTCGCATTAGCCTCGCAGCGATTGCACCAGATAATGTGGATTACCTGGCGGAGTCTATCGCTAAGGTTTTGTAGGGCTGTGGCTGGGAGTAGGGCTAGGAAGAGAGCGCTGACCTAAACCAGCTGACTCGGGCAAACAATAACGCCGTCGGTGTCGGCGTAAAGATAGTTGCCACTGGTGAACTGGCAGTCTCCAAACGACAGGGGAATATCCCGCTCACCGGCAGTGACCGGGATGTACTTGTGAGGGCAGGTGCCCAGCGCATAAAGCGCAACGGGAATGTCTTTGATTTGGTAGGTGTCGCGAACATAGCCGTTGATAACGATGCCGCTGTAGTTGTTTTGGTGGGCAAACTTCATCAGGTTTTCACCGACAACCGCGTAGTAGGCCTGATCAACATCGACGACTACCACCTTGCCAGCGCCGTTTTCGTCCCTGAGCAATGAGATCAGATCCGAGTTGTTCCGGTCCAGCTTTATGGTGATAATCTCGCCCTGGCATTTCTCGGCGCCGCCATAGTTGGTGTATCCGGGGCCCAGTACGTCGGTTTGCTCGCTGTGGTCATCGCAGATATCGGCGGTAAAAAAGGCCATGAAAGTTTCCCTGAGTTAATTTTGTCGCGGGATTCTAGCATTATGACCCCGATTTCGGCATAAACTTTTGATATCATTGCGTTTTCCGGCAGTTTAAGCGTTGGCCTATGTTCTGTTTAAGGTACGCATAAGGCCTTTCAAGACGATCAGGTGTAAACAAGCATGAAGGTAGTAACAGGCGTCGTGGGTAACGATATCCACGTTGTCGCCAACCGACTTATCGACCTTTCCCTCAAAGCCAGGGGTTACGAGGTTTATAACCTGGGTGTGAATACGCATCTGGAAGAATTCTTCGATGCCGTTGTGGAGACGGGTGCGGAAGTGTTGATGATCTCTTCCCTCAATGGTGAGGCAGAGGGCTGGGGTCGCGAAGTCAAACTGCTGAAGTCCAAATACAAGAACCTGGACGATGTCATCATGATGATTGGCGGTAACCTGGTGGTCGGTAGCGGTAATACCGAGGACATCGTGGCGCGCTACAAAAAATACGGATTTGACCTTGTCTGCCATCAAGTCGACCTGAACACGGGTCTGGATATGTTGCAAAGTACGATAGAAGAGAGATTTCCCTCATGAGCCTGTTACAGGAAGAGAGAGAAATCATTCTCGGTAATGAGTATGTCGATAGCTTCGACTTCGCCGAGGTATCAGACTTCGTCACCAATGCCAGTAAAGAGCTGTTCATCTCGCATCACTTTGCCAAGCGCGAAAAGATGCTGGTACAGCCCAGGGGAGGCTTCCCAACCTATCAGCAGCAGTATGCGCTGTATGAGTACTTTGTCGACGCTAACGTCGATGTCTTGCCGCTGACTATCGACTCCAACACGCGACTCAACGATTACGCTACTGCAAAGAAAATGCTGCGCCTGAGTGAAGAAAACGACATGGATATGCTCAATGGCTATCCACTGGTCACTCATGGCTATCGCACCACGCGCAAGATGATCACGCATTTCGACAAGCCGGTGAGTCTGCGTCATGGCACCCCGGATGCCCGCTTATTGATAGAGACGGCTATTGCGTCAGGCATCTTCGAAATCGAAGGCGGCCCCATTACTTACCTGCTGCCTTACTCGAAAAACTTTCCACTGGATAAGGCTTTCCTCTACTGGAAATACGTGGAACGCGTCTGCGCAAACTACTCTGAGTTGAATGAGCCGATTAATCGCGAGTCATTCGGGCCATTGACCGCGACGCTGGTGCCACCCGCCATCACCATTGTGATTCAACTGTTGGAAATGCTGTTGTCTCTGGAGGAGGGGGTTAAGTCTTTCTCGGTGTCTTTTGCACAGCAGGGTTCGATGAATCAGGACATCGTTACCGGTGCAGTGATTAAAAAGTTGGCCAGGCACTACGCCGAAGAAATCGACTGTGGTGACGCCGCGATTAATTTGGTGTATCACCAGTGGATGGGAGCGTTCCCTACCAATCAGGACTTTGCCGATCAGTTGATCAACCTGTCGACCGTTATCGCGTCGATGGTCGGTGCCGATAAGATCATCACCAAAACCCGCCAGGAGGCGACTGGCATTCCCACCAAAGAGGCCAACGCGAAAACCGTGGCTGATACGCAGTACTGTCTCAGAATTCTTAATGGATTACCCAGTGTGGTCGATGAAGAAGAAGAGGAAATGCTCACGCTACAGGTAAAAGCGATCATGGAAGCGGTGTTTAATGACCCTGCGGATACTCTCTGGCGCAAGGTGTTCAACTCAATCAAAAATGGGGTGATTGACGTACCGTTCTCGCCTCACATCATTAACCAGAATGAGATGATTACCATTCGTGATGCTGGGAAAAACATCCGGATTATCGAGCGTGGCAATGTGCCCATTCCGGATCGCTGCTACGAGTACGAAAAATCCCAGTGCGACTTGAGCAAAGACACTACCAGTATCGTCAACGACATCATTCACGATATAGGTATCATGCAATGGTAGGGCAAGCGCAAAAATTGCTGATAGATGTGGGTAGCACCTATTTCAAAGTGTCTACGTCAGATTCAATAGAGCAGCATTTTCGAGATTTCAACAAGGGTATCTTCGATGACCTGATGAGTAAGTGCGGCGATACCGTGTCACGCTTCGAGAAACAGGACGTCTACATTTGCTCTTCGGCTAACGGTGGTTTGAGCACACTAATTATTGGTGTCACCAACTCCTTCTCTCTGAAGTACGCGACTAATATCGCGTTCAATTCAGGGATCAATATCATTGATACCATTCTGTTCCAGAATATCGAGGAATACTCGATACCCAGCGACCTGATTGATGTGGTTATTGTGGTGGGCGGTGTTGATTCGCACGCTAATCTGTATTCAGACAAACTCTTCGATTATCTGGCGAAACTGAACTACAGCAATGCAGTGTTTGTCGGGTCGGCGCTGGATGCCCAATCAATGCGAGACAATATTGAAAGTCTCGTAGTGCTGCCCAACATCATCGATGACAAACTGCATATCGTCGAAGAGCACTTGAAAAATTACCTCACCAACCTGTATCAGCAAGATATAGAAGGAAAAGAGGATATTAAGCACCTATACGATATTACGTCGAACCAGATATTCTCTACCCCGTATATCGTCAACAGAGCGCTGCCTCACATTGAAACCCGCGTCTCGGTAGCCAACCCCTTTATTTTGCTGGATATTGGTGGAGCGACAACGGATATCCATTACTCTAAAGACCTGGTGGATGAAAACATCGTCACCGAGAATGAGTACGATCGCTTGGTGTTTAAACGCCTGGGTGTTTATAAATCAAGACAATCGTTGATTCTGGCAGCGGAGGCGAACGAGTTTGTCTATGAACTGCTGATGCACCTTGGCGTGACGGAAAACATCTATAACGAACAGTCTGATAAGGCGACAAAGATTCTGATGCAGTTGGCCATTTTCCTGGTGCTCTGCAAGATGTCTCATTATCGACAGTCGTATGTAAATCTGCGGCTTCTGCAGATAAATTCCATTGTTCTAACCGGTGGCGTCACCAAAGTGCTTAGCCAGGACGAAGTGGAAACGATCATCGCTTTTTTCTACCGGAAAATTTTAAGCTCTAGTCATAATCCAGTTGCTGTCATAGACAGCAACTACGATATTTGGACGCTAGGCACAAAGGTATAACAATCATGTCTATTAACTGTATCAGGTCAATTCTCGAAGACGCGGTGCAAAGCGACAGCGACAAGGCTGCACTGCTGCTTAATGGCGAATCTATGTCTTACGCCCAGCTGTTTAGCAGGGTAAATCAGGTGGCCTGCTACCTGGATGAACTGGGCCTGCCGAAGAACGCGCGTATCGGTGTGTATTCCAACAAGGGCATGGAGCAGGTGATCGCGATTCTGGCGATTCTGTCTACCGACTACGTGTTAGTGCCGCTGACACGCCTGCTCAAGGCAGAGCAGGTCGAATATATTATTAATGACTGTGATATCAAGTGCATCATTACAGACAGAATCAAGCTAGAGAGCATCGAGGAAATTCAGTTTGATGGTCACGTGATCTCTTTTGAAAGCGTCGCTAAAGATGTCGCGTCTTTCGATGAAATCTATAAGTACTACAACAAGCCTTACAGCTGCGATATTAGTGGCCATAACAATGCGGTAATTACCTATTCATTTGGCCTGACCGGGACACCGAAAGGGATTGTCATATCGCATCGCAATTTGGTGGACTCAGCGCGTGTGGTTTCTCAGTACCTCAAGCTCGAAAGTGACGATGTGCTTTCCGGTATCCTCATGTTCAATCTGGACTACGGGCTCAATCAGATCTTCTGTTCGCTTTATAAGCGCGCGACGCTTGCTTTACACCGGTTTATCCTCCCGGAAGATTTTTTCAATCATCTGATCGATGACGAGGTCTCAGTGTTGGCCTTGATGCCAGTGAATATCTCCCAGATGTTTGACGACGGCGGCCAGCGTTTGCCAAGCCCTGAGCTATTCGACAAGCTCAGAATTATTACTTCCTCCGGTGGCAATGTGACTGAGCGTATGATTGGTGACTGCCAGCGCGCTTTTCCAAAGGCAAAGTTCTACTCAATGCACGGTTTGACGGAGGCCTTCCGTTCAACTTATCTGGAACCTTCGCAGGTAAAGATACGCCCTGATTCTATCGGTAAGCCGATTCCTGATGTAGAACTCTATGTTCTCAATGAGGAAGGGAAGGAGTGCGCTCCGCGCGAAGTAGGTGAGTTGATCCATCGTGGCGGTTATATCTACCGTGGGTTCTGGAACGGTCCTGAGGAAAATCAGCAGCGCTTTAAGTCGATTGACATTCTCAAGGACGTTGTTGATTTGGAAGGGCAGTTAACCGACGAGATTGTAGTAGCCACAGGGGACTATGTTTACAAAGACGAGGAGGGCTATTTTTACTTTGTGTCTCGTCACGATGACATGATTAAAACCGCCGGCTTCAGAGTGTCCCCGTTCGAAATCGAGTCCGTGGTGCGTAAGAACCTGCCGCAGATCGACCAGTGCGCGGTATTCTCCATTGACAACGAATTGATCGAAGAAGAGATCGTGCTGGTCTATTCAGCTCCTCACGAAATAGCAGAGGAAGAAATTCTTTTTGAACTCAAAAAGCACCTGGCTTCTTACATGATTCCCAGCAAAGTGGTGTATAAAAAGTCACTGCCGTTGGTGCAAAGTGATAAGAATCAGATTAATAAGGATGAGCTAAAGCGGGAGATCACTGCTTAGGTGAAAAATGGGCGGCCCTTTGTATGAGCCGCCCGATTAAGCAGAGTATTTAGCGAGGCCTGCCGTAGTCGCCGTTGTCGATTCTGCGGTCTTCTCTGGAGTAGTCCAGTACCACATAGCCTCGTCCTTCAAGGCAGCGCCTGACCGCATAGCCTGAGTCCGCTCTGCCTTCGAAATCGCCAGCAACATTGCCGGCTACTCCGCCTGCGGCGGCCCCCCAAGCGGCGCCTTTGCCGGCTGAGCGCAGTGCACTGTCGCCGCTAGCGCGCCCGACGGCAGCTCCCCCGAGTGCGCCCACCATTGCGCCGGACTTGAGCCCTAGCCGTCTTGATGAACTCTTGCCACTCTGGTTGTTGCTGCTGATTACGGCTTTGCATTGCTCAAGGTCGTTTTGGTAAGCGACTTCTTGGCCGGGTTTTATGTCGACCATGGGTGAGTCGTTATATGACATAGCCATTGCCTGCGGCGCTGCCAGCGCCAGACCAATAATGCCGATTAAGCTGATTGCGTATGATTTCATTGTCATTCCCTCTCGTGTTGCGTTATCTGATGGTTGTATTTCAACAGAGTTGAGCGGGAGTCGGCAGGGCATGACAGAGGAAAAAAATCTGCTAGCATGCCTAGAAGATTGAGGGAAAATAGAATGAATGAAAAGCGTTACTCAGGCGTCGCTGATTACCTTGCCACGCGGCGGGAGCTAAAAACCCTGTCACAGGAGTCGTTGGCAGAACATTTGATTGAGTATTCTGCGTGTTTCGAGGGGATTGACGGGCTGTCGGTCAGTCGCTGGGAGCGTGGTGTAGTCAGCCCCAGCATAGAGCGCCAAATTGCCTTGATGGAGTTCTTTGGTGACGAGCCCCACCTACTCCTCGGTAGTGCTGATTATGAGTTAAAACAGTTGCCGTCGTTAAGCTCATTCCACAAGTGGATGCGACAGAACTTGCTTTATAATCATGTAATGGGTGGCCACCCGTACGCTAACAACGACGATATGGAGTTTGATAAGTGTTCATTAGAACATCCATTATCTTCTCGCTGGCTGAATTTGGTCTGTCGATACAACCAGAACTTGACCAGGGGTCGTGAGGCTTGGAGTGAACAACACCTTTGGCAGCTAGCGTCCAAGCCATCCAGTCACAGTGTTTTTTACCATGCGGATGATCAATTGCTTGGGCATGCAATCTTACTCAGGGTTTCCGATGAGGTCTTGAATGATCTTTTGATTGGCCGTATGACTGACACTGAACTTGATCCGGATCAGCTTCTGGAGGATGACGCGCAAGGAAATCTGTATTGTCAGAGTATCTATTTTGGCACTCGCAGCATTTGCGAGGACGGTCTCACCCATATGTTCAGGACGCTGATAGAGAATCACTCCAGCCGGGCATTGGGCTTCAAAGCGCGGGCCAATTTTGGTGTGCAGTTGATGGACTTACTAATGGGAGAGGTTGTCGATAGAGGCGAGGTGATCGCCGGACATCGAGATGGAGCCCGATACCAGGGGAAATACCTGGAGCACGTGTCTTTCCTGCTTAAGCGAGAAAGGCTCTTGTCCAATCCCACACTGCTCAACCTGGTGAGGCAGCAGTAGACGGCGATTTGGCTAAAGCGATTCGTCCCTAAATTGCGCCGGAGACATCCCCGTCCAGCGCTTGAACGCTCTTGAGAACGCGCTGGGTTCAGAGAAACCTAACAGGTAACTGGTTTCAACTACCGAGCGATGATTTTGATTCAAGTATTTCTTCGCCAGTTGCAGTCTGCAGTCCTGCAGGAGATCGTTAAAGCTAGCTCCCTCATCTTTTAACTTGCGCTGTAAGGTTCGGTTGCTGACAAAAAGGTCGCTGGCTATCTGCTTTTGTTCGGGCGGGCCGTCGGGCAATCTTGCCAATAGCTTTTGCATCACTTCACGGGAAAAACTGTTGTTGATGAATGACTCCAGGTAGGCGGCGGCCTGTTCATCATTCACCCGGGCAAGTTTAGGGTCTCCAGTAATCAGTTGATCGTCGATGTCAGATCTCGACCAGACGATACTGGTGTTGTCACTTTCGAAAGTCACGCGCGTGGAAAGCATGTAGTCCCATCGCTCTGGCTCAATAGGCCTGGGCCTTTCCATCTCTACACGGACGGGCGCGAGAAATTGTCCAAGGCTGAGTTGGCACATGCGCGATATGATTCCGATGCCGTAGTCTCGGCTGGCGTACTCGAAGTCATCCAGATCCAACGCTCGTTGGATTCGAAGGATAATGAGATCTTCCGTTTCCTCTATCTCCAGCTCAGCAATCGACGCAATGATTCTGGCGAAGCGAACCAATCGCTGCAGGCCATCGTAAACCGTGTCGCTGGTGAGCCACCCCAGACCCAAACCGTGCAACGCCTGTGGTTGTAGCTCCTCGGCCGCATACAGGCCAAAGGCCTCGTCCTCGGTAATTTCGACGCAGTGACGCATGAGTGAATTGTACTGATGAGCGGGAACCCGCCATTCCGGATCAGCCAACTTGCCGGGGTCTAGCCCAACACTCTCGATCACCTCTAGCGCGTCATGCCCGCGATTTTGCAGAACTCTGGCGATCGGTAGCAGTAGTGTGCCCAGTATGGATGGTTGTTCAGTTCCCTTGTTCGTCATTCTAGATATCGGGCCTCCCAGTTACCCGTTTTCAAGCCCGTCATGCCGCAGGCGGTTAGATCGTCGCGCAGGCCTCCCTAATATAGGCGATGTATCTGCCAAAACAATGGCTTTTTTTCGCTGCTTTGGCCCTCAGACTGAACGTAGAGCCAAGAACGCGGTCTATTAACACACTATTTACAGAAGAGATTGGTTACATGAGGCACCTTGTTCTTTCAGCCCTGCTAATGCTGGGCAGTTATCAGGCCATGGCAGAAACCGCCGTTGCACATTTCGCTGGCGGCTGCTTTTGGTGCATGGAATCCGACTATCAGGGGCGTGATGGGGTGATTGATGTCGTGTCGGGCTTTACCGGGGGCACTTTAGAAAACCCAACGTACAAAGGTAAGCACGACGGGCACTTTGAAGCCATTGAGGTTACCTATGACCCTGATGTGGTGAGCTATCAGGAGCTACTTGATCTGTTCTGGGTGAGTATTGACCCCTTCGACAACGCGGGTCAGTTTTGTGACAAGGGGTTTAGTTATCGCAGTGCGGTGTTCCCTGGTAACGCAGAAGAGAAAGCGCTGGCCCAGAAATCGCTAGAGGCGGTGGCAGCGCGTTTCCCCGATCAGCAGGTGCATACTGAAATTCGAGACGCTAATCGGTTTTGGCCGGTGGAAGAGTATCATCAGGACTATTATCTGAAGAACCCTGTTCGCTATAAGTACTACCGCTGGAATTGCGGTCGTGACCAGCGCCTGGAAGCAATCTGGGGTGAGCGAGAAACTCACTGATTCAAAGCTGACGCCAGTGCCGCTAGGTCTGGCGCTACACCATTTGCGTTAGGCATTATGGTGTAAGATACGAGTTCAAGATCGGCTGGGTGACAGGTATGCCCGAACGAAAATTTGAGTACCATCCAATCGCGACCGGCACCTACACTGCAATGGTATCGCTCACCTGCCTGGTGGCCATTATCTGGCCATCATGGCTTATTCCCTATGTTGGCGGATTATTTTTTCTCGGATTTGGGTTGCGGCCCGTGCTCGGCTGGAGCGGCCTTTTGGACAGGTACTCTGATATGGAGGCCTCGCTGGAAGAGCGTGTGCATCGCAAGCATGTGGATAAAAGGCGCCTGCAAATAGAGCGTAAAGAGCGCGATAAGAAGTATAAGCACTCCCATCATCGAGATCTGCGCCTGCCTCCGAATTGGTAGCGAATCGGCGCTTCATCGTCATAAATTGTGGCCAATCACGACTATTGGCAACGACTTCAGCTTGGTTAAACTGCCTGTCTCACTTTAACGGTCAAGCCATTTCAATAGCTGAGCTGCCTAAATAGCCAAGCTTCGTGAGTAGCAGGGCAATATGACTAGCCTGCCCATATGAATAGCCTAGCCCGATAAATAACCTAGACCCATAAATAGCCGAGCCAATGCAATGTTTGATTTCACCGATAAAGTTGTCCTGATTACTGGCGGAAGCCGTGGACTGGGTAAAGCCATGTCAGAAGGGTTTGCGCGGGCGGGTGCGCGAGTGATTGTCTCTAGCCGCAAACTGGAGGTTTGTAAGGCTGTTGCAGAAGGCATCAGGGAGTCGGGCGGTGAAGCTATTGCGCTGGCCGCCAATGTGGGCTCAACCGAAGATCTGGATAAATTGAAAGATGATGCACTCACCCACTATGGGCATGTTGATATTCTGGTGAACAATGCCGGAATCAATATCGCTATGGGAGCACTGACCGATCTAACCCCAGAGGCCTTCGACAAGATGTATCAGGTGAATCAACGTGGTCCCTGGTATCTGGCCTCAAGGCTGGCACCCCACATGGCTGAAAACGGCGGCGGGGTCGTCATTAACTTCCTTTCAGTCTCTGGCCTTAAGCCGCCGGCGTACATGGGCTTTTATGCAGCGACCAAAGCTGCGCTGGAGGCGCTGACGAAGGTGATGGCGCAGGAGTGGGCGCCAATGAACATTCGGGTGAATGCCATTGCGCCTGGAAGTTATCACTCGGACCTGACCGACGGCGCTATAGCAGCGATTCCCGGGTTTGAGGAGGGCATTATTGATGCCAACCTGATCAAGCGCATCGCCGCCAGCGATGAAATTCTTAACCCGGTGTTTTATCTCGCCGGCGAGAGTTACACCACGGGCATTACCCTCACCGCAGATGGCGGCATGATGACCAAGTAGGTATCTGCGCAGGCGCCTAGTCGGTCATCGACTGCGCCATGTCTTGCATATAGTCGATATAGGCCAGCTTGATTTGCGGATCGAAGTTCTTTTGGTCGGCCGCTAGTTTCACGATGACGACACGGTTTTTCGGGTGAACGTAGATATTCTGGCCCCAAATGCCACGTGCGAGAAAGTCGCCGTCCCAGTCACGGGGCGTCCACCACTGATATTGATAACCTGAGTCGTTAGATGAGTTGGCGTTAGGGCCGGGCATCAGATGCGGTTCATCGGGCGTGACGGATTCCTTGGCCCAACCTTCGGGCAGAATTTGCTGCTCGCCGCGCTTTCCGTTGTGCAGGTAAAGCAGGCCTAATTTCGCATAGTCGCGCGCCGCTGCTGCAAGTCCTCCCATGGCCAGTTCAATGCCCTGTTCGTCCAGCGTCCACAACCCGCTGTACTCCATGCCCAGAGGGTGCCAAAGTCGTTCGGTCATGTAGTCCGTCAGAGACTCGCCAGTCACCCTTACCAGCAAGATGCCCAGAAGTTGGGTGTTGATGCTGGCGTAGTGGTTAAACGTGCCTGGAGGGTGTTCTTGCCCTAGCGTATTGATGTACTCCAGATAGGTCATGGGCGGCACCATGCCAGCCATTTTATTGATGTCTGCCTCGGGGTCGGTGTAGGTCTCGTTAAAGCGCATGCCCGAGGACATCTGCAAGACGTGCTTCACGCTAACGCCGTCAAAGGTTTTGCTGGTGAGTTCGGGTAAATATTGACGAATGGGGTCGTCTAGGCTGCCTATTTTTCCATCGGCAAGGGCTATGCCCAGCAGGGCAGAGGTGAACGACTTGGCAACGGAGAACGACGTGTGAAGGCTGCTACGGCTGTCTCCATGGGCGTACTTTTCGTAAACCACCTGACCGTCTTTGATCACAAGGAAAGCCGAGGTGTCTGAGTATTCGATAAATGTTTCCAGGCTAGTCGGTTTGCCGAGGAAGTCTCCTTCGTAGCTGAGCGTGTCATTACTTTTTCCGAGATCCCAGGGGTCTTTCGATGCGGTCATCTCTGAAGTGGGGACGAACTTGTCCATATTGCGAAAGTTCGAGAACCGATCGCCGGCAAACAGGGCCAGTACTCCGGTGGCCTCACCTTCTGTGGCGGTACCGCCTATGGTGACGCCCTGGGCAAGGTTTGCTAAAGGAGTGAGTAGCAGGCTACTGCACAGCAGTGTTCTTAAGAGTGGCTTTAGTGGTGTCACGGAATGACCTTTTGTTGTGATGAATACTGTGTCAATTCTAGACCACAAATTGGTGGTTAAGGCAGCGCGCTGTAAATCGATCGTCTATAGTTTATAAATTGTGTAGGAATAGTTTAAAAACAGTTTAGAAGCAGCTCAATTAGGACTGGCTTTAGTTTAATTTTCTCGACCGCTCATGGAGATAGACAACGTTATGACAGATTACATTCCACCAACGCTGGATTGGGTGCGAAAGCAGGTAGAGCTTTACGAAAGCAGCGGCGGCCATGACGGCTACCTGCTAGAGGGCACAGATATGCCCTGTATTTTAGTCACTCACAAGGGTGTTAAAACCGGCGCTGTGCGCAAAATTCCGGTGATGCGGGTCGAAGTTGATGGCAGCTATGTGCTGATAGGCTCTATGGGCGGCCAGCCCAAAAACCCGGCTTGGGTGGCAAATCTCAGGGCATACCCCGATGTGACAGTTCGCGATCGGACCGAGGTCTTTGAGATGTGGGTGCGCGAAGTGGATGATCCTGAAGAGAAGGCAAAGCTATGGGCTGCAGGCGTCGAAGCCTATCCGCCTTACAACGAGTATCAGGCTAAAACATCTCGAGTGATACCCGTGTTTCTAGCGGAGCCGCGATAAGGCGCCTCACTGACCGGCGCGGGTAAACAGCGCGAGTCTTGATCTATTCGGTGTCATCGTAGGCGTTTTGACGATAGCTTAGCCTCAATAATAGCGCTGACGGAATAACCCATGGAAAAGCTCAAATCCCAGGACATTGGCTTTCTGAAGTTGGAATCGGCTCGTTGCCCCTTTCACGTTGCCGGCCTGATGATCCTCAAAAAACCTGACAATGCGCCGCGTAATTACATTCGTGGCATTGTCGCTAAATGTGGCCGTCTCAATGAGTTGTGGCCGGTATTTTCCAGCAAACTGCAAGACCCGGACGACTTGTCTAAAGCCGCATGGGTTGAAGCGGCCGATTACGTGCCCGAGCGCCACGTATTCCACTATGCGCTGCCTCAGCCAGGAAAAATGGAAGACTTACTCCAGTTGGCGACCCGAGCGCATGAGCGTCCTCTTGATCGATCGCGCCCTCTGTGGGAACTGCATGTTGTAGAAGGGCTTTCTGGAAACCGCTTCGCCATTTACTGCAAAGTGCATCACGCGCTGGTTGATGGGGTAGGGGCCATGAAGATGATGCAAAGCATGTTCAGCCCATCGCCAGACACCAAGCTGAAATTCAAAGCCAGTGAGCAAGAACTGGTTCGTCACAAAAACCACTCGCTGTTCAAACAGCTAGGAGGAGTGACTCGCGGTTTGGCACGCCAGTACCGGGCAATACCGGAGCTTTCCCGCTTGCTCAGCCATATGGGCGCCGATGCGCTGAGTGGCAAGACTGATGCCATGCGATTGCCGTTTACTGCACCGAGAACGATGTTTAATACGGAGCTTGATTCCGGACGGTCGATGGTGCTTTGTGAGCTACCGCTGAACACCGTCAAAAAAATAGCCCGCTCTCAAGGCGGTTCAGTAAATGATGTGTTGCTGGCAGTCTGCGGAGGCGCTTTGCGTCAGTATCTGATCGAGCACGACGGATTACCGCGCGGATCCCTGATTGCGGGCATGCCCGTTTCATTGAAAAGTAAGGATGCCGACGTTGGTAACAAGCTGAGCTATATCATGGCGCCATTTTTCACTAACGAAGCCGATGACGTAAAGCGGCTGCGACGTGTGATCAAGGTAACCTCTGCCGCCAAAAAAGAGTTATCCAGTGTTTCTACGGCGGCTGCCGAGGATTACTACGCGCTTATTATGGCGCCAACGCTGTTGTTAACTGCAGTGGGCGCCGCCACTAAAATTCGGCCCGCCATTAATGCTATCTTTTCCAACGTCCCAGGCTCTCGCGAAAAGTTGTATCTTGAAGGAGCGGAGCTGCAGGCGATCTATCCTTTGTCTATCGTCACGGATGCCATGGGGCTTAATATCACCGTGGTTAGCCACGTTAACAAGCTCTGCATTGCCGTGGCCAGTTGCCCACGGGATCAGCCCGGTATTGAAGCTCTCGGAAAGCTGCTGAAAAGTAACTTTCAAAGCCTTAGAAAATCTCTCTAAACACTATTATCTAAGTGGCTGCGGCATATTGTCGCAGCAGCGTATTTCTTAACCTGCAGTTGCGCTGTATCAATATTTTTTCCTCAACTCGATGCAAAAATTGGGACATGAATAGTTCTGACTAAATGTAACGAGAGGGAACCCCCATGAAAAAAATTGCGACTCGATCTATTTCTTACCTTCCAGTAAGTGCGCTTTCCTTAGTGCTTGCAGGCATGGCGAATCATGCTGTTGCCGGGAAAATTAGTGATTCAACAGAAAGCCAAGACGGCTGGGATATGGGTAACGTTACGGTTGTTTATGATGGCGTAACCTATCAATCCAATGTAAAGGATGGCGTCACAGGTAGCCCTGTTGTGATGGGCTTAGTTCTGGCGAAGGATTGGCCGCTGGGCGAAGCTCCTGGAATTAAGATAGTGCATGGTGATCCTGACGTCAGAAATGGAAAACCTGCCAATTGCATTATGGCTACGACTTATCAGGAAGATGCGCAGCTCGATACTCCTGAACCACAACAACTGTTATGTAGTGGCCCCTACCAAAGTCATAAGCGCTTTAAGGTAGCGATGTTACCCACTACTATCGATGGCGACAGATCAGAGAGCATTGATCTTGTTTTCAATGTGCAGGAGGAAGCGGGTTCCCGCGACTACCAGGTGTTTCAGAAGATTAACAATTGGACCGATCAGAGGCTCGCTGGCTTTACCATTTCGCTAGGTACAGGTGTTGGGGAGAGCTTCGAGGCGATTGTGGACACTTCCGTGGTTTCTTTAAAAGTACCGCAAAAAGTCGGCAAAGAAGGTCTCTGGTCTTATGATCAGGTTGCAACCTTCTCTGCAGGGCTTTTTGGCGCAGAGGACGAGCATGGTCAGATTGGCTATTTTGACAACAGGAAACGCGCCGGCTTCCAGTTCGCAGAATTTGGAACCGATGCTGGCGAAAACGGAACACCGCAGCTTACAGCTAATGAAACATTGAAAAGCGATTATGCGGAGGTGCCTGTAGGCAGCGCTAATCAGTTTGGCGAGTGGTTGCCATCAGGTATGTTGCCTCAAGCCATTTTCTTCGATGACGATGGCAACCCGGACACCGATGCGGAACTAGTGGGGTGGTTCGGTTATAACCCGAAAACCGGTGCTACGGGCTGGATGCGTGGCGTTAGCGATAACTTTGAGGCGATATCCGATGCTGAGATAACAGCCTACGGCCAGAGTTTGCTTTACACCACCGGTGAGATTGATGACCTGGTGAATGTAGGATTGAACTACATTGTCACTGTGGGTGATGTCGCCGAACTTGGCCAGTTTACGATACGCATTACACCTACCCCAGGTTTGACTACCGAGGAGCCGCCGTATTATGGCATCCCCGTCTTCCCCGAAGTCACCTACACATCAAGCGATGGTGAAGTCTCTATTCAATCGTCTCCTTTCTTCGAAACAAGTAGCCCGCTGACAGCGAGGGTCGGTGACAGTGATATATTCGATAATACTGATGTTATCGATGAGGTGGTGGTTTCGGTTTCAGCGCCGGGAATGATCCCCGTCGACCTGCCTCTGCTGGAACAGGGCGATGGGCGAGGGGTTTTTGCTGCGACGTTGCCCGACCCGTTCAGTGACGTGGCGGTTGGAACTGTGGTTACGGTGACATACAGCGACCAAGACGATGGCACGGGGGCAACTGTGGAAAAATACGCAACAACAACCGCGGTCGACACAATCACTCCGATACTATCGGATTCAAGCATTACCGCTTTCACGGTACCCACCCAACTGTTCGATGGTCAGTCTCGAACTGTGATGGTGACGGTAGAGAATGACAATCAGGCGCTTGAGTCTTTTGCGGGAAGCCTTGTCCTCGAAGTGGACGGTGATTTTGAGCAAAGCTTTGACATCACTATTGAGCCAGGGAAGAAAACCAAACTGTCTTACCGTTGGGAAGCGAGCCTTGGGGAATCTGACACAGCTGAAACGGTAGTATGGGCTGCCAAGCTATTCATTCCTGTTGACGGCCACCCGGAGGTGCTGGTTGACAGCGCGCAAGCAGTCACGGATATAGCGGTAAAGGGCGGTAAAAACGTTAAGAAGTAGTCTGCAAAATAGAGGTTTCTTGAAGGATTCACGGCATTACTAGTAATGCCGTGAATTTCGTTATTTACTTTGCACAATACAAAGAGCCTCGCTTATCTATAACGCCTCATTCGCTTTTTCCTGCCGGCTCGTAGCGGATGGATATGCGCTTCGACTCGAAGGGCAAACAGACCTGTAGCTTTAACCATGAAAAATAGTGCATCCAATTCGGTGCTGGAACGAAGCAAGTGGTTAAATATCGACTTAATTCGACTATAATCGCTTCTTTTTTCAGGAGTAACCCATGGGCAGAGCCTACCAGAACCGTAAGGAATCCATGGCCAAGACCTCGGACCAGAAGGCCCGGGTCTATAGCAGACACGCCAGAGTGATTTATGTGACGGCCAAGCAGGGCGGTGTTGATCCAGATGGTAATCTGGCGCTACGCAGTGCGATTGATCGCGCCAAGAAAGATCAGGTACCCGCCCACGTGATCGACAAGGCTATCGATAAGGCCAAGGGTAACGCAGGTGAAGATTTTGCCACGGCCCGCTACGAGGGATTTGGCCCCGGCGGTTGCATGGTGATCGTAGACTGCCTCACCGACAACACTAACCGCACCATAGGCGATGTGCGTCAGTGCTTTACCAAGACCAAATGCAAGATTGGTACACCCGGTAGTGTCAGCCACTCCTTTGATCACAGCGCCATCTTTGTGTTTCCCGGCGATGATGAGGAAGCCATACTGGAAGCTTTAATGATGGCAGACGTTGATGTGGAAGACATCGAATGTGAAGACGGTAAGATCACCGTGTTTGCGCCTCACACGGAATTTGCCAAAGCACGACAAGCGCTGCACGACGCTGTAGGCGACGTTGAGTTCGATGTGGAAGAAATTCAGTTCGTGCCCAAAGATACCGCTCCGATTCCAGCGGAAGATGAACCGATGTTCGAGAAGTTCCTCGAAATGCTACAAGACGTGGAAGACGTACAAAAGGTTTATCACAACGTCGGCTAGCGTTGCCTCTAAAACTGCCTGGCCCCTTCAAAAGGGCCAGGCGACTGTCCTAGAATATTTCGCTTTCAGGCTTTCCCTGCCAATAGAACGGTTTAAGTTCGCTCTCGCCGGTATGCACTTCCCTGAGCGATCGTGCCTCATACAGCCTGCCATTGGCCATGATGTGACTGATCTTGTCGGTATTGCGAATGTTGTCCAGAGGGTTGGCATCAAGGATTAGCAGATCGGCGAGCTTCTGCTTTTCGATAGAGCCGATATCTGCATCCATTTTAAGATAGCGCGCTGGGTTGATAGTTGCTGTCGATAACGCCTCCATCGGGCTGAAACCACCGCGCGCAAAGCTCCAGATTTCCCAATGGCTGCCCAGGCCCTCTCGCTGGCCGTGGGCGCCAATATTGACGTTGATACCCCGATCTAACAGCTGCTTGGCCGCTGCCGCAGCGTCATCGTCCCTGAATTCGTCTTCCGGAGCCATAACCCGGCGCACTGAGCTAGCACGCAGTAAAGTGGGGGGCACAAAGCGTGACAGGATAGGGTGCTTCCATACTTCGGTGTTTTGGTAGTAATAGTCTTCGGCGGTGAGTCCACCATAAGTGACTACCAAAGTCGGTGTATAGCCTGCACCTGATTGCGCCCAGAACTGATTAACATCTGCGTACATTTTCAACGTAGGAACATTGTGCTCTATACCCGTAATGCCATCGGCCAACATATTCATGTCGAGATGGTATAGAGAGCCGCCCTCGGCCACGGTCATCAAGCCTTCACGGAATGCGGCTTCGTTCACTTGCTGGCGCTGCTCGCGACGGGGTTGGTTATAGTTTTTAACGCTAATGGCGCCTTGAGCCTTTAGCCTTTTTACATGGGCCAGTGCGTCGTCGAGACTATTGACGGGTGCGAGGTTAGTACTTCTGGCACCGTAGACGATTTCCCCTGTGGAGAAAATTCTCGGTCCCAGAATTTTTCCTGCTCGGCCGTACTCTGCCGCAGCGAAAGCCAATGATGCTTTGCTGGATGGGTTATGAACTGTCGTAACGCCCAGTGCGAGGTGGGCAAGCAGGTTCCAGTTTTGCTGCGGAATGATTTCTCCATTACCGTAGGGCCCATGGGCATGGATGTCGATCAATCCGGGCGTAATGGTCTTGCCCGTGAGGTCAACCACTTCATAATCCTCTGGCACCAGTATGTCCATACTGCGGCCCAGCACCTCAATACGATTTCCGCGAACAAGAATCGTACCGTTCTCAATGACCTCACGTTCATCGTTCATAGTGATAATGCGTGCATTAGTCAGTGCAACGGCCCCGTCGGGAATGTCAGCCTTTATGGGCATCGACAGGTTTGTGGTTGCAACTGACTTAGTTACTTCGCCTGAGGTTAGGGCGTTAACTGCTACTGTTTTCAATTCAGCACCAGTGGACCAGCTGATGCTGCTGCCGTCGGCAGACCAGTGCATGAACGTACCGCCAACCTCAGAGAGTTTTGTTTTCGGGAAGGCGGCCTTGAATGTCCTTTTCTCGGAGTCGAGAATTAGCGTTTTCCCGGTGCTAGTCGCTTGCGCCAGATAAACGTGAAAACCGTCCACGAACGCAATGTGATTGCCTGTTGGAGACATCATTATTCGGGTCGCGTTTTCAGATTGGGCCAGCTCCCTGACGTCATTACCGTTTTCAGTCATAGAGATGAGCATTGTTTTAGCCGTTCTGCTGCCTCGCCCGGTGGCGCTTTCGGCGCGTTCTTTGGCGTAAATACGGTCATCCGGACCGAAGTGAGGCTGATCCCCGCGTTTACTGACGAAGTGAGTGGATTCAGCCTCAATGTCGTGCAAGTAAATGCCGGGCTTTACGGCGTGCCCAAGGCTCAGCAAATTAGCGGCGGCGCGCTTGCGAAACAGCAGTCGATTGTTATCTTTGGAAACGGCCAGTTCTGTGTATTGCCCGGGGGGAATATTAAGCGCTTTTGATTTTCCACCCTTGGCGCTGACCTGCCGAATAGAACTGAGTGTTTGATCGTTCCAGCGAATAAAGTAAATAGACTTGCTGTCGTGACCCCACACCGGACTGTAGTCAAACCCGTCATCCTTATCATTGGTGAGCCGCTTAGCTTCTTTGTCTTCACGTTTGATATAAAGCTGTCCCAGCGACTCGAAGACGACCGCCGAGTTATCGGGTGAGCGACTTGCAAAGCGCACCATGCGGGTCTCAAATTCATCGGGCGCAACATCTACCTTGAACTGAATGGGTGGATAGAAGGTTCTCTTATCAACGACGCTAAACGGTATCTCGGCTAAGCCATCGCCGTTTGCGCCAATTTTCCAGAGCTTCCCTTGCGCCCAGAAAACGATGTTTTGACTGTCGGGTGTCCAGTCCATATTGGGATAAACACCGTGCACCGCCCATGTTTCCTGCATATCGGGGTCTAGTGCATCGAAAATCATGCGCTCTTCACCGGTGGCCAGGTCCATCACGAAAAGGCGCGAGTGTGCGCGTACGCGTTTTACATAAGCAAGCTGCTTGCCGTCGGGGGAAGGTGTCGGTCTCGCGGCACCACCCGGACCACCGGCCACGGTCTCTATGCTGCCATCGTCCAGGTTGACGCGGCGTATCTGGAACAATTCTTTGTTGCTGTCCTGGTGATAAATAAAGGTGTCACCAGGACTCACGTCACGACTGAAGTAAATGCTTTTACCATCGGCGGCAAAGGTAGGCTCTCCCTGTTCCTTTTGGAAAGTTTCACTGGGGCGCTCAACAACTTGCTGACCTTTTTGATCGCGGCCACCATTGACGTGATAAAGCCAAATTTCACCGGTACCCAGTGACCGGGAGGTGGTGAAATGTTTACGCGCGGCGATGTACTGACCGTCGGGGCTCCAACTCGGATTGTTAAGCAGGCGGAAACTTTCAAACGTCAGCTGGCGGCTGTCACCGGAGCTCAATTCCTGCAGCCAGACGTTATCGCCTCCCGCACGGTCGGAAATGAACGCGATCTGAGTTCCATCAGGACTGAAACGCGGCTGGATATCCCAGGCCATGCCACTAGTGACAGCGGTCGCCTGGCCGCCCTCAATGGGAAGACTGTAAATGTCACCGAGTAAGTCGAATACGATGGTGCTGCCATCAGGTGACACATCGAGGCTCATCCAGGTGCCTTCGGTTACATTGATGCTGGCAGATTTAGATTGGGAGCTGAAATCAGGATTATTGACATCCCATACTGGCGTGTCATCTGCCTGCGCGAAAACCAGGGCAGGCATCGACAATAGAGTAAGGGCAAGAGTGCGTAGCGGCTTTTTAAAACTCATAAAATATCCGATAAATAGTGCTGGTAAGTTCAATAGTTGTAGTTGGACTGTAAGCCCAGAGGAATCCCTAATGCCCAATAGCCGAGTAAATAAATGGTCCATAGAATGATGAAACTGATGGAGTAGGGCAGCATCATTGCGGTCACAGTGCCTATGCCGGTTTCGCGCATATAGCGCTGGCAGTACACCACAACCAGCGGGAAGTAGGGCATGAGTGGAGTAATAATGTTGGTCGTTGAGTCGCCCACCCGGTAAGCCGCCTGAGTAAGGTCGGGAGAAATGCCCAGTTCCATCAGCATAGGCACAAAAATAGGCGCGAGCAGCGCCCACTTTGCGCTAGCAGAGCCAACGAAAAGATTGAGCAGCCCCGTGAGTAAGATAATACCGACAATGGTGAGAGCACTGGGGAGTGCGGCTGCCTTGAGCGCGGCCGCGCCCTTCAGCGCCAGTAGGATGCCCAAATTTGATTGAGAGAACGCAAAAATGAACTGGGCAATGAAGAACATGATCACCAAATAGTAAGCCATGCTCTCCATGGACTTGCTCATGCCCGTGATGATGTCTTTCGCGCTTGAGACCGTGCCTGCGGCGTAACCGTAAACCACGCCGGGTATAAGAAACAGAACGAAAATGAGCGACACAATAGAACCCATTAGTGGTGCGCCCAATTCCGTTAACGAACCGCCTTTGCCGCGCCAGGCTGAAGTTTCTGGCCAGGCGGTGGCAACTAATACTCCGATAGCAAAGACCATAGACCACAGTGCGAAGCGCAGGCCGCGTCGCTCGCTGTCCGATAGTGGTTCCATGGACGGCAGGTCTTCAAGGTTCTCATCGATGGCAGAGTTTTGTAGTCGTGGCTCGACCCATTTGTCAGTGATAAACCAGCCGGCGAGCACGATCAAAATAGAGGAGGAGGCGGTGAAGAAAAAATTATTCAATGGATTCAAGGTTAACGCCGGATCAATGATCTGCGCACCTGATTGCGAAATGCCCTGCAGCATTGGGTCAATGGCCGATGGAATGAAATTGGCCGAAAAGCCGCCGGAAACACCGGCGAAAGCAGCGGCGATGCCCGCCAGTGGATGCCTGCCGGCTGCGTAGAAAATTACGCCGCCCAGAGGGATCACCAGCACGTAACCCGCGTCGGCCGCCGTGTGGCTAACGATACCCACCAGTATGAGCATGGGTGTCAATAACCAGCGCGCGGTCAGCCCCAGCATGGCTCTCAGCGCCGAGTTGATAAAGCCAGTGTGCTCAGCAACGCCAATGCCCAGCATCGCCACCAGCACAACGCCGATGGGGTGGAAGTGGGCGAAGGTTTTGACCATGGAAGAAAAGAACAGCACAAGCGATTCGCCTGATAGCTGGTTGACGATCATCAGTGGCTCGCCGGTGCGCGGGTCTGCCATACCCCAATCAATGTAGGACAGTAGCCACGACAGTACCCATACAATGAATAGTAAGGCGATAAACAGTAGGGTCGGGTCAGGAAGTTTGTTGCCCACCCGTTCTACCGTCGCCAGGGCTCGCTGAGTGAATCCCTGTGGCCCGATGTCGGTGTCTGCCATTGCGTGTCCCCGGTTTTTTATTGTTTAAGTTCGCTTCTGAGAGCGTCGCACCACAGTTTAATGGTCTACAGTTGTCGTAACAACGTACACATTAGGGTTAACGTATTTTCAACATCGAGCGCTAGCGCGGGTACCGGGATTAAGTCGGCCCTGAAACAGTCGCTTGAGCCACAATTCGAATAAAGCAGAGAGGAAATCCATGAAATTTGCTTATCACGCCACCATGTGCCCGCCCGAACAATATTTACCGCTGACCCAGGCTGCGGAGGCTGCGGGCTTTGATACTTTTACGTTCCCGGACAGCATTTGTTATCCCCAGGAGGGAAGCGACGTTTACCCCTATAACGATGATGGAACGCGGGACTTTCTCGATGGGGTGCCATTTTTAGAGCCTTTTGTTGCTATTCCCTATCTGGCTGCGCGCACAGAACACATTCGATTTACCACCTCGGTCATTAAACTGGCTGTCCGGCAGCCGGTAGTGGTGGCCAAGCAATTATCCAGTCTCGCCGTCATGATTGGCGACCGACTGGGGTTGGGTGTGGGGATCAGCCCCTGGCCGGAAGATTTTCTTGCCTGTCAGATTCCGTGGGAAAAGCGCGGGAAGCGCATGGACGAAATGATGGAAATAGTGAACGGGCTGATGTCCGGCGACTATTTCGGCTACGACGGTGAGATTTTCCAACTGGATCCCATCAAGCTTTGCCCGGTGCCAGACCATCACATCCCGCTTCTTGTCGGCGGACACGCCAAACCCGCATTGCGACGAGCAGCCAGACTGGGAGACGGCTGGATTTCAGCGGGATCCTCACTACAAGAACTGCAGAGCATGATTTCTCAGATAGAAGACTTTAGAAAAGACTATGGCAGAGACGAGGGGGCGTTTGAGTATCACGCGATGACCGAAGCGGCCTATTCTGTCGAAGGGCTGGGCGACCTCGCTGCGGCGGGAGTCACCGAAGTGATTATTGCGTTCCGTAATCCGTACTCAGCAGAGCCCGATACGCAGAGCGTTGAAGAGAAAATTGGAATGATCAATTGGTACGCTGAAAACGTGATCAAGCCTTATCGCGGATGAGGTAAGGACGCCCTACTCAGACGGTTGGCGGGCAATCACGAGTAATAGCTCGCCAACCGTGAAGCCGAACTTTTTCAATTTCGATTCGTTGATAAGCACGTCCGGCGTCAGCAGGTACATGCGGTCGTCTACCCTGACTTCCAGGACGTCGCCTTTGTAGGGCACCTGCAGCACGTAGTCCAGAAAGACGCTGTTGCCTGACTGTTGGAGGAGGCCATTTCCGGTGACATCGCCAGCGGTGCCAGTATAAGTGCCATCGGCCTGACGAGTGAGAGTCCAGATACGCTTTTGCTTTTCTCCATCGTCAAATTGGAAGTCTTCGTCCAGTGTGCCAACGCCATCCACCCAAGAGGCCGCAATAGTGGCGTTGAATGTTCTGATGACTTTGCCGCTTCTGTTTTTTACTACGCCATGGGCAGTCAGCGGCCCATCAAAAAATTGTTCCACCTCAAACACCGGTTGCATGTCCCGGTAGTCGGTCACCTGAACCTGCGAGCAGGCGCTGAGAATAAAGGCAGTGGTTAAAACGAGCAGTAAACGAGTCATGAATGTCCTCCGATTTGAGTTAATTACGAAATCCGGACAAAATCCGATCATTCACCAGGGCCATGGTGCCTTTGATCCCCAGGAGTAGCAAAGTGTTGAACATGGATTTTTCTCAATCAGTGGTGATTGATACGCTAGCCCAGGAATGGCTTCCCAGCCCGAGGGCGGGTGTTTGGAGAAAGCCTCTGGCGCGTGAAGAGGCCGAACGCGGGCATGCCACCAGTATTGTGCGTTATGACCCCGGCTCGCGCTTTCATGCCCATGACCACCCGTTGGGGGAAGAGATTTTGGTGTTAGAGGGGACGTTTTCCGACGAGACCGGTGATTATCACGCCGGTACGTACTTTCGGAACCCCGAGGGCTTTCGTCACGCCCCTTTTAGTGAAGATGGGTGTGTCATTCTGGTGAAGCTACATCAGTTTCAACGAGGTGACGAAGCGCATGTCGTGTTAGACACCCAAACGATCCCCTGGCGGCCCGGAATCGGGAATCTTCAGGTAATGCCTTTGCATGAGTTTGAGGGAGAATCCACGGCGCTTGTGCGTTGGCCGGCGGGGGAAAAATTTCAGCCTCATCAACACTTTGGCGGAGAGGAAATATACGTTATCAGTGGCGAGTTTATCGATGAGTTCGGGCGTTATCCCGCAGGGACATGGCTACGCAGTCCCCACGGCAGTCAACATTTCCCCTATGTCGAGGAAGAGACCGTGATTTGGGTCAAAGTGGGTCACTTGTCCGTTAGCTGAGGCTCAGGCGCCGTCGGGCTGGCTTTTCGGCGGTTGTCCGGAATTCGTCCAAGGTGTTCTCCACGGCTTGCCCTGGCAGTGTTGCCGATTTTCACAGTCTGGCATACAACCTCTACAGGGAAGAGGCTGTTCCCCTTTTGGATCACGCAGTTCGCTGTAGCTCTGAGATAGTTTTTGCATATTCCACTTCCTTTGGTTTAGCTGTTCATACGCAGGCCAAAGCAAACGGGACCATTGCTGTCTTGAGAAGTCTGTGTAGTGTGGTTTTACGTAATTAAATCGATAATGGCAGTAACCGAACAGCGCAGTCGCGACGAGGAGAAACCCTGATGACCGCAAGTATGAATGAAGAAGCAGTAGCCAAGGCGCAAGCCGGCGAGGACATGTACCAACGCATTGTCGCCCTGCAGCCGCAGCTGCGAGCAAATGCTGCTCTGGCGCGAGAGGAGAGGCGGGTGCCGCAGGAGAATATTCAGGCCCTGCAGGATGCGGGGTTTTTCCTGGCCCTGCAGCCAGCAGCCTGGGGCGGACACGAGCTGGATCCCCAGGACTTTTTCCGTATGCAAATGGCGATCGCGGAATCCTGTATGTCGACGGCCTGGGCGGGCGGCATTGTCGCGGTTCACGCGTTTCAGATTGCGCTGATGGACTGTCAGGCGCAGCAGGATGTGTGGGGAGAAGACATTCATACCCGGATTTCATCGTCTTACGCGCCGATGGGTAAAGTCCAAGAGACAGAAGGCGGGTTCCGCTTCAGCGGCAGATGGGGTTGGAGTTCGGGCTGCGATCATTGTACTTGGGCCCTGTTGGGTGGAATTCTTCCCGATGGAAGCTATCGTACCTTTCTGGTGCCCCGGTCCGACTATGAAATTGTTGATACCTGGAATTCCATGGGGCTTCAGGGTACGGGCTCCAACGATATTGTAGTGGACGACGTCTTTGTGCCTGACTACAGAACTCACAAGCAAACGGACGGGTTTGCGGGCACCAACCCCGGAGTCACAGAGCGTTCTCCGGCGCTATACCATATGCCATGGGCGCAGTTGTTCATTCGCGTAGTATCAACGCCCGCCATAGGCGCAGCCCGCGATGCACTCAAACTTTACTCCGCGCTAGTCACCAAGAAAGCCAGTGGCGATATCACCAAATTGGCGGGCGATGTGACAACCCAAACGCGCATAGCAGAGGCGACCAACCAACTGGAAGAAATGACTGCCGTACTCTTTGGTAATTTTGATCGAATGATGTCTGCGCTGCGTGAAGGGCAACCGATTGCTCTGGAGGACCGAATTCTTTACCGTTACCAGGCCTCTCTGGTGATAGAAAAGTCGATGGGGGTGGTGGATTCCCTGTTCTCATCTGCAGGCGGATCATCGGTGTTTGATGGCAGCGAAATTCAACAGCGCTTTTTGGATATTCACACTGCAAGGGCTCATGTGGCGAATAACCCCACATCCTTTGCCCGCAATCTGGGCGCGGTGGCACTGGGCGCAGACAACGCAGACTTCTTCGTCTAGGGGTAGAGGTCTGCTATTGCCATTGGAGACGGGTAATTTTCCAGTCTCCGTCAAAATTCCGCCACTGAGACTCTACCTGATAAAACCCGGCCGAGTTGGGGAGCAAGCTTTCTCCACCGGCCAGAGCGACTCTGGCCGAAGCGGTGGCTAGCTGCGGCTCATAGGGGTCAATTTCAACCTCTACTTGCGTAACGGCGATACGTATCCGGTGATATCGCAAGAAGTAAACCGCCAGCATTTTTTGGGCGGCTTCTTTGTCCTTGTCTAATTGCCCCGATTTGCCCCCCAAAAAAGACTCCGACAACGTACCCATAAAATCCAGGGGGCTGCGCTGCGCCAGTGCGGTTTCCATGTCGCTAATTTGATTTCTGATCGCCTGTTCAGGCCCTTCTGGCTCGGTACAGGCCGTAAGCAGTGAGATGAGTAGAGCGATTGATGCGATAACGACACGATTCATGGTTTACTTGTTCCGTCCCCAATAGGCAGCGTTTAATTTATCATGGGGTTCTGGAAATTGAGAGAGAAGACTCTATGCCCACCCGAGGCGGGATACCGGCGCTAGGCCACTTGTATCGGCTCGACGAGCAATTGCAGTCTGACCGCTCACGTAAGCTAGACGACTTGCGTGAACGTGACCATGCGATTGGCAAAGCCTGCGCGGCTGGCGATGATACCCATTGCCTGTTGTACTGGCTTGATGAAGTGAACGCGCCCGACAACGAGAAAGCGACCGCTTGGCTTAATGAATCTCACGCAGCACTAATAATGCGGCTTTTCGCCTTCTTTATTGGTCTCGTTGCTATGTCTGGCTTTCTGTTAGCCAGTGATCGAGCTCTGGTGAATGTGTTTCTATTACTATTGCTGTTTGTGTTTCTTCCTTTACTCACCTCTTTGATTGCCGGCTGGGCCATATTTCGTTCATTACGCGGAAGTCCGGCACCTGTCTTTCCGTTGAATCCGGCTCGTTTTGTTGCCCGCTATGCGCTGCCAGACTGGCGCCACCTGAAACAGAACAGCACAGTGGTGCGCCTGCTTTTGTTTAAATACTCACAGGAATTCGGCGTCTTGTTTGCCGTGGGTGTATTGATTTCCTTTTTGGGCCTGCTGGCATTCAATGATTTCAGTTTTGTTTGGGGATCAACGTTTGCGTTCAGTGATGCGTTGGTGACCCGCTTCTCTTCCGTATTGGCATTACCGTGGTCTGCTTATTTATCATCGGCTACCGTGTCTCCCGAAATTATCACTGATACTCGCTATCACGCCACGCAACTAGACCTGGGACAAATGTCTGCCGACAGTCGCCGGGCTTGGTGGCCCTTTCTGTTTATGTGTTTGGCCGTTTACTCGCTGCTGCCTCGCTTGCTGCTTTGGTTGATATCGAGACGATCCTATCGCCGCGAGATGGGCAGGGCGTTTTTATCAACCCCGGGCGCGAGCAGTGTGCTGGCGCGCATGCAAACGCCGGTTGTGTCTACGCAAGCTGAGGATGAGGATCATGTGGACGCCGAAGTTCAGGCGCTTGTCTGCGAAGCAGGTACGGTGTTGTTAGATTGGGCGGGTGCAATGACGCTGGCAGATGTGGTCATTGAGGTTGAGCATCGATTGCAGGCCGGATTGGGTTCGCCCGCTGATGACTTGGACGCGATTGAAGCTATTAATCGTTTGCAACCCGCACACCTAATGATCGCTGTGAAAGCTTGGGAGCCCCCCATGGCTGATTTAGCCGACGTACTTGCCGACATTCACGGTGTTTCCAGGTGCAGCTTACAGCTAGTGTCATTACGCGGCCGAGAGTTGGGCGAATCGTCCCTGCGCGACTGGCAGGCGTTTGCTCGAGCGCTACCTATCCCGAACACTGAACTAGTGCCTCTGGGAGGACAGTGAGTCATGTCTGGCAGCAAAGAGGAAGAACAGCTACCCAGTTTTGCAGTTGTTGGTAGGCCAAATAAGGGAAAGTCTTCTATCGTCGCGACACTCGCTCGCGATGACTCGGTTCACATTGCGGCGCGATCAGGGTCGACCCGCGCTACGCGCCGATTTCCCTTGCAGGTAGATGGGACAACGCTTTACGAATTGATTGATACGCCGGGGATGCAAAGGGCCCGGCAGATGTTGGCCTGGTTAAAGGCAAACTGCAGCGATGCGGCGGCAAGACCTGCCGCCGTCAAACGTTTTCTTGATGAGCATAGCGGTGATGAGCAGTTCGCCGACGAATGCCTGGCTCTTAAGCCTATCGTTGACGGTGCGGGCATTATTTACGTCGTGGATGGCTCGGTTCCCTTTGGCGCAGATTATGAAGCAGAGATGGAGATATTGCGTTGGACAGGACGGCCCAGCCTGGCTCTGGTGAACCCGATCGAAAATTCAGAGTATGTTGAGCAATGGTCTGCGGGGCTAGGGCAGTACTTCCAAACAGTCCGTGTCTTCGATGCTCATCGCGCTGAATACAGCAAACAATTGGATTTACTCACGCTATTTGGTCATCTGGATCCCGAGTGGCAACAACCCCTGCATCGTGCTGTGGAATTGCTGGAAGCGGATCGATATAGACAGCATCAGGAAGCGGCTGAAATTATAGCCGATCTGATTTATGAAGGACTCACCTATACGGTCGATCAGGCGGTGCCTGATGGAGCGCCTGAAGAGCCTGTGCGCAAAGTGCTGTTTGCGCGCTATCAGCGTGCGTTGATAAAGCGCGAAAGAGAAAGTCGCAACCGCGTGGAGGAACTTTTTTATTACCGGGATCTTGATAAATCTGAGCAGGGCATTGATTTCGCCGAGGAGGATTTGTTTCATCAGGAGCACTGGTACCTGTGGGGTTTAAACAGACGCCAATTGCTTCTTGCTGCGGGAGCGGCTGGTGGCGTTGCCGGTGGTGGAGCCGGTGTGGTGGTTGATGGAATGACTGGCGGGTTACTGGGCGGTCTTGCAACGATTGCCGGAGGTATTGGCGGAGCCGTTGCCTCTACGAGAAGTGCAATCAAATACTCTGACGATATAGCGCGTTGGTCGGTCAGCGGCATACCCACGGGAGGCAACCGTCTTTCCTATGGTCCTTCGCGCAATGCCAATTTCCCTTTCGTTATATTGGGCCGAGCGATGCAGCATCATCGGTTGATTAGCCAGCGCACTCACGCGGTTCGGGCTCCCCTCACGTTAACTGAGCCTGCACTTGACTGGCTGGGCGAGAAAGAGCGCCGTCAGTTGGCGCGCATTTTCGACGCTATTCGCAATAATAAACGCCTCACCGAGCAACGTGGGGAGTTAAAACAGCTGATTCAGAGCTGGTGTATTGCAGTTGATGAAGCTTGATATTCTGCAGGGCCTAATTGCCTGGCTAGGAAAACAGCGACAGTAAACGCTGGTCAATCCACCCCTCCATTTTCCAGTTCATCAGAAAGCCGCAGTGTCCACCGTACTGGGGCGTTTCAATGGTGAGCGCTTCAGTCTTGGCGATGCGCTCAAGGTCCTCACAGGGAATCATGGGATCATCCTGACTGAGAATCAGGTGCGCAGGTACCGATAAATTCTCTAGTGTGTCGCCGGTCAGGGCATAGGCATCATAATAGCTTTCGGGTGTATCGTAGCCCGTGTAGTGGGGTACAAAGTACTCGTTCATATCAGCCAACGTCTGCATATCCAGCAGGGTGTCTCCGTAACCGAGTTCCGGAAAGTGTTCGAGCTTTATTTTAAGCGAACGCTTCCAGCGATGGACAAAGTACTTGTGGTAAATAGGATTGCCGGTTTCCAGTTCCTGCATGGTGCGCCAGGGATCGAGCACCGGACACACCGCCACTACTTTGTCGATGTTCAGTCCCTGCTCGGGCGCTTTTGCGGCCAACCGTAAGGAAAAGTTTCCGCCCAGGGAGTGACCGGCAAGGAAGGTTTTTTCATGGGGATACCTCGCTTGTATTTCACCCACTGCATCCATGACTTCCTGAAGCCGCGTGGAGTTGTAAAGCTCGGGGTTCAGCGCATGACTGGGACCGTGGTCGCGTAAGTGCAGACGAAACACATCGAAGCCTGCTTGCAGCAGCGAATGGGCGTTGGACAATTGGTAGCTGGACTCAGCATCGCCCTCCCAACCGTGCAATAGAATAGCCAGGCCACGTGTTGGGGCAGGGTGGGCGTTGTAATAACCGTGAAGCCGAATACCGTCACTGCATTGTAAAACTACGCCTATGGCTTCGGCCTGCAGCGCCCGAGTGCGTCGTTTTAATGGCCAGCTGCGCAGTGGCGTGCTGGAAATGAGCGTTTGTACGTGCGGGTTTCGCAGTATGGGCGGTGGATTAAACCCGGAAACGTTGGCTGTGCTGGCAGATGAGCCTTCAGTCATGTCGCGTTAATGGGGCGTTAGCCCAGCTCAGCTTTGGCGCGGCCAAAGGCTTCAATCGCCATTTCCAGATCATCGTCGTTGAGTGCCGCTGACATCTGCGTTCTGATACGAGCCTTACCCTTGGGCACGACTGGAAAAGAGAAGGCCACGACGTAAACGCCTTGAGCCAGCATTAATTCGGCGAATCTGGCGGCCTTTGCAGCATCGTGCAGCATCACCGGCACAATGGGATGTTCGCCGGGCAGTAGTTCAAAGCCATGCCGGTTAAGGCCTTCTCGAAATACTGCAGTGTTGTGCCTTAGTCGATCGCGTAGTTCGGGTGCTTCGCTCACCAGGTCAATCGCTTTAATGGCACCGGCAAC
>JBDWQQ010000080.1:0-21327 GCA_039986455.1 Halioglobus sp.
GAAGTTTTCTGTGAATAATTCTTAACCCGTCAGAGAGGCACTAAATACCCGCTCGTGTCATGAGCGGGTACCGTTTTCTATAGGCGCTTACTGATTCGTATCTATATCCTCAGTAAAGAAAATTCTCCGCCTTAGTGGGTCTACTTCTGGAATTATTTCTATAGGATCGAAGCCCTGACAACCGATACATACGGTCTGCTGATCACAATCGGCATGCCCTGGACATATAGCTGTGCTGCCGTTGTCAAAAAAATCCGGACAATCAGCGCCCACACAGCTACAACCCGTATCATCGCAAGTAATGTCGCAGTCATCCCCTTCACACAAATCTTCAGCTGAAGGCGGAATTATCGTTGTAGCAATCACCGGCGGTATAGGGAAGCCTGGTCCATCTATTTCCTCACCTTCGGTTGGTTGTGGGTCGAACAAGTCGACGATATACCCTGTACCGATGCCTAGTGGATTGGAACATACATCGTCGGCAACACCGCCAGGCTGGAAGGTATTAAAGAAAACTTTACCGCCCGCAATGGCCGGGGAATTGGCAACCTGCTCGCCCCGATCCGGAAGTTCCAATCGCCATCCGTCGAGATTCTCTAGCTCAATGGGATCGTCATCTGGGTCGACCTCTGCCACCAGAAAAACTGTGTCACCTTCTAATTCAATCGGCTCATCTC
The DNA here is from genome assembly GCA_039986455.1 of Halioglobus sp. GTDB lineage: Bacteria > Pseudomonadota > Gammaproteobacteria > Pseudomonadales > Halieaceae > Halioglobus. The sequence continues at coordinate 678 of JBDWQQ010000080.1, forward strand.
GGTCCACCCAGGTGTCATCTTTAATGGCGTACATCCGATTCTGCACAGAGGATGCGTAGGGGTAATTAGATTCCAGGGGTCTTTCTCTGTCTCCCGATCCAAACGAAAGCACAATTCGTGCATTAAGCACACCCACCGCGGGGCCATTTAGAAAACGTAAATTAGTGTCAGAACTCTCGGCTATTTTGGTGAGCGTCCAGTCAGCAACATCTAAATCAGTTTTGGCACCATCGGGGTCTTGGGCAGAATAAGTTGAAAAGCTTATCCTCCACAGCCCACCCTTAACATCTAAAGCATAAAGAAAATCAATATTACCGTCGAAATCTACATCCGCAGGGACAATCTCCCCTACTATCGGCGCCATCTCAGAGTCCGTAAACACTCCCGCGCCAACACGTTCGCCAGTCTCTGCATCGAGAATATAAATTGCATCGCCTTTTGCAGATGAGCTGCAAGGGTTTGTCGCCGCATCAACATTGAGGCAATCTGCATCGAAGCCTCCACCAAACATCAAAATTGGCTTAGGGTTGTCTGAGCCGTCGACATAAGAAGCCACCAGCCCCGAAATGGGGGTCGACCATGTCTGCCCTATGTCACTAAAATCGGTGTGAGTGCAGCCACCAGCCGCTTCAGTACAACCGTGCCGCCACAGAAGATCAGGGGGCGCATTGGGGTCACTCACATCTAATCCATATACCATTCGCCCGCCGCGCCTCATCGTCGGAAAAATGTACCCCGTCAACAGTCCTCCTACTTCACCATCATCACTTTCAGCATATTCGGTATATTGCCCAGTTGGGCCATCGAAGAAGTATTGCTTGGGCAGATACTCCTCTGTATCCAGCTTGGTCATGTCGGTATATTCAATCAAAGGAGTATCGTCATGAAGCCTCTCTATGTGCTCCATCTGCTCCGGAGCAATTAAAGCCCATTGCTCAACACCGTTGGCAGTATCAACTGCCCTGAAAACGCCATCATTTGCGCCATAGTAAATCAGTACTTTTTCATCGTCATAGGTCATCGACAAAGGTCGGCTGTGCACAACATCACCATGAATACTCGTGCGCAGACCTACTGATCCCTTCGTGTCGTTAATACCTTTTTGATCACCTCGAAAATAGGCAATCAATGAGTTGGGGTCATTTGGCTCGTTAGCATCAAATGCCTCTTTATCACTATCGGCTAGCAGTGCTAAATCACCTGAATCTTCATCTACCACATAGATGGGTCGAGCAGTTCCAGCCGGACCTCGTCTAAGTTGCTGAGCAACTCCCCCCTTCTCAACCATAGGTCCGTCCGGAAGGTCTGACCAAGCATCATTGGGGTCTTCGAGGGTAAGGCATTCGCTTTGGGGAGAGGGGTCAAGTCCTAAGCCGTTCCAATATTTGAACGCAGCAGATTCTTCGGTCCAGAAACTCTGTGCACAGTCCTTGGCAAAGCCTGTTCTGGAATTTATCGCCGCTTCCAGGTTCGCGTCTGCTAGCCTGGCCTCACCGCCAAAAAGCGCTAACTGATAACGCTTAAGGTTGCCCCACCAACGCGGCTTAAAGCCCTTCGCCGGGCGAAACATACCAATGTAGACTTCATTGTCTACTCTGGCACGGTTAGTCGCGCTTAATGGAAGCGTTACAGCTGCAAAGCTGGAGTTAACCGCCAAAATATCTCCAATAATCCCAACTATTGCATCATATATCGCCCCTTCGCTATTCGCCTGATAGTACTCTCCACCACCCACATCTGCTGCACTAGCCAATAAAGCGCTTGTCTCAGGGTTTGGCTTAAAATTCACCACGTCGATCGTATAAGTGATGATGTTAACTGTATCTGTGACTGACTCTCCATCAATTACAGCAGTTACCTCTACACCTTGCTCATTTAAAAACTGAGTCCAATCGTCAAGGTTATATTCGCGACCAATATCATAGTCTGGATCACCGAACTCATAATCCTGAACGCCTGCTAACTCAACAAATCTTCTGTATTCGTTGTTGCTACAGCCTGATGTATCGCTATAGTCTATCTCCGAGGTACAGTAACATTCGGTCTCTGATAAACCGTCGCACCGACCGCCGCTGCCAGCTTCATCGTCGGTACAGTCGCCAATTTTGTTGTTTTTGTAACATTGTGCTGACGTGCCGTTAGGCGTTGGGTCACCAAAAGTAATCAATGGCTCTGCTAATGGTAAAGCATCTCCATTGTTCTCATCACTAAGAGCTGCGGGCACGGACTCTCCCAATGCGGTGTAGAGATCCCGAAGGTTTTGAGCATTCGAATCTGGATCAAGCCTTGGTCCATTCTGATTCGGGTTTGAAAGAAAAATCACGTAAGTATCGGTGCATATCGCAGAAGCGAGGAGCGGCTTATCAAACTTCGTATAAGGCGGATCATAGGCCTCATCGTCCGCCAAGGTAGATGGGGTTCCTGCACCCGCCTCTGACTGGTTCTCTCCCGCCAGATAATTATACAAGTCGTAGAATAAATTACCCCAGGGTGTGTTAGAAGGGCGCTTCTCGTCTGGAACCTGAATATCGTCGAACATGTCGTCCAACAAATCATCCAACACAATCTTGTTTGCACTATTGAGTTCACGCAGGTCGTAGCGAACAAATCCTCCTGTATTTGCCGATGCACTACCTTGAGTAACGAACTCAACAATCCCTACATTCACAAGGCCCTCTAGTGGATCCAGCGCTCGTCTAATAGAGCGCACCTCTGCTGCCCCCTGTTCAATATCGTTGCCTTCGTCATCCGGCAATTTTTGGGCCGTATTAGACCAGTTAGATGTGTTATCGAGCACAAAAATCAGGTTCGGTAAATCAGTATTAACCTCTGTGGTGCCGGTAAAAATATCAATATCTTCAGCGTGCACACTGTTATGAAAACACGAAAATAAAACCATGCTTATTAAGAAGCGCTTCAAGTAGTATTTCATTTTTTCATACCTCTATTTTCCAAATCATGTAGTGGGGCAAGCATCGTCAATATCATTGGTTGTAGTCATTACCGAAACGCCCTGGCGCACTGTCACTTCTGCGCCAGTTTGCGCGTCGATAGCAGTCGCCTGAAGCTCCCACACGGCGTTTGCACACATAGAATAAACGGCTGGCGGCAAGAAACAGGTTGCCTGAGAAGGATTGTTATAGACATCCAGTTCAGAATTTTTGAGCGGAATTACACTTACACACAGCGGATCTAACAAGGTCACCACTACATCATCGTTTGAATCGCCATTGTAGTCGTAACATTTTTGGCCAACCTGCCCGCAGTTAGCTTTGAATATCGGTTCAGCCGGCTTTGAAAATCGTAACGAACTCATCGCCTCTTCGAGAGCCGCCAAAGCGGCTTGCCGCGCCTTCTCTCTACTTTCCATGTTGGCAACTATCTTCAAATCGGTTTGCACCATATTGGAAGCACTCACCACCATCAGTGTTACCGCCAGAAGCATAATGAGAGACACGACTAAAACAACGCCACTCTGGTTTTCGATACTTGCAATACGGATCATTGCTGCTCCCTTCTACCGGCAACATTGCGCAAACTCACTGTTCTCGTGTACAGCTGTCTTTTGTGATTTTTAAAAGCATCGAAGTCAGTCGCGTCGTAGTCTGCCCCGCCAACTTTGTAATCTCTGTCGTCGAGGTAGCCTGGGCTAGGCTCTAGGTTTCTAACGACCATGTGTATCCGGACCATCACAACATCAGACCACTCTATTCCCGATGGGCCCGATGGGTCCGATGGGTTAGGTTTCTCCACATCGACCATGCCATCGCCGTCAGAATCGATGCCATAAACAAACTTCAATAGCTCGACACCTTCTACCAAACCGGTAATTTCGTAGGCAGCGCTTCCCTCACTTCCCTGCAGCTCCGCTCGCCTCAGCACGTGATCAACAACACCATCGCCATCTTCGTCATATTCACTGACATAGTAGATGCGACTAAGAAAACGATAAACTGGCGCTGAATCAGTGCAATTGTATTGCGTGTAATCCAGGTCATTGGGGTCCACCGCAATTGAAACCTCTCCAGGAAGCGGCTTTGTATCATCGTCCAACACAAAACAAGCATTCGCCTGGAGGTGATAGTTATCATCTGCTGATCCGCACTCTGCAGGGCCAAGCGCACAACTGCTGACACGCCTGATCGCGATAAAGTCAGTGTTAGCCTTAAGCGAGGTAATACAAGGCGGAGTGCCACCCAAATCGTCTTCGCCCTGAACAGGGTAACCGAGAGCTTCTGTCATTTCGGTAAGACCATCGGGATCTGTGCCCACACAGGCAGGAGGCAGCGTACCTCCTGCGGACTGCTCGCCGGTCTCGCCCCAAAAGCCGGCACTTGTCAGGTCACTTTCTATGGTACGCAGCGCATAAATCGCACTCTCGATTTGCCGCCCCGTACTTTCAACCTCGTTCCGAGTAATACTATTTCGAGATGCTATTTCCGTAACACCGAGCAAAATAATAGCTCCCAGTGCAAGCGCAATCATTACTTCAATTATGCCCAAGCCGTGGGCACGAATTGATGAAACGGGTTCGTTGACTCTCATAGTCATGGTGCTAACGCCAAATTTGCCAAGACCGCATCCATACTCACAACACGTCGATACCTGTCATCAGCACCAAACTGATTCTCTCCACAATCCGCAGCAGGCTCCACAGTAGGAGAAGCACCCAGCCATGCTACTGTCACTCGCACAATTCTGTCTCCGTCCCCGGATACTCCATCCAGGTTTTCAATACAGCCCCTAGCACCAATAATGCTGCCAAAATTTTGACTAGTTGAGGACAAAACATCTACTCCGACTAGAGCATCATTCCATGCACAAAGATCATTCTGCGCTGTTGTGGCCACACTAGGATCGGCAGGACATATATCATCGCTATCGATTCGGCCATAGTCCTCGCCATCTGTGTACGAGCCAGCGCGTGCCTCAATTGCATTCACACGAGCGCGATTTACCATATCTTCAACCAGCAGTATCGCCTGCGCACGCTGGTAAGCCTCCATTTGATTTTTTAGCGAAGTCACCTGCAGGCCAGCCAGGCCTAACAAACCAATAGCTACAATAATTAGTGTGATGAGCACCTCAATCAGGGTAAATCCTTTTTGTAAAGTCAGCTTCTGAAGCATGATCTTCATCAGCATTCCCCATCTGTAAACGTTGCCCTGCCATCCAGAGCCAGGACCAAACAACCTTCAGCTGAACCGACACCAGATCCTACCTGAATATCAAACTCGATAGCGTTAGAAGCTCGACCACCAGACGTAAACTGAACTGGCGAACCTGGATCGGCTATTGTCACGTTTCCGGTACTCGACTGCGCGTGGCTGAAAATAACTGCATCATTAGGATCTAATATCTCCCATCCGGCCGACCAACTCCCATCTGGGGTCACCTGCATGCTCCGATTGCGCTTTACCGCCTCTGACCGCGCCGTCATCAGCGCGATTCGCAGATCGTTGCTTGTCGCCCTCAATCTCTGGTTCGTAATAAAGTCTCTGAATGATGGAACGGCTACACCCAATAGAACTGCTAGCAGCACTAAAACAATCATCAGCTCCACGAGCGTAAAACCAGCACCAGGCCGAACGCTCGTAGCGGACTGTTCGCGGTGAGCAACCGAATTACGGGTAAGTAACAGGCTCACCAGGCCTCTCCGGCTCTGAGTTTTTTACCTGAACTATCTACCGACAACTGCCCATCCTTAGACTGTCTAGTACCAGAGAACGGCGTTGCTGTAATCGTAAACGTATAAGGGGTATTTGGGTCGCCTGCAACATTAAAAGCGACCTCGTAGTTATCAGCAACCCGATCCGGTTGTGCGACATCCAAAACATTTGGATCGTCGGCATAACTGCGCGAATCGTTGAAATAAAGTTGTTGTCGCTGAGCCACAGCCAGGAGATAGGATTGAGCCTCCCCTCTGTTAGCTTTGATAACGTAGTCCTGATAAGCCGGCAAAGCAATGCCCGCCAGCACAGCAACAATGACCACGACAATCATCAGTTCCACTAACGTAAAACCGCGCTGCAATGCATTTCTGTTATCCGGTAAGTCCATATTCCCCATACCCATTTCTGTTATTTATAGACTAACAGTATGCCGAACTGGGGAAAGAAATCACCGACAAATGGTTGATAACTATGGATAAACGGTCAGATATACAAAAAAGGCCCCGAAGGGCCTTAACTACTTGTTGCTGAAGACGGTCGAGTCATCGTCCAGATCAACCGATATGGTCTCCCCGGGTGAAAAATCGCCCGCTAAGATGCGCTGAGCCAGAGGATTCTCTAACTCTTGCTGGATCGCCCGCTTAAGCGGCCTGGCGCCATACACCGGGTCGAAGCCTGCCACAGTGAGATGCTCCATGAACGCCTCGGATATCTCCAGCTTTAGCTCGCGCTCGGCAAGACGCGCCTCCAATCCTTTCAACTGGATATCGGCGATACCGCGAATCTGGCTTTGCAGCAAGGGGTGGAATACCACCGACTCGTCCACACGGTTGATGAATTCCGGGCGGAAGTGAGTACCGACCACGTCCATTACCGCAGATTTCATCTTGTCGTAGTTGTCCTCACCGGCCATTTCCTGAATCAGGTGTGAGCCCAGGTTAGAGGTCATCACGATTACCGTATTGCGGAAATCGACGGTACGACCCTGACCATCGGTCAGGCGGCCATCTTCCAGCACTTGCAGCAGAATGTTAAACACATCCGGATGGGCCTTTTCGACCTCGTCCAGCAGCAGCAAGGAGTAGGGACGACGACGAACCGCTTCTGTCAGGTAGCCGCCCTCCTCGTAACCCACATAGCCGGGAGGTGCACCAATCAACCGAGCCACAGAGTGCTTCTCCATAAACTCAGACATATCGACCCGCACCATGGCCTGCTCGGAGTCAAACAGGAATTCCGCCAGGGCCTTACACAGCTCGGTTTTACCGACGCCGGTAGGACCAAGGAACAGGAATGAACCGTTGGGGCGGTTGGGGTCTGAAAGCCCTGCCCGTGAACGACGCACCGCGTTGGATACTGCCACGACTGCTTCGTCCTGACCTACCACGCGACTGTGCAGTTCGTCTTCCATGCGTAGCAGTTTTTCACGATCGCCTTCCAGCATCTTGGAGATGGGTATACCTGTCCAGCGGGAAACTACCTCGGCAACTTCTTCCTCAGTGACCTTGTTGCGCAGCAGGGTGTGCTCAACCGTTTCAGCAACCTGGGCCTCTTCCAGTTGTTTTTCCAACTCCGGAAGCTTGCCGTACTGCAGCTCTGACATCTTGGTGAGATCACCGGCACGCCTGGCGGACTCCATTTCCAGCTTGACCCGCTCAAGGTCGCTCTTCACCTGGGCGCTGCCCTGCAGCGATGCCTTTTCCGCCTTCCAAACTTCTTCAAGGTCCGAAAACTCACGCTCTACGACTTCGATTTGCTCATCCAGGTGCTTTACCTGCTCCTTGGCCGTTTCGTCTTTTTTAACTGCTTCTCGCTCGATTTTGAGCTGAATAAGGCGGCGTTCCAGCTTGTCCATCGCCTCTGGCTTGGAGTCGATTTCCATGCGGATACGGCTGGCCGCTTCGTCCACCAAGTCGATGGCCTTATCCGGCAGCTGACGGTCAGTGATGTAACGCTGGGATAGCTTTGCAGCTGCAATGATGGCGCTGTCTGTGATATCCACACCGTGGTGCACTTCATAGCGCTCTTTCAGGCCACGCAGAATCGCAATGGTGTCTTCTTCATTGGGCTCATCCACCAAGACCTTCTGGAACCTGCGCTCCAACGCGGCATCTTTTTCCACGTACTGTCGATACTCGTCCAGCGTTGTGGCACCGACGCAGTGCAATTCGCCCCGGGCCAGGGCTGGCTTAAGCATATTGCCCGCATCCATGGATCCCTCGGCCTTGCCGGCGCCGACCATGGTATGCATCTCATCGATAAATAATATGACCCGGCCTTCCTCTTTGGAAAGCTCGTTGAGCACTGCCTTGAGGCGTTCTTCAAACTCGCCGCGAAACTTGGCGCCAGCCAGCAGTGAACCCAGATCCAGAGACAAAATGCGTTTGTCTTTAAGCCCCTCGGGCACCTCACCGTTGATCACGCGCTGGGCAAGACCTTCGATAATGGCGGTTTTACCCACGCCGGGTTCACCGATCAACACCGGGTTATTCTTGGTACGGCGCTGCAACACTTGAATGGTGCGGCGAATTTCATCGTCACGGCCAATCACAGGGTCCAATTTGCCATGTTCTGCCTGCTCGGTCAGATCGATGGTGTACTTTTCCAACGCTTGACGGGATTCTTCGGCTTCGGGGTTATCTACCGCATCGCCGCCGCGAACTTCATCGATGGCGGTTTTGAGTGCTGCGGGGGTCGCACCACATTGCTTGAGCAGGTCACCGGCCTTGTTTTTGCTTTCGAGCATGGCAAGCAGCACCAGTTCGCTGGAGATATAGGTATCTCCGCCCTGCTGTGCCAGCTTATCGGTTACATTGAGGATGCGGCCCAAATCCTGGGATACATGCACATCACCACCGGCACCACTGACCGTGGGCAGGGTATCGATGGCGCCCTGCACTTCTGAGCGCAGGTTATTCAGGTTAGCGCCTGCTTTTTGCAGTAAAGGCCGGGCTGACCCGCCCTGCTGCTCCAGTAACGCACCCAACAGGTGCACAGGCTCAATAAAATTGTGGTCCTTTCCCAGGGCTAAAGACTGGGCGTCTGCCAGTGCTGATTGCAACTGGTTGGTCAATTTATCCATTCTCATCGTTAGTCATCTCCTTGGCCCCGAATTTCGCTCCGGAATGGCCATATTTCACTCTTAGGGGGTTATATGAGGCCATTTTGGGGGATTTCAAGGTGTTGGAGTGGTGACTTGGGTGAGAGCTGCTGGATCCCCGCCTTCGCGGGGATGACGGAGACGATGGCGAGTCAGGGGTTGATGAGAATCACTGAGGCCATTCGCCCTGTCTGGCCGTCTCTGCGGTAGGAGAAAAAGTGCTCTGACTCGGTAAAGGTACAGCGGTTGCCGCCCTGGATGCGGTTCACTCCAGCGGCGGCCAGACGATAGCGAGCCAGATGATAAAGATTGGCGAAATAGTGCCCTTCCCTACCACTGGGCGCGAAGGCATCGCTTTGGGGGGCTTCATCCAGGAATGCCTGACGAACTTCAGGCCCCACCTCAAATGCTTGCGGACCGATAGCAGGCCCCATCCAGGCCAGCAGTTTCAGGGGATCTACATCCATGGCGGCAACGGTTTGCTCTAACACTCCGCCCAGCAAACCCCGCCAACCTGCATGGGCAGCGGCCACCACTCGGCCATCTTCGCTGGCCAGAAGCACCGGCAGACAGTCTGCCGTCATCACCGCACAGGCCACACCCGGTTGGTCAGTCCAGCAGGCATCCGCTTCTGGACAGCCATTTCCGGTTGCCTTTATCACGCGAGTACCATGAACCTGATTAAGCCATTGAATATATGACCCGGCGGGCAAGGAAGCTCGCAATTGTTCGCGGTTAGCGGTGACGGATTCAGGGGCATCTCCCACATGGTGTCCCAGGTTGAGACTCCGCCAGGGCGCAACACTGCTACCTCCATTGCGGGTACTGGACACAGATGTGACTCCCGGAACGTGCCAGCCGGGCTCAATAAAGGGTGGCGTCACTGTTTACCACCGGATCTTCCGTTTCCAGTACGTCCAGCAAACCCTGCAAATCGTCCGCCAGCGGGCATTCGAAGTACATTTCTTCGCCTGTTTCGGGGTGAAACAGCCCTAGCGCCCTCGCATGCAGCGCTTGTCTGGGGAACCCTCGAAGGGCAGTGATGAGTTCATCGGACGCCCCCTTGGGAATACGCGGCCGCCCGCCATACGTGGGGTCGCCCACCAGTGGGTAGTGCTTGTGTGCCATATGTACCCGAATCTGGTGGGTACGGCCGGTTTCAAGGCTCACCGCAATACGGGTGTGATGACCATAGCGCTTGGTGACTCGGTAGTGAGTAATAGCGGGTTTTCCGCCCACAACCAATACCGACATTTTTTTGCGCTGCTTGGGGTGACGCCCCATGGGTTCGTCAACGGTGCCGCCGCCAGTCATCACTCCGATGCACACAGCAACATATTCTCGCTTCACTGTGCGCTCCTGCAGCTGAGCCACCAGATCCTGATGTGCCAATAAACTCTTGGCTGCCACCATAATGCCCGAGGTTTCCATGTCCAGACGGTGAACAATTCCCCCACGGGGGAGCTGAGCCATGTCCGGTGAATGGGCCAACAAGGCATTAACCAAAGTACCGTCTGGGTGACCGGCTCCGGGGTGCACTACCAGACCGGCAGGCTTGTTGACCACCAGAATGTGCTCATCTTCATAAATGATATCGAGCGCAATATCCTGAGGCTGCCAGCCCACAGCCTGTTCTGGCTCCGTATCGATAGTTAGCTGGGCGCCATGAAACACCTTATCGCGGGTTCGAAGCTGTTTACCGTCAACCAGTAAGTCCCCTTTTTTGATCCAGGTCTGGAGGCGCGAGCGCGAGTAATCCGGAAACAGCTTCGCTGCTATCTGGTCGAGACGCTCATTATCCATCTCAACTGGCACCTCGGCACTCAGTTGTATCCGATCGGTCATCATTTTTCCTGTTTAAGCGCTCATCTGGCTGTGGTTAAATACCCGCCTTAAGCAGGTGTGCATATTAGCACGCCCAACCCGTCGACACTGGTGAGATCATTTTGAAGTACGTCCTGGTTTTCCTGCTCAGCCTCGTCATCATTGGCTGCTCTAGCAACGATGAGTTGCCTGATATTGCTGCCGATACCGGTGAGCAACAAATTTACGAAGAAGCCCAGCGATACTTGCGCAATAGCAACTGGGATTTAGCAGTGCGTAGCCTTCAATTACTGGAATCTCGCTACCCTTTCGGCAAATACGCTGAACAGTCGCAGCTGGAGATCATCTACGCCCACTACAATGGCTACGAGCATGAGGCTGCAGTCGAAGCAGCGGACCGCTTCATTCGTCTTCACCCTGCGCACCCGAACGTCGATTACGCCTATTACATGAAAGGCTTGGCGGCATTTGCCGGTAACGACGATATTTTTTCCCGCTTCCTGCCGACGGATGAGTCCGAACGGGATGTCAGCCAGGCCAAAGAAGCCTTCGCTGAATTCAACCAACTGGTTTCGCGTTACCCCGACAGCCCCTATGCACCTGACGCCAGGGCCCGCATGGTGCATCTGCGCAACCTGCTGGCACGTCACGAAATTCTGGTAGCCAACTACTATTTCCGCCGAGGCGCCTACATGGCCGCAGCTAACCGAGGCCGCTATGTCGTAGAGAACTTCCAGCGCACGCCTGCCGTGGCTGATGGTCTGGCAGTCATGGCCCAGGGCTATATTCTGCTCGGTCTTAATGACCTGGCAGAAGACACCATCGACATATTAGCGATGAACTATCCGGAACATCCCAATCTGGATAAAAATGGCGAATTCAAAAGCGTTTATACCCTGGACGGTCTGCAGCGCAATTGGATTAACAAACTTTCGTTTGGCCTGTTCTTCCCGCCAACACCGCCACAGTTTGATACCCGGCCCAAGCTTTAAGCCGGATCAATCTCCCAAACGCCACCCTGAGGTAATCGGGTAACGACGGTCCCGGCCGAAACCGCGCTGGGTAATGCGCACGCCGATCGGCGCCTGGCGCCGTTTGTATTCATTAATATCGACCAGCCTTAACACCCGCTGCACTTGTTCGCGATCGAAGCCCAGGCCAATGATTGCCTCGGCACTCATGTCCTGTTCTACGTACATTTCGAGAATTTGATCGAGAATATCGTAGGGGGGCAGACTGTCCTCGTCTTTCTGGTCAGGTGCCAATTCCGCCGAGGGCGGACGATCTATCACGCGCTGAGGGATGCAGGGACCCAAGGTGTTCCGGTAACGGCACAGGTCAAAAACCAGGGTCTTGGGCACGTCCTTGAGCACGTCAAAGCCACCAGCCATATCACCGTAGAGCGTCGAGTAACCCACCGCCATCTCACTTTTATTGCCTGTGGTAAGCACCAGCACGCCCTTCTTATTGGAAATGGACATCAATAGCACTCCGCGGCAGCGCGCCTGGAGGTTCTCCTCGGTAGTATCAGGGGAAGTACCCGCGAACTCTTCTTCCAGACTCGCCATGAACGACGCATAGATGTTTTCGATAGAAATCACCTTGTGGGTGACACCCTGAGTCCTGGATTGCTCTGCCGCGTCATCAACGCTCATCTGCGAGGTATAACGAAACGGCATCATAATCGCCTCGACCCTTTCTGGACCCAGCGCTTCTACCGCAACGGCCAAGGTCAGTGCCGAGTCTATACCTCCGGACAATCCCAATACGACGCCTTTAAAACGATTTTTGTTAACGTAATCCCGCACGCCCAGTACCAGGGCATGCCAGGTGGCAGCCATCTCATCCATCGGTTCGTTAACAGGTTGGCCACTGAAAGGTTCGCCCTCGTTCTCGTTGTCATAAGTCAGCCAGAACTCGCCCTCTTCAAAGCTTGGTGCAGTCGCAGCGACAGTACCGTCAGCGGTTACCGCAAAGGAGCCGCCGTCAAACACAAGTTCATCCTGACCGCCCACCTGATTGACATAAACAATAGGGAAAGCCGCTTGACGCGCGCGCTCAGCCACCATTTCCCAGCGCTCGTCACGCTTGCCTCTATGGTAAGGAGAAGAATTCAGGTTCAGCAGCAATTCTGCCCCTGCCTCAGCAGCATCCGCCGTAGGCTCCTTCTCCCAGATGTCTTCACAGATACTAAGACCCACCTGCACGCCCTGAATGTCGAGGACGCAGGGAGCAGAACCGGGCACAAAATAGCGCTTTTCATCAAACACCTGGTAATTGGGCAGACACTGTTTACGGTATTCGGCAACGACTTGACCGCCATGAACAACGCCAGCGACATTGAATAGCTCACCGTCTTCTCGCTTCGGGTAACCAACAACCACCCAGGCGCTTTGAGGCAGCTCTGAGCAGAGTAACTCCAACGCCTGATTAACCCTTAATTCGATGCTGGGGCGCAGCAGCAGGTCTTCCGGAGGGTATCCGCTGAGGGTGAGCTCGGGGAACACAACGACCGGTTGTTCGCGGGTATCAACCGCTCGCTGGGCGATCTCGATCACGCGTTGGGTATTGCCCTCGAAATCACCCACCAGGGTATTCATCTGGGCCATCAGGATATTCAGGCTTGCCATACTGTTGCTCAATGGGAAGTATTAGAGGGGCGCTATTTTCCGCAAAACCGAGACTATAAGCCAGCCCGATTTGCGTTATGCCTGATACACTAGTGGGATAACAGAGTGAGAGATATAAGGCTAACTGCCAAAGTGAATCGCCCAGCCATCCTAACCAAGCCCACCGCCTCAACGGGACAGCAGAACCAGGCGCTGTTTCGTATCTACGTTGCCTACCGCTCACTACTCTCGTTGGTACTGCTCATCATGCTGGTGAGCCCCAACACCCGTCAGCTCGTTGGCGTACTGCACCCTAACCTCTATGTCACGGTCGCCCTGCTCCACCTGGTAACCAGTATTCCATTGGTTGGGTCTCTCTCTCGAAGGTTAACCCAGCGCATGATGCTGGCAGTGTTCCTCGTCGACATTGTGAGCATCACCCTCATGTCACACGCCAGCCAAGGCGTGGTCAGCGGGCTGCCCATCTTGTTGGTTATTACGGTAGCGGCCAGTGCGGTATTGATATCCAATCGCACCCTGGCAACGCTAATTGCTGCTCTGTGCGCACTGGCGCTACTTGGCGATACCGTCCTGCTGATATGGGCCGGCGTTCTGAAAGTATCTGCCCTATTTCCCGCTGGTCTACTGGGCGCCCTAATATTTATCGTCTCAATCATGGTGCAGGCGGTTGCTCAACGACTGGGCCGAGCTGAGGAACTTGCTCGCAACAGAGCCAGCGACCTCTATGACCTGCAACGTCTGAATGAACAAATTGTCCAGCACATGGAAACCGGCATTTTGTTGGTTGATGGCGAGGGGATCGTGCGCGTGATGAACAAGTCAGCGTCCAACCTGCTAGTACCAGAGCGTCCAGTGATTATGGAGCAGGGCCGCCAGCTCGCTGAATATTGCCAGGAGCTTGCCTACCAATTTCAAGACTGGCGAGACACGGGTCAACACAGAGCCAGGCCATTCACTGTGATGGAAGAGTCGCCTCCGGTGATTGCCCATTTTCGCGAACTTCAACCCAGCGCGGCTCGTGATGCCTTGGTCTTCGTTGAAGATTACACTCCGGTCACCCAATACGCTCAATCCCTGAAACTCAATTCCCTGGGCCGACTTACGGCCAGCATTGCCCATGAAATTCGCAACCCACTGGGTGCGATAAGCCATGCGGCACAATTGTTACAGGAATCGAATGAGCTTACCTCTGGCGACAAGCGGATGGCAGAAATCATTCAAAGCCACTGTGGGCGGGTAAACCAGATTGTTGAAAGTGTCATGCAAATTTCGCGGCGCGAGCCTCCGAAACCGGAGTACATTCGACTGGAAGCGTGGCTAACGGATTATGTAACGAACTATTTGCAGGGTTTGAACTCTCCTGCTGATATTACCGTCGACTGCCAATTCAAAGATCTGTTAGTGGAATTTGATCCCGAAAACCTAGAGCGGGTAATGACAAACTTACTCGACAATGCCCTGCGCCACAGCGGCCAGGCCAATGAAAAGGAAACGGCTCGCATCAACGTCTCAATGGATTTCATGGCACATCAAGCCATGATCGATGTAGTCGACCAGGGTGCAGGGGTGGCACGGGCAGAGCAATCAAAACTGTTTGAACCCTTTTATACTACAGTGGCAGAGGGCAGTGGCATGGGCTTGTACCTCTGCAAGGAGCTGTGCGAAATTAACAACGCGAATCTTAACTACCGACCGACCGACACAGGCGAAAGCTGTTTTCGAATATCAATGACCCAACGAGCACTTTAAATGACTGCACAACGCGTACTCATTGTTGACGATGAACCCGATATTCGAGAGCTTTTAGATATTACGCTCAGCAGGATGGGCTGTGAGACATTCAGCGCGGCAACGCTCGGCGAAGCGAAAGCCCTTGTAGCGGAAGTATCTCCCAATCTATGCCTCACTGACATGAAACTGCCCGATGGCAATGGCATCAACCTCGTAGAATATATTCAAGAAGACCATTCGCACATTCCCGTGGCGATGATAACCGCTCACGGTAGTGTCGAGACGGCAATTTCTGCGCTCAAGGCCGGTGCTTTCGACTTCATCAGCAAACCTATCGAACTGGAAACATTGCGTAATTTAGTCAGCAGCGCGCTGCAACTGGAAGGCGACACTGCCGCCCTTAGCAACGCTGTCGACAACGATCTAATCGGTAACGCCCCCTCGATCCAAACATTACGCACGCAGATTACCAAGCTTGCACGCAGCCAAGCGCCTGTGCATATCAGAGGTGAGTCTGGTAGCGGCAAAGAAGTAGTGGCCCGATTGATTCATCACAATGGACCCCGTGCAGCTGGTAATTTCGTGGCCGTCAACTGCGGAGCCATTCCGCCTGACCTCATGGAAAGCGAGTTATTCGGACACATCAAGGGCAGCTTTACCGGCGCAACCTCCGACAAACCCGGGCTTTTCCAGGCCGCAGCCGGAGGCACTCTTTTTCTCGATGAAGTGGCCGACCTACCGATCAACATGCAGGTCAAACTATTACGGGCAATACAGGAAAAAGCTGTGCGCCCCGTGGGCGGCAGCGAAGAAATTGCAACAGACGTTCGCCTTCTCAGCGCAACCCACAAAGACCTCGCAGCAGAAGTGGACGCAGATCGATTTCGCAACGACTTATTTTATCGTATTAACGTCATCGACCTTCAAGTGCCCAGCCTGCGTGAGCGAGCCGAAGACTTACCTCTGCTAGCTCGAGCTATTCTTGAACGAATCAGTGGCGAATTGGGCGAGAAGCAATTGACCATTGACGACTCAGCGATCGAAGCCTTGTGTAGTTATAGTTTCCCCGGGAATGTTCGTGAACTGGAAAATATCCTGGAACGTGCTTTGGCGCTTTCTGACGGTGACTCGATCACCGCGGATGACCTGCAGTTTTCCAGTATGACGCCTCGAAGCCCGGCAACTCGAACTCGCAAGTCTGATCAGCAAGGCACCCAGACATGGTCGGTAGAAGAGGCCTACGGTGACCTAGAAGGCTACCTCGATGAGATGGAGAAGCAGATACTGAGCAAGGCACTTGAAGAGTCTCGCTGGAACAAAACCGCAACCGCAAAATTGCTGGGCATCAGTTTTCGCAGCTTGCGTTATCGACTTAAGAAACTCGGCCTTGACGAGCAATAGTCCCCTCTAAAGTCTAGCCAGAGTTAACAACGGGACAGTTACCCCAACCTCTTGCCATTCGAGGTCGACCGAAAAGGTTCATTACCACGCTCCAGTTTTCTACGGAAGGGTCGCCTCTGGCGCACACCATTAAGGTGCGGTTGCGTCTGGAGCTACCGTCCGGCCAGTAGGTAATGATTTCTTTGGCGTCACGCGTGCCCGCGCGGTTGGTAAGAGAGTACTTGCGATCAAGGCCAGAGGAGATGCGCAGAACGTCCTCATCGCCACCCAGCACCCTGTCGCCATCGCTATCAACGAACACCACCCAGCCATCGGCAAACACACCAGCACACTCCGCCTTTCCAGACATTGCCATAGGCGAAGGGCACATTCTTATCCGTCGATTACGCTTGATTGCCTCACTGCGCGTGAACACAATGTCAGTCATCAGTTCTGAGACGTATTGGCGAACGTAGACACTATCAATAAAACGCTGCATGCCCGGTGCTACCACTGTCACCAAAACACTGATAATTGATAGAACAATGAGCAGCTCAACCAGGGTGAAACCGACACAGTTTTTAGAGTGAATTCCTTTCACGACGCGCCTCCGAGTCGTGAAAGTGTCAGTCAGTTCGTGAGCTCACGCCAGCGAACGGCTGAATATGAAGAGCAAGCGTTAGAAATGCTGCGTGCGCTAGAGATTTTTAACGTCGATCCTCAACTCTTTCGGCAGCGAGAAGGTGACATTCTCAGGTTGTCCCGCCACCTCAATGGGGGCATCTGCGCCTAGGCGGCGCAGGCCTTCAATCACTTCCTGCACCAATACCTCAGGCGCGGATGCACCGGCGGTAACACCAATGCGTTGCTTGCCCTCAACCCAGTCTGGGTTGATATCTTCAACGCCGTCCAGCAGGTGGGCCTCTGCGCCCATGCGTTCAGCCAGCTCGCGCAAGCGATTCGAGTTAGAGGAATTGGGGGAACCCACCACCAGCATGAGGTCACAGTCTGCCGCGAGTTGTTTCACCGCATCCTGACGATTTTGGGTGGCGTAACAGATATCGTTTTTACGCGGGCCTTCAATATTGGGAAACCGAGCGCGCAGGGTATCAATCACTAGCGCGGTATCGTCCATGGAAAGCGTCGTCTGAGTAACGTAAGACAACTTATCCGGATGGTCTACATCAAGGGAAGCGACCTGCGACTCATCTTCCACGAGGTAAATTTCACCCCCCGCAGAGTGATCATACTGCCCCATGGTACCTTCCACTTCAGGGTGACCGGCGTGACCAATAAGGACACACTCGCGCCCATCGGCACTGTATTTGGCCACCTCCATATGCACCTTGGTCACCAGGGGACAGGTTGCGTCAAACACCTTCAGCTGGCGTCTGTCTGCTTCCTTGCGTACAGCCTGAGAAACCCCGTGCGCACTGAAAATAACAATACAGTCGTCGGGCACCTCTTCTAGCTCATCTACGAACACCGCGCCGCGAGCACGCAAATCTTCTACCACAAACTTGTTATGAACCACCTCATGGCGCACGTAAATGGGCGCACCGAAAACTTCCAAAGCGCGATTGACTATATCAATCGCCCTGTCGACTCCCGCGCAAAAGCCGCGAGGATTAGCTAGTTGAACATCCATCAGTGCAGTTCCGCAGGTTCCACCCGGTGTATCTGAACATCAAACAGTATAGTTCGCCCAGACAGAGGATGATTAAAATCGATCGTCACCTCTTCATCATCAAAGGCAATGATCATGCCGGGCAATTCACCCCCCGCCGCGTCTGCGAAAGAAAACACCAGGCCAATTTCCAGTTCAATGTCGTCATCAAACTGCTCCAGCGGCAAACGCTGTACATTGTTTTCGTTGGGCTGGCCAAATGCATCCTCAGGCGGCACTTCAAACATCTGACGCTCTCCTGCCGACATGCCAAAAATACGGCGCTCAAACCCGGTCAACAAAGATCCGTCACCTATCACAAAGTCCACAGCGTCTCCGCCAAAGTTTGAATCCACCTCGGACCCATCCTCAAGACTCACGGAAAAATTCAGAAACACGCGAGTACCCTCAGACACAGGCACATTAAAATCTGTCATGCTTGTTCACTATCTCGATTGAGAAAACTATCCAGCAGCATACAGGCTGCTCCCACGGTAATGGCAGAGTCTGCGATGTTAAACGCAGGGAAATACCACCCCTGATAATGCACAGAGAGGAAGTCAACCACGTAACCCAGCGCAATCCGGTCCCATACGTTACCGATCGCACCTCCCAGAATCAGCGCCAGACTGAGGCTTAGCAGCCAATGCGCTCGAGGCGCTATAAACAACCACACTGCCAGAGCGACACTGATCACCAACGCAACAACGGTAAAGAACCAGCGCTGCCAGCCACCGGCATCACTGAGAAAGCTGAAAGCTGCGCCGGTATTGTGCTGCAGTGTCAGGTTAAACCAGGGAAACACCTGAACCGGACGAGCGTACGTCAAAGACTCGGTTGCCAGCGTCTTGGTGTACTGATCCAACAGTATCATCACCAGGGCCAACAGATACCACCGCCAAACCTGCACGCCGTTACGCAAACTTGCGTTGCTCGCCATCACCGTCCACATTCTCTACGCAGCGGCCGCACAAGGTAGGGTGGGCTGCATACTGGCCTATGTCGTGACTACGATGCCAACAGCGCTCACATTTTTCCGCTTCAGACACTGTAATTTCCAACTTGAGACCTTCCACTTCCGCTACTGCTGAAGAATCTGTGGCTTGTTCCAAAGGTAAAACACTTGCACCAGAGGTAATGAGTACAAACCGCAGCTCATCACCCAGGGCCTCCAATTGCTCTCTCAGCTCACCCGAGGCGTACAGGGTGACTTCTGCATCCAGAGAGCCGCGCAATTCTCCCGCCGCCCGCTTTGCTTCCATCTCTTTGTTAACCGCATCTCGCACCGCCATAAGCTGCTGCCAGTAACCTCGGCCCATGGGCGCGTCATCGGCTATCGACTGCAAGCCCTCATACCATTGCTCAAGGAACACGGAGTCGCCGTGATCACCGGGAAGGTTCTCCCAGATTTCCTCGGCAGTAAAACTGAGGATAGGCGCAATCCAGCGCACCAGCGCTTCGCCAATGTGGTACATCGCACTTTGTGCGCTGCGACGAGCCACCGAGTCTGCCTTGGTGGTGTATTGGCGATCTTTAATAACATCCAGATAGAAACCGCCCAGATCTCCGGCACAAAAATTGTGTAACTTCTGATAAATCAGGTGGAACTGATAACTCTCATAATCCTCAGCCAACTCAGCCTGCAGGCTGGCAGCCCGGTCTACCGCCCAGCGGTCTAAAGACAGCATATCGTCATAGGGCAGAACATCGGTGGTTGGATCAAAGCCATTGAGGTTCGACAACAGGAATCGAGCGGTATTGCGAATGCGGCGATAGGAATCGGCCGTGCGTTTGAAAATCTCATCGGAAACCGCCACCGCTCCGCGAAAATCAGCGCCCGCCACCCACAGGCGCAAAATATCAGCGCCCAAATCCTTCATCACTTTGGCCGCGGGCACGATATTGCCGATGGACTTGGACATTTTTCGTCCTTCGCCATCAACCGTAAAACCGTGAGTAAGCACCGTCTTATAAGGTGCCTCACCGTAGGCGCCAATTCCTGTCAGCAAGGAGGACTGGAACCAACCGCGATGCTGGTCCGAGCCTTCGAGGTACAGATCTGCTGGCGAGCGTAACTCGTCACGCTGACGCAGCACGCAGGCGTGAGTCACACCAGAGTCGAACCAAACGTCGAGGGTGTCTGTCACTTTTTCATATTCGTCTGCGTCGTCACCCAACAATTCACTGGGCTCAAGGTCGAACCAGGCGTCAATGCCCGCTTCTTCTATTCGTAGCGCAACCTGCTCCATCAACTCTGAACTGCGCGGATGCAACTCCCCACTTTGGCGATGAATAAACAGAGTAATGGGTACACCCCAGGTACGCTGACGTGAAATACACCAGTCTGGGCGATCTTCGAGCATTGAGTCGATGCGTGCCCTGCCCCATTCGGGCAACCACTCAACGCCTTCAACGGCGGCCTTGGCAGCATCCAGCAAACCTTGTTGATGCATGCTGACAAACCACTGAGGTGTCGCCCGGAAGATAATCGGTGTTTTGTGTCGCCAGCAATGGGGGTAAGAGTGCTCGTAGGCCTCTTCATGCAGCAACACGCCGCGCTCTCGCAGCAATTCGATAATCGCCGAGTTGGCTTTCATTACGAATTGACCGGCAAAAAATTCCGTGTCGGGAAGGTAAACGCCGTTAC
>JBDWQQ010000081.1:0-45291 GCA_039986455.1 Halioglobus sp.
TATCACAATCAGGTTTCGGTGTTGCTCGAAGGCCGTCATCGCGAATTTATGGGTTGGCTGTCGCCAGGAACCAGTAAGCACTCCAGCTTGGGTATCTACATCAGCAGTTTCTTCGGTCGCAAGCCACTGGCGATGACGACCAATACCAACGGTTCAGAGCGTGCCATGGTGCCGGTAGGGCAATATGAGACCATCATGCCGCTGGATATTCTGCCCACGCAATTGCTTCGCTCCCTAATCGTCGGCGATACAGAATCAGCTCAACAGTTGGGCTGCCTGGAACTGGAAGAAGAAGATTTAGCTCTGTGCACTTATGTTTGTGCTGGTAAGTATGAATATGGACCTATCCTGCGGGATAACCTGACGCGCATTGAGAAGGAGGGTTAATCGGTGGGACTTCGTAAAACTTTAGACAATCTGGAACACCACTTTACTGAAGGTGGCAAACTCCAGAGCTGGTACGCGCTGTATGAAGCGGCGGATACCATTTTCTATTCTCCCGGCTCAGTGACCAAAAGCACGGCTCACGTTCGCGACGGTATCGACTTAAAGCGAATCATGATTACGGTGTGGTTTGCCGCTTTTCCCGCGATGTTTTACGGGATGTACAACCTTGGCTTCCAGGCAACTGATGCAATGGCTGCCGGCGCAAGTGTGCAGGGCTGGCACGGTTGGCTAATCGAGCTGCTGGGTGGCTACGATGCGGGTAATCTGTGGCACTGCTTCTGGTACGGCGCTGTGTTCTTCCTACCTATTTACCTTGTGACCTTTGTGGTTGGTGGTTTTTGGGAAGTGCTGTTTGCGATGAAGCGAGGCCATGAGGTCAACGAAGGCTTTTTCGTGACTTCGATTCTTTTCGCTTTGATCTGTCCCCCGGATATACCGCTGTGGCAAGTCGCGATGGGCATCAGTTTTGGTGTGGTCATTGGCAAGGAAGTCTTTGGTGGTACCGGTAAGAACTTCCTCAACCCGGCCTTGACCGGACGCGCTTTCCTTTACTTTGCCTACCCCGCTCAGTTGTCCGGCGATACCGTTTGGGTTGCTGTCGACGGCTATACGGCCGCAACACCGCTTTCTGTGGTGGCCTCCGATGGCATGGCGGCGCTGCAAACACAGATCTCCTGGATGGACGCATTCCTCGGCGCCATTCCTGGTAGCGTGGGTGAGACATCAACTCTTGCAATCTTTATCGGTGGTTTCATTCTTCTGGCCAGTCGAATAGCGTCCTGGCGTATTGTTGTCGGCGTCTTTTTGGGCATGGTGCTGCTGAGTACGTTCCTGAACATGGTCGGCTCAGAAACGAACCTGGCATTTGCAATGCCCTGGTACTGGCACCTGGTGACCGGCGGCTTTGCTTTTGGCATGATCTTCATGGCGACAGACCCTGTCTCAGCAGCTATGACCAATGGCGGCAAATGGATGTTCGGTATCCTGATTGGCTTAATGACAGTGCTCATCCGAGTCATCAACCCCGCGTTTCCCGAGGGCATCATGCTGGCAATTTTGTTTGCCAACTTGTTTGCTCCGCTGATGGATAATTTTATGGTCCAGGCCAATATCAAACGGAGGCTTGCACGTGTCCAGTAATGACAGCATCAAAAAGACCCTGGTGGTTGCATTCTCACTTTGTATTGTTTGCTCGGTGATCGTCTCTACCGCAGCGGTACTGCTGAAACCTCAGCAGGAAGCGAATCAAGCGCTGGACCGCAAGCGCAACATCCTGGCCGCGGCCGGTATGTTGGACGAAAGCCTCAGTATCGATGAGCAGTTCGCAAAGATGACGACTCGAGTGGTCGATCTGCGCACTGGAAAGTTTACCGACGATGTGGACCCAGAAAAGTACGACGAGCGCAAAGCCGCCAAAGATTCGGCGCAGTCAGACGCTTTGTCCTCCAGCGAAGATATTGCCAAAGTGTTTCGACGTGAGCATTACGCTGTGGTTTATCTGTCAGAGGATGCGCAGGGCGGTGTCGACAAAGTTATTTTGCCGATTCGCGGTTACGGACTGTGGGGTACGCTCTACGGCTTTATCGCTTTGGAAGGCGATGCCTCAACGGTTGCCGGTATAGGCTTTTACGAGCATAAGGAAACTCCAGGACTGGGTGGTGAGGTAGACAACCCTCGCTGGAAAGGTATTTGGCCGGGCAAACAAGTGTACAAAGATGGCGAGTTGGAAATAGCCGTCGTCAAGGGCACGGTCGATCCCTCGGCTCCGGGTGCTGAGTACATGGTGGACGGCATGGCCGGTGCCACTCTGACCACGCGCGGCGTTTCCAATCTGGTGCAGTTCTGGCTAGGGGATGGCGGCTTTGCTCCGTTTCTCAATAATCTGAAATCTGGGGAGGCCTGATCGTGGATTCTGCTAAAGACACACTTACAAGCCCAATTTTCAAAAACAACCCGATTGCTCTGCAGATATTGGGTGTCTGTTCGGCACTGGCGGTAACGTCTTCCCTGCAGGTAACGCTGGTGATGTGTATCGCATTGACCACCGTCACCGCGTTTTCCAACCTCGGCGTTTCACTGATCCGCAAGCATGTGCCCGGTAGTATTCGTATCATCGTGCAAATGATCATTATTGCTTCGCTTGTGATCGTGGTGGATCAGGTTTTGAAGGCCTATGCCTACGGCATTAGTAAACAGCTCTCCGTGTTTGTCGGCTTGATCATTACGAACTGTATCGTGATGGGCCGGGCGGAAGCATTTGCGATGAAAAACCCGCCGTTGCCCAGCTTTATAGACGGCATCGGTAATGGACTGGGTTATTCGGTGGTGCTGATTGCAGTGGCTGTGGTGCGTGAATTGTTTGGTGCTGGCAAGCTGTTCGGCATCGAGATACTCCCACTGGTAACTGATGGCGGCTGGTACAACCCCAATGGATTGCTGCTGTTACCACCAAGCGCATTCTTCCTGATCGGCATGTTCATCTGGGTGCTGCGTAGTTTCCAGAAAGACCAGGTAGAAGAGGCTGACTTTAAAATGGCCAAACATACGGTAGCAAAGGAGGGCGTGTAAGATGGAAGAGTTACTGAGCCTGTTTATACGCTCTATTTTTATCGACAACATGGCCCTGGCGTTTTTCCTGGGCATGTGTACTTTTCTGGCGATTTCTAAAAAGATTGACGCAGCTTTTGGTCTTGGCATTGCCGTGATTGTTGTTTTAACAATTACGGTTCCAGTGAACTATCTCATCTATAACTATCTGCTTGCAGACGGCGCTCTTGCCTGGGCCGGACAGCCAGATCTTGATTTGAGCTTCCTGGGTCTGCTTTCTTACATCGGCGTCATTGCGGCGATCGTACAGATTATGGAAATGTTTCTGGATAAGTTCGTGCCCGCGCTTTACAACGCGCTGGGCGTTTTCCTGCCGTTGATCACGGTGAACTGCGCCATTCTTGGAGCATCGCTGTTCATGGTAGAGCGGGACTACAACTTCGCAGAAAGCGTCGTGTTTGGTGCGGGCTCCGGCGTCGGTTGGGCGTTGGCGATTGTCGCTCTTGCTGGCATCCGCGAGAAGCTGAAGTATTCAGACGTGCCTGATGGCCTGAAAGGTCTGGGTATTACATTTATCATCGTTGGACTGATGTCGCTAGGCTTCATGTCCTTCGGCGGCATCGATCTGTAAGCGGGGCGCAATCGAATGGATATGACAATTGTTTTTGGTGTGGCCATGTTCACCGCGATCGTTCTCGCGTTGGTGGCCATTATTTTGTTCGCTCGCTCGGCACTCGTTAGCTCAGGCGATGTGAATATCGAAATTAATGGCGAGAAGACTATTACCGTCCCTGCGGGCGGAAAACTGCTACAAACCCTGTCTGAAAGCGGCCTGTTTCTGCCTTCGGCCTGTGGCGGTGGCGGTACCTGCGCCCAGTGTAAGTGCATCGTCAATGATGGCGGCGGCTCAATGCTTCCGACTGAAGAAGGGCACTTTACCAAGCGTGATGCTGCTGAGGGCTGGCGCTTGTCTTGCCAGACTGCTGTTAAGCAGGATATGAAAATTGAGGTACCGGAAGAAGTCTTCGGCGTAAAACAGTGGGAGTGCACCGTAGAATCTAACCCCAATGTGGCTACCTTTATTAAAGAGCTTACCTTGCGTCTGCCTGAAGGCGAAAACGTAGACTTCCGTGCAGGTGGCTATGTACAGCTTGAGTGTCCTCCTCACCATGTGAAGTATTCCGATTTCGATATTGAAGAGGAATACCGCGGCGACTGGGAGCACTTTAATTTCTTCAAGCACGAGTCCATTGTCAAAGAAGATGTTATTCGCGCTTACTCAATGGCCAATTATCCGGAAGAGAAGGGTGTTGTGAAATTCAACATTCGTATCGCGACTCCGCCTCCGGGCTCGGAAGGTATTCCGGCGGGGCAGATGTCCTCCTGGGTGTTTAACCTGAAGCCCGGCGACAAGGTAAAGGTTTACGGACCTTTCGGTGAGTTCTTTGCCAAGGATACCGATGCCGAGATGGTGTTTATTGGCGGTGGTGCTGGTATGGCGCCCATGCGCTCGCATCTTTTCGATCAGCTCAAGCGTGTGCACTCTAAGCGTAAAATATCGTTCTGGTACGGTGCTCGTTCATTGCGAGAAATGTTCTACGTCGAAGATTACGATATGTTGGCGCAAGAGAACGAAAATTTTGATTGGCATGTGGCTCTTTCAGATCCTCAGCCCGAAGATAACTGGGATGGGCTGACCGGCTTCATTCACAATGTCTTGTTCGAAGAGTATCTGAAAAATCATCCGGCCCCGGAAGATTGCGAATACTATATGTGTGGTCCGCCAATGATGAACTCGGCGGTAATCCAGATGCTGACAGATCTGGGTGTAGAGCCAGAGAACATTCTGCTGGACGACTTCGGCGGCTGATGACATTCAAGAAACGATATGCAAGCCACTCTTACGAGTGGCTTTTTTCTATCCGGGGTTTCTTCGTTGCCCTGGCGCTGACCTTGTTGGTGGCGTGCGAACGCCCAGCAGAGTTTTACACACTCAGCGGTTCCACGATGGGGACCACATGGAATGCAACTCTCGTTTTGCCCAGCGGTTCAGAGCTGCAACAGCAGCAACTGCTCACAGGCATTGAGTCGCTGCTCGAAGCGGTGAACGACAGCATGTCGACATACCGCAACGAATCGGAGATTTCGCGCTTTAATCTTAGTCCTGAAGATCAGTGGTTTTCGGTGTCGACGGACTTTTATGTCGTTTTGTCAGCGGCTCTGGCGGTGGGTCGGCAAAGTGGTGGCGCCTATGATATTACCGTTGGCCCGTTGGTTAACCTGTGGGGTTTCGGCCCTAAGGGGCTGGTGTTTGAGCCTCCCCCAGCCGAAGCCATCACGGATGTAAAACAGCGGGTAGGGCAGGATTACCTCCGACTCAACGGTGATAGCCGTTCGCTGAAGAAGTCCGCAGATGTGTACCTGGATTTTTCATCAATCGCCAAGGGCTTTGCGGTTGATAAAATTGCGCGCTGGCTCGACGATCAAGGAATAGCTGACTATCTCATTGAGGTTGGCGGTGAAATGCGCGTTGCCGGTATGAGCCCTCGCGGTGATGCCTGGCGCGTAGCAATAGAGCAGCCAGACATGGGCCGGCTTGATGTTGCCAGCGCCATTCGTCTCAGTAACACTGGCGTCGCAACTTCAGGCGATTATCGTAACTACTTCGAGGCAGAAGGCGTGCGCTATTCCCACAGTATCGATCCGCGCACGGGTTATCCTGTGGCTCATGAGTTAGTGTCTGTGACCGTTGTGCACCCCAGTGCCATGTTAGCCGATGCCTGGGCGACCGCGCTGACCGTGTTAGGAGCAGAGGATGCCTGGTCGGTGGCGCTGGAACAGGGTTTGGCGGTATATTTGATTCAACGGGATGGAGACGGCTTTAGCAGCCGTTATACCGATGCGTTTGCGCCCATGCTGGAAGAACTCCCCACTCAATATTAGTGAGCAAATGCTTGCGGAGATTTCGATATGTCTATGTTTTTAATCACTTTTCTGGCGTTCAGTCTGGTGGTGGCCGGTATGGCGGTAGGCGTCATTATGGGTCGCGGTCCTATCAAGGGATCTTGCGGTGGCATGGGTGCCCTGGGAATTGATACCGCCTGTGATATCTGCGGCGGTGATCCCAAACGCTGCGACGAGGAAACTCGAGACGGCGAGGTGGGTCGTAACAACCCGGAACTGTACTACTCTGCTGATAATAAGTAGCGGATTAATTTCGTTTGAGCACCCGCGGGCATTCCATTCGCAACTACGCCCCCTTTATCGGTTTACGCTACAGTTTTTCTCGCAAGCGCAATCGCTTCACGTCTGTCATTTCTCTGGTGTCCATGTTGGGCATGGTGCTGGGGGTGGCTTCTCTAGTGACCGTGCTTTCGATAATGAATGGTTTTGGCGGAGAACTGCGCGGCAGAATTTTGTCTTTAGTGCCTCACGGTTTCATTGAGTCACAGCAGGGCGGTATTGGCGATTGGCAGTCCCTGGCGGCTGACGTTGAAGCGCTGGAGTCGGTCGTGGCTGTGTCGCCTTATATCAGTGACAAGGTGATCTTTACTAACGGCAGGACACTGCGTGGCGGCGTTTTAACCGCTATTGACCCAATGCTGGAAGCGGGGGTGTCAGAAATACCCCAGGCCATGATTTTGGGATCGCTGGACTCACTCACTCAGCCCGGTTTCTCTGTGGTGCTGGGCGCATCGATGGCGCGAATTCTCAGGGTCAGTATTGGCGACACCGTTGAGGTAACAGTGCCTCGCCTTACCGTGACCCCATTGGGGGTGTTCCCTCGTAGCAAACGGCTTACCGTGACGGGAATATTTGAGGTCGGCGCGCAACCGGATACGTACCAGGCTTATATCAGTCTAGTCAGCGGACAAAAATTACTGGGCCCGCGCAATGCGATTGACGGCTTACAGCTGAAAACTGAGGACCTTTTTTCAGCGCCCGAGATCATGCAATCGGTCGCTGAGAAACTGCCCGCGGGGATGCTGGTAAAAGATTGGAGCCAAACGCAGGGCTCTCTGTTTCAAGCGGTCAAAATGGAAAAAATAATGGTGAGCTTGCTGCTGCTGTCTGTGGTTGCCGTGGCTGCGTTTAATATTGTTTCTACCTTGGTCATGTCGGTTGCGGAAAAACGCCGCGACATAGCTGTATTGCGCACTATGGGGGCCAGAGCAGGGGGCATTATGGCGATATTCGTATCCCATGGCCTCGGGCTCGCGACCGTAGGCATAGGCATCGGCGCGGGCATAGGCGTTTTACTGGCCACTAATATCTCTGCGATTACGATTTTCTTGGAAAATTTACTGGGAGTGAAATTGTTCGACCCATCCGTGTACTTCATTAGCGAGCTTCCATCGGTCTTACTATGGTCAGATGTTATTGCGGTGGTTGCTGCATCGCTGATGTTGAGCTTGCTGGCTACCATTTATCCTGCATGGCGCGCAGCCAGAGTCGCCCCTGCTGAGGTGTTGCGTTATGAGTGAATCAGTACTGATTTGCGAGTCACTGGGCAGAACGTACCAGGATGGCGATCGCTCAATTGAGGTATTAGCGAATGTGCAGTTGCAACTGAGCCCTGGCGAAAAAATTGCTGTTGTCGGAGCCTCGGGCTCCGGTAAGTCGACACTGCTTAATTTACTGGGCGGGCTTGATAAACCCAGTCATGGGAAAGTCATGCTGTGTGGCCAGGATATGGGAGCATTGCCGGAAGCGCAGTTGTGCGAGCTTCGCAATAAGCACCTGGGCTTCGTCTATCAATTCCATCATTTACTGCCGGAATTCGATGCCAGGGAAAATGTAGCTATGCCCCTGCTCATCGGGGGAGTGTCCAGGGCTGACAGCCTACAGCGTGCTGCCCAGATGCTGGAGCGCGTGGGAATGCAGCACCGGCTTGATCACCGTCCATCCCAGCTTTCAGGCGGAGAGCGCCAGAGAGTTGCTATTGCTCGCGCTCTGGTGACCGAGCCCGCCTGTGTCCTGATGGATGAGCCTACCGGCAACCTTGATCCGCAGTCTGCGGCACAGGTACTGGCCCTCATTGATGAGCTGGGTGAACTTCGCTCTGCTTTCGTAGTGGTCACCCACGATCCCGCCATTGCTGCGCACATGCATCGTACGCTGGAATTGATTGACGGCTGCCTGGAGCAGCGCGGGTGAAGTGGGCAGAACGCAGGCGCATAGCCTTGCGTTACACCTTTGCCCATGGGCAGGGTCACTTGTCGACGTTCTTGTCCTCGTTATCGATGCTTGGTCTGGTCCTCGCGATAGCCCTGCTGATTGTGGTGCTGTCGGTGATGAACGGCTTCGATAGGGAAATGCGCGAGCGCATTCTTTCCTTAGTACCTCATATTACGGTTTCATCTCACGAGCCAATGGCAGACTGGCAGGCGCGGCGTGAGGAAGTGTTGCAACATCCGCAGGTACTGGCAGCAACGCCTTTTACCCAGTTTGACGCGCTATTTATGGCAGGGGTAGAGATCGAGACCGCACGTGGAATAGGTATCGATGTCAATCAGCCGGGAAACGAAGCCCTGTTAGCTGCATTGCCGGTGACAGCGCGGCAGGATTTTAGCCGGCGAAAAGATGCCTTGGTGCTGGGGGTTGGTATTGCCCAGCAACTGGGCGCCAAGGTAGGCCAAACACTTACCCTGATAGTGCCAGGCGGAGGACTCACGGGTGACACCGGAGCGACGCGGTTTGAGGCGCTGTATCTCGCGGGTTTGCTGGAGACTGGTACGGAGCTTGATCAGACGGTTGCCTTGTTGCAGCTGGAGACGGCTTCCCAGCTCGCAGGCCTGGACGGTGGGGTGAGCGGCTTACGCTTGGTCAGCAGCGACATTTTTGATGTCAGCAGTATTGGCTGGCAGGTCGTCAACAGGCTTCCGGTTGGTCATTACGCGACCAATTGGATGATGACACACGGGAACTTGTATGCCGCCATTCAGCTGTCGCGCGACCTGGTCAGTATCCTGCTATTTTCGATTATCGCCGTAGCTGCTTTTAACGTGGTGTCATCGTTAGTACTGGTCGTGTTTGATAAACAGGACAATATCGCGATTTTGCGAACGCTGGGCGCGTCCGGTGGCGACATCGCCTGGATCTTCGTTTTGCAGGGGGCAATGATCGGTGCAGTCGGCGTGATCTCAGGGTCTCTGTTGGGTGCACTATTAAGCCAGCTGGTGCCTGGGCTGGTCGCAGGTCTTGAAAGCTTGTTGGATATTCGCTTTCTAAATACAGATGTTTATCCGGTCTCGTTTGTCCCGGTGGACTTGCTACTGCGCGATGTAGTGGTAGTTGGCGGCGTCGCTCTAGTGATGTGCCTTGTTGCCGCGATTTATCCGGCCCGGCGTGCGGCGAGGTTAGCCCCTGCGATGGTGCTCAATCAGGATCGCAGCTAGTCACTTTCTTGCTTGGCGTGTTCTGCTTCCTGAATGACTTTTGCCGCGCGACTCTGCCGACGTCTTCGTTCACGCAACATTCTGGCTACACGGAGTCGCCAGAGAACATTGATAACGAAGTACCCCAGAGAGCCAAAGAATAATCCGCACAGCAGACAACCCAGCAAAAACGGCTTCCAGATTGCGCTCAAGCTGTGTGTCAGCCAGTGATAGCTAAGTTCGAAATGCGTTTCCTGCATGGGCACATCGACGACCATCGCTCCCAGCTTATAGGCGATGTAGAAAATCGCCGGCATGGTCACTGGATTGGTTATCCAGACCAGTCCAACAGACAAGGGTAGGTTACAGCGAAACAATAGTGCCAACAGTGCAGCGGCGACCATCTGTCCCGGGATAGGCATGAACGCAACGAATAAACCCACAAAGAACGCCATCGATGCGGAATAGCGATTGATGTGCCAAAGATTCGTCGCGTAAATCCAGTCACCCAGAATAGCCAGCGATTTAATCTGCCGCATCCGGTCGACACTGGGTGTTATTGATTTAAGAGTATTCTTCGGCATCGCCTGTTTGATCGCTTTTGGTGTGCCAGTCTCTCTCCCTTCGTGATTCACTAAAGCTGAGCTACGGGGCGAACTGACCTCGCTATTATGCCCTCAACTGGTCGGCTTCTCTACATGCGTTCATGGATGATCGGATACCTGTTGGGCGCTCTGGCAATGACTCACTCGCCCTGGCTATTGCCCAGCAATAGTCTACCGCTACTGGTTCTGTTGATGGCTGGCGTGGTGCTGCGCGGGCCTCGCGGGCCGTTGTTATTGGGTGTTTTATGTGCAGCTGTGATGCTCTCGTGGTGCGGGCACAACTTATTAAAGGCCCGCTTGCCCGAAACCTGTAATCGACAGGCGTTCAATGTGAGCGGCGAGGTCGTTTCACTGCCACGGGTAACTTCAATGGCTGAGGGCCTTATCCGGCAGCGATTTGAATTCGCATTGCATTCAGTGGAATCCAGAGAGTGCTCGGGGCCGCGTAAGGTTTTGTTAACCTACTATGGTGACGAAAAGATCGTGCCCGGGCAGTGGTGGGAGTTTGAAGTCAGTCTGCGGCGCCCCTGGGGGCTCTCCAACCCCGGTTCACACAATATGCAATCCTGGTATTCGCTCAGTGGTATCGACGGCGTTGGAACTGCGAAGTCGGCGCGCAGTAGAAAAGCGGGTGAAGGGGAGAGTTGGACTCGGCTTCATCATCGATTGCGTCAGCGCTTGGCTGCGAATATAGATGCAGTAGGGCTTTCCGGCCCTGCAGAATCGGTGCTTAAAGCCGTTACCGTTGCTGACAAGAGCGGTCTGGATTACGACATGTGGTCCCTGCTGCAAGGCTATGGTGTCAATCACCTGCTCGTTATTTCAGGTCTTCACATCGCGCTGGTGGCGGCTCTAGCGCACGCTGCAGGTCGAGTCTTCGCGAGCATGCTGGCAATAGTGGCCCCGTCCATCTCCCGTTGGCGTTGGGCCGAATGCTCGGCACTTTGCGTTGCGGCGATGTACGTATTTCTAGCGGGCTTTTCAGTGGCTACTCAGCGAGCGCTGTTGATGCTTGCCTGCTTTTTGCTGGCAAATATGCTGCAGCGTCAGAGTGCTGGCTTTAATAGTTTGCTATTAGCCGCTTTCCTCATTGTTGTGGTAAATCCTCTGGTCATGTTGGGCAGCGGCTTTTGGCTTTCTTTTACCGCTGTTTTTGCACTACTGTGGCTGGCCCAGTGGAGCACAGCGGGCGCCAGAGCGAGGTTTGTGGCTCCGCATTTCTTTATGGCCCTGGTGATGTTCCCTTTGGGTGCCTTGTGGTTTGGGGGCGCAAGCTGGGTCTCTGCTCCCGCTAACTTTCTACTGATTCCCGTCGTTGGTTTTTTCATTGTGCCTCTGTCGCTTATGGGTTCGATGCTTTCACTTTTGGGTCTAGAGGGGGCGAGTACCACGGTTTGGACGTGGGCAGCGCTGCCCATAGACTTACTCTGGCCGCTGGCCTCCGGGATTGATGACAATGCGGCATTCTTTGCGACGCTATCGGCCTCCTCGTTGTCTGTCGCCCTGAGTTTACTGGCCGCCGCCTTGATCATAGTGCCATTGAGACGATCCGTTCGGCTGGTCTGTGGCGTCATGTTGTTGCCGCTGTTTCTCAGCGGGCCTCTGCCCGCATCAAGTCCCCAGATT
Source organism: Halioglobus sp. (assembly GCA_039986455.1). Taxonomy (GTDB): domain Bacteria; phylum Pseudomonadota; class Gammaproteobacteria; order Pseudomonadales; family Halieaceae; genus Halioglobus. The sequence continues at coordinate 11,603 of JBDWQQ010000081.1, forward strand.
AATTTTTTGGATGTAGGGCAGGGCACCGCTGTGGTGTTCAGCGTTGGGGAACGTGTGCTGCTCTACGATACCGGCGGTGGTAACCCTGCCGGCCCCTCGCTCAGTCAGAGCGTCGTCTTGCCCTGGCTGCGGGCCAGTGGCTTTGACACGATTGATGACCTGGTGATTAGCCACGACGACTGGGATCATAGTGCTGGCGCAGCCGATGTCATGGCAGCTTTGCCCGTGGGCCAGGTCTGGCAAGGTGAGCAAGCTGTTCGCGGCGGGCGAAGCTGTAGCCCCGGTTTGTCCTGGCAGTGGCGGGACAAGGCGCGTTTTCATATTCTTTCGCTGGCAGCAGAACAGGAGGGGAACGCTGCATCTTGCGTGCTACTGATTGAAGCCGCGGGTTATCGATTCTTGCTGGCTGGCGATATAGGGGTGAAGGAGGAGCTCGAGTTAATTCGTTATTGGGGCGAAAGCCTGGACAGCGATGTGTTGCTCGTTGCACATCATGGCAGCAAAACCTCAAGCTCGCAGGCATGGCTGAACGCTGTTTCTCCCTCAGTCGCGATAGTGACAGCAGGTTATGCCAGTCGATTTGGTCACCCTCACGATGAAGTTATGAAACGCCTGCAGCGCTCTGGCGCGGTGGTGCATGAGACCGCCAGGGACGGTGCGATCACAATGGCACCCGGTATCACTGGAGGGCTTTTGATATCAGGTCATCGTTGGGGATACAAACCCTGGTGGATGTGATTTTTCCGCTGTTCCGTCACTCCTGTGGCTGTGCGTATAATGGTGTTCTCTAAGAAGAATTAGCGAGATGTGCCTGTGCTCGAATTGTTGACAGCTGGCGGATGGCTAATGGTACTGATTGTACTGTGCTCCATCGTAGTGCTGGCCATTTGTATCGAACGACTCTATACCCTGAATCCGAAAAAAATTGCGCCCCCGCATTTGCTAGCCACTGTCTGGAAGCAGCTCAAGGGCGGCGAGATGGATGCAGCGAAACTCAAGACTTTAAAGCAATCCTCGCCTTTGGGCAGGATTCTGGCTGCGGGGTTGAGTAACGCCTATCACGGCCGCGAGGTGATGAAGGAAAGCATTCAGGAGGCGGCGCAGCACGTAGTGCATGACCTGGAACGCTACCTCAATACCCTCGGAACCATTGCCGCCATTTCGCCACTGCTTGGACTGTTGGGAACCGTGGTTGGCATGATCAGGGTGTTCGCTGAAATCATGTCTCAGGGAACGGGTAATGCAAGTGTGCTCGCCGGGGGTATTTCCGAAGCATTAATCACCACCGCTGCGGGCCTCACGGTGGCGATTCCTGCACTGGCTATGCATCGCTACTTTATCGGTAAAATCGACTCTATCGTGGTTGAGCTTGAGCAGGAGACGATCAAACTTGTTGATGCCTTGCACAGTGAAGAGAACACGGAAGACAGCCCTTGAAGTTTCGCCGCCAGCGCCTGGATGACGTTAGTGTCAACCTGACACCACTGATAGATGTGGTGTTTCTGCTGCTGATTTTTTTCATGGTGTCGACAACGTTTACCCGAGAGACACAGTTGAGTGTCGATCTCCCTGAAGCACAGGGGCAGGTGAAGGAAAGTACTGATGAGGAAATTGAAATATTAATCGACGAGGGCGGAGCGTATCGGGTCAACGGTCAGGGTTTGGTCGACAACCGTATGCGCACCTTACAGGCCGCGATTTATAAAATATCCGCCGGGGATACCACCATGCCCATGATTATCACTGCAGATGCTCAAGCGGCACATCAGGATGTGGTGCGCGCAATGGATGCGGCGGGACAAATGGGTTTTGTTCACCTGAGTATCACCACCCGGCAACCTACCGAAGGTCGCAATGATGGCTAACGCCGGTAAACGACCCGTTCCCGTCAGAGCCGGGCAAATGAGCGACTGGCAGCTCTATGGCAGGCTGCTCAGCTACGTTGTGCCGTACTGGTGGATATTTGCCCTCAGCCTGTTGGGCTACATGGTCTACTCATTAGGCAACGTGCTGTTGGCCGACATCATGCAGTTCTTGCTGGATGCCCTGAACGACTCCGAGGACGCAGACTCCGGCTTGGTATCCCGGGTGGCCTATGGATTGTTTTATGAAGAGGGCATGGACAAGCTGGACTTCACCCGCATCGCGTTTCCCATTTGTCTGGTGATTCTGGCGTTTGTTCGCTCCATGGGCTTTTTCGTCGGCACCTACTTTATGAATCATGTGGCAAGAAATCTGATTCATACGCTGCGCTGTGAGCTGTTTGACAAAATGTTGGTAGCGCCCAGTGCTTACTACGATAGCCATAGCCAGGGTGTGCTGATTTCCAAAATTACCTTTAACGTGGAGCAGGTATCGGGCGCTGTCACCAAAGCGCTAAAAATTATCGTCCGCGAAGGCCTCACGGTGATGGCCCTGCTTAGCTATATGCTTTACCTCAATTGGCGACTGTGTCTGGTGTTTTTGGCGGTTGCTCCGGCCATCGCTTTGGTCGTTAGCGTGGTGGGTAAGCACTTTCGTCGCTACAGTCGTCGTATACAGGCATCCATGGGTGATGTGACCCAGGTGTCTAACGAGAGCATTGGCGCTTATCGTGAAGTGCGGATATTTGGTGGCCAGGATCAGCAGTCAAAGCGCTTTTATACCGCCAGTGAGTACAACCGGGCACAAAGCCTGAAACTTGCGCTGCTGGATGCACTGAGTACACCCGTGATACAGACCCTGCTAGCGTTCTCGATGGCAGCATTGGTCTGGTTTGCATTGAAACCAAGCCTGTTGGCTGATTTCTCGGCGGGCTCACTGGTGGCATTCCTGACTGCCGCCGGTCAGCTGGGCAAGCCCATTCGTTCACTTTCCGGCGTCCAGTCTGTGATTCAGCGGGGTCTCGCTGCCGCCGAAGATATCTTCGCGCAGTTAGATCAGGAAGAAGAGTTGGATCATGGGGAACTCGAGATTGATCGCGCCCAGGGGAATATCTCCTTTCAGAATTTAAGCTTTGCTTACCCGGGTAGTGACACTAAAGTGCTCCGGGATGTTTCGCTGGATATTGCGGCGGGGGAAACAGTCGCTCTGGTAGGGCGGTCAGGGAGCGGCAAGAGCACGATGGTGCAGTTGCTGGCTAGATTCTATGTGCCTTCATCCGGTCAGATTCTTCTCGATGGTAAACCGATTCAGGATTACGGCCTGGCAAGTCTGCGGAAACAGCTCGCCTTGGTGTCTCAGAATGTCACCTTGTTTCACGACACCGTGTTTAACAATATTGCTTACGGCACGCTGGCGGATAAGGGCCCAGAGGCGGTGGAACAGGCCCTGGAATCGGCTTATGCAAAAGATTTCATAGCGCAGATGCCGCAGGGGATGGGCACTTTGTTAGGCGACGATGGCGGTGGTTTGAGTGGCGGCCAGCGTCAGCGTATAGCCATTGCGCGAGCGTTTCTCAAAGACGCGCCGGTGATCGTTCTGGATGAAGCAACCTCTGCATTGGATAATGAGTCAGAACACCGCATTCAGCAGTCACTGGACAAAATTTCCCGTGACCGGACCACCATCATTATTGCCCACCGCCTGTCGACCGTAGAGCGGGCCGATCGGATTGTGGTGATGGACGAGGGCCAAATTGTGGCCATTGGCAGCCACGCCGAACTTTTGGCCAGTGATGGTATCTATTCGCAACTCTATCATCAGGAGTTTGCCGATTAATGTCGGGACAGGGCGGTCTTGAAACAGCCTGGTATCAAGGCGCCAAATGGCTTTGGCTGTTGCGCCCGCTGGAGTGGCTGTTTCGGTTGTTAGCCGCCGCGCGCCGTTACCTTTACCAGCTCAACGTTTTAGTGTCCTACCAAGCTCCGCTTCCTGTTGTGGTGGTAGGTAATATCACTGTAGGCGGGACAGGAAAAACCCCTGTTGTCATTGCTCTGGTTGAGGCGATGCAGGCTAAGGGTTTGCGACCTGGGGTAGTAAGCCGGGGCTATGGCGCGACAAGCGATGTATTTCCCCATGTTTTAAATGATTCAAGCGACGCGGGGCAAAGTGGCGATGAGCCGCTATTGATCTACCGGCGAACAAACGTGCCTTGCGTGGTCGACCCGGATCGTGCGATGGCGGTTCAAACCCTCATTGATAAAGCTGAGGTGGACCTGGTGATTTGCGATGATGGTTTGCAGCACTATGGGTTGGCGCGCGATTTTGAAATAGCAGTCCTTGATCAAACACGTGGCGTGGGTAATGGATTTTGCCTTCCGGCCGGTCCTTTACGTGAACCCGCCTCTCGCTTACAAAGTGTTGATCGGACTCTCTACAGAGGAAGTGATGATACTGAAAATGGTGTACGTTACATTCCTAAGGCGTGGGTCAACCTGGAAACAGGCGAGCAGCGCCCGTTGAGCAGCTTTAGTGGTGCGCAAGCGACCTGGGCCGTCGCTGGTATAGGTCAGCCCGAACAGTTTTTCAGCACGCTTAGGTCGATAGGACTCAATTTTCAGTCCCAAATATTCCCTGATCACCATCGTTACACCGCGCAAAATTTTTCATCAATGGGTGAAGACTTGATTCTCATGACCGAAAAAGACGCGGTAAAATGCCAGGTATTGGCGATTCCCAACGCGTGGTATTTGCGCATTGATGCGCAACTACCTGCGTCATTGGTCACCGCTGTGGCGCAATTGGTTCGTCCCTGATTTTCACAAGGTAAGCACATGTCTTTCGCAGTAGTAATACCCGCCCGCTATGGCTCCACACGGCTTCCAGGCAAGCCGCTGCTGGATATTGCCGGTAAGCCCATGGTGCAGCGCGTTTGGGAGCAGGCGCTTCAGGCCGGCGCCAGTGAGGTTGTGATTGCCACAGATGATGAGCGCATAGAAAAGGTGGCTCAGGGGTTCGGCGCTGAAGTCTGTATGACGAATCCTGACCACCCATCCGGTACCGATCGTTTACAAGAGGTCGCTACGCAGCGCGGTTGGGATGACGATCGTATTGTGGTTAATGTGCAGGGCGATGAACCGCTGATTCCGCCGGTATTGGTGGGGCAGGTCGCACAAAACCTGGATGGCAATGCGCAAGCCGCCATCGCGACGCTCTGTGAACCCATTGCTGATGTGCAAGAGCTGACTAACCCCAATGCAGTTAAGGTCGTGTTCGGCGGCGATGGTATGGCGCTTTATTTCAGCCGCGCTACGATACCCTGGCCGCGGGAGGCTTTTACCGGGGACAACACAACAATGCCGCAGGGAAATTGGTTTCGACATATCGGCATCTACGCATACAGAGTCGGTTTTCTGCATCGCTACGTCACATGGTCACCCGCACCGCTGGAGCAATTAGAGCAGCTGGAGCAACTGCGGGCACTCTACAACGGCGAGCGTATACACGTTGCTGTCGCCAGCGAAGCGGTACCGGCGGGTGTTGATACTGCCGAAGATCTGGCGGCGGTGCGCCGCCTGATGGAGAGCCTCGATGCATAGCGAACCGACGCGAGTACTGTTTGTCTGTCTGGGCAATATTTGTCGATCACCGACTGCACACGGCGTGTTTGCGGCGATGGTGCAAGAGAGGGGCCTGGAGGAGTCTATAAAGATTGATTCCTGCGGTACCGGCGATTGGCACATTGGCCATGCACCGGACCGTCGTGCCACTGCGGAGGCCGCCCAGCGTGGTTATGATTTAAGTACACTCAGGGCACGACAGGTAGCACCCCAGGACTTCGCTGATTTCGATTATGTGTTGGCGATGGACAATCAAAATCTGGCGGATCTAAGAGCGATGTGCCCAGAGGAGTTCTCCGGCTACCTCGGCTTGTTTTTACCTTTTGACCCGTTAGCCGCCATGACGGAAGTACCCGACCCCTACTATGGTGGCGATGAGGGATTCTCGGAAGTGCTGGATATGGTAGAGGCTGCCGGGAAAGGGTTGTTGGAGGACATTTGCAGTGCAAATACTGCACGCTGAATCTTTAAAGCCGTATAACTCCCTGGCGCTTCAAGCCAGTGCTTCGGCGATGGTTCTCGTCAGTACTTCATCCGAATTGACACAAGCGCTGGCGTGGTCGAAGGAACAGGGTTTACCCGTTTTGCCATTGGGGCAGGGCAGCAATGTTGTTTTCGCCGGTGATGTAGACGCCCTGGTTTTGTGCCAGCAGCACGCTGACATGCAAATACTGAGCGACACGGCACATCAGGTTTCACTGCGAGTTTCCGCCGGCACCGATTGGCATACATTAGTGAGCAAAACGCTGGAACAGGGCCTGTACGGCCTTGAGAACCTCGCGTTAATACCCGGATGCGTCGGGGCCGCGCCGATTCAAAATATTGGCGCTTACGGCGTCGAGCTTGCGCCCTTTGTGTTGGCTGTTCATGCGATAGAGATAGCTTCAGGTAAACACCTTACGTTGTCACGGGATGAATGTGCGTTTGGTTATCGGGACAGTATATTCAAGCGCGAGTTGAGAGATAAAGTCATCATAACCTCGGTCGATTTAAGTCTTAGAAAGTCCGCTGAGCCAGATATCAGCTATCCATCCTTGTGTGCTGAATTGGAAAGCGCGGGTATTACTGAACCAACGCCGGAAGATGTGTTTGGAGCGGTCGTCAAAGTACGCACAAGACGTCTTCCAGATCCTGCGCAAGAGCCCAATGCGGGCAGCTTTTTTAAAAACCCAGTGCTCGCCAAAGGGCAAGCTGAGAGCTTGCTGGCTAAGTACGGTCAAATGCCAGTGTTTGAGCTGCCTGATGATCAGGTCAAAGTGCCGGCGGCTTGGTTGATAGATCAGGCTGGCTGGAAAGGCCAGTGCCAAGATGGCGTCGGCGTGCATTCAGGGCATGCACTTGTGTTAGTAAACCAGGGCGGCGATTCTGGCAGGGCGCTATTGAAACTGGCCGCCGATATTGTCGCTTCGGTTAAGCATCGCTTCGATATCAGTCTGGAAATAGAGCCTCGGATCTATGGGTTGGCAGCTTGAGCGATTTTGAGCACAAGGCGTTTTTAAATACGCTCACCTCAAGGCCGGGCGTTTATCAGATGTACGACGAGGCGGGCAAACTGCTCTACGTCGGTAAGGCGAAAAATCTGAAAAACCGGGTGGGGAGCTATTTCCGCGCCAGCGGGCTCACAGATAAAACAATGGCCTTGGTTGCGCGAATCCGCGACATTCAGGTCACAGTGACCTCCACAGAGGTTGATGCGCTGCTTCTAGAGCACAACCTGATCAAAACCCAGCAGCCCCCTTACAACATACTGCTAAAAGACGACAAATCTTTTCCTTACATCTATATCTCAGCGGATAAGTTTCCGCGAATCTCTTTGCATCGTGGTGCGCAAAAAGGAAAGGGGCGTTACTTCGGGCCTTACCCTAGTGCTGGCGCTGTGCGAGATTCCCTGCACTTTTTGCAGAAGGTGTTCAAGGTTCGGCAATGTGAGAATAGCTATTTTCGCAATCGATCGAGGCCTTGCCTGCAGCATCAAATTGATCGCTGCACCGCGCCCTGTGTTGATGTGGTCACGGAGCAGGAATATGGCAGGCAGGTGGAAAACACCAGCTTATTCCTGCGGGGCAAGTCTCAGCAGTTGATGGTTAAGCTGGCTGACGATATGGAGAAGGCCGCAGCGGAGCTGGAATTCGAGTCGGCCGCGGTGCTGCGAGATCAGTTGGCCCAACTGCAACACGTTCAAGCCAGCCAGGGTATCGAGGGCGTTAAAGGCGATCTGGATATTCTTGCTGCCGCGGTAGGCGGGGGCCGGGCCTGCGTGCAGGTATTGTTTGTGCGTGGCGCTCGGGTACTGGGTAGTAAAACCTATTATCCACCACTGAAACTGGAAGAATCGCCGGGCGAGGTGCTCGCTGCATTTTTACCTCAGTACTATTTAAACGGGACCCGCGCTATTCCCGGTGAAATTATTGTTAACGATGAGCCCGAAAGTCTATCGGCATTGGCAGAAGCATTGACGGTGCAGGCCGAGCGCAAAGTAAAATTGCGAAGCCGTGTGCGCGATGCTCGAGCTCGCTGGTTGCAGCTGGCCGTGCAAACAGCAGAGACCAATTTGCAGGCGCACCTTGCCGGCAAGCAAACCGTGCAAGCGCGATTTCAGGCCCTGCAGGAGCTGCTGTCACTCCCTGAGATGCCTGAGCGTCTTGAGTGCTTTGATATTAGCCATAGCTCTGGCGAGGCCACCGTCGCATCTTGTGTTGTCTTCGACCAAAATGGCGCGCGAAAAAGCGATTATCGTAAGTTCAACATTGAAGGCATCACCGGGGGCGATGATTACGCTGCCATGCAACAAGCGTTGGAACGTAGATATAAGCGGCTCAAGGCGGGAGAGGGTACGCAGCCCGATATTCTATTCATTGACGGTGGCAAAGGTCAGGTGACTCAGGCCATGGGTGTGCTCGAAGAGCTACAGATCAGTGACGTGCTGGTGATTGGGGTGGCCAAAGGGGTAACGCGTAAAGCCGGATTTGAAACGCTGATTGATGGTGCCAGCGGTCGAGAATCACAACTGCCCGGCGACAGTCCTGCCCTGCATTTGATTCAGCAAATACGCGATGAGTCACACCGTTTTGCGATTACAGGTCACCGTGCCCGACGTGATAAAGCCAGGCAGCGTTCTGTTCTGGAGGACATCCCGGGTGTAGGTGCGAAACGACGTCGTGAATTGCTGCGCCACTTTGGCAGTGCTTCGGGAGTGGTGAATGCCAGTGTCGAAGAGTTAAAGAAAATTTCCGGAATAAGTGCCACAATGGCCGCTCAAATATACGATCATCTGCACGATGTAGGTGATAGCGCGGAGAGGAAGTAGAGGGTTTGGCGATCAATATTCCCAACACACTGACCTTACTGAGAATATGCCTTATTCCGGTGTTGGTTGTGGTGTTCTATACACCATTTGAAAACCATCTTCTGGTGGCAGCGGGCATATTTGGCTTCGCCGCAGCGACGGACTGGGTCGACGGATACCTGGCTCGCAAGTTGGGCCAAATGACCGCATTTGGCGCTTTCCTGGACCCGGTGGCTGATAAGCTCATGGTTGCCGTCGCTCTCGTGCTGCTAGTGGAACGCCACGACACCCAGCTATTCACCCTGGCCGCCTGTGTCATTATCGGTCGCGAGATTGTGATATCTGCATTACGCGAGTGGATGGCGGAACTCGGTGAGCGAACTTCCGTAGCGGTTTCCTATGTGGGTAAAGTCAAAACAGCCTTCCAGATGGTCGCCATTACGGCTCTGTTAGCCATAGATCCTGCCACCAACGAAAGTTGGCTATTGGCCCTGTGTTATGTGGTTCTGTACATGGCGGCGATATTGACCCTGTGGTCCATGTTTATCTACCTAAAAGCGGCCTGGGTTGTGATGAAAGAGCGCGATAATTCTTTTTAATTCAGTTGCTTGCGAGATTATTATGGAATTTCTGTTGACACTCGGCTCCGGGTGCATACAATAGGCGCCTCTTGAACGTACACCGCCTCGCGGGGTACGCCTGAAGCGGGAATAGCTCAGTTGGTAGAGCGCAACCTTGCCAAGGTTGAGGTCGCCGGTTCGAACCCGGTTTCCCGCTCCAATATCTCTTCAAAAAGACTGGTTCTCAGTCGATATGGCTCGGTGGCAGAGTGGTAATGCAGCGGATTGCAAATCCGTCAACGCCGGTTCGATTCCGACCCGAGCCTCCATTTAAGTCCTTGTTTTATAGGGCTTTCCCGTAAAAATCCTGATTTTGCTAATCGCTCTGTGCGCAATTGTGCGTAGTTGGCGTTAGCGGTCATGCTGTTGTCGCTTCCTGTCATCTTCCTGCACTCATGCGCACGGTACATTGCATGATATGGGAGAACCGAATGTACATTTTAATTCAAGAAAGGAACTCGCACCGGGTGCTTGAAGCCATCCAAAAACGGAAGGAATTGATGCGTATGTATGCGCGTGAAATGCCAGTCGATTTTGAGCTTCAGCTTGAGGAAAGTAATCGCATAATTGCGGCTGCTGTGACCACTGCTTACGACCGTGAAATGGGGAGGATTGCGTAATGGCTAGTATCAGGAAATTCCGTGATAAGTGGCGTGTTGAGATTCGTCGTCAGGGTCATAAGTCCATGTCCAAGATGTTCATCCAGAAGAAGGCGGCTGAGAAGTGGGCGCGTGATACTGAGGTGGCTCTGGAATCCGGTGACTTGCACAATCTCAGCAACAAGAAGATGGGCGACATGATTGACCGCTACTTTGAAGAGGCTGACATTCCCAAGGCCGAGAAGACCGTTCTTCTGTGGTGGAAGGATACTGTCGGTCACCTCAAGCTGCGTGTGGTTCGTAAGTCTCACATCGTTACAGCCCGTAAGAAGCTGCACCTGCTCAAAGCGCAGAGCGGCCCCAACATCGGTCAACCTATCAAGAACGCTACCATTAACCGCAGGGTGGCGCTGTTAAGCCGTGTCTGTGAACTAGCCATTGAAGAGTGGGACTGGCTCACGGATAACCCATGCCACATTAAGTCCCTGGCAGAAGACAACGAGCGTGACCGTCTGTTGAGTAGCGCAGAACGTAAGGCACTGACTCAGGCGCTGGTCGACCATGACGAACCTGCTTTGCTTGGCTTTGTGCTGGTTGCTGAGTCGACAGGCATGAGGGCAGGGGAGATACGCCAACTCAAATGGAAGGACATTGACCTTGCCACCGGGGGCATTCAGTTGCAGAAGACCAAGAACGGTAGCAAACGTGCTGTCGCTGTTGCCGGTACTGCACTGGAATGGCTGCGTGATTGGAAGCAGGAAAACGGTCTGCGGTTCGGTGGCTTCATCTTCGGTCAGCGCACTGGCTATTATCCTTTCTATTACGACAAGGGCTTTGGTCAGGTCAAAGAGGCGGCAGGTATTAAGGACTTCCGCTTCCACGACTTACGCCACGGCTTTGTAACGGCGGCTCTGACTGCGAAGAAGAACCCGGTCATGGTCTCGCTAGTCACAGGTCACAAGTCCACCTATATGCTCAAGCGTTACGCTCACCTCGTTGATGATGTGGCGCTCGACATTGCTCAGGCAGTGGAGGACTCCCGTGAATCGAATTGAGGAATTCGCAGAGGACTACGACGACCACGGCTTTGATGAGGACTTCGTTCAGGCCGCGGAGGAGCTTGTCGTCGGCTTAACCAACTCCCTTGATTCAGACCGCAAGAAGAAGCGTCCTGCGCTTTGGAAGAAGGACAGGGAGCGCCTGACCAATATGATTGCCGGGTTGGATGGCAGGATGATTGGTGAGCTATACATGGCGCAGCGTAAGTTGTATCCAGACGTTGAGGAGAATGTCGTCGCTATGATGCTCGACATACTTCATGAGCCGCTGGAAGAGTCGAACCCTTCTGCGAATCCTGAGCGGATAACCTGCGCAGGTGTGCTGTCCAGTTTCTTCGCTCAGTGGGATATAGAAATATCCGCATCAAGGCAAAGCCCATGCTATGTCTTCACTGAGCTTGTACTGGAATTGATAGGCGTGGACTGGAAAGCCGATAACATTATTTCAATGACCAAGGACTTCAACTGGGACGATTCCTGAAAACGTATTTCTGAGTGACGTTTCTAGGAAAGACCACATTTCAACATAGGTAATCTCGCACAACAAATTGCAGAAAGGAGCAATAAAGTGCTGGATTACCTCATTCAAAAGTACCCCACCGGGTACGCCCTTATCACTGATTTCGGGGATTCATTTCCTGAGATTATGTCGACAACCAAAGCGCGAAAGCACATCAACCGTCTTGATGACGAGTCTGAGAGTGTTCGCAAAATATTTCGTAAGAGACTGTCCCGATGGTATCTGCACATTCCCTCGCTCTGTGAATACATGGAACGAGAGGAACCGCTGATAGATTCTGTCGCATAGTAAAACGCCCAGCCGAATGAACGGTACTGGGCGCTGTTTTGTCTTGGGAGAGACAGGAACAGACTCAGTTTACCTTATTTCCGCTGCGCTCCAAACATTAATGGAGAGCAACAAAATGAACACTGAATACAACACCGCAGTTCAAGCCTATCTCGACCAGAGAGGCGAGGGCGCAAACATCCCCAACCAGAATCTTTCTTACTTCACGAATGGTGTCTGGTACTTCCATAACGTAAACGGCTTCCTCGGCAAGCTGTCCTCACGCACGGGCAAGTTGTTTGGTGCCTGGGAGGTGTCCCAATGAGCCATGAACCAACCAACGGCGAGTACGCCATCCTAGCCTGCCAGCAATTCATGGGCTTTATGCCGCTGTATACCAACTTCACTTTTGAGGACTTTGTTGAGTTCACCAAGACGAATCACGCTGAGTGGATAGAAGACCTGACCACACCCGATGAAACAGACGCTCACAAGATGATTTATCCAGACTCCCCGCAGGAGGAACAAGATGCCTTCATGGAGCGCGTTCAGGAAGGTCTTCTTTTCGAATTTATGAAGGATGACGAGAAGCTGCGTGAGAAGTACATCGCTGAGTTTCTGAGGAAGGCATGGGACATTGTTACCAGCACCTATAACGCATCAGAGGAGGTGTCCCAATGAGTCTTCGCAAAGCAGTGAACGACAAATGCAAAGAGTGCATCTACGACGACTCACCCGGTAACGGTAACTGGCGGCAGCAGGTAACAGCCTGTACTGCTAAAACGTGTCCACTCTACCCAGTGAGACCAATCAGCAAGCCAAAGCCCTCACAGCCCGAGAAAACGGCCATTTTGGTGCCTGAATCAACCACGCCTGACCCGGTTGAAGAAATGAAGAAGCGCATTCGTAAAGCCACACCTGAGCTAAACAGCATTTTGGGGGAATCGTCATGAGTGAAGTAAACCTGAGCGGAATAAAGGGTGCTCCGAAAAAGGTGCTTACCAGTACCGTGGTCAAGTACATCGACTGGTACACCGCTGCGAAGGGCAGGAAGCCAGAGAGCGTTCACCTTAACGCAGCACAGTGGGACAAGCTGGAAGCTGAACTCAAGAAAAAGAAGCGTGAGCTAAAAGGCTGCACCTACAACGGCGTTTTATTGCTGAGGGCTGGGTCATGAGGTGGCAGGTATTAGCGGTTCGGCTGGATAAGCCAGAGACCGAGGTTCTATCAAAGCTGGCGACCATCATCGACAGACTTCCAATGGTTAAGGATGACTGCGGTGATGAGTTTGTTGACCCCGATGCTCTTTATGACGCTGTTGAGAGACTGGCAGAGCAGATTGCGGGAGGCTCGGCATGAGTAAGAAAGGAAGTTTTCTCAGGACAGCCAAGCGCCGACCCAAGGTGGTCAACTTCAATGACGCAGTTGTCGATAAGCTGGTTAAGCAACTCGGTGCATGGATAAACGAAACCGAGGAAGAGGCACGGGAGACAGAGAAGCACGTTCGTAGATGGTTGATGGCTGGCAATACCCCTGACCAGATACTCAAGCGCCACCAAGAGTCACTGGATGCGATGCCCGGTAACGATGGAGGTGACGAGTGATTACGCAGACACAATCAAGAGTGGTTCGTGATGCCACTCTCAGGTCGACGGTGAAGGGCGGCAAGGCTCTTTACGATAACGCCAAGCCTCTCAAGCTACCTAAAAGTAGGAAGAAGCGTCCCCTGGCATTCGTCAGGGAACTGTACAAGCGGAACCGGAAGATGGGCATGGCTGTTGGGATGGCTGTCTTCAAGAGCAGGAGTGGTTACAAGCGTGACGGTGCAGTCACTGTTGAGTGGCGCAGCCTTGAAGGAAGGCTCTTTGCACAGCCGGTTGTCGTCACCACGAAGACCGGGCCAAAGGCTCAGACATCAATCGAAGTCACACGCCATGCTGTTGAGCGTGTCGCTGAACGTCTGGAGACATTAGACCAGCAACTGATTCGCGATGAGTTAGCCGCTGCCTGTTTCTCTCTGTTTATGTCAGGTCTGTGTGGTCGGTCTGGTTGGGCGAGGTGTCCTGGCGGTTACGCACGGATTGAGCATACCGTTGCCGGTGAACCCACCGTAGTGACTTACATCTCTGACCAACTAGCGGGTAAGCGCCTAAAAGAGTTGGAGTTCCGACCGTTCGCCAGCTTCGACAACAACTGCTTCGTCACCATTCAGGTGCCACGCGGTGAAGTGCGCGAGGTGGTTTATGACAGTCTGTGAAGTGAACCGGGTCACCGTCCTGTTTCCTGAGAACTCAGTCGAAGTTTATCTGGGGCAGGAGAGGCTTGTCAGTCGACAGAGGGACTGTAACTACATCTGCCACACGCAGAACTTGGGTCACCTTGCCCTGGCATTCAGCAACCTAATTGAAAAAGAAAACGAACTCACCCGAGGCTAGTCACCGGGACGAACCCCTATACCCGAATGGAAAGCCTTTCACGGAGAAAGAATATGAGCGCACTACCTTTTGATGAACATAACCCCATTGCTGTCTGATGTTATCCATCACAGACGTTGCCGCTATCAGTGACAAGGTGCGCTGGAATAACAGTGATTCATTCACTGCCCGGTGCATTGCTCACGACGATAGGTCTCCCAGTATGTCAGTCACGCAGAGCGGCGATATGTTGCTGCTTCACTGTCACGCCGGGTGTTCACAGGAAGAGTTATTGGACGCTGCGGGTATGAGGATGCGTGATGGTATTACCAAGCCCATCCAACGACCCATAACGCGACCAGAAACACGCTCCCTGGCAACTTACGCTGCTGATATATGGAAGGGTGCCTATGACCCAACAGTGCCGTTTTCTACCCCATATCAGGGCAATCCTGACCATCTGGTGCAGACACACCCCTATGCAGGGAAGAAGGGCATTGAGGGTCAGTTCGGAGCGCGTAGGGGCCGGGCTAGTGGCAGCCTGATAGGGAAGGGCGCTGATGTCGTCGTCATTCCCAGCCGAAACCTTCAGGGGCAGTTGATTGGTGTCGAGTGCATTAACAGTGCGGGTGTGAAGCAGTCCTTCGGTCAGAAGGGTTTGATGATTATCGGCAACGACCTCGACCCCAAGATTCCGATTCTCATGGTTGAGGGTTGGGCATCGGGTGTCAGTTGGGTGTTCCACATCAACAACGGTAATGCCTGTGCAGCAGTGTTCTTCGGTAAGTCGTCAGGCAAGAAGAAACAGGCAGAGCTAGAAAACCATTATAAGAATCACGTTGTCATTTTAGGAGTCGAGCAGGATGGCTGAAAACACGGTGGAGTTTCCAAGGACGCAGGAAGGAAACGACCCTAATGATATTCGCAACGATGACGATGCCTGTGAAAGGCTGAAGGCTGACGTTAATGCAGCGGTCATTGAAGCATCTGGATTCCCGGCTGTTGCGCAGATTGATGTGACCGAGCTTGTACCCCCGAGGCAGATTATCTGGGGGCCATACATTCGGGGCTTCCTGACAGGTACGGCAGCGACCGGCGGCAGCGGCAAGACATCACTCATTGATGTTGAGGTGGTGAGCCTGGCGATTGGTAAAGACCTGCTCAATAGCCGCAAGCCACTCAGGGCAGGGGCAAAGTCGGTACTCATGTTCAGTCTGGAGGATGACAGGGATGAATTTCATCGTCGGCACCGGGCAGTCATTCGGCATTACAGGTTGAGCGATGAGGAGATGGCGCTGTACCGGGAGAACGTGCGTGTCGTCTTCGATTCCGATGGGCTGATTAATATCGCCTCTGAGGATAAAGGCGTGACTACGCTTGATGCCAAGTGTGAATCCTATCTGCTGAGCGTTATCCAAACATCAGGCGCAGACATCGTGACGATAGACCCGCTCATCTCGATTCACTCCGTCGATGAGAACCGCAACCCATCCATGCAGGTGGTTGTCAGGTCATTACGCAAGATAGCCAGAATCGCAGCGGTCGCCATTCACTACAGTCATCACAACCGGAAGGGAGGAGGAGACAACGTGGATGATATGCGAGGCGCTGTGGCATTACGCGATGGCTCACGCTATTTGAGGATGCTGTCGAGGATGACGGAGGAGGAAGCGAAGTCCCTGGGCGTTGAGATTGACCACGCCCCCTTCATGGTTGGGACGTTCAGCGGCAAGGCGAACTTTGAACCCAAGGCATCACAGAAGAAGTGGTTCAGGTTCATCGGTCACGACTTGGAGAATGGTGACGACCTTTACGAGACCGACAAGATTGGTGTCATCACGCAGTTCATTCCCAAGCCGCTGATGCACGGCATTACCAACGAACAGCAGGACGATGCGTTAGCACTGCTCAAGACCGCACCACTGGAAGACCGGCGCGAGAATGCACAAGCGAAGCAGTGGATAGGCAATCTGGTCTTTGAACCACTGGGCATTACGGACGACAAGGATGGCAGAGCCAAGGTCGGCAGGATTATCTCCAAGTGGAAGTACGAAGGACTGCTGGAGCAAGAGAAGCTGAAGAACGATTCTGGCAGGAAGCAACCCTACCTGACGGTCAAATAATGGGTGCTTACATTAAAACTGTCTGCGCTAGAGACATATCACCTGTTTCCTACACCTAAAACTGCCGTGGTGTAGACGTTCAACGCCTTACGCTACTTGGGTTTGAACAGAATTACCTACACCTTCCTACACCTACAAAAACAAGTGGTGTATGAGCCTGGGCATCTTGCAGTGTTCTTCCCTACCAATAAGGGCAACGCAGTGCCCATTGGTGGAAAGGAAGTACGTTGTGTAGTGGTCAAAATAGACACCCCCACCACCACCTATATACCTAGGGAATTGGGTGGTGGTGTAGGAAACTTTTTGCATAGGTATTAGAAGTGAGGATTGAGGTGAATAACAGGGAGAAAGGCAGTGCTGTTCTGATGCCGGTCACGAAGGAGGGGAACGACCCCAATGATTGGAGAAATAACAGGAAGGCAGTGAAGGCTATGCAGGAGGCTGTAGCCAAGATAATGGGAAAACGGTTAATAAATAGCCAGCCCAACGATTGATTCAACTCACTATACGGTCGTATAGTTAAAAGCAATTAAGAGCTATTCGGTGATAGATAAGATTTATGGCTAATTCATTGCCAAAACGGTCAGCTACAGGGCAGTTGCTCCCCGGTAACACTGCCGCGCCAGCAGGTAAGCCCAGAGCCAAGAGGACACCGAGAGAAGTTCTCAAAGCGGCTGCGACAGATGAAGAACTGATTGAGATGGTAAGCATGGGCAAGGAACGCGCCCTGGGCGGCGATGATGTCTGGTTAGGCTGGTGGCTCAATCGAATGTTCGGTACAGCCCGACCTGAGAGTGCCCCAGTGGTCATTGATGGATTCGATGCCGCTAACCCCGTTCAGTCCTCTGTGGCTCTCACCAACGCAGCAGCATCCGGTAAAGCCAGCGTCAGCCAAGTGCGGGATTTTGTTGCCTGTCTCAAGGATATTGACGAGATGGGGCAGATGGCTGACTTCAAAGCGCAGATGGAAGAAATGCGGGAAATGTTGGCTAAACCATGACCCATTACGCACATACTGCGCACAAGCCATTTCCAACTATGCAGAATCCTTTACCTGCAATGGTTTCACCTCTTTTCGTTGACGGATTCAATATCCGTGGCTGACCTCAGAACACTGCAAAGAGAACTGGAAAAGATTAAAGCCAGCGTCCACGCACGGCCCTCTACAACCGAGCAGCCCGACGATTACGACGAGTGGTCACCACTGAACCAACTCAAGTGGAGCATGAAGCACAACGCTACTCCTTCCAACAAAGCCTACGCCCTGGCATTCCACATCAGGCATCTGGGTGACAGGTTCGGCAATGACCCTGACCCCAAAGCCGGTGACCTACTCAGTGACCTAGTGACCTTTGAGTTCGACGTACTCAGGCTCCATGCAGCCGATGGTGTACCGGGCAGCAACGAATGGCTTGAGATGATAGCTGACCGTCTAGCCACCTGTACCAATCCCTCTCATGCCTTCAGACGAACCCTTGGTCTTATCTGCGGTGATGGATGGAGCGAAGCACAGCAACTCCGCATCAAGATGTGGGCATTACGCAGAAGGGCAGGGATGCAGAAGATAGCTGGCGTGACCCGGCCACCTGAACCTGAAGTCATCATCACACCTGCACCCGAGGAAGACTCAGGCGTAACGATTGATATGCCCAATGAGGAACCCGCTGCACAGCGATGGGGCCAGTACCAACCTGCATTCAAGAACCAAGGCATACCGACACCGACACGGAGACGACGATGAACGAGCAACTACAACGACACCTAGATACTGTCAGGCAGCGTCATAACGACATGACCGACATAGAGCTACAGGAGCTAGCAACAGAGCGACTGGCTCAGGCTACCGATGCGTCACTGTCATCCGAGAAACGCACCCGACTGGCATCCGAGGGCACACTGTTCGGTGAGATGCTGATAGACCGGGCACCACCTGAACCCACTGTCGATGACCACCTGCAACGACTACGCGAGACCAATCCAGAAGCTGCACGGAACCTTGAGTTCGGCATGAAGATGGAGCTAGGCATAAGCACCGCTAACGACATCCAGCAGAAGATTGATGACCTAGGTGATGGCACTGACCCAATCACCGTATCGAAGCGTGAGCGTCTACAGGAGAGCCTAAACAAAGCCTTAGAAGCCAACACCGCAGCAGAGGCAGGCAGCCCTTCGATGCAGCGTGATGCAAAGGTAGCTGACCTCAAGGAGCAAGCAGACAGCAAGCGTCTTGAAGCAGCCCGAGCCCTCCATGTTGATGACCCCGCAGTGGCAGACGCATTGGAGAGTGAAGCCATCGACCTTGGCAGGGAAGCCTCCCGTATTCGCAGTGGTGGCGCTTATGAGTGAGTGGAAGGAAGCCTTACCCGAAGAGCTACAGTCTGCGCCGTATTTCAAGAATGCTGAGTCCATCGACCAAGTCCTGGCCGACTTGAAGAACGCCTCTCAGTACATGGGCAATAGTGTGAAGTTGCCGGGGGAGGGTGATGACCTGAGTGCATTCAAAGAGAAGTTGTCATCCAAGATACCTGACCTCTTTGAAACACCTGAAGCACCAGACTTTAGCCAATACGAAGCCCCCGCTGAATACAGGCATGAGGGTGAAGTCCCCCAAGAGCTAACCGACCAAGCCAAGGCACTCGGTCTTAGTCAGGTGCAGTTTGAATCCTTGGTGGATGCCCATAACGAACAGCAGGGCGGCATCGAGCAACAGCAGACCCAGTACAAGAACGAACAGGAACTAGCACTGAGAGAACACTTCGGCGCTCAGTTCGATTCCAAGATGAGTCAGGCAATGCAGACGCTGTTAAGCACTGGCGCCCCGGCGCCAATCATCGACATGGTGGAAGCTGGCACGGCAGACGCTCAGTTTGTTACTTGGTTGGATGGGCTCAGTTCCTTGGGTACAGAGAGCGCAAACATCTCACGCGATACAGGTTCGCCCAATGGTCTTGATTACGAGTCCGAGATTGCCCAGATAGACAGCCTTATGACTAACGGCAACGTCATTACTGGCAGTGCTGAATACGGGCGGCTGATTGATAAGAAAGTTGAACTACTCAAGAGGATGGGGTGATGCACATTAACGATGCAAGGCAGGCGCGATTAGAACTGTCGGGTTACTCAAACGAACATGATTACCTGAAACAAGCGGTCGGATGGGAAGAGGGTGATGCTGCCCAGTTGAATGACTTATGGGCGCTGTTCTTTGAGCTACAAGGTCAGGCAGGGACAGTCAGTGATATGGCTTATGCCTATCTCGGTAGTCTGGGCCATGAAGGAACTATCACTGATAGATGGTTCGCGTTCTGGAATACCGAGGCACCGCTGCCATGAGCTACCTGCATAAAGCCGTACTGGATGAAATCATCGGCAGTAATGAGAAGGCATTAACCGCTGAGGCTATTGCACAGAGTGTGATGTTTAAGGTGGGCCTGCTCGACCTCAAGACCGATGACAAACGAACCCTGACCTATGGTCGCCTGTTGGGTATTGCCACCACCATGCTGATGCTGAGAAACGACACTGACTTCTGTTGTCAGGTTCTCACTGCTGACGAAGAGGCATTCACGGAGACCTTGCATTGACAGGTAATTCACCAGAAGCACGAGATGCAGAGCGTTTGAAGAAAAAGCGCAAGGCAGAGAAACACGAGAGGCGTCTGGAACGGAAGAGGGCGAAGCGCGAAAAGAACAATGGTTAATCGGGTTAAGTCCGCGCGCGAAATTTAGTATTCGAGGATTGGCCGATACATCAAATTGCCTTCCCCGAACAAGTTAAAGCCAAGTTGGGCATAGTGTAATGCTAGGGAATTAAATGCCTTCTCCTCATTTCCCCCCAACTTATCTAGCCCTAGTTTCTTGTCCCATTCGCTGAGTTCACCCCTTTTTATACCTGCCTCAAACTGTAGCGGGAACGTCTTAAGGGCAGCGATGGAAGCACCTTGACCGAAAAGTCTTAAGGCGTCTTCCCATACCATCCTGGTGATACCTCTTCCTCTGAAATCAGGCAGCACCTCAATTCTATCGAAAATTAGAAGATTGAAGTTGAATATGACCGCATCATCCAAATCCATTTTGTCACTAAATGACCAAGAGCCGTTTTCACTGTCATGTTGATATAGAGCCATGAAAGGCGCCGTGCTGGATTCCATATCTAGGATAAAGTGAGGTGAATCTCCGTCATCGAAGGCATTGTCGAGGTCTACAAAATAAAACCCCGCTCGGGCCACTATATCTTCATCGCCATCTTCATCAGAGAGGGAGGCGGTTACTTCAGCATCTATACGAGTCATATGTTTGCATGGGTCGTCATATCTCGGTGAGTGAATTTTATAGTCAATCCAACTCCAAAGCTCTTCACTCATAACGTCAGTTCCAAATATTCATTAATGTGGATATGAGTCCTGCAATCAGGTGCGCCAGCTTCTGAAGCTAGGTCGAATACCCGTAATACTTTCCTCATTTAATCTCCCATTCCTCTAAGGCAGAACGGACAGTTCTCTTGCTTAGCGTAGGGTTTTGGAACTTCCGCACCACAGTTTTTGCATCTGCGTTGTACGAAGGCCAAATAGGCAATTACTGGTATAAAAGCTACGCTGCCGACCACGAAGTAATATGTGAAACTTCTGCCTTTTTTCATTGCTACAAAGGCCGAAGTTAGCCCACATACAACAAGTATTATTGCGATTGGTAAATATTCTGGCATGGCCTTTACTCCTCTTTGGTTTTTTTGTCTCACAGGTCTCTGTACGACTTACCTTCCCACTCTGGCTTTATTCCTTCCTCATCCCAAGGGCAACTTTCGCTTGGGCAAATTTGCTTGCCAAACACTTTGTACAAACCTGTGCTGCTACCATGCGAGCGCCACTCCACTTCGCCCTGGCTGACATCTGTTAGCCTATTGTTCTTATAATTGAACGAGATTCCGTGTTCTGCATAGGTATAACGCCGTTCCAGAAAGTCTTTGGTTTCCGCATAAATATCTGGCTCGCCCATCAGGTCAATCAGTCCTTCGGTAGTGCGAACGGGGTGGTTACGCCCCCAAGGCAAGCGGAATACATTAATAAATTCTATGGCGTTATTCTTAGTGAAAAGCACAAACTCATAGCTATCGTTATATTCGGCCTTCCAAGCGAGGACCTTACGTTCTACTACTTCACCGTCATGGTCAGGTTCTCCGAGTTTGAAGAGGATGTCAGAAAGCGGAGTAGTCTCATCTACCCCCTTGTACGAAACGCGAGGCTCGAAATTACGCTTGTCCCACTGGTATTCAATCTTGTCCCAGTTCATCCCGATAACAAAAAAGCCACCCACGAGCACGAGCACGACCAGTGCGGTGTATTTAAAAAACTTTAAAAAGGTCTTCATTCCGTTCTTCCTTGAGGTCAGGTGGCTCGGCTATTCGCAGGGGAAGGCTGCGTCAAGTGAATCCAGCACAATACTGCCTGCATCATTGTGTAGCTTCTCTGGCCTTTCTTCAGCCCATTTTAGAAAGACCTGACGAAGCTGACCGAGCGTCACCCCCATTGGGGTACACCAGCCCTTCTCTTTGCCCAGCTCCCAATCAGTAATCGCAGCAGCAGCGTCAGAAACGCCTGCCAAGTAGCCTAAGCACATTGCTATGTCACCCGTGCCATTTTCCTCGCAATCCTGCTGTAGCTGGTACGCGGACTTGTAACCTGCGAAAGCCGGTAGTGTCAGCGCGAATAGAATTAGTACAAAAATAAATTTACGCATCATTTTCTCTATATGTAGATTCGGCAAAAAGTAGGTCATCCCCGCTCGTGTGAGCGTCCCAATCCACGCCCATCAAGTGCAGTTCGTCCATCGCAAGCAGGAATTCACTTTGTGGCATTTCCCCTGCAATCAGCCACAGGTCATGTATTGCGCTGTAGTCTCGCTGCCACTTTTCTTTAGCCTCTCTTCGCTGCTCGCGCCATCGTTTGAAATCTCGTAGTAGTCCCATGTTTCACCTATCTGTTTACTAAGCAATTATCTTGTGTGCCAATCTAACCTAGAGCCATACGAAAAAGGCAAGCGACCCCGAAAAAATGCGCCATAAATGTCGTCATTTCATGCTCTCCGTGTGTTGGTCTATTTACACGGGCCATAATGGAATCGTTTGAGCCTTTAAAGAATGGCTTTTCCCGCCAATAGAGTGACCGTGTGCGCCATTTAAACCTGTGGTAAAGTTCGCACAGCATCCAGAGAGGCTTAGGTCTCGCCAACCGCCCAACTTCGGGAACGGTGGCACCAACGATGCGCCATTCATGGAACACATAGGAGAATCCCCATGTTTATGTTTGAAGTCGGTATCCGCCCGATACCTGAAAATATCCGCAACCTGTCCACCAATGCGCTCTGGAATGAACTATTCCTTGAGACCCATGAGATAACCAAAGTCATCATTGAGCGCGAGCTTCTGATTCGTGGCGAGATTACGCCTGACTATCCACGGCCTGAAAAGACCTGAAGAGGCGTGGGCGAGCTTAATGTCCGCTTTCACCTCATAAGGGACTGCCTAGTTCTTTTGGTTGATTCTTTCTGCAGCTAAACCCAAACCACATACAAGAGGCATAGACCGCCCAATAAAATATGGCGTCAGATGATACTGTTCGCATGAATTGCATCGATTTTTCTACAATACCCGACAGGTTTCCAGTCATATCAAGAACCTGATGGTGCAGCCCTGCATATTCTTGCCATGCTATGAATGCATGCCATCCGTGAGACATTGAAATCCAACTATCCCAAGTGAAATAGGTAAATAGAGCAGAAACGACTAGAAACTGAGCCCTTGATAATCTGTGTGCAACAAAGAACATTGCCACAAGCCATGCAAAAAATATCTGTAATTGAGTATCGGATGTCGCGTTCATTCCCTCTGATATAAAGTGAATGTGCTCCATCATCTCAGCTCGAGTCATCCCAAGTTCAGCGCCACCTTCACCAAACGGGCGCAGTACTACTTCATTCATTGAAGTGCCAACCACAGCCATGTCCTCATTGTTGTTAGACCTCGAACAAGGATAGACCTATGTTCGCTATTAGGCGAAAGCGGACGTTACGCCCGTGTGCGCCCGTGTGCATTCGGTGTGCGCCCGTGTGCGCCCGTGGGCAACATTCATCTAGGGGCTTGGAAGGGGCTTCGAAGGGGCTTGTGTAGAAAGCAATCATAAAACCCACATTGCCTTATTCAGATGATGTAAATCTGAATGAGAAATCTGTCCAAACCTTGAAGGTCTGAACAACTATCCCTGCCATCTGGTGTAGGGGTTTACCTGATTAAAAAATAACCAATTAGCATTGACGGAGTTTAAGTCCGTTGATGGAAGTGTGCGCAATATGTGCGCAGTGCGTAGGAGAAAAGGGTGTAATTACGCACAAATAGGGGTAAGATAGGCCCAGCAAAATCAATGACTTACGGCGATTTGGTGTCTCTAGCGGGGATTGCAAATCCGTCAACGCCGGTTCGATTCCGACCCGAGCCTCCATTTTTAGTACTCGAAACTCAGGTTCACTCCTTTATGGAGTCGCAGTATCTGTGCCCAGTAGAGCATCCAAAGCCAGGGTCATGCTGGTTGTAGGTGCGGGTTATCGGGCTGTAAAGTATTGCAGGCTGAATAAACTATCGTCGTCTACCCACTGTGCGCGAGCCTCAAGGCCTGCACTAGCCGCGAGCTCTGTAAATCGCGGTATGCTGTATTTGTACGAGTATTCAGTCAGGATGCGCTCTGAGTCCTTGAAGCTTATGACTTCACCGACAAGATTTACGCTCTGATCACAGGCGCTTTCCAGGTGCATTTCTATCCTTGATTCCTGCGCGTTGTAAAACGCGACATGGCGGAACTTGTCGATCTCGAAGTTGGATCCGGTAAGAGTGTTAATGTGACTCAGGCAGTTTAGATTGAAGGCTGCGGTTATCCCGGCGTCATCGTTGTATGCGCGATCCAGAATGTCTTTGTCTTTTTCCAAATCAACACCAATCAGCAACCCGCCGCTGACGCCAACAAGACTGTGAACATGATGGAGAAAGCCAACCGCCTGTTCGGGCGTATAGTTTCCGATTGTGGAGCCGGGATAAAAAACCAGCTTTCTAAGGCCCTCAAATTCTGTCGGTATTTGAATGTCTGATTTCATGTCGTCGGCAACTGGAAATACCGTGATGTCTGTGAAATCCTGCTGCAGGCTTTTTGCTGCAGCGAATAGATAATCTCCAGATATATCGATTGGCACGTAACAGGCGGGCAGCATTTCAGGCAGCAGGTAACGCACTTTTTCACAGCTGCCTGCACCCGGTTCCAGCAATACGGCACCTTGGCCGGTTATCTCTGCAATATCGGTGGCGTAGCGCTCAAGCAGCGAAAGTTCAGTGCGTGTCGGATAATACTCAGGAAGCTGGGTGATCTGATCAAACAGTCGGGAGCCACGTTCATCATAGAAAAATTTCGGATTGATTTGCTTCGGCGTCTTACTGAGTCCGGCCCTGATTTCATCTAATAGACTTAAGGTAACTGTCTTTGAATTTTGCGTATTGTCTTGTTCTACCAGCATGTTTTCTTGTTCTCGTTGGTTGGGTTTTATCTACAGATCCTGGGCCAGACGTAAACCGGTAAACTGCCATTGATCGGGCGGGTAGAAAAAATTTCGATAGCTGTGTCGGTAATGCCCCGGGCTGGTAACGACGCTTCCGCCTCTTAGTACCAGTTGATTTGCCATAAATTTGCCGTTGTATTCACCGATCGCACCGGCCGCCGCTTTGAAGCCAGGGTAGGGTGAATAGGCGCTACTGGTCCACTGCCAGAGATTGCCTACTACGTCGCAGGAATCAGGATGTATGGCTGGAGTTTGCTCTCCAGTCGTTTGCGCCTTGGCGCGAGTGTGACTGGCACCCGCCATGGATAACTCCCACTCAAACTCAGTGGGCAGTCGGCAATTTTTCCAGCGGGCATAGGCGTCTGCCTCGTAAGCTGAGAGATGGCAGGCGGGTCGTTGATAGTCCAGCTCAGACAATCCATACAAGGTGTATTCGTACCAACGGCCATCTCTTTCTATCCAATACAGCGGCGCGGGATTGCGGCCCGATTCGGCTTTTCTATCAGCGAGTTGTGTCCAGCCATCAGCGAGCCAGAGCTCTGGGCGCTGATAACCTTCGTCAAGTATGAACTCGAGAAACTCGCCATTACTGACAAGACGGTCTGCAATGCTAAAGTCCGTGACATAGTGTGGGTGGCGGGGCAGTTCGTTGTCGAAACTGAAGCCGCCTTCATGGTTGTGCCCGATCTGTGCGAGCTGTGCCTCATGGTTTTGCCAGCCGATGGGCTCCAGATCAATGGACTCTGGCATAGGGCCGTCGATGTAGGCGGGCGCCAGCGGATTTTGAAACCAACTGTATTTTAGATCAGTGAAAAACAGTTCCTGGTGCTGTTGCTCGTGGTGACAGCCCAACCGCAGTCGGCTTAGGATGTCGCGAGAGAAACGGCTTTCGTGACTTTCGAGCAAAGTGATAATGCACTCGTCCACCTGACTGCGATACTGCATAACCTCTTCGATGCTGGGCCTCGAAAGTAGTCCACGCTTGTGCCGGGGAAACTGTTCGCCAATGCCGTTGTAATAGGAGTTAAACAGGTATTCGAACTGTGGCTGCCGGGGCTGGTAGCCAGAAAGGAAAGGCTTAAGGATAAAAGTCTCAAAAAACCAGGTGGTATGAGCCAGATGCCACTTGGCTGGGCTGGTCGATGCCATGGCCTGAAGGCCATAATCCTCTGCCTGCAAAGGTTCACACAAAATCTCAGAGTGTCCCCTAACTGCGAGGTACTGATCCAGCGTTGGCTGATGTTCATTTTGCATAGCGATGCTGGTCACGGCGAGTCCTTTCAGTGTGTCATAAGATGAACATTAGTTGCTGGAGTTTTTATCTTTAGTTCTCGATTAGTATCAACGTTGAAACCCGAAGACTCCAATATTTATTTCTATATTTGTTATGCTAAAAGCATATCACAGCAACCGTTCGACAATGGGTGACAATTTGATTTCAACGAGTGGCCCTTGGGGCCTGGACGAGGTAGGGAAGTGGTTGGGCGACTGCAGGTTTCCGATTCGCCTCGCGTGCACCGCTGCAGATGGCTTTCCTCGGGTCGTCTCAGTGTGGTTTCTCTACCGTGACGGCGTATTTTTTAGTGTCTCGCATCGCAACTCATCCCTGGTCAAACTGCTGACAGCATCACCGCGCGTAGGCTTTGAGGTTTCACCTAACGAGCCTCCGTATCATGGCGTGCGAGGTCAGGGGCTGGTAACGCTGGATGCAGCCGGGGCCGATGAGGTTCTCAACGAAGTGATCGACCGGTATCTCGGAGAAACGAATAGCTCACTGGCGCAGTGGCTGCTCTCTAGAGTTGACGATGAAGTAGTGATTAAAGTCGAGCCACACCGTTTCTTCAGCTGGGATTACCGTAACAGGATGGAAGCCCCAGAGAAGAATTGAGAAATCACACGAGCCCGGGAAGCAAGCATTCCGCTGGTTCGTTGATTTTTAGGCTCGCTAGATCGTCAGCGCGGGTCGCTCCGGGGTTAAGTATGGCGATCGCTTTTCCAGAGGCCTTCGCTTGCTTGCAAAATCGGAATCCCGAGTAAACTTGCAATGAGCTACCAATAACCAACAGCGCATCTGCGCGTTCCAGCGCGGCAATGCAGGATTCCGTGCGAGCACGCGGGATGTTGGCGCCAAAAAAAACGACGTCAGGCATCAAACGGCCCCCGCACTGGTCGCAGTCGGGGATTTTGAAGCTCTCTAGCCCAGTGTCAGGCAATTCGCTGTCACCGTCCGGTCTTGCTGAACCCTCAGAGTGAACTTGGTCCGGGTTTAGTGCGGTTAAGCGTCTTTGCATGTCTGTCCGTTCTGAGATGTCTTGGCATTGCAGACAGCGCACACGATCAAGTCTGCCATGCAGGTCGATCACGCGACGACTGCCTGCTTTTTGATGCAACCTGTCGACGTTCTGGGTGATAAGCAATTCAAGGTGATCGTTGCGTTCAAGTTGAGCGAGTGCATGGTGTGCGGCATTGGGAATGGCGTTACTGATGACTGGCCAGCCGTTCATTGATCGGGCCCAGTAACGGCGGCGTGTTGCTGCACTTGCTAAAAAGTCATTGTGTTGAATAGGCTTGCTGTGCTGCCATCGGCCACTCTCATCTCTATAGGTGGGAATCCCGGAGGCTGCGCTGATGCCTGCGCCAGAAAGCACCACGAGCTTCGGATGACGGTGTAAAAAATGCTTTAGGCTTTCATCGGGGCTATCACTATTGTTCATAAAAGGAGTATACGCGTTAGCGCTCCACTCCAGATCTTTGATCTACTCATGAACTCTCGCGTATAACGTGTAAACAGGAGGGTTGGTTTATGCAAATTCTGGTCACCGGTGGAACAGGCTTTATTGGTAGTGCGTTAGTGCCCTCGTTAGTGGCGGCGGGCCACGAGCTTATCGTTTTAACTCGGCAGACGCTGCCCAACAGCAGCCACCTACGATACGTCACCGACTTGGCTCAGGTGGCGCCCGACACTGCGGTAAATGCGGTCATTAATCTCGCGGGGGCGTCGCTTGCTGGAAGACGCTGGAATGAGCGTTATAAAGCCGAGATCGTTAACAGTCGCATGGCTACCACCAGGGCGTTGCTAGATTGGATCGAGTCGCGGCAGCAGCGACCCGAAGTACTGCTTAGCGCCAGCGCGATCGGTTACTACGGCCATCAGGGAGATGATGTGCTGGATGAAGCGGGCCATAGTGTTCCCGGATTTTCCCAGGACCTCTGTGATCAGTGGGAAACACTGGCGGAACGGGCGGTTGAGCTGGGGGTTCGAACTTGCCAACTCAGATTGGGGGTCGTGCTCGACAGCGGGGGAGGCGCGTTCCAGCAGATGGTGTTCCCCTTTAAATTGGGTGTGGGTAACTGGGTGGGAAGTGGCAAACAGTGGTTCAGTTGGATTCATCGGGCAGATGTGGTTCAGGCCATGAGTTTCCTATTGGGCAATGCCGATTGCAGCGGCGCATACAATTTAACTGCACCAGAGCCGGTAACGAGCAGGGACTTTAGCGCTGCAATAGGTCGACAGCGCCGGCTTTGGATCAGCCTGCCGATGCCAGCAGCGCTAATGCGTTTAGCGCTAGGGGAAATGGCTGAAGAGCTTCTCATCAATGGACAGAGAGTCGTCCCAAAACGATTGGAGGCCGCAGGATTTGAATTTCAGTACCCGAGCCTCGACTCTGCGCTCACCGATATTATGAGCGGCTAGACGAGGTTTCTTAGTTGTAGCTCTTCCGGATACGGTTCTAGAAAGACTTGCTGATCGATATAGGAATTCGGGTTATTCGCAAAATGGTGACGTAGCATTGTGACGGGAACGACCAGTGGGATTAGTCCTTTCTGGTACTGCTCAATCAGCGCCTTCAAACGCTGCCGCTCCTCACTACTGATGCTCTTCTTAAGATACCCGGACAGGTGAAACAAGACGTTGCTGTGGCTTCTTCTGGACGCGCGATGCTGTAGCGCGCCCATTAACTGGCTGATGAATTCGCTGGCTAGCTGATCGATGTCTTGTTTGCCGGCATCTGCCAATAGTCGTCCCAGGCGCTTATAGCTTTCAAGATGATGTGCCATTACCAGGTACTTGTGACGACTGTAAAAGTCGATAAGCTTGCCCGCTGTGAGACCGCTGGCGCTGATTTTTTTCCACTCGTAGTAGGTAAATGCACGGGTGACGAAGCTCTCGCGCAGCCCGGGATCATTGAGTCTTCCATCATCTTCCAGAGGCAACAGCGGATCAGCTTTAGCGAGGGCGACGGCGAAAATACCTTTTTGATCGTGAGCAACCGTATTGCCCTTCATATTAAAGCGTTTCACCCGGTCGTATCCGCAGCTAGGGCTACCTTTCACCAGAATGTAGCCACAGAGCTCAGGCGCGAGGTCGAGCACTTCCTGGGCGTGGCCGGCGATTGCATCGGTGTGATCGTGCTCGTGGGTCTCAACGTCCAGTACTCGAACGACAGTCTCGTCGCCGACAATATGAATGGGTGGGCGGGGTACGCCCAGTCCAGCGGCCATTTCAGGGCAAAATTGGCGCATTTCAAAGTGTTCTGATATCCGCTGAACGTGTCCATTGGCAGCTTTGGTTTGACCGTTGTAGCGAACAGGTCTGCCCGCAAGGCAGGCGCCTATGCCCATAACAGGCTGGATTTCAGTGTCTGTAGCGTTATCAGCCATTAACTCGGTGACTCGCGAAGCTAGTGAAGATCTTCATTATAGGCGTAATCCTTAGCCTAAGAATATGAAAATAAACGGACACATCCACTTGCTCTGACCCTGCGTATCTTTAGTCAGACCCATTTAAGGTGTGTGAGCAATGTCAGAGCAACAACTTCAAGCAAGACCCCTTTACGGTATTGGAACAGTCGCGAGGCTGACTGGATTAAAGCCAGATACTCTGCGGGTATGGGAGCGTCGTTACAGTCTAGGTGCTAGCCAAAAATCGGAAACCGGCAGGCGACAGTACACCCAGGCCGACCTGGAACACTTGCAGTTAGTTTCCGCGCTCGTGTCGTCTGGTTCTCGTATCGGCGAAATTGCTTCCAGCGAGAGGAAGACGCTGGAACGCCTCGTAGAGGCCTGTACGGATCGCTCGAAGAGTCATGTTGCCAGTAAGCCACGCGTGGTGTTTGTGGGCGAAGCTATTTGTAACTGGTTAGGCGATCACCAAGGATGTCTCACAGGGGTGAGTGCCCAGCTGGCGTCGACTCGCCTGGAGTCGGTGGACATGGATATCTTTGCAGAGGTGGAGGACGTAGACCTGCTAGTGGTCGGTTGCGATCGAATGAACAGTGGTCAAATGCGGCAGCTCGGTCAACTCAGAGAAATTTTAGACCCGAGTTCAGTGCTTGTTCTCCAATCAGGAATGAGTGAGAGATGGTTGGATGAGCTAGCCAGCGAGGGCATAGCCAATATGGCGTTCCCACCCGATCGGGCTGAGTTAGCGTTTCATCTGACGCGCAGTTCAACTGAACGGGCAACGAGAGATGGCATCAATAGCCTAGCGGAGTTGGTGTCTGCGCGGCCCAGATTGCACAGCGAGGCGCAACTGGCGGACGCGCTCACCCTAGAGACCAGCATTGCTTGCGAGTGCCCACAGCACCTTTCGGGCCTTATCAGTCAGCTGGCCGAATTTGAGGCCTATTCAGCAGAATGCTCAGCCGACAGCTGGAAAGATGCGGCGGTACATTCGTGCATCTACGCTTATGCCAGTCAAGCCAGGTGGTTAATGGAGAAAGCACTCGACATGGCTTTGCAGAGTCACGAAGAGGATGCTGCCCAGGCGCAGTTGAAGAGCGCTTAATCCACGCGTTACATCCAGCTCCGTAAGCGATAGACTTCCTCTGGTAAGCCCGTCTGACGGGTCGTTTCAGGGGAAGTCGATTGAGCAGAACAGGTAAGAGATTAGGATTGGCGGCGACGGCAGTCATGTTCGCGTTCAGTACATGGATGTTTCAGCAAACCGGCGATTGGGTGGCGGCCGTATTTGCGGTGGGCAGCGTGGCCTACGGCTTTTTCTTTTTTCAGCAGGAGGTCTCTTCTTAATGGCCGCCACTAAGCAGCTTTTTTTCGTCCTCTTCAGTCTCTTTGTTTTGGCTGGATGCGCTTCATTAACCCCCGATATAGATCCGCCCAAGATATCGCTTGAAAGCTTTAGTCCCTTGCCATCTGAAGGTGGTGCTCCCCGTTTCGAAATCAAGTTGCGAATCGCTAATCCCAACAAACAAACGTTTGATATCGCCGGAATTAGTTACGGGGTAGAGATCCAGGGGAAAGAGCTGATCAGTGGGGTAAGTAACGATATTCCCGAGCTGGCGCCTTATTCCGAGGAAGTGGTTACCCTTGAAGCGGGATTACAGCTGTTTCAGTTGTTGCGGCTGCTTGCCGGTTTAGGCAAGGAAACGGGCGATAGTTTAGACTACCGTTTTACCGCCAAAATTGATTTTAATGGCTTTGTTCCTACTCAACGAATAGAGGAAACCGGGTCGTTCACGTTGAAATAGCGTCACGCAAATAGTGACTGAGTGAAGATTGCCAGAATAATGACAGGGCAAAAGAACTTCACATACCAGGGCCATATTTTCCAGAACAGGCCCTGTTCCACCTCTGGATTGCCTTTACGAAGCTCTTCTAACAACGTGTTTCGATGCATAATCCAGCCGGCGAAAAGGCAAAGCATAAAACCGAGTAGGGGTTGGCTATAGCGCGTCGTTAGCGCAATGACGAAACCGAAAAGTGTCTCAAAATTCAGTAGAATAATTGCGCTGACGATGGCAATAGCGCCCCCAA
This sequence comes from Halioglobus sp., assembly GCA_039986455.1. Taxonomy (GTDB): domain Bacteria; phylum Pseudomonadota; class Gammaproteobacteria; order Pseudomonadales; family Halieaceae; genus Halioglobus. The sequence continues at coordinate 43,338 of JBDWQQ010000081.1, forward strand.
TCAACCATACCGCCGTGCTGCGTTTCACCCCATGTTCTTCGATCGTATAGGCTACGGGTACTTCTAACATCGAAATAGAAGAGGTGAGGGCGGCAATACTCATCAGGAAAAAGAAAGTGAAGCTCACTATCGCGCCGGTCATTCCCATGGTGCGAAAGAGCTCAGGAAGTACAGTGAAAATCAATGTGTCTTCCGAGATTAATGCACCGGCCTCATTAAAGATTTCTACGCCGTTGTGAAGAGCGACATACATGGCCGGTAATACGAGAAAGCCCGCGAGAACCGCAATTGTGATATCAACTACCGTGACAAGACCGCCCAGTACGGGAAGGTTTTCTTTGTCGGAAATGTATGAGCCGTAGACCAACATGGTACCTACGCCCAGCGACATTGAGAAAAAGGCAGCCCCCAGTGCGGCGATAATCAGCTTGGGGGAGAGTGCTTTTTCGAAATCGGGGAGCAAATAAATTTTAAGCCCATCCACAGCCCCGTCCAACGACATGACATAGGCAACCAGTAACACCAGCGTAAGAAGTAGGGCAGGCATTAGTCGTTCAGACCAGCGCTCGATACCTTGTCGCACTCCAGCGGAGATGATGCTAATGGTCAGCGCCATGAAGAGCAGCATGAATGCGAGATTACGTGGAAGGGAGAACTCGGTCAGCCAATCGGCGATTGAATCCATGCCTAGCAAACCGGCAAGCGAAGAGAGGCAAAAAGCGATCATCCAGCCCGCTACAATGGCGTAGAAGCTAAGAATAAGGCTCGCAACAATAAAACCAACAACCCCTGTGGTGACTCCGATTTTCCGAATCAGATTGGTAGGCGAAATAAGCCTGAGCGCGCTGACAGCATTGGCGTGGGCATGGCGTCCGATAATGAGCTCTGCCATCAGGGCAGGGTAGGCCAGTGTAAATGCCAGGATCAGGTAGACGAGAAGAAATGCGGCACCGCCATTACTGGCAGCCTGTGTTGGAAACCCCCAGATGTTGCCGAGGCCTACAGCGGAGCCTGCGGCTGCCATTACAAACCCGAAGCGTGAAGAGAATTCTCCCCTTGCTGAAGCCATGGTGCACCTTCATCAATTGTTATTAACGCGGAAGTGTATCACGGTGAAACGCAGCTCCAAGCCTTATCAGGCAGGGTTAGGGTCGCAAGGTCTTTCGCTGCGCCTGCGTTCACCTGACCCAAATATTCTGCGAGCAAGTTGCGGCACCAATGACAGAAACTCCGCGTAGGCGTTAAATGCCGCCGCCACTGGTGAGATAGTGACTTTTGGATCGTCGAAGCTGCCCTTGAGCCTTATTGAAGAGGGAACTTGCAGTTTCCGAGTCTTGGACCGAGGGGTGAGCTTAACATCTAGCTCTGCTTGCCCAAGGTCCAGTTCAGCGACCCCGGTAGCGACCATTTTTTTCGTTTCGATGTATAGACTGTCACTTGCGGCGATGCCATCCCCGAGCACAAATAACGCCATCGTACAGTCTATCTTAGTTGACTCTTCCAGTGCCGCGCCGGAGTAGAACCAAGCCAGAAGGTCGGTGGCTAATACGTCATAGGCAGCACCTTCGATAACAGCGTCCTCCAGAGAGACTCCGACGCTTCCACTCATAGTATCCAAAAGCTCCTGGTAAGAGTCTCCTTGTGAGGTGAGGCCGCCCCGAAGGTTAGCGATACCGGTAATATCGAAGTCAATGCCAAGGTCACGAGTGAGAGTGTCCATGGGAATGGCTATGGCTTCGCCGGCGAGACTGACAAAAGGAGGCGAGGTGTTAAGGTCAATGATGCCGCGAACTTCAGTGCTGGAACTGTCGTAGGCGGCGGAAAACCGCCTGAGGGTGTAGCGACGCTCTGTGCCGGTAAAGTGAACGTTGAAGCCGTCAATGTCGGTATTGTCACCACTAACACCCCCCAGGTTGATCGAAATATCGGTGTCGTATGACGGAGCGTTGTTAAG
>JBDWQQ010000082.1:0-4503 GCA_039986455.1 Halioglobus sp.
ATCACACTCAGCGGCTTGGAGCGAGATATGAAGTTTTTGGTGGAAAGTCGCGATATGGACGCTGTTTCCGACCCTGATTTTGCCGAGTACACGCTCGGTGGTTTTCCTGACCAGGAGCGTTTCCTGGCGGTACTCGATATAGACAAATTAATAGCTGACAGCGATTTATCCAATGCTGCGGCAAATGACCCTGATTCATCTGAGGAACCTAGCAATGATTAAGACAGACAAAATTGGAGCCAGCAAAATGCGAGCCCTGCTAATGGGGCTGGGCATTCTGGCTTGTCTGGGAGGCGTAGCCTATAGCTTTTTCATCATCCAGCAGGAGTCGGGGCAGGAGGGGCAGTACGGTACAGCCGCTGAAGAACTGGCTAGTCTAGCTCGTCAGGTCGCAATCAGTGCGCAGGCAACTGAGCAGGGTAATGAACAGACTTTTGTTGAGCTTGCTGATCAGGTGAGTCGGTTCGAGTCGCAATTAGCGTTAATCGATGCGCCCGAGCTTAATGATGAAATCAGCATGGTTGATCTTAACTGGCAGCCGGTGAAGCGTGCTTCCCAAACGCTGATCGATGCCGCTCCTCGAATCGTGTTTGTGCGCGGTATCGCCACTGAACTGGAAAAAAACATGAAGCCCATGCAGCGCGAGTTGTCCGCTGTTGTGAGCGTTCTTCAGCGTCAGCGGGTTTCCCCCGAAACTCTGGTCGCGGCACAAAAAGCACCCTGGTTGCTGGAGCGCATGGCGCGTAATGTCGATCGTACCCTGGTCGGTAAGGCCGATAGCCAGGTAGCAGCGGACCAATTTACGACAGATGCAGCGGACTTCTTCCGAATCATTGAAGGATTAACGCGAGGCGATGAGCTTCTTGGCATCAGTAAGGTCACGAATACCGCTGCCATTGAGGCGTTGAGCAATGCTTTCCGCCTCTTCTCCGGCGTTTCAACCTCGGTTGACCGTATTGCCGGCGCTTCAACGGAGCTGCGACAAGCCGCTTCCGCGCGAAACACAATTGCAGAGAACAGTGTGCCATTAATTGACGCAATCGCCAGCTTGCAGCCCGCCATTGCCAGCCTGGCCGTGGGCCGTCTTTATGATGCTGGTAATCTGATTATTCTATTCGTAGCGCCGGGCGTACTCGCCATAGCACTGCTGGTGACCATGGTGCTGGGCCAGCGCCGAAGAGACTCCTACACCGCAAAAGGTGTTGCAGAGATTAATGGTGCGCTGGAGCAAATATCCAAGGGAGACCTTACGGTTACCGTTGCCGAAAACAACTCGGTCACCAGTGGCGTCGCCCAGGGGTTAAACGCCACGACCCAGAATCAATGTCAATTGATTCGGGATATTCGCACGCCGTTTGAGACTTCGGTGCAAGAGATAAACAGCATTGGCGAAAGCGCCCGTGCTCAGGTTGAGAAGGGACGAGAGCTGACTCGCTCTGTTGTCGATTCCACCGAAACGGCGACCGAAATGGTTCGCACCAGTGAGGAGATCAAAACCTCCACCGCTGAGGCGGCGGATACATCTGACAGCAACTGCCAGAAAGTGGCCCAGGGTTATGAGTTGACCAAAGACATGTCCAAGGCTTCGGTCGACGTTCGAGAGTCTGTGCAAGAGACGTCGAAGTCCGCTAAACGGCAGGGTGAGTTGATTCAGTCGGTAACAGCGGCGGCGGAATATATTCAGGCACTGAATACCAAGATTTCAGTTGTTGCGATTAACACGCGAATTGAAGCGGAGAAAGCGGGCGAGTACGGCAGGCCGTTCCTGGGTATTGCCGAGTCTATCGCAGACCTGCTGCGGGAAGCCGAGGAAGAGGGTCGCAAGATTATTTCAGAAGTTCGTATGCTGCAGAACATGTCGGCGGATAACCTCGCCAGCATGGAGAATACTGTGGGCACGGTTGTCACTATTCTCGAATATATTGACCGCCTCGACAGCTCGCTGGAAGAGATTAACTCAGGCTCCGATGCGATCAGCGACATCATTAGAAATGTCGATGATGCGGCGGGCAAATCTGCGGTTAATGCCCTTCACATGAGTAGCTCGATGGCTGAAATTAGCGAGCGAAACCTCGAAATTACCGAACTTAACGAAGTGGCGCAAAAGGGCGTAAATGCCTTGCAGCAGTCGATGCACAGTGCCGCAAGCAACCTCGGTCAGTTCCGTATCGACAACGATACTGCCTACCAGACAGCCATTGTCGGTGAGGTGGAAGACTTAGATAGCATTCGGGCCGCGAGCCAGGTGTATCGCGAAGATGAAATGAGTGCTCTGGAGAGCGCCCAACAGAAGAAACGCGCTTCAGTATAAGAATTAGTGCAGAGGCCAGCGGGTCCATGCCCCGTCTCTGCGCATACTAAAACCGGAGGTTTAGTAGTGGCCAATAAAACTGACATCGTCGCCCTTAAATGGGTGGTCGGCCTGATGAATAAGCAAGCAGAGAACGCGGAAGCTTCGCTTGTCGAATACAGTAATGACCCGGGCCAGAAAAGGCCATTGCTGCAGTGCATGTGGGCAGTTCATCAGATCACCTCAACGCTCAGAGCGCTGGGTATGCGCAAGGGTGAGATTCTGACGCTGGAGATGGAGCGAAGCCTTAACTATCTCTACAAAGACAAAGTTGTTGGCGAGCGCCGCAAGCTCACGATGGGTGGCTTGATGCAGGCCCTGAAAGTTCTTCCTGCTTACCTGGCGCACGCGCAGAATGCCCGGGCCGATACTGGCCAGGGGTTGGAACAGCATGTTAACGATCTGCGCCGCTGGATCGGTGAAAGGCCCAGACCCAAAGCTTTCTTCTTCCATATGGATATTCCCGCTGGCCGAGGCATAACCAAAGACGGTCAGCCAGAGGAGTCAGAAGAGATACGTGAGCGTGCCAATGTGATGCTCACGCTCTACCTCGAAATGGCGAAGATGGCTTTGCGCCGCAAGAATGTTGGCGAGAGTATGAAGACGGTCGCCAGAATTTCACGCCGCATGCAAACCATGTTTGCAGGTTCAGAGCCGGAGCGGTTCTGGTTCACGATGGTGGGCATTTGTGAAGGTATGGCCGGCGGACTGATTGTCCCCGACGAATGTATCGCGCAGATCTTCAAGTCCGGTGCGTTCATGATCAAATTCGCACGGGAAAATGGCGCTGAGGTCGATCAATCGGTCGATTATGACAACTTGCAACAGCAAATGCTGTTTTACATTGCCAGCTGTCAGGCGCGTCCTGTGCATATCGCGCGAATTAGAGAAGTGTTTTCCATTGATGACAGCACTTTGGAAGAGGCAAATCGTGGCCTGATCCACATGGATGCGCTGGTCACCGCGCTAAGCGCTGCACTGGATCAACTCAACGGCGTTGAGCATTACCTCAATTCGTTAGACTTGGCTGCGGCCGCACGCTCTGCCGACATAGAGCTTGATCCCAAGGCTTTGGACGGTATCGAAGCGACACAATATCGATTGGAAGCCGCCGGTCAAATGGCGCACGCAGACTCGTTGCGATCTGTGCGTGACCGTCTAGAGAAGTTGTTTGGAGGCGCTTTCAACGAGTCTCCTTCCCAGATGAATCAAGCGATCAACGATATTATTCGCGGCATTGTCGATGTGAAACTGGATATCGAGCATAAGCTTGAGCACGGTCTGTGTAGCTCGTTCTCGAGTCGGGAATTTGAGCTTAGAGAGAGTGTGGTAACGGCGACTTTCAACCATATGGGCCTAGTTGAAAATTACATGCACCAGATTTTGCGCCGCAAGGAATTGGCCAGTGCGTTGGCACGCAAGCCGAATGATCCGCAGTCGACGCTAAGGCTTACGGTGGCACTCAATCGTCACCTTAATAAGACAGATCAGGGCTATGAAGCGCTGCGTCAGTCCGTCCGTGATGCTGATGCAGGTGATCCTGATCTGGATTTACTGTTCGACCTGGCTAAAGAATTCCTCAATGAGCAGGAAACCATCTCTGATCGTAAAGCGATCGATATGTCTTTGGAGCTACTGGCAGAAATTTCAGGTGCTCTGGGCTTTGCAGGTATGGAGCGCGAAGCTCAGATCATCGAGCGCTGTGAACTTTGGCTAACCGCGGCCAGTAAAGGTGGCGCTGTTAGGGAAGACGATGCTTTCCGTTGCTTTGCCGAGGCGTTTGCTCAGTTAGAGCTTCACCTGCAGCGTTCTATTGCCGACCCGCTGGACGATACGTCACATATGCTATCGATCGCGGAACAGCGCGCTACTGAACTGGAAGAGCATGCAGCGGGTCTGTCAAACGGCGCCGAAATTGTTACCACCAGTTGGACCGAACCCAAAAATTACGTCGAAGATGCAGAAGTTCCCGCTGAATTTCGTGAAGTCTTCATCGAAGAATCCGAAGAAATCGTTCAAGAAATCAGCCGTCTCACACCACTGTGGTTGCAGCAACGCGAAGACAAGGAGTTGTTGCGCGAAATTCGTCGGCACTTCCATACCTTCAAGGGTAATGGACGCGCGGTGGGCGCAAATGTTTTGGGCGAGTTGGG
>JBDWQQ010000083.1:0-13179 GCA_039986455.1 Halioglobus sp.
GAGCTTTTCTCTTAGTACTTTGATAACGGGCAGCTTTTTGTCCCGTGCGACCCGCCTGGCTTCTGCCAACATGACCTGGTCAACCATTCCCATGTCTAACAGCGTCAGACCGGTATCGCGGGAAAAATCCATCATCGCTAACTCTTTGCGCAAGGGAGCACCGAGTTCACTCACCTCATAGCGGGTCAGAATCAGAGTTTCGTTCTCACCCTGTTCAATAGCGAGTAGGCGGCCACCGTCTGCTAGCTGTGCGATCAACGGGGCTTTGTCTACAACCCTTGGAGTAGATACAAAAATGCGATCATAGGGCCCCAGTTCGGGCGCCCCGGCGCTGCCGTCTGTTGTTCGTTGAATCAGGTTAGCCAGTTCCAGCTCGTTAAACCTTTTCTGCGCTTGCTGCGCCATGGCGGCACTGATTTCCAGAGCGATAACCTTGGCGCACAATTTACTCGCCAGTGCTGCCACGTAACCAGCGCCAGTTCCGACCAGTAATACTTTGTGCTGGGACTGGATATCAGCGTGGTTGAGAATTTCTGAGACTGCGTTAGTGGGGGGGATGCTGCGGCCCATCACAACAGAAGGGTCGCTCATCTCAATAAAGTGATCTCGGGGCAAGGCCCTCATGGCCTCGGTAACCCGCTGGGCAACTTTTGGATTTTGCTTGTGCATATACCCCCGATTGAAATCGTTAGGAACTTTCTGTCCGCGCCTGATACCAGTATGTACTGAGTGTCAGTAGAGCCAGTGAGCCAGATCAATAAAGAACGATTCAGGCACGAAGGGTACTACAGGGGGAGGGGGCGGGAAACTGGAGTGGGAGTAGACGAACGGAGTTTAGTAGGCGATGGGGTTGCCACTAGCGCGGCCCGGTCAGGCAGCGCTAGTGGTTTGACAGGGAAGGGTGGTTACGACTTGAGAAATTCTCGGCGCTGCTGTGGGTCATTTTTAAAACGTCCGCCCAGGGCCAGTGTGCTGGTGCTCGAATTGCCATCCATGACACCGCGTGATTTAACGCAGTAGTGCGTTGCATCGATGGCCACGGCGACGTCTTCTGTCTCAAGCAGTGTTTGAAGCGCTACAAGAATCTGTCGGTTCAGGCGTTCCTGTACCTGCGGACGCTGCGCAAAGAAGCGCACGATGCGATTAATTTTTGATAAGCCGATGACCTTTTCACCTGGAACATAAGCGACCTTGGCGAAGCCATCGATGGTCACGAAGTGGTGTTCGCAGGTGCTCACCAGTTCGATTTGGTCAATGCACACCATCTCATCAACTTGCATTTTATTGTCGATCGTCGAAATGCGTGGGAAGCCTTCATAGTCAAGACCAGAGAAAACCTCATGGAGATACATTTTTGCAATCCTGTGAGGTGTTTCACTCAGGCTGTCGTCATTGAGGTCAAGCCCTAAGGTAGTTAACACGTCGGTGAATGACTGCTGCAATCGCTGATACTTTTCTTCTGTATCCAGACCATTAGGTACCATGGGTGTTTCTAGGCCAGCAGCGATCAGCGCCTGTCGCACTTTTTCTGCTTCTAGAGAGATAGAGTTGGCAATTAGGGCGTGTTCTGGAACGATCGCATTCATGGGTTATCCTTTAGTCTACGCGGTTTAATATTGTTACGAGGCACCAGGAAAATCGGATGAGGGATACAGTCAAAAAAATAATTATGAGCATAAAAAAAGGGCCGCGTTAGCGGCCCTTTTTACAATCAGCGGTCTAGCTTAGCTGGCTTGCAACTTCAGGAATGGATTAACCATGCGGTATTTCCAATCGGTGAACTTGATCGGAGCATCCAATACGCCAATGCAGATACAGTCACGTTCCTGTGTCGCCGTTGGTGTGTGCTGTTGCTCCGCATCGCGTATGACAAAGTCACCGGCTTCGTATCGACCCTCTTCGTCAGAAAAGGCGCCCTCGAGCACTAACGTTAGTTCGGTGCCTTTGTGCGTGTGCTTCGGAATACTCGCGCCAGCATTGATGTGATAGAGCGCAAACTCATTGTCTACATCGCCTGTTCGCAGTCGGCTGACGCGTACTTGCGAGCTCAGCTTCTTCCATTCCAGATCACTGTAATCGCCCTTCATCAGGCGCTGAATCAGTGGAGGACAATTGTCCTCTTCACTGGACGTGCTTTTGTAGCTCAGTGGTTCCGGCTCGTCATCGAGACGGCCCATCACTGTGCGGAGCAGAGAATCATCTACCTGCTGAGGCGCCAGGTCCTCGAACAGGGCAGAGCCCAGCTGTTGCAGACGCTGGTGAGACCGGCGGCACTGCTCGCAATAATTTAAGTGTAAGGACACACAGACCGATTGTGCCAGGGCTAGTGTCCCGGAAGAATATTCGTTCAGTAGTCTGGTATCGGGATGATAATTAGCCATAATCTATCTTTCCGCGGTAAGTTGTAATTTCTTCATTGCTAATCTTACTCGGGACTTCACTGTCCCCAGAGGCAGATCGAGCTCCTCGGCAACTTCGCTGTGCGATTTGCCTTCCATGTAAACTTTCATAAGGATCTGACACTGTTCATGTGGCAGCTCCAGTAACATTTCCCGAATTCGGGTAGCGTCTCTCTTCTGTTGTACGGCAACAAACATCTCATCGGATTCCTCCTCAGGCCAGATATCATCGGCGCTGATGGGGGTGTCGAACTTCTGTAGTCGTCGGTACATGTCAGTTCTACAGTTTCGGGCGATGGTGTAGATCCACGTGCTGGCCGCAGCCTTGTGTGGGTTGTAAGCCGTTGCTTTCTGCCAAACCTTGATCATGACCTCTTGAACCAGCTCTTCAGCATGAGCAGCCGCCAGAGCAGAGCCGTTAAGCGCAAAGGCCTTGATCAGGGGAGCGAAGTGCTTGAAAAGCTTCGCAAATTCCTCTCTGTCTTGATTCTGGGCCACCGTTTGCAGGCACAGACTCCACTCGTCGTCTCTTCTGCCACCGGTATTTTGCCCTGCGGTATCCGCCATCTGAACCCTTGCTCCCGTGTTATTCACTTCTTTTCGCCTAGAGTTTAGCATTGTCAGGGTAGATACGGTGTGGTGTAGTCAATGGATCACACTTTGTTCATATTTTGACGCGTACTGATCCGGCCCTGTTTGGGGGGCGTAAATATTTGAGAAATCAGTGAATTGAGTGACTGAAAATATGAAAATTGCGATTATTGGCTCGGGAATATCCGGCTTGTCTTGCGCCTACTATCTGCACAGAGACCACGATGTCCATGTGTTTGAGCGGGAAAGCCGTATTGGGGGCCACACTGCCACGGTAGACGTAGCAATGGGAGGGCGCCGTTTTGCGATCGATACCGGGTTTATCGTGTTTAACGACTGGACTTACCCCAATTTCATCGCTCTGATGGACGAGTTGGGGGTTGCCAGCAAGCCCTCTGAAATGAGTTTCAGCCTGTCGGATCAGGAGTCAGGGCTGGAATATGCCGGTTCCAACCTAAACACCTTGTTTGCCCAGCGTAGAAATCTGGTGTCGCCACGGTTTTTGGGCATGCTGCGCGATATCGTCAGATTCAACAAAGAGTCCATTGAGGACTTGGAAGAGGGAAGGCTAGACCCGGGTATGAGCCTGGGAGAGTACCTTCAGCGGGGCAAATACAGCCGCGCCTTTATCGATTACTACCTGGTACCGATGGGGTCCGCGATATGGTCTGCCGACGTCCCCGTGATGCTGGAATTTCCCCTGCAGTTCTTCGTTCGCTTTTTCCGCAATCATGGTCTGCTCAGTGTGACGAACCGGCCTCAGTGGCGAGTAATAGAAGGGGGTTCCAGAGAGTACCTCAAGCCGCTGAGCGACCCCTTTGCGGACAAAATCCGTACTGGGGTGTCAATTGCCGGGGTCAAGCGTGTCGAGCAGGGCGTAGAGCTTAGAATGGGCGACGGCAAGGTCGAACACTTCGATTCGGTGGTTTTCGCCTGCCACAGCGATCAGGCACTTGCGATGCTGGACGATGCACGGCCCAAAGAGCAGGCGATTCTCGGCGCGATTCCCTACCAGAACAACGATGTAGTCTTGCATACGGACACTCGTCTGCTGCCTGAGCGGGAGTTGGCCTGGTCAAGCTGGAACTATCAGCGCCGTCCCGACACTCAGCGAGCAACCTTGACCTACAACATGAATATCCTCCAGGGGATTAATGCGCCTGAAACGTTTTGTGTCACCTTGAATGATCGCGAGGCGATTAATCCGCACAAAATCCTCGGCCAATTCCAGTATGCCCACCCCGTGTTTACCCTGCCAGGAATTGCTGCGCAGGAGCGCTGGGGGGAAATCAACGGAGACAACACGTGGTTTTGCGGCGCCTATTGGCGTAACGGATTCCATGAAGACGGTGTGTTCTCTGCATTGAGAGTAGCCAAGGGCATCGGAGTGAGTAACCAGAACACCGGAACCCCAATGCGCAGAGTGGGAACAGCTGCTTGAAAAGTGCCATTTACAGTGGCTGGGTGAGTCACCGACGGTTGACACCCAAAGGGCACAGCTTTCGCTACAAGGTGTTCATGCCCCTTTTCGACCTGGACGAAATGCCAGCGTTGTTAGAAAAAGCCTGGGGCTGGTCTGCGCGACATCCTGCGCTCGCCAGGTTTCGGCGCAGTGACTTTTTAGGGGACCCTCAGGTGCCTCTGAAACAGGCGGTACTGGATAAAGTTGAATTGGAAACTGGCACCCGTCCCGATGGGCCGGTGCTGATGCTCGCTAACCTTCGGTACTTCGGTTTTATTATCAATCCAATCAGTTGTTATTACTGCCTGTCCAAAGAGGGACAGGTGACCCACGTTGTTGCTCAAGTCACTAACACGCCTTGGAATCAGCGCTGTACCTATGTGCTGCCAGCAGACCCCAATCAAGAGCCCGGTAACTGGCTGGAAACAGAGTTCGAGAAATCGATGCACGTGTCGCCCTTTATGCCTATGGACATGCGTTATCACTGGCGCAGCAATACGCCGGACGAAAAATTGGTGCTTCACCTTGCGAATTCGCAGGGGGGAATTAAACAGTTTAATGCCACCCTAACGCTGGAACGTAAAGGCGATTCTGCGGCCTGCTTTAGTCGCCATCTGGCCTTGTACCCGCTGATGACGTTAAAAGTCGCGCTGGGTATCTACTGGCAGGCCTTAAAATTGTGGCTTAAACGTATACCTTTTGTACCCCATCCAAAAACGATGAATAGTGAGAACTCAATATGAGTGATGCAAGTGTAAGGGCCGTCCGCCTTCCTGGAATCCGCAGCCATTGGCGCGGGCAGGATTTTGCGCGATCTGTGTTGACCCGTGTTCTTTCAGGTCTTAAGGGTGGTTCACTGACCATCCACGAAGGAGAGCGCACCGAGCACTTCGGTGATTTGCAGTCCGATGGCATTCACGCCGTGGTTAACGTGCACGATGCGGCTATTTATCAGTCGGTGTTAACCGGCGGAGTGATAGGCTCTGGAGAGTCTTACATGCAAGGCCACTGGAGCTCACCGAACCTGGTGGACGTCATCCGTATTTTCTCTGCGAACATGACGACCATGCAGAATATGGACGCCGGTTCATCGCGGCTGCGTCAATGGTTACTGCGCATGTTTCAGCGCGTTAATATCAACAGCCTCAGTGGCTCGCGGCGCAATATCAGCGCGCATTACGACCTGGGCAATGAGTTTTTCAACTTGTTTCTAGACCCCACTATGATGTACTCCGCAGCGGTTTATCCAACCACTGACGCCAGTCTGGAAGAGGCCTCCCTACACAAGCTTGATTTGCTGTGCCAAAAGCTTGAGCTAACGGAGGACGATCATCTGTTGGAGATCGGAACCGGTTGGGGAGGGATGGCTATTTTTGCTGCGCAAAATTATGGCTGCAAAGTGACAACCACAACCATCTCTCAGGAGCAGTTCAAGCATGCCAGTGATCAGGTGAAGGCATTGGGACTTGAAGAACAAGTCACTGTGCTTTGCGAGGATTACCGAAAACTGACGGGAAGTTACGACAAGATCGTGTCGATTGAAATGATCGAGGCCGTTGGTCACGAGTATTACGGAGAGTACTTCCGTCGATGCAGTGATTTACTCGCTCCCGGCGGAAAGTTTGCCTTACAGGCGATTACCGTTCAAGACCAGCGTTACGAAGAGGCGCGGGATTCTGTGGACTTTATTAAGCGCTATATTTTCCCAGGGGGCTGTTTGCCTTCCGTAGAGGTGATATCGCGTCATATTGCGAAAGACACCGATATGCAGGTGGTTAATCTGAAAGACATTACACTGGACTATGCACGAACGCTGCAAGAGTGGCGTAAGCGTTTCATGGCCGCCAGGGATGAAGTCCGTAATCAGGGCTTTGACGATATGTTTGAACGCATGTGGGAGTTCTACCTTTGTTACTGCGAAGGCGGCTTCAGAGAACGGATTATTGGTACCGTGCAGATGACATTCGCCAAACCAGGCTATCGCTTCTCGGAGCAGTAACGTGAATGCGCGATGGTTAAAACGCCCATTGTTCGGCAACGAACCTCAGGTGACGCTGTTGGCCAAACCTCTGGCTGTGCTGATACTGACGGGTATATCGACTGCGCAGGCCCAGTCGGTGATCGGTGAAGCCTATGCGATGGACGGAAGCGCAATACGCTATCTGGAAGAACATCGCTGCGCCGCGAACGGCGAAGAATGTGTGGTGGAATACCGCTATCCTGAGGGAGAAGTTTTTGCGCGCAAGCGAGTCGACTATCGCCCTTCAATGCAGGCGCCTGGCTTAAAAATAGAGGATCTGCGCGCTGGTGAGACGCTCGTCATAGAGAGTGATTTTGAAGATGACGTAGTAGTGGATGCGGGCTTTGATCACTACGTTCGCTTACGCTGGGACGAATTGGCCGGCGGGGAGGAGGTGCGATTTCCCTTCCTGGTGGCGGGGCGCGACAAGCCCCTAAACATGCGTGCTCAACTGGAAGACGAAGTCGAGTGCGCGCAAAGCAGACTCTGTTTGACCATTACGCTGGATAACTGGCTGCTTTCTGCCCTGGTGAGCCCCATTCGGCTAGAGTACGACGAGACCAGCCGTCGCCTATTGCAGTTCGAAGGAGTGAGCAATATTCGCGACGACGACGGTAAATCCCAGCAAGTCAGAATAGACTATCGATATCAGGATGAGGCGGCGGACACCGCATCGTAGGCACTCAGGGCTGCTTCCCGTGCTTGCTTGTGGTCTACGATAGGGAAAGGGTAGGTGTCTCCCAGCGTGACGTCTGCCTCTGCGAGGACAAGCGGGGGCGCTTCCCAGGGAATTTGCAGGTCCCGATCGCTTAATTGGGAAAGCTCGGGCAACCAACGGCGCACATAAGCGCCTTCACCATCGAACTTTTTCCCCTGTAGCATTGGGTTAAAAATGCGAAACCACGGAGAGGCGTCTGCGCCACAACCTGCGACCCACTGCCAACCGCCACTATTGTTGGCAAGGTCTGCATCAACCAGAGTGTCCCAGAACCACTTCGCACCCCATTGCCAGGGGAGTAGCAGGTGCTTGGTAAGAAATGACGCGCAAATCATACGCACCCTGTTGTGCATGAAGCCGGTTTGCCATAACTCGCGCATGCCGGCATCGACGATGGGGTAGCCTGTCCTGCCTTCACACCATGCCTTAAATAGTTCTTCTGAACCCAGCCACGGCATATGTGCAAAGTGCGGCTTGAAGGGCCTGTCAGCAATATGCTGAAAGTGAAATAGTAAATGATGATTGAAGTCACGCCAGCCTAATTCGGATAGAAATTTCTGGCGATCTTTTTCATCACTGCCCGGGGCGTATTTTACCGCTGCCCATGCTTGCCGCGGAGATAGCTCACCCCAGTGAAAATGTGCAGAAAGACGGGATGACCCGTCTTTAGCCGGAAAGTCCCTGTCTAGCGCATAACCCTTTAAGGCGTGCGCGACAAAATGATCCAGTGTCTGTGCAGCGCCTGCTGCACCCGGCGTCCAAAAGGTGTGCCAATCGGCGGCCCAGTTGGGTGATTGCGGTAGTAACTGCCATTGTTCACTGGGCAGGCCAACACACTTCTGTTGCCCAAAGCTGCCACTGTCTAATGCCGTCTTCTGAGGCGCAGCGGGCTCTGGTAGCCGTTGTAGGCAGTGTCGCCAGAAGGGAGTGAATACCTTAAAAGGCAGACCGGAGCCATTACGGACGTCTTGAGGGCGAAAAAACAGGCTGCCGGGAAGGCAGTGTAAGGTCACGCCTTCTGTGTTCAGCTGATGCGAAAGGTCCTGTTCCAATGCATGAGCGTGGGGTTCATAGACTTCCGTACAGTAAATGTCGGTAGCCCCGGTTTCCTTCGCAAGAGCCTTCAGTTCGGCTTTGGTGTCTCCTCGTCTTACGACGAGGTGGCCACCGTATTTGGCGAGGCTGTCTGAAAGCGCTTGCAGGCTATGGTGAAGCCACCAGCGACTGGCACCGCCCAGCGCCCACTCGCCATCAGCCTCGTCGTCGAGAATAAAGCAGGGCACCAGCGGTCTCCCGCAGGCAAGAGCCGATTGAAGCGCGGGCAGATCGTCTATTCGCAGGTCTCTGCGAAACCAGTAAATAACGGGCGCAGGGTGGTTCACCCTACGTTGGCTCGCTTCAATGTCAGTTCGGGGAGCTCCGTTTCGGGCGAGTAGTCCTCGAGAAATGCCATGAGTTTTTTGCGTTCAGCCGGGGCTTCCTGTGTTCCTTTAAGCAGGTAAAGAGTTTGCGGCTCCCGATCGAGTAGCAGTTGGCCGCTCACTTTGGCTGCCTCAGTGGCTGCGGCCAGCCACACAATGGTGTCTGCTCCCTCGGCAGGGCTTCGAAGTGCGAAGCGGGTAATGGTGTGGAACAAAGGCAGTGATGTTTCTACTCCAGGCGTGTCGGCCCAGCCGGGGTGCATGGCATTGACGGAGATTCCGTCGCTTTTCCATGCCTTGGCCCAATGACGAGTGACTACCATCAATGCTCGTTTGGCTCTGGCGTAAGCGACGGGACCTGAATATCCATTAGCGCTTTGAGACACCAGGTTCTTCATCGACAGTTTCTGACTGTACATACCACCGGAAACAACGTTGATTACTCGGGAATTGCCAGCCGCTTGCAGCAGTGGTTTGAGGGCGAGCGTTAAGCGGTAGGGGCTCGCGAGCAGCAGGGCGAAGCTGGCTTCCAGTCCTTCGCGGGTTTCATGACGTTCGTTGTATAGCGCGCCGGCGTTATTGACCAGCACGTCGATTGGCTTGCCCTTGGTTAGCAGTCGACCGGCGAGGGAATCTACCTGCGCTAGCAGGCTGAGATCGGCAATTTCAATAGCGACGTTCTTGTTGCCGGTCTTTTGGAAGATCTCTGCTTTGACGGCTTTCGCTTTTGCCTTGTTGCGCATGACCAGGGTGAGCTGGGCTCCGCGACGGGCCAGTTCCAGAGCGGAGGCGTGGCCTAAGCCCGTGGATGCACCGGTGATGACCATATGCTTACCGCGTAAATCAGCAGATACTGGATTCCAACGCTTGCGGCCTCGGCTGTAGCCATATCGAGTGAAACGAGCGAGCTTGGGTACGACTAACTTGTCCGCCGTATTCGCGGGGCCGTCGTATTTGGGCGCCGGGAACCTGTCGTCCAGGGCGGCTTTCAACCCCGCGAGTGATTCTCTGCCCATCTTGTCCAAACCTGACTGCATCAGACCGGTGAGTGAACCAACGACAGGGCCAAATTTGAATTCGGCTTGATAGTCAATTCTTGTGCCACCAGAGACTTCTGTAAAAGTAACAGTATCCTCTATGTCGAAGAACTTGCTGCGACCTGAAAGCTTGAATCGGTGGGGCGATTCCAGCTCGTCAACGGTGTATTCGATGTCGATAGAACCCACGGGCATTGCGCAGGTCACAAGGAATCGTGTCCCTAACTGAATCGGCCCGTCGGTCAGCTTGTCTGCCTTAAGCGCAGTGGCATCCCACTCGGTGGTCGTGGTGAAGTCGGCGACGTAGGCGAAGGCCTCTTCGATCGGTCGCTTGACGGTAATTGTTTCCCGGAGGGTAGTCATCAGTGCTCTCTTTACAGTGTTCAGGTTAATTTCAGTGAAGATACGCACAATTGAGGTCAGCGGCTCACTTTTTCGTGGCCATAAATGACCTTTATTTGGCTTTCAAATGGGAAGTCAATCACGCTGAAGCGGAGTAGACTACACTGCTCCGAGATCCCGGCAATATTTTGAGTGAGGCAAGCCATGACAGCTGCACAAGAAACCGCATCCATCGACAACGCCACCATGCTGAGCGGCCATTTTGAGCTGCAGCGTAAGGAATACCTGGCGGCACCCAATCCAGACTATCAACAGCGCAAGCAGGATTTACTGAACCTCAAGAAAATGGTGTCCGAAAACATGGATGCCATTATTCAGGCGATTAGCGATGACTACGGCAATCGTTCGCGCCACGAAACACAGTTCGCTGAAATTATTTCAGTGACAGACGGCATTAACGATGTCATCAAGCATCTTAAGGGCTGGATGAAGGTACAGAAGCGTCACGTGGATATCACCATGTTTCCCGGCGCCAAGAATCGGGTAATACCTCAGCCTTTGGGCGTGGTCGGCATGATAGTGCCATGGAATTTTCCGATTAACTTGAGCTTTATGCCATTGGCTTCAGCCTTCGCCGCGGGCAACCGGGCGATGGTGAAGATGTCTGAAAATTCCATCAATCTGACGCGAGTACTGATGGATTTATCGCCTAAATACTTTCCCGTCGAGAAGTTACGCTTTTTCGAGGAGACTGGCGGTGTCGGCGTGGAGTTTTCAAAGATCCCCTTCGACCTGATTGTTTTCACCGGTTCCGGCCAGACAGGCAAGTCGGTAATGGCATCGGCGGCGCAAAATCTCACTCCCGTGGTTTTGGAACTGGGTGGTAAGGCTCCGGCGGTGATTGATCCAAACTACAATTTGAAAAAAGCCGTTGAGCGCATCATGTTCGTGAAGCAGTTCAATGCCGGTCAGATCTGTACAAATGTTGATTACGTGTTTATCCACGAAAATCAGCGCGACGAGTTTATTGAACACACCAAGGCTTACGTTGCGAAGCATTGCCCGGACATTGAGCACACAGACTACACATCGGTTATCGATGATCGCTCGGTGAAGCGATTGGCCGATACCCTGGCGGATGCTGAGGAAAAAGGCGCAACGATCATCAATCTGAGTGGCGACCAGCCCATTAATTTTGAGTCGCGTAAGTTCCCAATGCATCTGGTGCTGGACACTACCGAAGATATGACGATCCGCAACCGCGAAACCTTTGGTCCGCTGCTGATGGTGCTGACTTACCAGAATCCTCAGGAAGTGATCGATTACGTGAACAGCAAGGACAGGCCTTTAGCGCTCTATCCGTTTACCAATGATCGCAAGTTGGCCGACCTCTATATTGAGCGAATTATGTCAGGGGGTGTCACGGTGAATGACGCATTGTTCCACGTCGCCCAGCACGATATCCCGTTCGGTGGCGTGGGGCCCAGTGGCATGGGGCACTACCATGGCAAAGAAGGGTTTATCACGTTCTCGAAACTGCGGCCGATTTTTTACCAGGCGGGTTTTTCTTCTCTTCAGTTCCTGCGTCCACCTTATGGCAATTTCGCGACGCGGGTCTACGACCTGTTGGTAAAAATGAAAGGCTGAGTGTTCACTTAAGACTTGAAAAGCGCGCTCCGCACACCGCGCAGCGGGCTTTTTTATGGCTACTGTTCCTCGACAATGTCCCGATAGGCATACCAGGTGGCATGTCCCAGTAAGGGCAATACAACAATCATCCCCCACAGCTTAGTGCCAAACCCGAAAGCGACCAGGCTGATAATTAACCCCGCCCAAATGATCATTGCGGGTAAGTCTCTGACTGCTACTTTAAGGCTCATGCGCATCGCGAGGCCGGGTTCAATGTGCCTGTCGATAATCATGGGTACGCTAATCAGGGAAAGCACGAACACCACCGCAGATACCATTAGAAAAGCGACCGAATACGTCACCAGATGGGTCGTGCTCAAATGCCTGAATACATCACCCCACACCGTCATCTCTATGCTGGGGGCGGCTGAGCCGGTGGTAGCGTAGAGAAATAGCGCGGCGACACTGAAGCCCGCGACCGCCACAAATGCCAGCACTTCCGCGAGACCTAGCAGGCTTGCTTTGTTGCGGGTGATTGCATCCAGAGAGTCCTGGAAGCTGCTGCTATCTCCATGATCTCGGCGGCGCGCCAATTCGCAGATACCGGCGGTAACTACCGGCCCCACCACCAGAAAGGCGCAGACGGCCGCAGCGATATACAACGGGTGCTCCTGGTAGGCGAGGATCATGCTGCCCATGACTGCGACCATAGCGCCATAGGCAAGGCTGGCGCCCAGGCTATGCATGAAGCTATCCCAGCCGGCGGCTAGCCAGATAAAGGGTCGGGTGGCAGGGACTCGATGAACAGGGTACATCTCAATAGTGGTCGCCATAATTCCTCCTGGTGCGAAACATGAGTTCGCAAGCGCGTTTAATGGAGGTCGAGGTGTGGCGCACATCCTGTGATATTGCCAGACTCACCCATCGTCAGTGAATCTGCGCCAGTGTGTCCCGGCCAGCAAGTGATCTTATCTCTTAGGCAGTATAGTCCGGCTTTAGTTTCCCGCCAGATGAGATTTCCTGGTTACGTACCACGTTGGTCGAATTGCTTGCC
This sequence comes from Halioglobus sp., assembly GCA_039986455.1. Taxonomy (GTDB): domain Bacteria; phylum Pseudomonadota; class Gammaproteobacteria; order Pseudomonadales; family Halieaceae; genus Halioglobus. The sequence goes on from JBDWQQ010000083.1 coordinate 12,674, forward strand.
AGTAGTGCCAGGGGTTAAATTCATGCAAGTCATCACAAAACCGGGACAGCTCAATGAGCAATATGGAACTTTGGCAACAAGCCGCTGAGAATATTCACTGGTATCAGGCCCCCAGCACTTTGTTGAACGAAGACAACCCGCCCTTTTATCGCTGGTTTCCCGACGGATCTACCAATGCCTGCTTTAACGCGCTGGACCTGCATGTGGAGCAGGGCAGGGGCGATCAGGCTGCGTTGATTTATGATAGTCCTGTCACCGACACCAAACGTCAGTACAGCTACAGCCAATTACTTGATGAGGTCTCACGCTTTGCCGGGGTATTGGCGTCCCACGGCGTTGAAAAGGGTGATCGGGTGATTGTGTATATGCCGATGGTGCCAGAGGCGCTGATCGCGATGCTCGCCTGTGCCAGATTGGGTGCGGTTCACTCGGTGGTGTTCGGCGGATTTGCCAGCAATGAATTGGCGGTGCGCATTGATGATGCCTCGCCCAAAGTCATCGTGTCT
>JBDWQQ010000084.1:0-18430 GCA_039986455.1 Halioglobus sp.
TCGCCAAGGCGGGTGTCGAGGCAGGCAATAAGCTTGCTGAATTTCGTCTGGAAGAAGCAGACGAAGCTCCTGAGGTTGGCGTTGAGCTGACTGTTGAGCGCTTCGAGGTTGGTCAGATTGTAGATGTGACTGGCAAGTCCAAAGGTAAAGGCTTTCAGGGCGGTATCAAGCGCTGGAACTTCACCATGCAGGACGCCACACACGGCAACTCCATCTCTCACCGTGCCAATGGTTCTATCGGCCAGTGTCAGACACCGGGTCGTGTATTCAAGGGCAAGAAGATGTCAGGCCACATGGGTTCCGAGCAAGTGACTACCCAGGGTTTGGAAGTTATTCGAGTTGATGCCGAGCGCAATTTGCTGCTCATCAAGGGTGCTGTACCAGGTGCTCCGGGTGGTGACGTCGTCGTACGTCCCACTGTCAAGGCATAAGGTTAGGGGGTCTCTAACGTGGAACTGAATGTAGTTAAGGCGGGTAATGCAGAGGCGGGCAAGGTTTCCGTGTCTGATGTTGCTTTCGCTAAAGAATACAACGAGGACCTGGTTCACCAGGTCGTGACTGCCTTTATGGCAGGCGCACGCCAGGGCACTCGTGCCCAGAAGAACCGCTCAGCGGTATCTGGTGGTGGTAAGAAGCCATGGCGTCAAAAAGGCACCGGTCGTGCTCGTGCGGGAACTATTCGTTCTCCCATCTGGCGTTCCGGTGGTGTGACCTTCGCGGCCCAGCCGCAGGATCACTCTCAGAAAGTGAATCGCAAGATGTATCGCGCAGCTTTGCGCACCATCATGTCTGAGCTGGCCCGTCAGGAGCGTCTGGTCGTGGTAGAAAGCCTGGACCTGGAACAGCCCAAGACCAAGTTGCTCGTTGAGCAATTAGGTGGCTACGGTGTTGATAACGCGCTGATCATCTCTGCTGAAGTAAACGAGAACCTCTACCTGGCGTCACGCAACCTGCATAAGGTTGATGTTCGCGATGTAGACGGTGTTGACCCTGTTAGCCTGATCGCTCACGACAAAGTGATCGTGACTGTTGATGCGGTTAAAAAGTTTGAGGAGATGTTGGGATGAACCAGGAGCGCGTATTTCAAGTGCTGGTAGGCCCGCACGTTTCCGAAAAAGCGGCCATTGTTGCTGATGAAAACAACCAGTTTGTTTTCAAGGTTGCCGTTGATGCAACCAAAGCGGAAATCAAAAAGTCCGTTGAGCAGCTATTCAAGGTCAAGGTCGACAATGTCTGCACCCTGAAGGTGAAAGGCAAGGTGAAGCGCAACCGTTTCGGTTACAGCACTAAGCCGACCTGGAAAAAAGCATATGTACGACTGGAGCAGGGTCAAGACATCGACTTTGCGTCAGTTGAGTAAGGAGTCGGATCGCAATGGCAATTTTGAAGAGCAAGCCCACGTCACCCGGTCGTCGTCACGTCGTCCGTGTTGTCAGTGAGGATCTTCACAAAGGCGCACCACATAAGCCTTTGTTGGAAAAGCAGAGCCGTAACGGTGGTCGTAACAACAATGGTCGGATTACTACTCGACACATTGGTGGTGGTCACAAGCAGCACTATCGTCTGATCGACTTCAAGCGCACCAAGGACGGAATCCCCGCCAAGGTAGAACGCATTGAATACGATCCGAACCGCACCGCGCACATTGCGTTGATGTTGTTCGCTGATGGTGAGCGTCGTTACATTATCGCGCCCAAGGGCGTGAAGGCCGGCGACGAACTGCAGTCTGGTTCAGGCGCGGCTATTAAAACAGGTAACTGTTTACCGCTTCGCAACATCCCTGTGGGTTCTGTTGTGCACTGTATTGAGCTTAAGCCAGGTAAAGGCGCGCAGATCGCTCGCTCCGCTGGTGCTTCAGTTCAGCTGGTTGCCCGCGAAGGTCAATATGCAACGCTGCGTCTTCGCTCTGGCGAGATGCGTAAGGTGTTGTCTGATTGCCGCGCTACCTTGGGTGAAGTATCCAACTCAGAGCACAGCTTGCGTAAGCTGGGTAAAGCCGGTGCAGCTCGCTGGCGTGGTGTTCGCCCAACGGTTCGTGGTGTTGCCATGAACCCGGTAGATCACCCGCATGGTGGTGGTGAAGGTAAGACCTCTGGCGGCCGTCATCCGGTTAGCCCATGGGGTACACCAACCAAGGGTTACAAGACACGTAAGAACAAGCGTACTGATAAGTTGATTGTACGTCGTCGTGGTAAGAAATAACGGTCGTTTGACTAGAGATTAGAGGAAGAGATTGTGCCGCGTTCACTGAAGAAAGGTCCCTTTATTGACCTTCACCTGATGAAGAAAGTTGAAGTCGCGATTGAAAGCAACGATCGTCGCCCCATCAAGACCTGGTCACGCCGCTCCATGGTGGCTCCGGATATGGTTGGACTGACAATTGCTGTTCACAATGGCCGTCAGCACGTACCAGTACTGATCAACGAAGATATGGTTGGCCACAAGTTGGGCGAATTTGCGGTAACTCGCACGTTCAAGGGTCATATCGTAGACAAAAAGGCGAAGCGCTAAGCGCTGCGTAAAGAGGTTTAGGAAATGGAAGTTGCAGCAAGACTGAAAGGCGCGCAGATTTCTGCGCAAAAAGCCCGTCTGGTCGCTGATCAGGTCCGCGGCAAGCCTGTCGAAGAGGCGCTGATCCTGTTGGAATTCAGCAACAAGAAGGCAGCTCACCTGGTCAAGAAAGTTCTTGATTCGGCGATTGCCAATGCTGAAAACAACGAAGGCGCTGATGTGGATGAGCTTAAAGTATCCACCGTTTTTGTTGATGAAGGCATGACCATGAAGCGCCTGCGTCCCCGTGCAAAGGGTCGCGCAGATCGAATTTTAAAGCGTAGCTGTCACATTACTGTGAAAGTTGCAGACGGCGAAGGCTAAGGAGACCACCACATGGGTCAGAAAGTACATCCTATCGGCATCCGCTTAGGTATTGTTAAAGAACATAACTCTATCTGGTACGCCGACAGTAAAAACTATGCCAAGCAGTTGATTACTGATCTGCAGGTGCGCGAGTACATCGAAAAAGCACTGGAGCATGCCTCAGTAAGCCGTGTTGTTATTGAGCGTCCAGCGCAAACAGCTCGGATCACCATTCACACTGCCCGTCCCGGCATTGTGATCGGTAAGAAAGGTGAAGACGTCGATGCGCTGCGCAAGACGCTGACTGAGAAGATGGGTGTGCCCGTTCACATCAACATCGAAGAAATTCGCAAGCCGGACCTGGATGCCAAGCTGGTTGCTCAGAACGTAGCACAGCAGCTAGAGCGTCGAGTGATGTTCCGACGCGCTATGAAGCGAGTAGTTCAAAACGCTATGCGCCAAGGTGCCCAGGGCATCAAGATCCAAGTCGGTGGTCGTTTGGGCGGAGCAGAAATTGCACGTTCCGAATGGTATCGCGAAGGTCGTGTGCCTCTTCACACTCTGCGCGCAGATATCGATTACGCCACGTATGAGGCCGCAACAACTTACGGCATCATCGGTGTGAAGGTTTGGATTTTCAAAGGTGAGGTTATCGGTGCTGATGAAGCGGCCGAAGCTCCCAAGAAGACAGCAACTAATTAAGGGTTACGCAGATGCTTCAACCAAAGCGTACAAAATTTCGCAAGACTCATAAGGGCCGCAATCGTGGTCTGGCCCATCGCGGCAGCAAAGTGAGCTTTGGCGAATATGGTTTGAAAGCGACAGGTCGCGGCCGCATTACTGCGCGCCAGATTGAAGCGGCTCGTCGTGCAATGACTCGTCACATCAAACGTGGCGGAAAGATCTGGATTCGAGTTTTCCCGGACAAGCCTATTACAGGCAAGCCGCTGGAAGTTCGCCAGGGTAAAGGTAAAGGTAACGTTGAATACTGGGTAGCCCTGGTTCAGCCCGGAAAAGTACTTTACGAAGTACAGGGTGTTTCTGAAGAGCTGGCGCGTGAAGCGTTTGATCTGGCTGCAGCAAAAATTCCCGTTGCTACAACATTTGTTAAACGGTCGGTGATGTGATGAAAGCAAGTGAATTGCATGATAAGTCCGCTGAGGACCTGAACAAGCAGCTTCTTACTCTGCGTGAAGAGCAGTTCAAACTGCGCATGCAGAAGTCTACTGGTCAGCTGGGGCAGTCTCATCTGCTACAGCAAAACCAGCGTGACATCGCACGTGTGAAGACTGTACTTACACAAAAGGCAGGTAACTAAGTATGTCAGCTGCAGAGAAGCGTACACGTACGGCAACTGGTCGAGTTGTCAGCAACAAGATGGACAAGACCATTACTGTATTGGTTGAGCGTCGGGTTAAGCACCCGGTGTATGGCAAGTACATTACTCGTTCATCCAAGATCCACGCACACGATGAGAGTAATCAGTGTGGCATAGGCGACACAGTAACTGTTGCCGAAACTCGCCCGATTTCCAAGAGCAAGACCTGGAACTTGGTTGAAGTAGTAGAGAGCGCCGCTCAGGTATAAGGCCCTCACGGGTAGTGGTTAGTTTTGCGGCCCGGTGGGTCGCAGTTTGGAGTAAGAGATGATTCAGACACAGTCGTATTTGGAAGTCGCAGATAACAGCGGCGCCCGTCGTGTGATGTGCATCAAGGTACTTGGCGGTTCCAAGCGTCGCTATGCGCGCGTTGGAGACCTGATCAAGGTAACCGTTAAAGAAGCCATCCCTCGCGGCAAGGTCAAAAAAGGCCAGGTGATGACTGCTGTTGTAGTTCGGACAAAGAAGGGAGTTCGCCGAGGCGACGGTTCCCTGATCAAGTTTGACGACAACGCTGCAGTGCTGTTGAACGCACAGGACGCACCTATTGGGACTCGTATTTTTGGCCCAGTAACCCGTGAACTGCGCGGCGAGAAATTTATGAAGATTATTTCTCTGGCCCCTGAAGTTATCTAAGGCCGAGGAGAGGAACGAAAATGTTGAAGATCAAGCGCGATGACGAAGTGATTATCCTGGCCGGTAAGGACAAGGGTAAGCGCGGTAAGGTTCGCAAAGTACTGGATAACAATAAGCTGATTGTTTCCGGTATCAACATGATTAAGAAGCACACCAAGCCCAACCCCCAAGCGGGTGTTGCTGGCGGCATTGTAGAAAAAGAAGCGCCCATTCAAGTTTCCAACGTGGCGATCTTTAACTCCGATACCGGCAAGGCTGATCGCGTGGGCTTTAAGGTCGAAGGCGACGAAAAGGTTCGTATCTTTAAATCCAGTGGCGAGGCTGTCGGCTAAGCCGGTCGGATTAACAGGTAATAGACATGGCAACATTGAAAGATAAGTACACGAGCGAAATCGCTCCCCAGTTGAAAGAAGAGCTGGGTTTGGAAAACGTGATGGAAGTTCCACGCATCACCAAGATCACCCTGAATATGGGTGTCGGTGAAGCGCTTGGCGACAAGAAGGTCCTCGAGGCCGCTGTTGCTGATATGGAAAAGATTTCCGGTCAGAAAGTTGTAGTGACCAAGGCGCGTAAATCTATCGCGGGCTTTAAGGTTCGCGAAGCTTGGCCGATTGGTTGCAAGGTGACTCTGCGCTCTGAGCGTATGTATGAGTTCCTGGAGCGCTTGATCAGTGTCGCTATCCCCCGTATTCGTGACTTCCGCGGCATTAGCCCTAAGTCATTTGACGGTCGCGGTAACTTCGCGATGGGTGTGACTGAGCAAATCATCTTCCCAGAAATCGATTACGACAAGGTGGATGCGCTGCGCGGTATGGATATCGCAATTACTACCACTGCTCGTACGGACGATGAAGGTCGTGCATTGCTGCGCGCTTTCAACTTCCCCCTGAAAGGTTAAGAGGCTTTATACATGGCTAAGAAATCTATGATTGCACGTGAGAACAAGCGTGCACGTATGGTAGCTAAGTACGCTCAGAAGCGTGCCGCCCTAAAGGCGATTCTCGCTGACGTGAATGCTTCTGATGAAGACAAGTGGGACGCGCAGATTGCTATGCAAAAGCTGCCCCGTGATGCCAGCCCAGTTCGCCAGCAGCGTCGCTGTCAGGTAACGGGTCGTCCACACGCGGTATATCGCAAGTTTGGCCTGTGTCGTAACAAGTTGCGTGAAGCAGCGATGCGCGGCGATGTGCCTGGCCTCGTGAAAGCCAGCTGGTAACGGAGAGATATTGAAATGAGTATGCAAGATCCGCTGTCAGATATGCTGACCCGTATTCGTAACGCACAAATGGCTGGTAAGACTGGTGTAGAAATGCCTGGTTCCAAGCTCAAAGCTGCGGTTGCAAACGTGCTGAAAGAAGAAGGCTATATCGCCGACTTCAATGCATCCAGTGAAGAAGGCAAGCCTCGTCTGGCCATCGAACTGAAGTATTACCAGGGTAAGCCGGTTATCGCTGAGATTGACCGCATTAGCCGCCCCGGTCTGCGTAACTACGCAGGCAAAGGTGAGCTGCCTGCCGTTCGCGGTGGCCTGGGTGTAGCGATTGTCTCCACCTCTAAAGGTGTGATGACTGATCGCGCTGCACGCGCTGCCGGTGTCGGCGGTGAAGTGCTTTGCACAGTATTCTAAATTAATTGATTTGAAGAGCATTCAAAATGTCTAGAGTCGCAAATAATCCGGTACAACTGCCTAGCGGCGTAGAGGTCAAGCTTAACGGCTCCGACGTCACCGTTAAGGGTAGTAAAGGTACGCTGGAACTGTCCGTAGGTGCAGGCGTACAAATAAACCAGGATGACAACGTTTTGACCTTTGTTTACGAATCCGACAAGTCTAAGGCTATGGCCGGAACGACTCGCGCATTGGTAAACAACATGGTTAAGGGCGTCAGCGAAGGCTGGGAGAAGAAGTTGGTTCTAAACGGTGTTGGTTACCGTGCCAAGGCTTCCGGCAAAAGTGTCAACCTGACCGTAGGTCTTTCCCACCCCGTTGACTACAAACTGCCTGAAGGTGTTTCTGCGGAAACCCCCAGCCAGACCGAAATTGTAGTGAAGGGTGTTGATAAGCAGGCCGTAGGCCAGGCAGCTGCAGAGATTCGCAGCTTCCGTCCGCCAGAGCCATACAAGGGTAAGGGCATTCGTTACGCAGACGAGTACGTTCGTCGTAAAGAAGCCAAGAAGAAGTAGGTAAGTTGACATGAGTGCAAAGAATGATTCAAGGCTGCGTCGCGCCCGTCGTGCTCGCGCCCGCATGCGTACCCTCGGCGTAAATCGCCTGAGCGTACACCGTACTCCCCGACACATCTACGCCCAGGTGATTGCACCTGAAGGTGACAAGGTGTTGGCGAGTGCTTCTACCCTGGACACGGACCTGCGTAAAAGCGCAACCGGCAATATCGATGCCGCAGCCGCTGTTGGTAAGTTGGTCGCTGAGCGCGCCAAGGCAGCTGGTATCGAGAAGGTCGCTTTCGACCGCGGTGGTTATAAGTACCACGGACGCGTTAAGGCTTTGGCCGACGCTGCCCGTGAAAGTGGACTGGAATTCTAAGGTAAGTAGATATGGCTTTTAACGATCAGAAAAAGCAGCAGCAGACCGAAGGTGATCTCCAGGAAAAGCTGGTACAGGTCAACCGCGTCGCTAAAGTAGTTAAGGGTGGTCGTATTTTCGGCTTCACCGCGCTGACTGTAGTTGGTGATGGCAATGGCAAAGTAGGCTTCGGCCGCGGTAAGGCACGCGAAGTGCCTGTCGCAATCCAGAAGGCTATGGAAGCTGCCCGTCGCAACATGATTCAGGTAGACCTGAACAACGGCACTATCCAATACCCTGTGAAGGCTGCCCACGGCGCCTCCAAGGTATACATGCAGCCTGCATCTGAAGGTACTGGCGTTATTGCCGGTGGCGCAATGCGAGCTGTACTTGAGATTGCTGGCGTGCACAACGTTCTGGCCAAGTGTTACGGATCCACCAACCCGGTGAACGTAGTACGAGCAACTTTCAACGGCCTGCGCGATATGTGTGCTCCCGAAGACGTTGCTGCCAAGCGTGGCAAGTCTGTTGAAGAAATTTTGAATTAAGTATTGGGCGAATAGTCATGGCAAAAGCAATGATCAAAGTTACCCAGGTCAAGAGCACTAATGGCCGCTTGCCTAATCATAAGGCGTGCGTAGCCGGCCTCGGCCTGCGTCGGATTGGTCACACCGTAGAAGTGGAAGACACACCCTCCACTCGCGGCATGATCAACAAAGTACACTACCTGGTACGGGTTGAGGACTAAATCATGTCAGATGTAATGAGACTGAACACCTTGAGCCCGGCCCCGGGTTCTCGTAAAGATAGCAAGCGTGTTGGTCGTGGAATCGGCTCCGGCGACGGTAAAACTGCCGGTCGCGGACACAAAGGCCAAAAATCTCGCTCCGGCGGTTCGGTTCGCCCCGGTTTCGAGGGCGGTCAGATGCCTTTGCAGAAGCGTTTGCCGAAGTATGGCTTTAGCTCTCGCATGGCTCGCACCACTGCGCAGGTTCGCTTGTCAGAATTGAATGCGATTGAAGGCGATGTAGTCGACCTGGATGCATTGAAAGCAGCCGACATTGTTAAAGACAATGTGTTGCGAGCTCGGGTTTTCCTGTCTGGAGATCTCGGCAAGGCCGTGACACTCAAAGGGCTTGCGGTCACCAAAGGTGCCCGCGAAGCAGTTGAGAAAGCCGGCGGGAAAATCGAGGAATAAATGGCCCAAGGACAACTGCCCTCAGTAAACAAGGCAGGCATGGGCGAGCTTTTTGCTCGCCTTCGTTTTGTTTTACTGGCAATTATTGTTTACCGGATCGGGACGCACATCCCTGTACCGGGAATTGACCCTAACCAACTGGCGGCATTGTTTAACCAGAATCAGGGAACAATCCTGGGTTTGGCGAATATGTTCTCTGGTGGCGCACTGGAGCGGATGAGTATCCTGGCGCTGGGCATCATGCCCTACATCTCTGCATCGATCATCATGCAACTGATGTCGGCGGTGACCCCACAGCTAGAGCAGTTGAAGAAAGAAGGCGAGTCTGGCCGTCGTAAGATAAGCCAGTACACGCGATATCTAACAGTCGTGTTGGCGATTATACAAGCCACAGGCATGACCGTAGGTATGGCCAATCAGGGCATGAGTTATGACACATCACTGCTGTTTTATGTGATTGCCATTACTTCTCTGGTAACCGGCGCAGTCTTCATGATGTGGCTGGGTGAGCAGATTACTGAAAAAGGCGTGGGCAACGGAATATCGCTGTTGATCTTCGCTGGTATCGTGGCTGGTTTACCCGCTGCGATCGGACAATCGCTGGAGCAGGCGCGACAGGGTGAGCTGAATATCTTGGTGCTGCTGTTTATTCTGGCACTGGCGATTGCGGTGATTTATCTGATCGTGTTTATCGAACGCGGCCAGCGTCGTATCACGGTGAACTATGCCAAACGACAGCAGGGTCGCAAGATGTACCAGGCGCAGAGCTCGCATCTGCCCTTGAAAGTGAATATGGCCGGCGTAATTCCAGCTATTTTCGCGAGCAGCATATTGCTATTCCCGGCGTCCATTGCGCAGTGGTTTGGCTCCTCAGGAGGAGCAGATTGGTTGCAGGATCTGGCAGTGGCCATTGGACCTGGGCAGCCGTTGAACATTTTGCTGTTCACCGTGTTTGTAGTGTTTTTCTGCTTCTTCTATACCGCGTTGATGTTCAACCCGGTTGAAGTAGCTGACAACCTGAAGCGTTCCGGAGCCTTTGTGCCCGGTATACGCCCCGGTCAGCAAACCGCCAACTATATCGATGGCGTGCTGACTCGGCTGACGGTATTCGGATCTGCGTACATTGCGCTGGTCTGCTTGATGCCTCAGTTCCTGGTAGTGATGTGGAATGTGCCCTTTTACCTGGGCGGCACCTCACTGCTGATTGTAGTTGTCGTGGTAATGGATTTTATGGCCCAGGTGCAGAGTCACTTGATGTCACACCAGTACGACTCGGTGATGAAGAAGGCCAACTTGAAGAACTATGGTGGTGCTGGACGCGTTCGCTAAGCGCCCATCAACCTAAACGGAGAAGTAACGATGAAAGTACGTGCATCAGTAAAGAAAATCTGCCGCAACTGTAAAGTTGTACGTCGTAATGGCGTTGTGCGGGTGATCTGCAACACAGATCCGCGTCACAAGCAGCGCCAGGGTTAATCCCCGGCACGGTTGATTTTTTGTAACGATATCGCTAGAATGCTGCGCCTTTCGCGCCTACCCCGCTGAGAAATCAGCAATCTTGAGTTAAATCAGGGGTTTGCGTAAATCGCGTAGTTAAGCGAAAGATTATTTTTGGAGAAAGTTGGATGGCTCGTATTGCCGGCGTCAACATACCAGATAACAAGCATGCTGTTATCTCACTGACATACATCTACGGTGTAGGTCGCACAACTGCTAAAGAGCTGTGCGCTGCAACCGGTGTCACAGAGAGTGCCAAAATTGGCGAACTCTCTGAAACCGAGATGGACGCCCTTCGTGGCAAAGTCGCGGAGATGATGGTGGAAGGTGACCTTCGCCGTGAAGTGTCTATGAACATCAAGCGTCTGATGGACCTGGGTTGCAACCGCGGCCTGCGTCATCGTCGTGGCTTGCCGCTTCGCGGCCAGCGCACCAAGACCAACGCTCGTACCCGTAAGGGACCGCGTAAGCCGATTCGCAAGTAAGGACAGACCCAGCGTCACCCCACAGCGAATCCTTTTAGTGTAGCTGCACCCAAGTGCAGTGTTGATATTAAAGCAGGAACTACGATATGGCTAAGCCAGGTGCCAAAAGCACTCGTAAGAAAATCACGAAGACTGTAGTGGACGGTATCGCCCACGTACATGCGTCTTTCAACAACACCATTATTACTATTACTGACCGTCAGGGTAACACCCTGAGCTGGGCCACTGCTGGTGGTTCTGGCTTCCGCGGTTCTCGTAAGAGCACCCCGTTCGCAGCCCAGGTGGCAGCTGAGCGTGCAGGTGAGGCAGCAAAAGAATATGGTCTCAAAAATCTCGACGTACAGGTGAAGGGCCCCGGACCGGGTCGTGAGTCTGCCGTTCGAGCGCTGAATGCTTGTGGCTACAAGATCAGCAACATTACCGACGTAACGCCGATTCCACATAACGGCTGTCGTCCTCCCAAGAAACGTCGCGTGTAACGCACAGAGGAAGAACTAGACATGGCTCGATATATTGGACCTAAGTGCAAGCTCTCCCGTCGTGAAGGAACTGACCTGTTCCTGAAGAGCGGTGTGCGCGCACTCGAAAGCAAGTGTAAAGCAGAAGCAGTACCCGGACAGCACGGCGCCCGTCGCGGTCGTTTGTCTGACTACGGTGTGCAGCTGCGTGAAAAGCAAAAAGTTCGTCGTATCTACGGCGTACTGGAAAAGCAGTTCCGCAACTACTACAAGGAAGCTGCCCGTCTTAAGGGTGCGACCGGCGAGAACCTGCTGCAGTTGTTGGAATCACGCTTGGACAACGTTGTTTACCGCATGGGCTTCGGCTCTACGCGTTCTGAATCCCGCCAGCTGGTTGCTCACAAAGCAATCTTGGTAAACGGACAGGTTGTAAACATCGCTTCATACCAGGTAAAAGCAGGAGACGTTGTCTCCCTGCGTGAAAAGGCTAAGAAGCAGCTGCGCGTTCAGTCTGCATTGGCCCTGGCTGCCCAACGTGGCGAGCCTGAGTGGATCGAAGTAAACGCGGACAAGCTGGAAGGTACCTTCAAGTCTGTTCCCGACCGTCAGGATCTCTCTTCAGAGATCAACGAAAACCTGATCGTCGAACTTTACTCCAAGTAATCCACTGAAGGACTAACCTAAATAAAGGTGCCCCGTATGCAGAGTGCAGTGAACGAATTTTTGACCCCGCGTGTAATCAATGTTGATGAAAAGAACAGCACACGCGCCCAGGTAACCCTGGAACCTCTTGAGCGTGGCTTTGGCCACACTCTTGGTAATGCCTTGCGTCGTATCTTGCTGTCATCAATGCCTGGTTGTGCAATCACCGAGGTAGAGATAGACGGTGTATTGCACGAGTACAGTGCAATTGAAGGCGTGCAGGAAGATGTCATCGAAATTTTGCTGAACCTCAAGGGTGTAGCCCTTGTGATGAACGGCAAAGAAGAAGCAGAGCTAACCCTGACCAAGAAAGGTTCAGGAGCGGTGACTGCTGCTGATATTCAGGTCGATCACGATATCGAGATCCGCAACCCGGACCACGTAATCTGTCACCTGAACGGCGCATCCGAAATTAACATGAAGCTGACCGTGGCTCGTGGCCGTGGTTATTCCCCTGCTGATTCTCGTGAGAATCCGGAAGAGGAAACTCGCTCGATCGGTCGTCTGCAGCTGGACGCGACGTTTGCCCCGGTTCACCGTGTATCTTACGTGGTTGAATCTGCTCGCGTAGAGCAGCGCACCGATCTGGATAAGCTGGTTTTGGATCTGGAGACCAACGGTACGATTGATCCGGAAGAAGCGATCCGCCGCGCAGCAACAATCCTGCAGCAGCAGCTGGCAGTGTTTGTTGACCTGGAAAGCGAATCTGAGTCTGAGTCGGTTGAAGAAGAGGATGAGGTAGATCCAATTCTGCTGCGTCCAGTAGACGATCTGGAATTAACGGTTCGTTCTGCCAACTGTCTCAAGGCTGAAAATATTTACTACATCGGAGACCTGGTGCAACGCACTGAGGTTGAGTTGCTGAAGACCCCTAACCTGGGTAAGAAGTCACTCACCGAGATCAAGGATGTATTGGCTTCTCGTGGTTTGTCACTGGGCATGCGCCTGGACAACTGGCCACCTGCCAGCCTGAAAAACGACGACCGGGTACTGAGCGCCTAGGCTCCCTGGTCAACCTGATAGCAGTGCTGTGATAGCACCCTAAAGATAGGATTGGAAAAATGCGTCATCGTCATAGTGGACGTCAGCTAAACCGCAACAGTTCTCACCGTAAGGCCATGTTTCGTAACATGACCAACTCTTTGGTTGAGCACGAGTTGATTAAAACGACCCTGCCCAAGGCGAAAGAGCTGCGTGGTTACGCTGAGCCTCTGATTACCCTGGCAAAGAAAGACAGCGTTGCAAATCGACGTCTGGCCTTCGACCGTACTCGTAGCAAGGAAGCCGTCGGCAAGCTGTTCAACGAGCTGGGTCCCCGCTACCAGGAGCGCCCAGGTGGTTACATCCGTATCATGAAGTGCGGCTTCCGTACCGGCGATAAGGCCCCTATGGCTTATGTAGAGCTGGTTGACCGCCCACAGGTTGAGGATTACGACGACGAGGATTGATTCTCGATCGCTGTGATTGACTAAAAAAGCCGGGCTATAGCCCGGCTTTTTTGTGCCTGCTAAAAACGATTAGGGCTTATACCAGATGGGGGACGACCAGGCGCGCTCCTGAATGACTGCGGGTACGTCCTCTAGCAGGGGAAGCCCGGCGCGAACCGCGTCGTAGGTGGTCCAGCGCGGTGTAGGGATTTCTATCACACGGGCGTAGTAGAGCGCTGATATTGCCGGGTCGAATTCTGGATCCTCCCAGACTATCGACAATTGTGGTGCACCAATGCTGTTGCGGTAGGTGGCGGTATCCAGGTCTACAGTGTTGCCTACCGCCGGAAGTTTACCGTCTGATCCCTGCGTCCTTTCTCCAGACCAGGCCACATCAAATACCCGGTCCTTAAGCTCTCCCGAAGCGTCTACCCAGCCTTTGACGATCTGGATGCGATCCAGGTTTGCGCCCAGGGCGTCTTTGCTGGCCATTACCAGAAAACGCGGTGATTTATTGCCTGCGGGACCCTTAAGGTCTGCGCCCATGGGAACGCCTTGCTGGTAGCCTCTTGCGATGGCATCGGGCGCTGTGGGTAATGAATTCTCGTAGTTCCAGCTACCGAAAAATCGAACTGCCATTCGTGGTCCGGAAGTGGCGAAGGTTTCTCTATTGTGAATCGAGTCCCAGATAGCGCCTCGCGTATTGCTGCTGGCCCAGACGCCGGTAATGGACCCAATGCTAAGATCTCTGGAATTCAGCCAGCTAGTGACCTGTCCCTCGCGTCGCTCTTTCACCGAGCCGTCTTCGGGGCCGTGAGCGCCGACGAAGTTATCTTCGTCTACATCACTCATCATTCCGTTGTGGTTATCGGTTCCGCCGACGAAGCCTAACTTGAACGGGTTAACCCCCAGTTCTTTTTCGAGGGCCAGACCTTTCACAACGCCGCTGCGAACGAAATTGCGTTTCTCGGCCTTGCGATCACTGAACTGCGCCATCGAATCCGCATTTTCAAAATTAGCGAACTCATCGGCGGCCCAAAATTTACGATGCACCTCGGAATTGCCTTTCACCTGCATCATTTCGATGGCTCGTTCGAAATGCTCGCGCATCTGGGCATACTCCAGGTCCAGCGGTTCACCCTTTGAGTTAGTGTCGGGAAACATCATGCCCTTACTGGCATTGGAGTTATGGGGAATCGCCAGGCCACGAATTCCCTGCTTCTCCAGTTCCGATAACCACTGCCACAGCCCTTCCTCCCGGTTGAGGTCTATGTAGCTCATGGGTCGCACCGGAACTTCACTGCCTCGGAAGATAACGTTTCTGTGGAGGTTCCCGCCCTTTGGTGCGGCGCTCCATTCGTAAGCAATAAATGTCGTAAACTTTCCCGGAGCGTTGTGTTTCTGTGCCGCGTCTACTGCAATTTGCCAGGCGCTGTTGATAGTGCTCTCGCCCGCAAAGAACTCAGTGTGGCCCGGAGTGTCTCCCCGGTTGTTGCTGATCACATACTTATAGAACCACTTTTCACGCTCTTCGATACTCGACAGCCTTAAAAGCTGTTGTATCAGCGGATCGTCGTGTCCCGGTGCTTGTTCATTCAGCGCTGAGTACATTTCACCTATGTATTCAGCATGATCAGTGACCGCAGCAAAATCTAATGGCCGGCGAATCTGGTGGGGTAGTCCATTGACGACAACCGCCTCTCCCTTGGCCGCCCGGTAAGCGTCGTCTGGTGTCTGGTGTGTGCCACCAATGAAGGCGTCGAGAGAATAGGCCGTGTGCATATGAGTTTCGCCATAGTAGAGGTTTCTTTCCGGGTTTTCCGGTACCTCGGCGGCCATGCCAGTGCTTGCTAGCGCAAGCGTCAAGAAGGGCGCCCTGGCCAATTTTGTTGTAAGCAAGATGAGGCTCCGTTCGATTTTGTTCAGCCATGGAAGGCGTTAAAGTTACCCGTGCGTTTATATTCTAGACTATTATATTTAGCCCGTAGGTAAGATTTTTGGACAGGAATCGTAACGATGAATAAGTTTTTTGTATTGCTACTGAGCGGCGTGTTTTTAGTGGCTTGCGCCTCGACCAAGCCTGAACCGGTTTCTCAGGACGGTCTTTTATTGCAAAACGATACCAAGTTTCAGGAAGTCTACCTGCTACCTGGGGCTGATCTGAGCACTTACCAAAGTATCGGTCTAGAAGCATGCTCTGTTTCTTTTCGTAAGAATTGGCTGCGTGATCAGAATAATAGTCGACTGGACTTATCGAGCCGTGTGACTCAGAAGGACGTCGATGGCATCAAGGACGCGCTGGGCGATGCCTGTAATGATCAGTTTTCCAAAGCACTGCTAGCCACACCTGCTTATGACATTGTCGATCAATTTGATGATGGCGAGGCGGTTCTCATTGTGCGCCCCGCAATCATCAATCTTGATATCAATGCCCCGGACACCATGAGCGTGGGAGTCACCCGCTCCTACACCACCACTGCCGGTGAGATGACACTGGCTCTTGAGCTCGTTGATGGCACTACGGGGCAGGTTCTCGCCAGGGCCCGTGATCGACGACGCAGTCCAGAGTATGGCACCTTACAGTGGACTAGCGGTGTAACCAATAAGGCCGACGCAGATCGCTCACTGAAGCGATGGGCGGGGATACTTCGAGATGGCCTGGACGAGGCTACCGGTCGATAGAACTGACGTTCTGATGTCCTGTCACCCCTGCATGCGCGGTCTGCTTTTGGCCTTGCTATTGACCAGTTTGAACGCGATCTCCGAAGAGGGGGGCAACGGCCATTATTTCCCGGGTTCCATGTCGTCCTTTATCGACGGCGTACCTGCAGAAGAGACCCTGATTTTTCGACTGAACGTGCTGAATTATGATGGCGAGTTCGACTCTGATGTTAGGGTGCCTATCGCGGGTTTGGCTGCGCTAGATGTGGAGGTTGAATCATCTGCCGTAGGGCTGACGGGTTTATGGCGACCTCCAATAGAATTCGTGGAGCGCTGGAGCTACGCAGCGGCGGTCACTGTCCCTTTTATGGATTTGGAGGTTAATGCAGATGTTGCCATTCCTCAGGATCCGCAAGGGCGCGCGGTTCGGCGCAGTGATTCTGACTCAGGCCTTGGCGACGTACTGCTCTTTCCGCTAATGCTTAACTATCAGGTTAACCCTGCGCTTAACTATAACTTCCGACTTGGCCTTTATGCGCCTACGGGTGATTATCAGGCTGGCAAACTCGCTAACACCAGTAAAAACTACTGGAGTGTGGAGCCTACGCTGGCGGCTGTTTATCTCAATCCGAAAAATGGCAGGGAGATATCGGCTTTTCTGGGCGCTACTTTTAATCAGGAAAATGACGATACGGATTATAAGAGCGGCACCCAAATGCACCTGGAGGTGACAGCTGCACAGCATTTTCCTTTATGGAGTGGCCTCGGTGGGGTGGGACTTTCCGGCTTCTGGTACGAACAGGTGACCGGTGATAGTGGATCAGGTGCCAGCTTTGGCGATTTTAAAGCGAAAGCGCTGGGTATCGGCCCCGTGGTTTCCTGGGCAGGGCAACTGGCGGGTACAGATACGGTTGCTGAGTTCAAATGGCTCCACGAGTCAGGGGTGGAAAAAAGACCCGAAGGTGACACCCTGTTTCTAAAAATTGTTTTCAAGTTCTGACCTATTGATCCCCGCCTGCGCGGGGAGCGGAGTGATCTATGAAAGTAACCAAGGCCATCTTTTCGTTGCCGGTACTGATTTCCCTAGTCGGTTCTCCAATGATTGCTCACGCTGCGGATTATTCCCCTTATGCGGACAGGGAGTATCCAACCGAACTGCTGTTTGGCGAGACTCATGTGCATTCGGCCCTATCGGCCGATGCGGGCGGCGGTGGCACACGATTGCTGCCGCGAGACGTTTACCGGTTTGCTGCCGGTGAGCAGTTGGTTTCCAATACGGGTCAGCCGGTGCGATTGGCGCGTCCCTTCGATTTCTTTGCGCTCACAGAACATACCGATGGTATGGGTGCTTTTACCGACATCATGCGCGGCACTCCCAATATGCTGGCGGACAAGCAGGGTAAGTACTTTCATGAAGAGTTTAATGCCGGGGGAGATCGGGCCAAAGCCGCCTCGATTGAACTGATTCGCCTGTTCAGTCAGGGTGAGTTGTCTGACGCGTTAAATTATCAGCCGGGTAATCCGGGTTACAAAGCAACCTGGCATGATCTTGTGGCTGCGGCGGAAGAGTTTAATAGACCCGGTCAATTTACCACCCTGATCGCCTACGAGTGGACCTCATTGGTGAAAGGGAACAACCTGCATCGCAATGTGTTGTTCAGGGATGGCCCTGAGAGGGCCTTACAGATGCTGCCCTTTACCATGACACCGCCGCAAGGAAGCCCTGATCCTCGGGACCTCTGGAAGTGGCTTGAACAATATGAGCAGAGTACCGGTGGTGATGTGCTCGCTATTCCTCATAACCCCAATTTGTCTAACGGTATGATGTTTGCGTTGCAGAACGACTTTGAGCAGGGAGCTGCTTTTGATCCCAAGTATTTGGCGACGCGCGCCCGTTGGGAGCGACTGGTAGAAATAGGGCAGGCCAAGGGTGACAGCGAGACCCATCCTAGCCTTTCACCCGATGATGAGTTTGCCGACTATGAAACTTGGGACTGGGCCAATCTTGATGTTACCGAAAAGAAGACGCCTGAGATGATGAAAACGGAGTACGTCAGGGAGACCCTTAAAAATGGCCTGGGCTTTGCTGCAAAAGGGAGCACTAATCCTTTTAAACTAGGGTTCGTAGGAGGCTCAGATATTCACACCGGATTATCTACCAGTTTTGACGATAATTTCTTTGGTGCATTCACCTGGATGGAGCCTTCGCCGGAACGTGCGATGAAGGTGGCTAAGGGAAATAAGGAGCTGGGTATTTCCTACAAGGGATGGCAATACGCATCTCCAGGACCAACCGCCGTCTGGGCGACCGAGAATACTCGAGGAGCGGTGTTTGATGCACTTGAGCGACGCGAGGCTTATGCGACAACCGGCCCAAGAATACGCGTACGTTTTTTTGGCGGCTACTCCTTTAATGGGGACGATCTGCGCGGGCGTAACCTGGCGAAAGTCGGTTATGCCAAGGGCGTACCAATGGGTAGTGATCTGCCTGCGATCGACAAAGACCAAACGCCCAGTTTTATGGTTTGGGCCGTCCGCGACCCGGAAGGGGCCAATCTGGACCGTATTCAAATTGTAAAGGGGTGGGTCGATGCACAGGGGCACTCACAAG
>JBDWQQ010000085.1:0-8507 GCA_039986455.1 Halioglobus sp.
AAACGTCAGGTCCGGAATCATTCGAGCGATCAGTCGCTCCAGGTCACCCACATCTATTTGCGGGTTGGCGCCAAAGAACATGCGAGAAAACATACTCGCTTCACGTTCTGCCTCAAAATGCACATTCGATGGCTCGTAAAAGTGCTCCAACTGCTTTTCGGTGTGTGTTCCCACAACGCCCGCGACCAGAGAGCCTGCACTGGAACCCGATATCACCCGTGGCAAAAGCCCTCGATCCAGCAGAGTCTTGACCACGCCCAGGTGGTAAAAGCCCAATACGCCCCCGCCACTGAGCATAAGTGCGGAGCGGCCAAAGCAAATATTGGCCCGATAGAAAAAGTCCAGCTTGTCTTGCACGTCCAATTGATCGGCGGGGAGCTCTGCCAAATAACGCAGCGCGTCGTCCACCTCTTCAATGTATTGCTCTATGAGGCCCTTGGTGCCGAAATTGGCTTTACGATACAACGAGGAACGACCCATGCCGCCCATGTTGCCGTGGATGCCTTCGTTCAGCGTGAACAAAAGCCCCTGGTGGTCATGGCGTGCCCGCAAGCTTCGCAAACGATCCAGCCGCAACCGAATTTGGGCATAATCGTACTGGCTTGACTGGTCTATTTGTCGCCAGCGCTGAGCGCCCGACAGTTCATCGTGCTCCACCGCCGATTCCTGCCATTGGGCATAGCTATCGGCCGTTTCCATCTGCTTTTGCAGCGTCTTGAGCTTGGTTGATTTTCTCACCGGGATACCTCTTTGAGAACGCCCTGACTCGAGCGTATTCTCATAGCATAAAGCAATTTGTTGGCAGCGAACACATTGTGTTTTTGATCACAATCAAGGTGGATTTCATTATTCTTACAAAAACAAAGGCCGCTGCCTAGCCGCACAGAGTGATGCGATACCCGTGTTTCTGCGATTGCGCGTGAACTAGGGTCAAATTTGGCCTAGAATGACCGCAACTCCCACGAAAACAAACCATTAAGTGAGACTGTATTGCGCGCTTACCTGACTGTTATTGTGCTTCTGATCGTTATTTTCGGAGGAATCGCGGGCTACCTTTACGACAAGTTTCAAACCTTGGCCAATACGGACTTCACTCCGCCACCCACCCTGGTCACCGCCACTACCGCTAAAGTTGAGACCTGGCCTGTCACCCTTGAAGCGGTAGGCACCATTCGCGCAGCCCGCGGCGCCAACCTTGCCGCCGAGACCAGTGGCGAGATCATTGCTATTAGCGTCAAGTCTGGCCAGCAAGTTGAGGCCGGGCAACTCCTGCTCACGCTAAACGATAGCGTTGAACAGGCCAGCAAAAAGCGTCAACAGGCCAATGTGGTGCTCGCCGAACAGTTGTATAAGCGGGACGCCAGCCTGATAAAGCAGAAATCAATTCCGCAAAGCCAGTACGACCGCTCACGGGCAGACCTTGACGCCGCAATCGCGACACTGGCTGAAACCGAGGCTCGTCTGGACAATAAGCGCATCGTGGCGCCCTTCGCCGGCAGCATTGGCATCATTGAGGTCAAAACTGGCGATTACATCGAATCCGGAACCTCAATCACGACCTTGCAGGACCTGACAGAGCTGGAAGTGGACTTTTCAGTGCCTGCTCGCTACTTCTCGAATTTGCGGGCGGGGCTGAAGATCGAACTTCGAACCGCCGCCTCAGGGCAGGTTTTTGACGCCACTCTGGAAGCCATGGATGTTGCCGTCGATAAAGCCACACGTAACCTTGCTCTGCGAGCGCGGGTCATCGAAAGTAACGGCCTACTGCCTGGCATGTTCGCTCAGCTGCTCATTGACCTGGATCAGCCACTTGAACTGGTGACAGTGCCTGAGACGGCCGTGACCTATTCCTTGCAGGGCAATACGATTTACCTTATCGAGGAAGGCCCAGACGGTCTAACCGTTAACCCGCGCGTGGTGGAAACAGGGGCCGTCGTGAATGGCCGGATTGCCGTAACCACCGGATTAGCGCTGGGCGATCGCGTCGTTAGTGTTGGCCAAAACAAGCTTTACCGCGGAGCTCGCGTCACCCTGGAAGAAAACCCACCGGCATTTAGCCAATGAAATTCACCGACCTGTTCATCCAGCGGCCGGTGCTTGCCATCGTCATCAGCTGTTTGTTGCTGCTGTTAGGTGGAGCGTCTTTATCCAAAGTGGGGCTACGGCAGTTTCCTGAGCTTGAGCGCAGCGTCATTTATGTCAACACCTACTACCCAGGCGCATCCGCACGCACCGTACAAGGTTTCGTCACCACTCCACTGCAGGTAGTCATCGCCGGTGCTCGTGGTGTCGAGTACATGAGCTCAGAGAGCAACCCCGGTGCTTCCAGCATCACCGTACATGTTCGTCTTGGAGAAGACAGCACCAGCGTCCTTAACGAAGTCATCGCCAAGGTGAGCGAAGCCCGCGGTGATCTCCCCCGGGACATCGAAGAACCCATAGTGACCGCCACCGGTGGCGGCGACGGATTAATCTGGCTCGGCTTTTACAGTGAGCAGATGACGCTCTACCAGGTCACCGACTTCCTGCTGCGCAGCGTGCAACCTGAGCTGGCAACACTGCCAGGTGTGGGTAAAGCGAACGTCTTCGCCTACAAACTCGCCATGCGGGTGCGTCTGGACCCGGTGCGCATGGCCGCGCTTGGAGTCACCGCCACTGACGTTAATGCAGCGATACAGCGGGATAACTTTATTTCGGCGGCGGGTGCCACAGAGGGCAACATGGTGAGAGTCACTGTGGATGCAAGAACCACCCTCCAAACCGAAGAGGAGTTTAGTCAGCTGGTCGTGCGCCAATCAGGCGATGAACGAATTTTATTGGGCGATGTGGCTGACATAGAACTGGATTCAGAAACCGATCAGATAAAAACACTGTCTAGCGGCAAGGCAACGGTGTTCATCTCTATCGCCCCTACCCCCGACGCCAACCCGCTGGATGTCTCCCGCGCGGTACACGCCACCTTACCCAAAGTAGAAGCCATGTTGCCCGCTGACATGCAAATGTTGATCGACTGGGATGGCAGCGTGGTCATCGATGAGGCGATCAGCAAAGTGCTCACCACGCTGGTGGAGGCAGCGTTAATTGTTATTCTGGTCATCTACCTGTTCCTGGGTTCACTGCGGGTAGTACTGATACCACTGGTGGCAATTCCTCTATCACTGATTGGAGTGGTATTCCTGATCATGGCCATGGGCTTTAGCCTGAACCTGTTAACACTGCTGGCGATGGTGATTGCCATCGGACTGGTGGTGGATGACGCGATTGTGGTTGTCGAGAATGTTCACCGCCATATCGAGGAAGGCGCAACGCCTTACGCGGCGGCGATCGCAGGTGCCAGGGAAGTCGCCTGGCCCGTCGTTGCTATGACACTGACACTGGCCGCGGTCTATGCACCCATCAGTTTCATCGGCGGCCTGACCGGCGCGCTATTCAGCGAATTCGCTCTGGCGCTGGCCGGCGCTGTGGTGGTGTCTGGTGTCGTTGCGCTGACGTTAAGCCCCATGATGTGTTCTCGTGTACTCAAAGACGCTGAACATCAGGGACGATTCGCCAGTTGGCTGGACCACCGTTTCGAAGCCTTAATACAGCGTTACCGACGTTTGTTAAGCATCTGTCTGGATAATCGTGGAGCGGTACTGTTACTGGCCGGCACCCTGCTTGCCAGCCTGCCCGCATTGTTTTTTCTTGCGCAGGAGGAGCTCGCGCCAGAGGAAGATACGGGCGCCGTTTATATCACTGGCAGTGCGCCGCGCTACGCCAATCTCGCCTACCAGGATTATTATCTCGCACAGGTGGTTGATATCTGGAAAGACATTCCCGAGTTCAGCCACAGCTGGCAAGTGGTAGAGCCCAGCAGCAACTTCGGCGGCGTCACCTTGCACCCCTGGAGCGAGCGCGAACGCAGCCAACAAGAATTGCTACTGGAGCTACAGGGGAAGCTTTCGCAAATTACCGGAATGGAACTGTTCGCTTTTGGCGAACCCTCCCTGCCTGGCTCTGACGCAGGACTACCGGTGAGTTTCGTCGTCGCCTCCACCGCTGAATACCGAGAAATCATGCGTGTGGGAGATGAACTATTGGCCGCAGCCCGAGAGTCGGGCTTATTCGCCTTTGTCACCCAGAGCCTCAACTTTGACCGACCTGAAATTACCGTTGAAATAGATAGGGACCGGGCCGCGCGGTTGGGCATCTCAATGCGCGAAATTGGTGAAACTCTCGCCGTGATGCTCGGTGAAGCCGAAGTGAACCGCTTTACGCTGGAGGGTCGTTCCTACAAGGTTATTCCCCAGGCAAGCAGGGGTTTCCGCCTGACCCGCGATGAATTGGAGCGCTACTACCTGCGCACCGATAACGGCACACTGGTGCCACTGTCTGCGGTCGTTAGGCTGGATACGCGAATTGAGCCCAATACCTTGACCCAGTATCAGCAACTGAACAGCACGACGATTCAGGGTTTTATGATGCCTCCCAATAGTCTGGGGGCGGGCCTTGAGTTTCTCGAGCAAAAGTTAAATGAGATCGCTCCTACCGGTTTCCGTGTTGGTCATACCGGTGCGTCGCGGCGATTCGTGCAGGAATCTGCTTCCTTCCCGCTTCTGTTTGCGCTTTCACTCACCCTGATTTTTCTGGTTCTCGCTGCCCAATTCAACAGCTTCCGAGATCCACTGGTCGTGCTGGTCACAGTGCCACTCTCCATTTTTGGCGCCGTGGTGCCTATCGCTTTGGGATTCGTGACGCTCAATATTTACACTCAGGTGGGTCTGTTAACGCTGATAGGCCTGATCAGTAAGCACGGCATTCTTATTGTGGAGTTTTCCAATAAACTGACTGAACAAGGCTTGGACCGACGAGAGGCGGTTTTGCAGGCATCATCGAAACGCTTGCGCCCTATTCTCATGACGACCTTCGCCACCGTTCTTGGAATCTGGCCATTGGTTATCGCCAGCGGCGCTGGTGCGCAAAGTCACTTCAGCATTGGAATAATGATCACCTGCGGAATGCTGGTTGGCACACTGTTCACCCTGTTTGTGGTGCCAGTGTTTTACCTGCCGTTCTCCAAGGGGAAAAAGCAGAACCCAGCCAGCAAGCCAGAGGCTGAACTCGCCAGGCCAAGCTAAAAGCTAGGTGCTAGGTGCTAGGTGCTAGGTGCTAGACATTAAGCGTCAGGCTTATCGTCTCGAGCGCCCGCTTTATACTCTTCCATCAGATGGCGCTTGTAGAGCTTGCCGTTATCTAGACGTGGCAGCTTAGGGTGAAAATCCAGCGCCTTGGGCAGCTTGATATGCGATAACCGCTCCCTCAACCACTCCATGATTTCTATGGCTGTCTCATCGGTCGCATCCGCCCAATTCATGGGCTGGACCACCGCCTGAACTTTCTCACCGAACTCCTCACAAGGGATGCCGAACACCGCCACATCCGCGACCTTGCCGTGAGTGATCAGCAGGTTCTCAATTTCCTGCGGATACACATTCACACCACCGGAAATAATCATGAAATTTTTGCGATCAGTCAGATACAAAAAGCCATCTTCATCAAGGTAGCCCACATCACCGGTGGTCGCCCAACCTTCTTTGTTGTAGGCGCCTGAGGTTTTTTCCTCTTCCTGGTGATAGTGAAAAACGGCCTGATCTCCGCCGAAATAAACGGTACCAATCTCTCCAACAGGGAGTTCGTCGCCCTCGTCGTTGACGATGTGTAGCTCGCCCGATACGGCAGGACCGACGGAACCACGGTGGGACAACCAGGCAGGCGAGTCGATCATGGTGGCGCCAATCCCTTCACTGGCCGCGTAGTACTCCACAATGACCGGGCCCCACCAATCAATCATGCTGGCCTTGACCTCAACCGGGCACGGCGCCGCAGCATGAATAGCAAACTGCATGGAGCTCACGTCGTAACGCTCTCGCACTTCCTGCGGGAGTTTCAGCATACGGATAAACATAATGGGTACCCACTGACTGTGAGTCGCCCGATGCTCTTCTATTAGAGCCAGCGCAGCTTCCGGATCGAATTTTTCCATGATGACCGTGGTACCGCCCTGATAAAGCGTCATCATGTTGTAGTGCAACGGAGCCGCGTGATAGAGCGGTGCCGGCGAAAGATAAACGGTTTCCTCGCCAAAACCGAAAAGCTGCCCCAGGCGAGTGGCCATCGGGGGGGTATCCACCTCGTCGCTGGCTGGCGGCACTAGCACCCCTTTGGGCTGCCCTGTGGTTCCCGAGGAATAAAGCATGGGCACACCGTTTTGCTCATCGGCAATCGGAGAGATGTCTTGCAGGCCCAGGGTATCCTCCCAGGAATCAAACCCGCTGGTGATTCCCCCAACCATCAGAAAATGTTCAACGTCTGTCGCATCTTGCTTGGCATGCGTAGCCGCCTCTTCCAACTTGTGCGATCCTATAAACAGTTTCGCCCCGCAGTTCGCTAGCACATAGGCCGTCTCATCGCGTTTTAAGTGTGTGGCTATGGGAGTAAAGATAAGACCTGAACGCTGGGCAGCCCAGCAAATCTCGAGAAACCGCGCATTGTTTTCCATCATCAGGGCGATGTGATCACCGGCTTTTAATCCCAGTGAACGGAACAACTGCGCACCCTGATTGGAGCGTTCATCGAGCTGGCGATAGGTGACCATTTCGCCCGACGCGCCCATAACAATCGCGGGCTTATGGGGGAAGGTTTCAGCGGTAAAACTCGGATGTGGCATGAAGCTGTCCTGCAATAAACACTTAACCACAAACACTAAAGGGTCTTGTCGTTCAAAGCAACCGAGTCAGCGTTTACGCATCAGTCCCTGCTGCATGACAGTCGCAACATGCACACCATCGCGGGTATAAAAGCGCCCGCGCACTAGCGTTCTGCCGCCACTGTTGCGCTCGAGGTCTGCCGAGTGCAGCAGCCATTCATCGGCGCGGCAATCGGCATGAAACCAGATGGCATGATCCAGACTCGCAATCTGCAGACTCTGATCCCAGTAGGAGCGGCCGTGCTCGATCAATCCAGCATCAAGGAGCATGGTGTCAGAAAAATAGGTAAGCATTTTACGGTGCACTGCAGGGTCATCCGGCAACGCTCCTGTGGTCCTCATCCAGTTAAACAACTGTCCCTTGCGCTTTTCGGGCGTGGCCCAATTGATGGGGTGAACCATGCGAACATCGAGGTCTTCGCCGGTGGTAATCATGAAATCTTCGTCAAAATGACCGTCCGCTTTAGCGCGCGTTCGCTCTGACAGTAGTTCCTCTGGCCCCGGAAGGTCAGGCAGAGATTCCTGAAAGTCAAAACTGTCATCGGGCTTCTGGAAGGACATCGACGAGACAAGAATGGTCCTGTCATCCTGAGATGCAACTACCCGGCGAGAATTGAAGCTGCCACCGTCTCTGGCACGCTCCACCTGATAATGAATGGGTCGGTCTGTCTTTCCCTCACGCAGGAAATAGGCGTGCTGAGAATGCACGGCGCGTTCAGGGTCCACCGTTTGCTGCGCCGCTTCTAGCGCCTGCGCCAGCACCTGTCCCCCGTAAACCCTGAAACCTTTGGGATGCATTATCTGACCCACGAAGCCATCTTCACCAGCGGTTTCAAGAGTTAGTGTATCTAATAGTTGCTGTAGCATAGTTTTGATCCGAATCATGGAGCTTAAGCGAGCGGTCATTATCCAGATATCCGATTCTGTGCCAAACTTAACCGCAACTATTTTCCGTACAGGATGAAGCATGAACCAGGACATATCTCCCGCCGCCTTGCGCCAGGCCATTCGCTCTGGTGAGTTCTCAGGCAATACCTCTGGCTATTCACCCGGTTTCGTCCAGTGCAATCTGACCATCTTACCCGCCGACTGGGCCAACGACTTCCTGCGCTTTTGCCAATCAAACCCTAAACCCTGCCCCCTTGTGGCCACTTCCAATGCGCCAGGCGATGTGGGCTTACCTCTTTTGGGGGATATTGACATACGCACTGATGTGCCAAGCTACCGCGTTTTCCGCGACGGCCAGTTCAGCGAGGAATTGTCAGATATTGCTGACCTATGGAGAGACGATCTGGTGGTGTTTGCGCTGGGTTGCTCCTTCTCCTTTGAAGAAGCGTTACTCGCAGATGGTCTTGACGTACGCAATGTCAGCGAGGGCGTTAACGTTCCTATGTACCGGACTGACATTGATTGCACGCCTGCTGGTCCGTATGAAGGCGAAATGGTCGTCAGCATGCGCCCCTTCAAGGCGGCAGCTGCGATACGGGCGATTCAGATTTGCACGCGCTTTCCGTCGGTGCACGGAGCCCCGATTCATATCGGTGATCCTACGCTGATTGGAATCAAAAATTTGGAGCGGCCAGACTATGGCGACGCTGTCACTATTGCTGAAGATGAACTGCCCGTTTTTTGGGCTTGCGGCGTGACACCGCAGGTTGCGCTGGAGAAAGCCAAACCTCCCTTCGCAATCACCCATAGTCCAGGGCATATGCTGGTAACAGATTTACGCAACAGCCAATTGGCGGTGTTGTGAGGTGTTATG
>JBDWQQ010000086.1:0-109095 GCA_039986455.1 Halioglobus sp.
CGCGTGCCTGAGCCTTTTGGTTCTCGCGTTACTGGCCACATTACCGCTACCAATAACCGTTGCACTCATCGCTGATCTGGACTGGGGTCCTGTCGGTGCTGGCTATCTAGCCAGCGTACTGCTGGGCGCCGCCTACCTCAGCATTGGTCTCTATGTCTCCGCACGCACCGACAACCCTATTGTCAGCCTACTGGGCAGCGTGGCTCTTTGCGGTTTGCTGTACTTACTCGGGAGCAACCTGTTTACGGAATTTTTTAATAACGATACGGCAGAACTGCTGCGGCTGATCGGTAGCGGCTCCAGGTTCGATAGCATCACCCGGGGCGCCATCGACTTGCGCGATCTGATTTACTACCTGAGTCTCATCGTCGCATTCCTGGGACTCAACGTTTACACCCTTGAAAAAGAGGGGTGGGCGCGTTTTGCAAGCACCCCAAGACAGCGCGATTGGCGCGTAGGCATTGCTCTGTTATTGGCGAATCTTTTACTGGCCAATATCTGGATGGATCGCGTATCCAACCTGCGCTGGGACATCACCCAGGGCAAGCTTCACTCCATCTCTGAATCCAGCAGGGAACTCGTTGATCAATTGAGTGAGCCCCTGCTTATTCGCGGTTATTTTAGTGCCCGCAATCACCCCATGCTGGCTCCGTTGGAACCACAACTGAAAGACTTGATGCTCGAATACGCAGAAGCGGGGGGCGACAATGTCAGAGTTGAGTTTGTGGACCCGGCGCTAAACCCAGAGATCGAGAAAGAAGCCAATGAAAGTTACGATATCAAGCCCACGCCTTTTCAGGTTTCGAATCGCTATCAAGCTTCTTTAATCAGCGGTTATTTCAGTGTTCTGGTGAAATACGGCAACGAACACCAGGTACTGTCCTTCTCAGATTTGATCGAGGCGCGCACCAGCGCCAGTGGACACACGGAAGTGCAGCTGCACAACCCTGAGTTCGATATCACCCGAGCAATACGCGATGTCCTGTATAGCTACCGGTCTGGAGGTGATCTGTTCGACGGCATTGAGCAGCCCGTTGAATTTATTGCATACGTCTCTGATGATGCGCTGCTTCCCGGCAACCTCCTGCCCTATCTCGATTCGATCAAGGCGCAGCTAGACATCGCGGTTCAAGCGTCCGATGGAAAATTCAGCTATCGATTCCTGGAGCCCGAGGCCGATTCGGGGCGGCTAGCGCAGCAGATCGAAGAGCAGTGGGGATTCGCCCCCATGGCGTCGCCCATGGATTCCGAGCAACAGTTTTATTTCTACCTGACGCTGGCAGACGAAAAGCAGGTTGTGCAATTGCCTAGCGGCGATTTTCAGGCAGGCAATTTTCGCAAGGCCCTGGACTCTGGACTGAAAAGATTCGCCCGCGACTTTACCAAAACCGTCGCCTTCGCAGCGCCGCAGGTCAGTGAGCAAATGGCGATTTACAATCTGGGTAGCCACAGCTTTAACGGACTGGAAAGCACCATTACGCGAAACCACAGTATCGTGATGGAAAACCTCACCGACGGAGAGGTAAGTCCAGAGGCGGATATTCTGGCAGTCGTAGCGCCGCGAGAGCTTAGCGAATTGTCGGTATACGCAATTGATCAGTTCCTGATGCGCGGAGGGACTGTCATTCTTGCTACATCAGCATTCTCGGTGGAGCCCGACGGAGGCAAACTGTCACTGCAGTCATGGAACAGTGGACTGCAGCCCTGGCTGAATCATCACGGCGTAGAGATCGCCGGATCTTTGATCATGGACAAGCGACACGCGCGCATTCCGGCACCAGTGCAGCGGGACAGCGGCGATCTTCAGTTTCAAGACACTCGCATTGTCGATTACCCCTACTTTATCGACATTCGCAAAAACGGTTTCGCCCGTCACCCGGTCAGCGGCAGTCTACCGCAGATGACCATGGCCTGGGCTTCCCCACTGGAAGTAGACCGGCGAGAGAAATTGCGAGTCACGCAGTTGTTATGGAGCAGTCCTAAGGCCTGGCTTAGCGACGGCAAAGATGTCTCACCCCGCGAAGGTCAGACTTGGGAGACTCCTTCTGAGACTAAAAGGTATTTGATTGGGGCAGCGTTGCAGGGTCGTTTCCAGTCCTTTTTTACTGAACCCCCTGCAGCATTGGAAGGTCGCCCAGAGCAAGGCAGCCCCGGCGTTAGTGCATTTGTACGTAAGTCACCGGAATCTGCGCGCATCATCATTTACCCCTCCAACGATTTTCTCAGCGACAGAGTGCTGGGCGCTCTGGTACGTGCTGCGGGAACGCGCTACTTGGGCCCCGTTGAGCTCTTCAGTAACACGCTCGATTGGGCGTTGCGCGAAGAGCAATTGCTACAAATACGCTCACGCGCGCACTTCAACCGAACGCTTCCCCCGATGGAGCAAGGGCTTAGGGTCTCACTGGAATTGGCGAACTATGCCGCAGCCATCGTCTGGCTGGCCATGCTGGCACTGATCGTTTGGGTGTTGGGTCGCCGACGACGTAAGCGCTACATCAGGGAGCTAGGACTGTGAATCGCGCCGGCACCTTTCTCCTCATACTTTTCATTGCGCAGTTGATACTGACAGCTGTGATTTACCTCGATGGAAATGACAGACAGAGTCGGTCAGCAGAGGACGCGCTAATCGACGTGGGCACCTATGCTGTCGACGAGCTAAAAATTGACGACAGCATGGGGAATTCGGTGGTGCTCAGAAAATCGGGCGACTTGTGGTTGCTGCCTGAGCTAGGCAACCTTCCGGCGCAACCAGAGATGATAGCCAAGGTGCTGCAAACACTGACCACCGACGACCCTGGGTTATCGATAGCCCACACTATTGCCTCGCGGCAGAGGTTTCAGGTTGCCCATTATCACTATCGCCTCAAGATCGGTCTGTCCTCACTCAACCAACCGGTGGGCACAATATTTCTCGGCACATCGCCGGGGTTTCGAAAAGTGCACGTTCGCAACGAAAAACAGGACAACATTTACAGCGTAGACTTAAATCTTTACGACATACCGCTGCAGCCCGGAAAATGGCTGGAGCCCAGGCTATTACAAGTTCGCGCTCCCGTTCAGATCACCGCCGATGGCTACAGCCTCGAAAGAAGCGGCGGGGAATGGCGACTGGGAACGGGCCAAAAGCCGGATCAGCGTGAACTTCAGGCACTGTTGGGGGCCCTTAGAAACATTCAGGTGCAGGGGGTTGCTACCAAGGAAGCGGAGAAGAAGGCCAAGAAGCGGGAACCCGAGTTAATCCTGCAAGTACAAGGCCTGGCTGCACAGACAGAGTTACAGTTATACAAAATCGACCAGGCGCACTTTGTCCGTAGCAGCGAATATCCTTTGTTGTTTCGGGTCAGCGCCTATGATTTCGACAAACTCACCGGTATCGACAGCTTCCTGCTATCCGGCGCACAATAAGAAGACACGCAGTTCATTGGAGGGAAAGCCATGAGGCTACTGGGTATGATTCTGGCACTGGGCGCTATCGGCTGGGTGCTTTATAACGCTTCTGGCGGCGGCGAGGCGGAAACCATTATTCCCGAGAGCTATCAGCAATCGCTGGACAAGGCACAGGGCGTCGAAAGTATGGTCAACGATGCGGCTGGTCAGCGTCTCGATTCAGTAGACGATAACTAAGGTATCGCCTTCAACTGATGAATCGGCTCGGCTGGCTCTCCCGGGCCGCTGAGATGCTTCATTAGCAGAGTTCGCATCCATTGATGAGGTGCGCTGCGTGACGTCCTGGTGTGGCGCAGCAACGACATTTTCCCGCGGTTACTACTGAGTGTGTTCCTAATCATACGTTGCAGCTCCGTCGGCAACTCTCGTCCGGTGATCAAATCACTGTAAAGACCACTAGCCTCAAATCCCGCATTGGCGACCAACAAGCTGTCCGTGCGCGCCAACACCCCTACCGCAGAAGAAAACTGGGTGGTTTCTAAAGCAATGTTGCGATGCACGCCATACTGTCCAAGAACGTCATCAACCATCGAAGTATTTTCGCGGGTCAGCCCGGGTAAATAGAGACGCAAATGACTGTGAGCAAGAAAATCCTGCAGATCCATGTCGCTCTTCTTTTCCAGAGGGTGCCCAATCCGCATGTAACAACGCGGAGCCAACGTGGCGATAGGCTCTGCGTGGATATCCCGCTCCGTTTCTAATGCAACAAAGGCGGCAAAATCAATTTCACCTTTCTTTAGAAGCTCTTGATAGTCAGGTGTAATTTCTGCAGTAATCACCTGGACCCCCGGGGCCGATTCGTCTAACTCAGCCACCAGCCCGGGTAATAACGCCTCACAAAGAATCGGCGGCAACAAAAGCTTGAAGCTCCCGGAATAGGTCAGGGGATCGAACTCTGACTCACCCAACACACGCTCCACCGACTCCAGTAGTGCAGGCAGATCGGCGCCTAACTCTTCCGCTCGCGGTGTGGGAACCAGGCCGTGCGCGGTTCGAGTAAAAAGCTCATCCTCAAAAGAGTCGCGCAATTTTTGCAAGGTTTTACTCAATGCAGGTTGGCTCACCGATAGCCGCTCGGCGGCGCGTGTCACGTTGCGCTCCTCTAGCAGTATCTGCAGTGCCACCAGCAGGTTGAGATCTGTTCGAATCAGTTTTCGCGAGATCATTTAGCCCTTCCCCAGAAATAACTTATAGTTATAGGAGCAATGCTAGCAAAGAGTAACTATCAACGAACAGCAGAAATGTGCAGAAACCTGGCAATGCAAGACCACCAACATCAAGGCAACGAACGAGCTTAACCCCCGCAACTAGTGGCTGGGCAACCCTCGGGCTGTTACCATGAGCCGCGACTGATTTTCCAAACCGAGAGGCGCGCATGCGTAGTTTCACCACCCTGGCAACACTGTTGCTTGCAATGGCGCTTACCGCCTGTAGCAGCATAGAAACCGAACCAACCGATACTGCTGCGTTTGCAGCCGGTAACTACAAATACTTCAAATGGCGCAGCGAACCACTGACCAATACTGCTCAGTCCGACGACCTGCTTTACATTATGGACCCGATGGTAAGGCGTGAGGTCAACTCAGCTTTGAGTCAACGCGGCTATGTGCTGAACCCTGAGCGGGCTCAATTCAGTGTCGATTACCTGCAGGCCGTAGGTCTTCGACAGGGCGTCAGCAGCCAGGACGCCAGTGGCGGTATCGACCCAATCCCCTCAGCGCGACCCAACCGTCAGATTAATCAGGCGATGGTCGACAATGCGCATGCGCTAGCGGGCGTGCAAACAACAAATAATGTCGCTATTCAATTCAATGACGTTGCCAACCAAGAGGAAGTTTGGCGTGTGGTCATTACCAAGATTATCAACGATGTGAACAACGTGGATACGGCTGCAATGCAGCGCAACATCAACCGCGCCATCGAGCAGGGATTCAAAACACTTCCCGACGCCCGCTAACGATAAACCTGCGGATTAACGCAATGCATCATCGGCTGCCCTTTAAGGGCAGCGATGGCATTGTCCACGGCGATGTCTGCCATTTTTCCACGGGTCAGCGTCGTGGCACTCCCAATATGTGGCGCTACCACCACATTTGAATGAGACAACAGCGGGTTGTCTGGTGACACGGGTTCATTCTCGAAAACGTCAATTCCTGCCGCCGCCAGATGCCCATTTTTCAGCGCCAGTGCAAGGGCCGACTCATCTACAATGCCACCCCTGGCGGTATTGATCAGCACCGCATCGGGTTTCATCATTGCAATACGTTCAGTGTTGATCAGATGCCGAGTTTCATCTGTGAGGGCAACGTGCAGGCTGACAAAATCACTGCGAAGCAGCAGCTCCTCCAAAGTAACCGACTCAACGCCGGGCACGTCTTTCGCCGTGCGGTTCCAGGCCAGAACCTCCATTCCAAACCCCGCGGCGCGGCGCGCCATCGCCTGACCGATTTGGCCCAAACCAATGATTCCCAGCGTTGCGCCACTAACATCCTTGCCAGTAAAGAAATCCGGCGCCCAGGCATTCTCCTGAGTCCAGTTTCCCTGACGCACAAAATGATCTGCTTCCACCACTCGACGAGCCGCTGCCAGCATTAACGCAAAAGCGGTGTCAGCCGTTGTATCCACCAGCACTCCCGGGGTGTTCCCCAAGGGAATACTCCGGGCAGTAAGCGCAGTTACATCAACGTGGTCTACGCCCACTGACATGCTGGAGACAAATTCCAACTCCGGCACAGTCGACAACAATGACTGATCAACCCTGTCAGTGAGCAGACACACTAATCCATGGCAACCCCGAAGCTCTTCACGAAGATTTTCAGCGCTGAGCAAACCGGGGCCCATCCACACATTCAGTTCACAATACTGCGACAGGTCACGAATACGAGCGCCCGGTAGTTGATGAGAAACGAAGACTTTTTTGCTCATAGACAATGCTAGGGTTCCAGTCGCGAAGGCTTAAGCTGCAGCATGTGAACCAGGGCCTGCTGCCATTCCTCCAATTGTTCCCGAGGGTAGGGTTCGCTGTCTACCAAATTGCCCCACACAGGCTGCGGCCAGCAAGGGTCAACAGATGACCTGCCGATAATATGCAAATGCATCTGCGGTACAACGTTTCCCAATCCAGCAAAGTTGACTTTATCGAAGCCCAGCAGGTTCTTGATGAAGCCCGAGATAGCCGCACAGTCCGCCAGGACTGCCTGCCCGTGTTCAGACGGAAGGTCCAGGAAGTCGGCAAACTCCGTATCGGGAACCAAAATGAACCAGGGCAAACTCGCATTGCGATGTAAAAGCACATCAACAGAGGGAAGTTGACCCAAGTAATGACAGTCTTTTAGTAACTGCGAATGGATTGTGAGCATGCTCATAGCGATAGTCCTCGTCTCATGAGCATTACTCTAGTCAGTGCGGATGAGTTTTGGCAAACCCTAAATGGTCATTCCGCCATCTACTACGATGCACTCGCCGTTGGTGTAACTCGATGCATCAGACACCAGATACAACACCGTGCCGGCCATCTCGTCTGGCTCTGCGTGGCGCCCCATCGGAATACTCTTGATGGCTTCATCATAAATTTCATCAACAGCAAAAAGCGCTCCTGCGAATTTAGTCTTCGTAAGGCCCGGCAAAAGCGCATTGCAACGAATACCCAATGGCGCACATTCCTTAGCAAAAGCCTTGGTCATGCTGGTAACGGCCGCTTTCGTTATCGAGTAAATACCTTGCATGGGACCCGGCTGCAAAGCGTTAACTGACGCTGTGTTCACAATGGCGCCGCCACCGTTCTCGCGCATGAGTTTGCCTGCCTCTATCGACATGAAGAAGTACCCGCGAATATTCACCTCTACAGTTTTGTTAAAGGCGCCAAGATCTGTGTCCAGAATATGGCCGAAGTAGGGATTGGCCGCTGCGTTGTTAACGCAGATATCCAGACGACCATGAGTTGAGCGAATAACGTCAAAAATCGCAGCAATGTCTTCCATATTGCCGACGTGACAGGCCTGCGCCTCAGCACGACCTCCGCTGGCGATGATCTCGCTGGCAACGCGGCCGCAGTCCTCAATTTTACGACTGGACACGATGACATGAGCACCCTGCTCAGCCAGCAGTTTGGCGATAGACTCTCCGATACCCCGGCTTGCACCACTTACCAGTGCAATTTTTCCGCTTAGATCAAATAAATTAGTGGCCACTACTGATTTCTCCTGAGAGTTAAAGAACGATTTTTTTCCAAGGCGCTTTCACGTAGAGCCCATGCGAGATAGAAGGCGACGATGACTGCACAGGCCGCCCAGGCTGCTGAATAGCCAAACCACGCCAGATTAAAGCCAGTGAACGCCGGACCAAAAACCCGACCCCAGGAAGAGGCCGCGGCGGTCGTACCCATGATGCGTCCACGATAACTCGCAGGTGTGCGATGAGTGATCAAGGTGTTGAGCAAAGGCATGCACAGGGTAGCGCCCGTCATCGAAATAAACATGGACGCGATCATGGTTGGCATGCTCCAAGCGAACACGGCCAATAGCAGCCCCGATAGAAACAGGGCAATGGCGACTAGCAAAATTCGCCACTCGCCGAAAAGTTTTACCAGTGCACCCAATGCGCCACCCTGCATCGCAACCATGATGATGCCCTGAACACCAAAAATGATACCCACTTCTTTGGCCGTCCAGTCCAGCACTTCCGCCACCCAAAGTGGAAACATATAGGTTGCAGAACTAACGCCGGCATTGTGCACAACGTACTGAAAGACAAACAGGCGATTGCCCGAATTCTTCAGTACCTTAAGGGTCGACTCGCGCTCTGGACTTTTCTGCTGCGCACGATTCGCAGCCTGCTTCTCGGGACTCAGGGACTCAGGCAAGAATTTGGCCGCGGCAATAATCGCCAGTACGGACATCAACCCGGCGAAAATACACGGTAGAGTGAAACTGCCGCTATCCCCCGCCAGAAGGCCGCCCATTAATGGACCCAGCACCATCCCAAGCCCAAAAGCCGCACCGATCAATCCCATTCCCTTGGCTCGAGTCTCAGGCGTCGTGACGTCTGCCATCATTGCGGAAGCCACACCGAAATTGCCAGCCATTACGCCAGCGAAACCTCTGGCAAGGAATATCATCCACAGTTCGGTCGCCAGGCCCAACATCACATAGGACAGGGAGGCACCGGCCAGGCAGATCATGATTACCGGTTTGCGACCGCGGCGGTCGGAAAGCTTTCCCCAGAAGGGCCCAAAAATACCCGCGCACGCGGCGTAGGTCACAATAATCAGCGCAATATCAACGTTGTCAGCCCCCAGCTGGGGAGATAGAAACGGCAGAATGGGAATAACGATGCCAAAGCCAATCAGGTCAATCAGTACAACACCGAACAGTATCGGCATTAGACGCCACCTCGAAGCTGGCAGCCTCTGTTCACTTACTCACCCTGCCAGCGAACAACCTGACTGACCGGGACATCGAATAAGTCCAACACTCTGGCGACACCCTGGGTCACCATATCCTCGAGAGACTCCGGGCGGGCGTAGAAAGCAGGAACGGGAGGAGCAATGACCGCTCCCATCTCGGATAGCTGCGTCATCGTGCGCAAGTGGCCGGTATGCAAAGGCGTTTCTCTAACCATCAGCACCAGGCGGCGCCGCTCCTTAAGAACGACATCCGCCGCTCGCGTCAGCAATGTGGAGGTAACGCCGGTCGCAATTTCCGACATGGTGCGAATGGAGCACGGAGCAACGAGCATGCCCGCGGTGATAAACGAGCCGCTGGCGATAGATGCACCCACGTTCTTGATGGCATGCACTTCCGATGCCAGTGCTTTGACTTCAGACGTGGACATGTCCAGCTCGTGGTGCAGTGTCAACTCTGCAGACTTGCTCATCACCAAATGAGTTTCAACGCCACATTCAGCCAGCATTTCCAGCGCACGCACGCCATAAACAATGCCGGAGGCCCCGCTGATACCAACGATGATCCGCTTGCTCATAAAAATAGCCCTGCTCTAAAGAGGGCCAACTTTAGCAAAAAATCACTTATCGCGCTTAGGTGGCCCGCTTTTCTTACTCTTGCGTTTGGTCGGAGCTTTGCGTTGCTGCTTTTTCCCCACTGACTTATCTGTGCGTGAAATTTTCAGCCGCTGTCCGCTCACCCAAACAGTCTTTAGGTGATTGAAAATTTCCTTGGGCATGCCTTCCGGCAAATCGACGGTACTGTGATCATCGTAGATCTCGATTCTGCCAATATACTCGGCATCGATCTCGGCCTCGTTGGCGATTGCGCCAACAATGTTCGCCGGCTTTACATCATGCTCGTGACCCACTTCGATGCGATAGCGCTCCTGACCTTTATCAGGAGTTGAATCCGGCCGCACGCCGCCAGGTGAAGAGTCAGCTGACGTTCGAGTTTTCTTTTTCTGTCGGTCAACCGTCTTTTGACCTTCTTCGTGGCTGTCTTTTCGTGGCGATCTTTCTTTCGCTGGTCGATCCTTTGAACTGGTTTCTTTACGCGGCTTTTCTTTACCGGACTTTTCCTTGCCGGGCTTTTCCTTGCCGGGTCTGGCAACGAGAGGCTTACTGCCCTGCGCCATGGCACCCAGAGCAGCCGCGATATCCATCACCGGCACGCCATACTCACCCTGGTAGTCTTCCACCAATTTACGGAACAGGTTCAGGTCAGCCGTGTCCAGCGTCTCAGTGATACGCTGCTTGAACTTGCCAATACGCTTATCAGTGACTTGCTCCGCACTGGGTAGCTCCATCTTTTCAATGGTGCCCGTGGCTTTTTCGATAGCACGTAACAGGCGACGCTCCCGGTTAGCCGCAAACAAAATGGCGTCGCCCTTTCGCCCTGCCCTGCCAGTTCGTCCAATGCGGTGGACATAGGCTTCCACGTCGTAGGGAATATCGTAGTTGATGACATGGCTTATGCGTTCGACATCCAGACCACGAGCAGCAACATCCGTGGCAACCAATATGTCGATTGATCCTCGTTTGAGCTTGTCGATCGTCGCTTCACGTTGCTTCTGCGGAATATCGCCGTTAAGTGCCGCTGCCGAGTAGCCTCGAGCAGACATTTTTTCCGCGATTTCACTGGTTGCTATGCGGGTGCGAACAAAAACGATCACACCGTCAAAATCCTCGACTTCGAGTATGCGGGTCAGTGCGTCTAACTTGTGAACGCCAGCCATCATCCACACGCGCTGACGAATAGACTGGTTGGTCATTGTCTGTACTTCAATGGCCACGTGTACCGGGTCATTCAAATGCTGCTTGGCAATGCGCGCGATTGCAGTGGGCATAGTGGCCGAAAACAGCGCGACCTGACGATCATCCGGTGTTTGCTCAAGAATCCATTCGACATCGTCAATGAAACCCATACGCAGCATTTCATCGGCTTCGTCGAGAACCAGCGTGCGCAGGGCCGAAAGATCCAGTGAGCCACGGCGCATATGATCCATCACCCGCCCTGGTGTTCCCACAACGACCTGAACGCCGCGCTGCAATTGCCGCAACTGACCGCGATAATCGGCTCCGCCGTAGATCGGCACTACATGGAAGTCCTTGAGGTATCGCGCGTATTTCTGGAAGGCCTCAGCCACTTGAATGGCCAACTCACGTGTGGGCGCCAAAACCAAAACCTGAGGCTTTTTACCGCTGGCTTGCAGTTGGGCAAGAATCGGCAGGGCGAAAGCCGCGGTTTTACCGGTACCTGTTTGCGCCTGACCCAGAACATCTCGGCCCTCGA
Organism: Halioglobus sp.; assembly: GCA_039986455.1. Lineage (GTDB taxonomy): Bacteria > Pseudomonadota > Gammaproteobacteria > Pseudomonadales > Halieaceae > Halioglobus. The sequence continues at coordinate 11,184 of JBDWQQ010000086.1, forward strand.
TCAAAGCTGGAATAGTGGCCGCCTGAATGGCAGAGGGGGTTTCGTAGCCAACATCAGTCAGCGCTTTTTGAAGTGGCTCAGATAGCGCCAGTTCCGCGAAGCTGCTTAAAGCAGGTTGCGTAGACATGTTTCATCCTTGGACGGCAGAACGCGCCGCCCCCAGAGGGAGGGGCGGCGATTATACAGGGTTGGGGGCTAGAAGCTATAGCGAACGCCGACCTCTACCCCACGTCCCGCTTCCGGCGCGACATCTCGCAGGAAGGAGGTACTGAGGCGAATTTCCTCGTCTGTGATGTTGTTAAACTTGGCGAAAGTCAGCAAGTCCCAGTCGCTGTTTTGCAAGCGGTACTCAATGCCTGCGTCCCAGCGTGTGTAACCTTCGGTCTCTTCTTCATTGTCCCCGGATCGGTCCTGGTCCGCAGCATCTAACACGCCGCCCCAAACCCGCCAGCGATCGGACTGCCAGCTCAACCGGCTGCCGATGCGCATGGGAGGCATGCGCGGTATATCTGCACCGTCGTCTAACTCTCCGCGGATACTGTCGCCGTATACACCCAAGCGAAAGTCACCACCGGCAACGGTCCCCAGGGCAAACTCGGTATCGATCTCCACGCCGTAGAACTCTGCGTCTTGTTGATCGTAAACATAAACCGGCACCTCATCCACCTCTTCGCCAGTCGCCAACAGGCCGATGTAATCACCGAAATCGTTATAGAAAAGCGTTACGGACGCGTGATGTTGCTCGCTACGCCAATCCACGGAAAGGTCCATATTGTTTGACGCTTCTACATCGAGATCGACGTTACCAAGTTCAATGGCACCGGTAGCGGCGTGCACCACCCAGTCCTCTGGATCGTCGTTCTCCACGTTAGAGTAAAGTTCTTCTGTGGCCGGAGCACGCTCGGCTCGAGACAGCGCCAGGCCCAATTGCCATTGAGCGCCTAAATCCCACAGTGCAGAGCCTGAAAAGCTGAAAGCATCAAAACTGCTGTCGTCGGCTGACGCGGTATCAGGTGCCAACTCATCCCGGTCATAACGAACCCCGAACTCAAAAGTCCAATCGCCCGCGTGGTAGTCCTCCATCAGGAATACGCCAAAGCCTTCCTTGTCGGTAACGGGGATAAACGCTTCCTCTCCCAGCGCTGAGAACTCGCTATCAATAGCCTGCAATCCAATGACGCCGTGGAAATTACCGATGGGCTGGTGCACCAGTTCAAGGCGTCCTTCCCAGGTCTCATTGCTGTAGAGCGTGCCGACCTCACCACTGCCTTCGATTTCAGCATGTTCGTAGTCGGTGTAGGTCAAAAATCCGCGCAATACATCAAGGCCAGCCAAAGGTTCATGCCAGTGCAGCGCCGTGTCGTAGCGGGTTTGCTCTACCTCCAGCGTAATGTCGCCGTGCTCTTCTTCCTCGTGCTCGTCATGATCGTCGTCGTGATCATCGTCATCGTCTTCGTCGTGTTCGTCGCCATGCTCCCCGTGGGAACCTGAGGGGATACCGTAGTCGTTTTCCAGGCGGCTGACGGCCAGACCGAAGAAGCCACTCTCAAAGTGGTAACTACTACCCAGAGTCAGGCTTTTTGTACGACCGGCGGTATTATTAATAACCCCATCACCGCCCTCGGCGTGCTCTTCTTCGCCTTCATGATCCTCATCATGTTCTTCATGATCATCCTCACGCACCGCCTGCCCGGGAATTTCTAAATCATCCCAATCGCGGTATAGAACACTACCGTGAAAAGCAAAATTGCCGGCAGCCGCTTCTCCGCGCGCCACGATATTATCCAGGCTGGAAGCCGTGTCATGACGGTACTCGACGTCGCCAGTGGCCTCTTCAGGCAAGGAGGTGGGAATGCGGTTATCGAGCACGTTGACCACACCACCGATGGCCCCGCCACCGTAAAGTAAAGTAGAAGGTCCGCGAAGGACCTCAATGCTATCGGCAAGCACGGGCTCGACCGCTACGGCGTGATCTGCGCTGATGTTGGATGCATCGGCACTACGAGTGCCGTTTTGAAGCACGGTGACTCGAGGGCCCTGTTGCCCCCTGATCACTGGCTGGCCGACCGCTGGGCCGAACGAAGCATTAGCAAGACCGGGGGTATTACTGAGCGTGTCGCCAATCGTACCGGAGACGGCACGAGTGAGGTCATCACCGGTGAGTACGGTCACTGGCAAAGCAGTTTCAGCCGTTTTTTTATGCAGGGGCACGGACACCAGTACGTGCTCCATCGGAAGCGGCTCTGCAGCCGCCGTTGCCGCGGCCACAGCCACAGCAAGGGGTGTAATACGTTTCATTATCTACTCCTGTGAAAATCGAATGATGATTGTTTTCAGGAGTAAGTTGGGGGTCCCCGGGCCAGGTATGGCGCTGCGGCAATCGGGTTTAATGCCTGCTGGTAGTGAACGTAGACCGCTATCCCAGGAGAGGGCGGCGTTGCAGAAGACGGTTGTGAAGGCGTCATCGCCTCGCTGGTTTTGCACACCAGGCACTGCGAGTAACTGCCGTCTATTGAATAGGAGTGGTCGTGCCCTGCTTCCTGAACCTGCAACGCGCCGGTAAACAACAGCGCGACCAACGCGAAAATTCGCGCCAGAGACTGATTGCTTGTGTGACTAATCAATTGCATGGGGGTCAGGTATTGAGCAGAGGCCGGAAATTATATACAGATTTAAAAAATGTTCACTAACAAACATTTAGCCGAACCATGCCAGCAAAAGATTAATAATCATGGCATTGGAGAGGTCGATAAAGAAGGCACCCACCAATGGCACCACAACAAAAGCTTTTGGGGCCGGCCCCAGCGATTTGGTCACCGCCGTCATATTGGCGATTGCGGTCGGCGTAGCACCAAGCGCAAGGCCGGAATAGCCTGAGCAAATAACAGCCGCGTCGTAATCTGCTCCCAGGGCCTTAAATACGACAAATACGCTATAAAACGTGATTAGCAAAACCTGAACGACTAACAAAATCAGCATGGAGCCTGCCAGGTCAGCCAGCGCCCAGAGCTGCAGACTCATCAGCGACATGGCGAGGAACAGGCCCAGGCTGACATCGGACACCAAGGCCAGCGAGCGGGTACCAGTGGGCCACTGATACCTTGGAATGAACCGAGGCAAGCTGTTGGTCAATATGATGCCGGCAAACAGGCAGGTGACAAATTCGGGGAGATTCAAGCCCCAGTGATCAAAAAGGTCATTGAGGTGGATACCAATGCCGATCGCTATCGCAATCACCAATAGCACCTTCAAAATGCCATCGACATCAATTATCTCGTGCTCTTTGTAGCGAAAACCCACCGTGAGGTCCCCGCTCTGCTCGGGTGTCAGCTTGTGACGCCACACCAGGAACCGGGCGATAGGGCCCCCGATAATGCCGCCAAAAATAAGTCCAAAAGTCGCGCAGGCCAGGCCGATTTCCATGGCATAGGGAATAGCATAATCACTGCCAAAGGTTGGCGCCCAGGCGATGGCGGTACCGTGCCCGCCACTGAGGCTTACCGACCCCGTGAGCAAGCCCAGCACTGGCGGCGCGCCGGCAGCCGCGGCAATGCCAATGCCCGCAAGGTTCTGAATAAAGAGGTAGCCCACTGCCAACATCAGCAGTATGAGTAAAGATTTACCACCCTCTTTGAGCACGTCGATGCGTGACGAGAGTCCAATGGTAGTGAAAAAGACCACCAGCAAGGTGTCGCGATTGGCCATATCGAAGTTCACCTCGATATCGCCAATCCAATAGAGAAGCCCGAACAAAATGGAAGCCAGCAATCCCCCGGTAACAGGCTCCGGGATATTGTAGTCCCGTAATAGATTGACCCGATTATTGATGAACCGCCCGAGGTACAGAACCAGAATGGCGATAATCAGCGTCTGTCGGGGATCTAGTTCCATGGGAGTGATGGCTACCGTTTATCAGCGCAGCTTAAAGGTGGCGACCACCTTATCGCCCCGCAAAAGCTCAAGGCCGGAGCCCTTAAGACGATAGGCATTCACCTTGCCCAACAGGGCCAAATAGGCGCGCTCAGTGTCCTCCCCATCTGCACAGGCCCGCATCGTACTGGCCATAGGGCCAAACTTCAGCGGTGTACCGTGAGTAGAGCTACCCTCATTGGAAAAACTACCCTGATAGCGATTACAGCCCGAAAAACCGCTGGCAGTGCCGTCCTGAGCGTTCAGCGCCAGATCGACCTTCTTTCCTCCTGCACCGAGTGGAGCATCCCCTCCTTCCAGGGTTGCCAGCTCCCAGATCGCCAGATCAGACTGCTTGGCATCGGTGGTTTCCTCCTGTGCTGGAGCAACACTGACTTCCTCTACCGCTTCGGCTTCCTCTGCCACTTCGGCCTCCTCGGGCTCTGCAGGTGTCACCGGTTCAGCAGGCTGGGCCGCTGCTTTGGTCACTGGCTCGGGGACGCGCTGTACCATGATGCTTATTGGCTCACCTCTGAAAGGGTCAATGAACTCGGTACTGGTAAACATCAGTTGATCACCGAGAGTAATGGTAGCCCTCAGGGAATAGCGCATCCGTTCGTCGATATCTGCTCGCTGATACTCGATAGTGAAAGGATAAGGGGGGCCTCCCTCTGGCTTAAACATGACCGTTTCCATCACTGTGGCAAGGGCATCTGCGCGAGAAACGTCCTGCAGCTGGATCTCAACCTCCGCTCCCGGAGGCAGCATCATGCGCTCCCGATAGAAGACCTCTCCTTCAATCGTCGACACTGCAGACTCCTCCGCTGTAACGGTGTTTTCAGATTCGTTGTCGCCACCACAGGCGGCAAGGCCAATAGCCATAGTTACGGCCAACAGGCACGACCGTGTAGCGTATTTACTCAACATACTTAGATTCCTTAACCGCGGCTTCTAATTTACGGGGAAAAGTCCGTCAGGCGCTCAACTGCTCAAGCATTTCGCGCATTTTCCCATGAACAGCATTAATCGCCTTAAGTGGGCGAACCATGACCTTGAATTCAACAATTTTGCCCGCCTCGTTGAACGTTATTATGTCCACGCCATTCACTATTGTGTCATCGACATTACACACAAACTCGAGCACGGCATGTTGGCCATCTACAATTTCTTTCTGATACTGAAAACCGTCATGCAGTACATGCATGGCACCGGTGAGATACATCATCGTAAGGTCGCGGCCTCGCTGGGGAGAATGCACCACGGGAGACAAAAACACACAATGCTCATCGATAAGTTCAGCGAGAACTGCAGGGTTCTGACTGGCAACGAACTCGTGCCATTGCTCCAAGGGTGTACTCAAGATGTGACCTCTTCCGGGGGGCTATTAAACGCCTTGCAAAGAGCATGGTATGCCAGCTGCACAAAGTTTCCAAGATGACACAGGAGCTACTGACAAACAGGGCTAGTCATGGAGACAAGCCTGGAGTCGTTAAAGCTCTATTTCCTGATGAAATTCCCGCTCTATTTTTTGCTCTTGCTCATATCGGGCAACGCCTTTACGAGAGGTACTATCGCGCAATCGCTGCTGGAAGCGCTGCCGTCGATAGCGCGAAACCAGGCGCGGGAAGCGGTCCTGCTCAATTTCTCCCGCTATTAGCTCCTCAATGAAAGCTATATCTATGCCGACCCGATAGGCGATACGGCTGGGGCGAATTTTGTGGGCGTGGAACTCCGCCACAATATGAATTTGCTCCTCTCGGCTGTGCAGGCACTCTCTGGAGTAGCCATAAGGGGGAGACGGTGTGCGGTGATCGCCGGATTTGGTCTGGAAGCTCATGCCAATATTATTAGCAGCTGAACCGGGAAATGCCAAGCGGGGCACCCATCTTGCTGCCGAATAGTCGGGGCAAAAAGAGAACCGCTAGAAACTGGCGACATCGCCGATAGAGTGCAATACTTGCTCAGCTAACGCACCGAAAAGACAAACCAATAATAGGAGTTCCCCATGAAGCGCCTCTTCATTATTTCCAGTATGCTTGTCCTCGCCGCTTGTTCCGCCGACCCTGGCACAGAAAAGTGGTGTGAAGCCAAGAAAGAACAACCCAAGTCCGAATGGACCGGCTCAGATGCAGCCACCTACGCCAAAAATTGTATTATTGATGGTATGGAAGTAGGCTCAGAAAGCTGGTGCGAAGACCTCGCCGGTAAGCCCAAGGGCGAATGGACAGGCGATGAAGCGTCTGCCTACACCAAAAATTGTGTAATGTAATCAGGAAACCCAACCCCATGATCAAAACTCTTAAACAGCTCCTTATCGGAGCTGCGATTGCCCTCACCCTTATCAGTGGCGCACAAGCCGGAGAGACTCTGCAGCGCATTATCGACTTCAAAACACTGAAGGTGGGCATGTCCGCAGACCAACCCCCAATGACTACTATCAACCGTCAAGGCGGTGTCATGGGATTCGATGTTGACCTCGCCCGCGGTCTTGCCCGCGCCATGCGAGTGCAGCTTGATATTAAAGTACTGCCTTTCGGCGACCTGCTTACTGCATTGGAAAAAGGCGAAATTGACATGGTCATGTCCAACATGTCCATTACGCCTGAGCGCTCTGAGCAAGCATACTTTGCCGGCCCCTATATGATGACCGGCAAGTCGATTCTCACACGTAATTCAGTGCTGGCCCAGGCCGATAGCTCCGGCGCCATCAACCGCGCTGATCTGAAAATTGCCGCCATTGCAAACTCTACCAGTGCGATGTTCGCCCAGGAAAATACGCCTGAAGCGGAATTAATCACGACTGAGACCAGCGATGAAGCAGTTGCTATGCTGATTGCCGGTAAAGTCGACGCTGTATTGGCGGACATGTCTGTTTGCAAACTGGCAGTATTGCGCCACCCTGAATCAGGATTGGTTACTCTCAAGAAGCCACTGACTTTGGAGCCCGTGGGTATTGCAATCAAAGCTAACGACCCGCAGTTCCAGAATCTGGTCGACAACTTCATGGACGCCTTTGGTAAAACTGGTGTACTCAGCCAGCTTCGCAAAAAATGGTTTGAAGACGGCGACTGGATTGCTGCTCTGCCCTAGCGCTCTCTTCGGGTTCTCCCTTGCAAGTCAGGCTGCTTAAGACAATAACGACCCACTGTTATAGTCTGCAGTCATGAGTAAGGGAGAGCCCATCGTAATCGCCCACCGAGGCGCCTGCGGTTACCTACCGGAGCATTCGCTCGAAGCTAAAGCCATGGCGCACGCCATGGGCGCAGACTTTATCGAACAGGATGTCGTGCTCACTCGAGATGGCGTACCCATCGTCCTGCACGATATTTATCTTGAAAGCACAACAGACGTCGCCCGCAAATACCCTGACAGAGCAAGAGCAGATGGTCGCTACTATGCGCTGGACTTCAGCCTGGAAGAAACTCGCCAACTGCGACTCCACGAGCGCAGCTTCGTCAATGCCGGGGGGCAGGAGCAGGCCTTCTACCCCGGACGCTTTCCACTGGGGAAGGGTGACTTTCGCCTACCCACGCTGGCAGAAGAAATTGACCTGATTGCGGGATTGGACCGCAGTCGAGCTAGAACCACGGGGCTCTATGTCGAGCTAAAAGCGCCTAATTGGCATCAGCAACAGGGCTATGACATCAGCTCCGCGGTGCTGGATGTGCTCGCGCGAACGGGATATGCCAATAAGACCGACCAGGTTTTCCTACAGTGCTTCAATAACCAGACACTGCAGGACCTCGCAGACAGAACAGCCCTTCCCCTGATTCAATTGATCGGCGAAAACGATTGGGGCGAGGATGGCGCTGTGGACTACGAAGCCATGCAAACGGCCGAGGGCGTGGCCAAAATCGCAAGTTATGCACAAGGTATCGGTCCCTGGATACCCCAGGTGATTACTGCTGGCGAATCTGGCCTCAATGCAACCCCACTGACGGCAATAGCCCATCAGCACAACTTGAAGGTTCATCCATACACTCTGCGCGCCGATGATCTAGTACCGGAGGCGAAAGACGCTACAGAGTTACATCACGCGTTATTTGAAGTGGCCGGAGTCGATGGCCTCTTTACTGACTTTACTGACCTTACAGTGCGCTACCTGCAGGGCATGCGATGAAGTTTTTACAGGCACGGAACTACCTGTTGATGCGACCTGAGGCGAGGGAAGACTTTCCATTTGGCCCTGATGTTGCGGTATTCAAAATTCAGAACAAGATGTTCGCCACACTGGTAGAAGACAAATCCGGCGCACGTATGAACTTGAAGTGCGATCCGAACGAAGCCCTGATACTGCGAGATATCTTTGAAGCTGTTCAACCTGGGTACCACATGAATAAGCGACACTGGAACACCATCGTCCTCGATAGCAACATTCCCAGCGGCGAAATTGAGCGCATGATCGAAAATTCCTACAGCCTTGTCGTGCGTGGGCTTCCCAAGAGCACCCGTCAGGCTTTGGAAGTTAGGCATGGTCAAGATGCTATCTACTCAAAGCGCGCTGATTAAAACGGTAAATAGTTCGGCGAAGCACCAAACCATGTCGTTTGCGACTAGAACTCACCTCCTCAAACAGGCATTATTGCGACCTTAACCCGTTCGTCTGCACCGGCTTCGAAACAGCGGTCCGTGGCGCAAACATCTCTCTCATCAAGCTATGGAATTGAAAGTGACCCCCAAGGTAAACCGACGCACAAAAATCGTTGCCACAATAGGCCCCGGAAGCGAGTCCGAGGACATGATTGCCAAACTCATTTCGGCTGGCGTCAACGTTTTTCGGCTCAACTTTAGTCACGGCACCAGTGCGCAACATGCAACGGTAGCGACCCGCATTCGGAAACAATCTGGGATCGCAGGCAAGTACGTGGGAATTCTTGCAGACCTTCAAGGCCCTAAAATTCGAATCAGTACATTTCGCAATGATTCCGTAGAACTGACCGTGGGTGATAGCTTCCGCCTTGATTTAAACCTTAGTGAGGGCGAGGGCGACAAACGCGCCGTCGGGCTGGACTACAAGGACCTGTGCAACAGCGTTGGCCCCGGCGACATTTTGCTACTTGATGATGGTCGTCTGCGACTGAAGGTAGACGATGTTTCCGCATCGACTGTGGAATGTACCGTTGTGATAGGCGGCAAACTTGGATCGCGAAAAGGCATCAATCGGTTAGGTGGCGGATTAGCCGCTCCTGCCTTGACCACCAAGGACATCGCTGACATTGATAGCCTGGTCGAAGTGCGCCCCGATTTTGTGGCGGTATCATTCGTTTCCAGTGAAGATGATATTTTTCAAACTCGCGATCTTCTGAGAAATCATGACCTACACCCGGGGATCATCGCCAAGATTGAGCGCGCTGAAGTCGTTGCCGATGAAACCATACTCAACGGCATTATCCGCGCCTCACTAGGAGTAATGGTTGCAAGGGGTGACCTTGGCGTTGAGGTGGGCGATGCCCAACTCATTGGCATTCAGAAAGAACTGATATCTCGAGCCAGAAAAATGGACCGGGTAGTGATTACTGCCACGCAGATGATGGAGTCAATGATAGACAACTCCATGCCCACCCGTGCAGAAGTATTTGACGTTGCCAACGCAGTGCTAGATGGCACCGACGCCGTCATGCTCTCCGCCGAGACCGCCGTGGGTAAATACCCGGTTGAAGTCGTCGAAGCCATGGCCGATGCCGCTTTGGGGGCCGAACGACAGGCAGTTGCTCGCACCTCACGTTATCGCCTCGACAGGCAGTTTTCGACGCCACAGGAAACCATTGCCATGTCAGCCATCTACGCTGCCAATCACTACGGTAGCGTGCGCGGCATTGCCTGCCTGACTGAGAGCGGAAACACACCACTGTTGATGTCGAGGCTAAGCTCCGGGCTGCCCATTTTCGGACTTAGCAGTGATGCGGAAACATTGCAGAAGCTTTGCCTTTGTCGAGGTGTCATCCCTCTATTTTTCGACGCAGCCGCTTTCGATCAGGATGAGGTTGATGCCCGAGCCATCGAGTTTTTGAAAGATGGTGGTTATCTGCTGCGTGATGACTCCATTCTGTTGACCAAGGGAACAGAAATGGGCCAAACAGGTTCAACTAATATCATCAAAATTCTGCCCGTGCTGTGATGGCTGCGGCGACTCGACTCACCGCCGATGTCGGTGGCACCAATACACGGGTTGCTTTGTATGATGAATTGGCCGGCGACCTCCGGTCTGTCGCCACATTCGTCAACCAGGATTATGACTGCCTGGAAGATGTTTTACAGACCTGGCGCGACACCCTGATTGAAGACTGGCCACAGACGGCCTGCATAGCCGCAGCCGCCCCACCGTCAGGCGACCAGATTTCAATGATCAACCTGGGTTGGTCATTTTCCTGTGCTGCTTTAGCCGAACAGTTTGGTTTCAGTCAGCTACGCTGGCTTAATGACTTTCAGGCCAATGCCCATTCACTCCCCTACCTTGGTACCGCAGACCTTGAACCGCTGCATCCGGGCGAACAGTCTGAGCACAGCAAGCTTGCCACCGTAGGCCCTGGCACCGGGCTTGGAGGCGCCACACTGCAGTGGGTCAATGGTACGCCCATCGCCATAGACGCAGAGCCCGGGCATGCAGGTCTTTCTCCCGGCAATGAGCTGGAGACGGAACTATTCAGGCGGCTGTTACCTGAGCACGGTGATGTTTACGCTGAGTTACTGGTCTCGGGTGCAGGCCTGGTTCGTCTGTACACGGCAATCGCAGAGCTCGCCGGGGAAATGCCACAGTCACTCAAACCCGCCGATGTTTCACGCTTAGGGCTGGAAGGTGAGGATCGTCATTGCATTCAAGCCCTGGAAACATTTTGTGCACTTCTCGGTTCCGCCTGTGGCGACTTTGTTCTTTCGAACGGCGCCTATGGTGGTCTCTACATCGCCGGCGGCATCATGCCGCGCATGACCGAGTTTCTGCGTGACAGTGACTTCCTTAAGAGGCTACAAAACAAGGGTTTAATGAGCGACCACCTCGCCAGGATGCCAGTTCAGCTGATCACCACAGAGCACCCGGGACTTATCGGGGCCGCGCACGCGCCACTCAGCGCTGCCCGGGAAAGCTAACGCGGGCACAAAAACCGCGTTCCTGGTCCCTAGGTCCGGTGGTTATTTTTGCCCCGTGCAATTCGGCAATACGATTGGCAATTGACAGACCCAGACCCGCTCCCAGTCCGGCACTCCCCGGCACGCGGTAGAATCGCTCCCCCAATTGTTCATGCTCCGCCAAGGACAGAGGCTCACAGTCATTGCAGATAGCAAGGGAGGCGGCACTTTCACCCTCCAGACGCACCGAAATCACCGGATCACCGTCGCTGTAGCGGAAGGCATTCACTAACAAATTGCGAAGCATGATCGCTAGCGCTTCTTCGTTGGCCTCAACAACAATCGAGTCACCCTCTTGGATGTCTACCGTCAACCCGCGCTCCGCTGCGTGGTGAGCCGTATCGGCCAGGACCTCCGTCAGTAAGGCCCGCAGCTCAACCTGGGTCAGGGCAAGCGGGGCATCCGGATCAAGACGAGCCAGGGTAAGAAGCTGCTCCACCGTGTGCGTAGCGCGATCAACCCTCTGCGTAATTCTGGCCAGCATGCTCGCGGCCGGCTCAGTTTTTAACTGACGCTGACAAAGTTGTACTTCAGTTTTGATGGCCGCGAGCGGTGTTAGTAGCTCGTGTGCGGCGTTAGCAGTAAATCGTTGCTCACCGTCCATCGCCTGGGCGAGTCGAGAAAGCAATTCATTCAAGGAGAATACTACGCTATCGAGTTCTCGAGGAACCTCTTGCGTGTCAACCGGATCCAATAGGCCCGTTTTGCGCCGCGCAATTTGGTCCGCCAAATTTCGCAACGGCAGCAGTCCCCGGGCGATCCCCAAATACAACAGGGCAATGGTCAGTGGCACAACAATAAGCAAAGGCATGAAGGCATTGCCCAAACTACCTAACATATCCCTTCTGGCCGCCCCCAGTTCAATACCGACCTGAATCCATAGCCCTGAGCTTTCATCTCGCTTACTTAGCAAACGCCAATGACCCTGACCCTCATCCAGTTCTCGATAAACCAGGCCTTCTACGGTGGGCCTTTTGAATAGTGGGGAGCCGGCCAATACCGCGATTCGACTGTCTTTTTCCCAAATGTTAATAGCCGGAGCCAGGCCCTCTGTCACAATACCTTCGATGAGGATCGGATCGAGGTGCGACTGATCATAATCGTGACCCGTCCAAGCCTCGTACAGCGGTTGACCCTGCGCAAGCTGGCGCTCGAACACGCGAGTGATGTAATTTACCAGGTCGGCGTATTGGCCCAGTTGTCGATCAACCTGCTCCAGAAGTACACGGTTGGCATAAAAATAGGTCACGCCTGCTGAGCCTATCCAGGCGAACAAGGTTAAGGCCAGTAGAATGACGGTAAGACGCTGTTGCAGGGAAGCAGTCATTGGGAAATGCGGTAGCCCACACCACGCATGGTTTCGATGCTGTCGCTACCGAAGCGTTTTCGCAAGCGTGAGATATACACCTCAACCGTGTTAGAGCCGACTTCCTCGCCCCAGCTGTAAATACCCTCTTCCAACCTGGCGCGAGAAACAAAGCGTCCGGCGTTACGCACAAGAATTTCCAGAATCGCATATTCCCGCGCGGTTAGATCAAGCACCTCGCCGCCGAAGGTCACCACTTTATCCACCGGATCAATCGCGATACCGCGTGCTTCTAGCTGCTGACTACGGCGCTCACCACGACGCCGCAGAAGCATTCGGACCCGTGCAAACAACTCGTCAATCTCAAATGGCTTGGTCAGGTAGTCATCAGCGCCAGAGTCGAGTCCATCAACCTTATCGTCCAGCGTGTTACGAGCGGTCAGCAACAGGACTGGAATGTCGTGCTTGTCCGCACGTGCCTGCCGTAATACCTGCATACCCGGCACCTCAGGCAGGCCCAGGTCAAGAATCATCAGATCATAGGGAGTAGCGCCAAGCGTAGAACGCACGGGTTCGCCACTGCGCAACCAATCTACGGCATAATTTTCGAGACGCAGAGCTGCCTCCAGGGATTCTCCCAGCTGGGCATCATCCTCTACCAGTAATATACGCAACTCTGATTCCATCGCCGTTCACACATGGGCAAAGGGTATACCTTGCAAACAGAAGATGAAACCGGCCTGAAGCGAGTACCCACTGACCTACAAATATGGATTATTCCCAAAAATCAGCATCGATCCCATTCGGCAGAAATAAAACCAGCTGCTAGACTGAAATCAGTCGAATTTTTCGGCGAAATTTGGATGACGTCCGACGCTTTTCAAGCGCCGCGATACGTAAGCCATACACACTAAAAAAAACCGCTGCGCACTTTGTAGCGTGGCAAGCAATACAGGTAAAAGATATGTCTACAACTACCGGCACCGTCAAATGGTTTAACGAAAGCAAGGGCTTTGGCTTCATCGAGCGCGAAGACGGTCCCGATGTGTTCGTCCACTTCAGTGCTATCTCCGGCGACGGGTTCCGTACCCTGGCCGATGGCCAAAAAGTGCAGTTTGACGTCACTGATGGCCAGAAAGGCCCTCAAGCGGAAAACGTTATCGCCGTGTAAGAAACTTTACACCCAGAAATAAAAAAGGAGCCTAACGGCTCCTTTTTTATTGTTGCGATTCATTCACGAACCGGCATTTTACGCTAGCCCTCAGCCAGGCTGCGCTGCCGCTCCAACTCCGAATCCATATACTTGATCCACTGCGCAGCATATTTGGCAGAACGCTCATCCCTAGACGCGGCATTAAACGCTTTGCGGGCATTCTCGTACTGCTTAACGTTGAAGTAGGCCATGCCGAGGATCAACCGGGCGTTGTCAGGTCGCTTAACGCCACCGCGCGACAAACCCTTATTAATCGCCGTAATCGCTTTCTGGTTCTCATCGCCGTCCAGATAAATGTTACCCAGGCGGGCATACAGCTCTCCCGTATCGGATTTGGCAGCGGCCTTTTCCATTGCCGGGATGGCTTTATCAACTTCTTGCGCCTGACGCCAGGCACTGCCGGCGACTTCCCAGTTTTTGGACTTATCTTCGATCGAGCCGTCTTTCAGGCCCTTATCCATGACTTTGGCCGCCTTATAGGGAACGTCCGCATTCAGGTAAAGGTATGACATGGTGACCTGTTCAGTACCCTTATCCAGCATGTTCTGAACGTATGCTGTCTCCATGGCTGACAACTGCTCAGACTCTTTCTTTTGCTCGCCGTACATGTGGGACAACTGCACCCAGTATTGCTTCTTGGGGTAGTGGGTTAACAGAACCTCGAGAACGTCGACGGTTTTGTTAATGTCATTTTTTTCAAAGTACAGGAAGCGAGCCAGGTTGTACCACTGCTCTTTGGGCAACTTGCCTTTTTCGTTGTACATGGAGATTGCTTTCTCCACATTCGTCAGGGCCTTGTTGTAATCCTTGAGCTGGTAATAGCCCTGCGACAACAGAACGTAAGCACCTGCATTAGGCGTTTCCGTCATATCGAACCATTTGAGCAACGCGTCGATGCCGCGTTTCCAGTCTTCCTGAACGAAATACAGCTGGGCAATGGTATAGCGAGTATTGATTTCCATTGCCAAAGGAATGTCGGGCTGGGACACTACATTTTCGTAAGCCTTCAGCGCATTCGGGTAATCTTCGCGAGAGTAGTAAATGAACGCGTAGAGATTATAAACGTTCGCCAACTCATAGCTATTTAGCGCTTTCTTCCCGCCCGCTGCAATCATTCCATCCAGCACTTTTTGAGCGCCGGCAAGGTCCTTCGCTTCGGCCGCGGCCTGAGCTTCGGCAAGCTTTTCATAAACCTTGTTACGCAAAGCTGGCGTACGCCGAGTTTCCCGCGTGTCCTTGGGCTTCTCCTGCGCTACCGCGGATGACAGGGGCGTAAAGCCAGCGTCATACTGCAGCTGGGTAACAGCCACCTGGGACATCATCACCGGCAAAGCGAAGAGTGCAGCGCGAGTCCAAATCTTGTGATTTAACAATTTCATCATAGCTAAGCCTTGTTACTGTTCCAGCTCGTAGGTGAACTTGTTTTGCACACCTGCAACCTCAATAGCCTCACCATCCACGACTCTGGGCTTGTACTTGAACTTGGTCGCAGCCTTCACCGACGCTTTTTCAAACACACCAGAAGGCTGGCAGTCGACCGGGACGGGATCACGAATCGCGCCGGAGGTGGTTACCGTATATTCAACAATGCAGTAGCCGGAGATTCCCCGGGTTTGAGCACGGCGAGGGTATATGGGTGCAACCTTAACGATGGGAAGGTATTCGCCATCGCCGGAGGACATACCGGTCGTCGAAATGCTGATATCGATACTGGCCGTCGGTGCAATGTTGTCAACGTTAGTATCCATGTCCAAATCGATTTGAGCCATATCGATCTCTGGCGGTGGCTCTTCTGGATCCTCCACCTTGTCCGGCTTCTTAGCGGTCGTTTCCAGCTGGATATCTTCATCGGGCTGAACCAGGTCAGCAATCTTCTGATTCGAGACCTCAGGGTTCTCGAAATCACGGTCGATTAGACTGTGCATAATCATAAACAAGCCCACCACCACAGGAATGGCGAGCAATATTGAAAAAATTGTTCTCATTTACTATCACCCATCTGGCTTAGCCCGCGTCGTCAGTGGAAACACACAAAGGCGCGTCCATCAGGGGTTTAAGCACTGCCAACAATTCGCTCAACGCAGAAGTCGGCGTGTCAACGTCGGCCTGAATTACAAAGTTCGCCTTGGGAGCCTCTTTCTTGGCCGCTTCAGCAAGTCGATAAGCACGGTCAACAGGAATCTGCTTCTTGTCGTAATAAATGTCGCCAGTCGAATTCACCGCGAAGATTATGGTTCCTCGCTCGCATGCACTGGTCGTCACCGCTTCAGCCTTGAGAATCTCAATGCCTGGCTCTTTTACGAACGACGAAGTCACAATAAAAAAGATGAGCATGATGAACACGACATCCAGCATTGGAGTCAGGTCAATCTCACCCTCTCCACCGCCGCCGTCCTGTGCGCCCGCTCGACCACCTGCCATAGCTCGCCTGCTCACTTCTTTTCCTCCGCGGGCCAATTGACCTGCTTAACTCCGGCCTCGCGGGCAGCATCGCCCACTTCAATCAGGGTTCCTGCACTCGCACCTGACTCGGTTTTAACGGTGAACGACTGTTCGGGGTCCGATGCCAGAAGGCGGGCAATGTTCGCCCGGACCGCCCGGATATCAATGCGTCGGTTTTCCATCCAGATTTGATCATCTCCGGTGATTGTCACCGCAATGCTTGTGGCGTCAGTCTCGGGGGGATTCTGGTTGCTATCAGGCCGATTCATTTCGATACCGGCCTCCTTCAGAAAGGACGCGACCACGATAAAAAAGATCAACATGATAAACACGACGTCTAGCATCGGGGTCAGGTCAATCTCTGCCTCATCGGCTTCAGCTTCTCGGTTTCTCTTTCGCATCAAACTGGCTCTATTAATGATCCGTCGTCAGGTTATCCTGCAGGAATAGACTTTCCCGCTGGGCAATCCTGGTCACATAGGTATTGGCAAAAACGCCAGAAAGTGCCGCTACCATACCGGCCATCGTCGGAATCGTAGCCTGCTGAACACCACCGGCCATAGACTTGGCGTCACCGCCGCCCGTCACCGCCATGATGTTAAAGACCTCAATCATTCCGGTCACAGTACCCAGCAGTCCAAGCAGTGGACAAAGGGCAACCAGCGTTTTGATCACAGGTAGGTTGCGATTGATCTGCATCCGAGCCTGTGACACCAGCATGTAGCGTATCTGCTCGGCTTCCCAGGACTTACGCTCGGAGCGTCCTTCCCACTTGCCGATCACCTGGGCGACATCTTTTTTCCAGCCGAACTGCAGATACCAAACACGTTCGAAAATCAGCGTCCACATCACGAACAGTAGCGCGGCGATTAACCATAAAACATCGCCGCCCTTGTCCATGAAGCCGAGGAGTACCTCGATATTACCGCCCATATCAAGACCTCAGATTGGCTTCAGTATGCTCTGCAATCATACCTGTAGTCTGCTCATCCAGGATGTGAATGATGCGCTGTGCGCGCCCGTTCACAACGGTGTGCAAGAGTACGGTTGGGATCGCTACCAACAGACCCAGGACGGTTGTAATCAATGCTCCGGAGATACCACCGGCCATCGCCTTGGGATCACCCGCACCGAAGATCGTGATCGCCTGGAACGTGATGATCATACCAGTAACCGTACCCAGCAGACCCATCAACGGAGCCACAGCTGCGATGATCTTGAGCAGTGTAAGGCCGCTTTCCAGCTTCGGAGTTTCTTTCAACACGCCTTCAGACAGCTTGAGCTCGAGAGTCTCTGTGTCCATGGTGGGGTTGTCTTCGTGAATCTTGAGTACACGACCCAGCGGGTTGTTGTCGTTAGCCTTGTCGCTCTTCAGCTGCGAGTTAACCTTGCCGCTGACAGCGGTCAACACAACCAATCTGTAGATCGCGAGCAGGAAGGCGAAGATACCGACCGCAGTAATCGCGTAGCCTACATAACCACCCTGGTGCCAGCGCTCTTCCAGATTGGGCGTATCAATAATCGCCGCCAGGAATGAGCCACCGGTAGGACCGGTTGGGTCAACACCAAAGCTGTGCATGCCAGTGGACGCGGACGCCAGATTGGAAGCCCAGCCAGTGTATGGACCACTTGGCTGACGAGGCAACTCACTCAGGCTGCCGTTATCAAAGCTCAGGTAGTTGCCGTTAGTGTCAACAATGTTGAATGCGCCAACACGAACCACTTCGCGCTCAGCGCGCTCACCAGCAGGTGATGAAACTTCCGCGCTAAACTTGGTGACAACACCTGTCTCGCGAATTTCACGCAACAGTTCAAACCACACGCGCTCGATTTCTTCGATGCTGGGCAAAGTGTCGGAGCCGCTCATCTTGGAGATGAGGTCCTTGAGGAACTGCTCGCGACCCGGGTATTGGGCAGAAGCCATCGACACCTCGAGGTTGGAAGCAAGGTCGCCCGAAGCGGAGGTCAGGTGACCGAACAACTCGGTCAATGTACCCAGCTTTTCCTGCAACTGCTTTTGCTTGGCTGCAATTAGCAGCTCATTTTTCTCGAAAGCAGCCTCAAGCTCAGAACTGAGCTGTTCCTGCTGTGCTCGCTCAGCTTCTGCGCGCTTCAGGGCGCTTGCTTGATTCGCCTTGTCTTTAGCAAACTTGGCTTCGCGGGCACGGTTCTCTTTAGCCTCGGTGCTTTGGCCTTGTTTAACGAACTTCAGCAGCTCATCCAGAGACTTGGCTTCTTGCGCCACGGCAGAGCCGGCTGAGAGTGTGAGTGCGCCGCACAGTACGAGAGCAGCGGCTTTTACAATTTTAACGCTCATCAGTTGGCCTCCGGAGCCGAAACTGGCATGTTCAATAATTCAATCGTGGCCTGTTTCTTCGCGATACGAATACCTTTGCGAATAGCCGCTTCATAATCACCAGAAGGCAGCTCAACCCACGCACCGCCGCTGGTATCCCAAGCGCCAGAGGTTGCTCCGTCTGTAGTTTGATACATCAGCGCGATGCGCCCGATGCGCAGGAAGTCGACGTCGCGGGATGATCCGTTCATGTCGATTGTTCCACGGTAAGTGTCTATGCCTCGGCCATACTGAAGCTCGATGTTGTAAGCCTCCAGGACGCCGCGGAACTTCTCTGCCACGCTAACATCAGCACGGTCGATGTTGGCACGCAGGAACGCTACTCGATTCAGACGCTCTTCTTTCTCAAAGGGAACGTCCAACTCAACGAACTGCTCCAGGCCATCGATCATGCGAATAACCAGCGGCGTCATCTGCCTCTGGATCACGGTCACCTGCGAAATCGATTGGTCAATCTCACCAACACGCTTCATCTGGTTGTCGATCTGGCGCTGCAGGCGCGCGTTATAGACCTTGAGGCCATCAATTTGCTTATTGACGGTCTTGTAGTCACTTAAAATATCGCTTGTCTCGTCCGCCAGGCGGTCAATCTTGGCCTGGGACTTTCGAGCCGAATCATTCTTGGCTTCTCCAACCGCGAGGATGGAGTCCAACGTACTGGCCTGCACTGCAGCCGCGGCGCCCGCCAGGGTGCCAACGGAGACAAGCGCAGCGATCAGTGCATTTTTCAATCGATGCATAGTCATGGGAATCGTGTTTCCTGTGTCCAACAAAAAGAATCGGCTCTGATAAAACCGGTATCTGAACTATTTATATAGTGGAAAAACCAGAGTCGGTAAACCGAGGAGGCGAATTTAAACCAAATGGAACCCGTTTTCCAATTTTCTGCGTACCTATAACGGGGCAGACACCCTAGATGGGTATTACGGTAACACTTACCCAAAAAGCCCAAAGCACTGGTAACACATAACGTCTGAGCCTTAGAACCGATAATCAGCGCTCGAATACAACGAAACTGTAGTCGTAAGGATTACCCTCACTCGCCTGATGGGACTGCCGCGACACCTCACGCCATTGGGTCCAGTCTATTTCCGGCAGCCAGGCGTCGCCCTCCACCTCAGCATCAACCCTGGTTAGGTAAAGTCGGTCTGCCAGCGGCAATGCCGCTGCGTATATCTCAGCACCCCCGATCACCATCAATTCTGTGGCGCCATCAATCAGTCCAACGTCAGCAGCCAGAGTGACCGCATCCTCTAGGCTGTGCACCACTTTCACCCCATCCGCGGTCCAATCTTGGTCCCTGGTGATCACGATATTGGTACGTCCGGGAAGCGGGCGCCCTATCGACTCAAACGTTTTGCGGCCCATGACAATGGGCTTACCCATCGTGACGCGTTTGAAATATTGCAAATCCTCTGGCAGGTGCCACGGCAAAGCATTGTTTCTACCGATAACGCCATTTTCAGCAGCTGCAACAATGATAGCGAGCTCAATCACCGAAAAATCAGACCGCTACAGGGGCGGAGATATGCCCGTGGGGATTGTAATCCTGCAATTCAAAGTCTTCGAATCGATAGTCGTAAATACTCTCAGGGCGCCGTAGAATTTTTAGCCTGGGCAGTGCTCGGGGCTCCCGCGACAGCTGCTCTCGAACCTGCTCCATATGATTACTGTAAAGATGCGAGTCTCCGGTAGTGATAATAATCTCACCGGGTTCAAGATCGCATTGCTGGGCAAGCATCATGGTCAACGCCGCCAGACTGGCGGTGTTGTAGGGAAGCCCGAGGAAGGAATCGCTAGAGCGAATATACAGCTGAGCTGAGAGTCGCCCTCCGGCAACATAAAACTGATACAGCAAGTGGCACGGTGGCAACGCCATACGCCCGGCCCTGGCGTTATCCTGTGGGCTGACTTTTTCGTCCGGCAGGTACTCCACATTCCAGCCATGAAACAGAATGCGCCTGCTGTCGGGGTTGTTTTTCAAGCACTCTACGACGTAATCGATCTGGTTGACACTGCCCCCATCCTTCGTTGGCCAGGCCGTCCACTGAGCGCCATAAATGGGCCCGAGGTCGCCCTCCGGAGTCGCCCACTCATCCCAGATAGAAACGCCATTCTCCTTGAGCCAAGCGGTATTGGTTTCTCCGTTAAGAAACCAGATCAGCTCATTGATAATGCTTTTCAAGTGCAGTTTTTTGGTTGTAAGCAGAGGAAACCCATCAGCGAGGTCGTGGCGATACTGGCGCCCGAAGACCGAGAGAGTTCCCGTACCGGTGCGATCGCCTTTGCTAACGCCGCTATCCAGAATGTCCTGCAGAAGATCTAGGTATTGCTTCATTTACTGTGTTCCAGTTGCGCTTTGCGCCTTAGCAGAGCCGCCCTTGTAAGCGACATATAACAGAGTGATGCCAACGACCATCATGGGAAGGCAAAGAATTTGGCCACGGGTCATCCAGCCGAAAAGCTCATAACCGATATGCGCGTCCGGCTCGCGAAAGAACTCGACAAAGAACCGTGCGCAGCCATACCCCAGGGAAAAAATTCCGGACACGGCACAGGTCGGTCGCGAACGCGAAGAAAACCAGAACAACAGGCCAAACAGCAGGGCCCCTTCCAGAGCAAACTCATAGAGCTGAGACGGGTGCCGAGCAAGTTGCAATGGATCCGCCGGAAATATCATTGCCCAGGGGGCGTCAGTAGGCCTTCCCCACAGCTCCTGGCCAATAAAATTGCCCAGTCGGCCAAGGCCTAGACCAATCGGCACCAGCGGAGCCACGAAATCCATGATTCGCCAAAACGGCACCTGTTGCTTCCGCGCAAACAGGTACATAGCCAGCAGCACACCAATAAAGCCACCGTGAAAGGACATGCCGCCTTCCCACAAGCGCAGAGCCCAGGTGGGGTCCTCAATCAAGCGTTGGCCGCCATAGAAAAAGGTATAGCCGATACGGCCCCCCAGGACGATACCTAGGGCTGCATAAAATACCAGGTCATCCACCTGGTCGCGTTTTATCGGACTCCAGGGCTCCCGACACCGTCTGATCGCCAACCACCAGGCAACGGCAATGCCAGTAAGGTAGGCAAGGCCGTACCAATGTATTTTCAGCGGACCCAGGGCCAGCGCAACGGGATCAATTTCGGGATAAGGCAGCATGAACAAACCATCAGGATAAGAACGTATTATTATGCACGTGCTCGGGATTCACAATTGTTTCCCAGAATCTAGAGGAGTAATACAGCCCACGATGTGCCTAATACTGTTTGCCCACCAAGTGAACCGCGATTACCCGCTTATCGTTGCCGCCAATCGGGATGAGTTTCATCAACGCCCCACCCGGGCTTCCCAGTTTTGGCCCGAGCAACCGGACATACTGGCCGGCCGGGATCTGCAGGCGGGAGGCACCTGGATGGGCGTTAATCGAAGCGGACGTTTCGCCGCGGTCACCAATTACCGTGACCCTGATGCAACCAGACCTGCACCCAAGTCCAGGGGAGACCTGGTTATCGACTATTTGCAAAAGGAATCATCAACCCAGCAGTACCTTGAGGCGGTGTCACTGGCAGCGGAAGATTACGCGGGCTTTAACCTGCTGTTGGCTGAAGGCGACCAGCTCTGGTGCATCAGCAACAGTGGCCCCTCGGCAGCCAGAGGGCCAAAGCAATTACCGCCGGGGATCTACGGCCTTAGCAATGCCTCACTGGACACCCCCTGGCCAAAGGTTCTAAGGGGAAAACAAGCGCTGGCCGATGCTCTTGAAGACCCCATTGAACACCGCGCCCTTGAAGCGGTGGTTGCCAATCGTCAGCTCGCCAGTAAGGAGCAACTTGACCTACAAGGGATGAACTCAGAAATGGAGGAGCTGCTGTCAGCCCAGTTTATCGTCAGTGAAAGCTATGGCACGCGCGCCACCACAACGTTCTGGAAAACCGCAGGCGGAAAGTGCCATTGGGCGGAAAAGAACTTTGACGCCCAAGGCGGGGCCATAGGGACCGTGGAAGAAGCGTTTCAGTCTTCTATTCGACCGGGTTGTGAATAAACCGCTCCATGCCATGCTCAGCTAGGAAACGCTCAAGCAGGTTATGAATGTCTGCAGGCTCCTCCCGTTGCAGGGCTTCAGCCAGCAATTGTTGAGCCTCGAGTAGATTGACATTGCGCAGCGCTTTTTTCACCTTCGGCAAGCTCGTGGCGTTCATCGACAACATGTCATAGCCCATGGCCAGCAGCAGAACGGCGCCCTCTGGGTCGCCCGCCAGTTCACCGCAAATACCCACATTCTTGCCTTCTGCGCGTGCCGCCGCCGCCACATCCCGAAGCGCATGCAGAACCGCTGGGTGCAGTGAATGATAGAGGTCGGCCACCCGAGCATTGTTGCGGTCGACCGCAAGCAAGTACTGGGTTAAATCGTTAGAGCCTACTGACAGGAAATCTACCCGCTTGGCCAGCGCGCGCGCCTGATAAACCGCTGAAGGTACTTCCACCATCACACCAATACTGGGCAGTTCTGTCGCAACCCCTTCCTGCACCACCTCTCGGTGGCTGCGATGTATCAGCTCCAGCGCCTCATCAAGCTCCGACACACTGGATATCATCGGCAGCATAATTCTCAGGTTACCCAGACCAGCGTTGGCTTTAAGCATGGCGCGCACCTGCGAGAGAAATATCTCAGGGTGGTCCAGAGTGACTCGTATTCCCCGCCATCCAAGGAAGGGGTTGTCTTCTTCAATAGGGAAATAAGGCAGCGATTTGTCACCGCCAATATCCAGGGTTCGCATGGTGACCGGCCGAGGAGCAAAGGCCTCTAACTGATTGCGATAAATTTGGCGCTGCTCTTCTTCAGAGGGGAAACGCTCACGCAACAAGAAGGGAACCTCGGTACGATAAAGGCCAACACCCTCGGCGCCCTGCTCCAGTGATCGCACCACATCGGCCATCAGCCCCGTGTTAACCCAAAGCGGCATGCGATGACCGTCAAGCGTCACGCAGGGCTCATCACGCAGTGACTCCAGGTCCTTGTTGAGCTCCCGGTCTGAGTCCAATACCTCTTTGAAGCGCGACAGCACCTCTGGCCGGGGATTGAGATGCACCGTGCCGTTATAACCATCAATAACAACGCTGCGGCCTTCCAGACGGGTGTAGGGCAGGTCCACTGCCCCCATGATCGTGGGCACTCCCATTGCGCGAGCAAGAATGGCGACATGGGAGTTTCCGGAGCCTCGAACCGAAATCAGTCCCGCTAACTTTTCGCGGGGAATTTCCCCAAGCGACGAGGCTGTCAGTTCTTCACCCACCAGCACGGCGTTATCGGGAAACACCTGCTCTTCCTTGTTCGAAGCCTGCAAATATGAAAGCACCCGGGTGCCGAGGTCTTTGACATCCACCGCACGCTCTTTGAGGTAGCTGTGCTCCATGCGTTCAAAGTGACGAATGTGTTCAATCATCACCTTGCTGAGAGCGCCCTGGGCCCAGTTGCCAGCCTTGATCAGACCGACCACTTCCCTGCCGATGGAGGAGTCATCCAGAATACCCAGGTAGACATCAAACAGGGCGTGATCCTCGGGGCTCAGCTCACCGCCCAGATTATCCGCAACGCCCTGGATGTCTTCCCGAACGCGGTCGAGGGCAAACCGAAAAGCATGCAGCTCTGCCCTGCGGTCTTCTACCATTTTGCGCGGCACGGCATAAAGATCGGCAATAGGCGACACTACGACACAGGTACCAATTGCGATACCCGGCGCTCCTGGCACGCCCCCGATCTTGGCTGGGGCCCCCTCTGCCACCTCGTCTGAATCGACGGCACCTGTCACCCGCGCATGGGCGATAACTGCGGCGAGCTGCGCAGACATCGTTACCAGGAATGCTTCTTCGCTTTCGTCGAAGCGTCGATGCTCAGCCTGCTGCACGACCAGGACACCAAGAACGTCCCGTTGGTGAATAATCGGGACGCCCAGAAAAGCATCGAAATGCTCTTCACCCATGTCCGGGAAAAAGCGGAAACTGGGATGGCTTTCCGCATTTTCCAGATTAAGCGGTTCTTCTCGTTCTGCTACGGTACCGACCAGGCCCTCACCCGAAGCAAGGCTGGCAACACCTACCTGCTCCTGATTAAGCCCCTCTGTTGCACGGAAAATGAAGCGATCGCCGCCGGGTTCCCGCAGGTAGATACTGCACACTTCGGTGCCCATGGCCACTCGGACCTGGCGCACAATAATCCCCAGGGCATCTTCCAGCCCATTGGCTGCATTAACTTCCTGAACGATTTGGCGAAGCGTCTCAAGCATGGGCATCTCTTTGCAGACGCTCATCATACTCCTGCGTATGGCGCCCCAGCGGCAGGGCCAATTCTTTCATTGCTCTGCGGTAGACCTCTCGCTTGAAAGAAATCACCTCGTTAAGCGGGTACCAGTAGCTGACCCACTGCCAGTGATCGAATTCAGGTTTGTCATTGAGGTCCAGCCGCACTGCATCGTCGTCCGCTAACATTCTCAACAGAAACCACTTTTGCTTCTGACCGATGCAGAGCGGCTTTTGCCCCTTGCGAACAAAGCGCTTGGGTAGCCGATAGCGCAGCCAACCGCGGGTCACGCCGAGCACCTCAACGGCCTCAGGGCCCAGACCCACTTCTTCTTCCAATTCCCTGTAGAGCGCTTCTTCCGGGGACTCGCCTCGGTTAATACCACCTTGGGGGAACTGCCATGCATCGCGCCCACCCACGCGTCGAGCCCAGAGCACCTGACCCTGACTATTGGCCAGCACGATTCCTACATTTGGACGGAAGCCGTCTTTATCAATCACGATTTTTCGTTATTTGTATCCATGAACCAGACATTGTTCCACACTTTCTACTCCCTGAGAAATTTACTCCCGCACTCCCTAGCGCTATGCTGCCGCCCTTTACTCACGAGCACACGCTATGGCCCTGGCGATTTTTGACCTTGATAACACCCTGATAGGAGGCGACAGCGACCACCTGTGGGGCGAATTCGTCTGCGCAAGGGGTCTGGTCGATAGCACAGCATTTTCCGCCCTCAACGACCAGTTTTACGCGGATTACCAATCTGGCAATCTGGATATAGACGCCTACCTGCGTTTCGCCCTGGCCCCACTGAAGGGCCAATCGCCAGAGATACTGGCGGCATGGCATGAAGACTTCATGCGCACCATGATTTCACCGATCATGCTGCCCAAGGCCCAGCAACTCATTGCCAACCATCGAAATAGCCGTGATGACTTGCTCATTATTACCGCGACGAATGCATTTATTACCCGGCCTATTGCTACGGCACTTGGTATTGACGACCTTCTGGCGTGCGAAGCAGAGATCATCGATGGCTTGTATACCGGAGAGCCAACCGGCACACCCTCCTACAAAGAGGGCAAAGTAACGCGGTTGGAAGAATGGCTAAGGGGCAGGGACATATCCCTTGAAGGCGCTTACTTTTACAGCGACTCCCACAATGACCTGCCCTTATTAGAGCAAATAGACAAACCGGTCGCGGTCGACCCGGACGACACCCTACTGGCGCGCGCTAGCGAGGCCGGCTGGCCAGTCATTTCACTGCGGGATTAAAAAAGGCCATTGATGGGCTTTACAGTTTGCGAGCAAATACGGCTTTAAGATATTCCGTCTCCGGAATCGCTGGATGCACCGGGTGATCAGGCCCTTGTGCGCCCTGCTCCACCACTCTCAACTGACAATCTGCCCGAATCGCCGCCTGTTGCATGGCCGACATAAGATCTGCCCGGGTGAGGTGCATTGAACAGGAACCAGAAACCAACAGGCCGCCGGGGTTCAGCAAGCGCAGCCCGAGTTCATTGATACGTCGATACGCCGTAATGCCTTTTTTGATGTCTTTGCGTCTTTGAATGAACGCTGGCGGATCCAGGACTACAACATCAAAGGACAGCCCCTCGGCGAGCATTTGCTTCATCGTTTCCGGCGCTGAACCCTGGCGCACAGAGACTTTGCTCGCAATGTTGTTCAGCTCAGCATTCGCCACAACGCCCTCAAGAGCGGTCGCAGAACTGTCCAGGCAACACACACTGCGGGCGCCAAACGCTCCCGCCTGAATACCCCAGCCACCAATGTAGCTGTAAACATCCAGTACCGATTTTCCGTTAACCCATGAGGCCAGTCTTGCTCTAGCCATTCGGTGATCGTAAAACCAGCCTGTCTTTTGACCCGAGTGGACCGGCGCTAAAAATTGTACGCCGTTCTCCTCCAGTGGAACCTCGTCTGGCACACTGCCTAAAACAACTTCGATGCCTTCGCTCAGGCCGCTCTCGCGGCGGCTACGACTGTCACCGCGCAGCAGAATTCCTTCAGGACGCAGGCATTCTTTCAGCGCCTCAAGCAATGGCTGTTGATAGCGTTCGACGCCAGCATTGTTGAGTTGCACCACCAGGTAGGGACCAAAGCGATCAATAACAACACCCGGCAACAAATCACTATCACCGTAGACCAAACGATAATACGGCTTGGTAAAGGCCGCGTCGCGACCCTCAAGAGCGGCCTCAATACGCTGTGCAAAGAACTCAGCGTTCAATACCTGCTCTCGCCCTGGCGCGTATATTCGAGCACAGATAAGCGTTTGAGGTTCCATGTAGGCAGACCCCAACAGCGAACCATCTGCACTGCGAACACAAACGGGATCACCCGGTTGAAAGTCGCCTAGCGGGGAGCGCTTGGTGTCTACTTCATTGGAATACACCCACAGGTGCCCGCCGCGCAAGCGGCGGTCCGCGCCTTTGCGCAGGAAAAGATCGTGAGTCATCATAATCAGAGGCTCAACTGAACCCGGGAGAAGCGCTTAGTCTTCTTCGTCGCACTTGCTCTGGTAGTCTTCAGCGTTGAGCAGAGCTTCGAGTTCACTGGCATCAGCCGGTTGAAGCTTGAAGAACCAACCATCATTGTAGGGATCTGAATTGACAGTTTCGGGTTCGTCTTCCAGCAACTCGTTTACCGCCAGAACTTCACCGCCCACCGGAGCATAAATATCAGAAGCGGCCTTAACTGACTCTACAACGCCAGCCTCTTCACCCGCCGCTAGTGAACTACCCACTTCAGGAACTTCAACAAACACCACATCGCCCAGAGCGTCTTGGGCGTGATCGGAAATACCGATAGTCACAGTGCCATCTTCTTCCAGGCGCGCCCATTCGTGGCTGCTGGCATACTTCAGTTCGCTTGGTGTCTGACTCATGGAGCCTCCTTACTTTGATCAATGGTATGAAGCTGAGCGGCTCATTCTAACGGCAGGTTGCTGAAACACAACTCAGCCAACGGATTAGCCAATCCCCATCGCCTGTCGCATTAAGCGCTGTTTAAGGGGCGCCACCCGGGCAACGCTGCGCATGCCGGCGTTACGAAGCCACCTAAGCGGCAATGCTTCTTGTTCAAACAGGCGCTTAAACCCGTCCATGGCGCCCATCATCAAAAGGTTATCTCCCTTGCGACGACGCTGATAGCGTGCCAACACCTCCAGCTGGCCTGGCTCCAGACCTCTGGCATGAGCCGCCAATAATTCTTCGGCAAGGGCAGCCACGTCCTGTAAACCCAAGTTGATACCCTGGCCCGCCAGCGGATGAATGGTATGTGCGGCGTCAGCGACCAGGGCAACTCCCGGTTGAATATAATCAACCGCATGACGCTGCCTGAGCGGAAACGCAAAACGCGCGCTGGCACCCACAACTCCGCCAAGATTACCCTCGAAAACCCGACTTAATTCAGCACAGAAAGCCGAGTCATCCAATGCCAGAATTTCGGCTGCTCTATCGTCTGTGAGCGACCACACAATAGAACAGTAGTGGCGATCTTCTGCCCCTGGCAGGGGCAAAAAGGCCAGCGGACCACTGGGCAGGAAACGCTGCCAGGCGGTGGACTGGTGTGCTTGAGCCGTTTGTACCGTGCACACTAAGGCCTGATGCCCGTAGTCCCACTCCCGCGTTTTAAAATTCAGCATTTCCCGAACGCGAGAGAGCGCGCCATCAGCGCCCACCAGCAAACCCGCCTCAACGACTTCACCACTTTCAAGACGAAGTTCTATGGTGCCATCATCCTGTCGTTGACAACTTTCCAGTCGATCAGGGTTGTATCGGTGGATACCCGGCGCAGCATCCATCGCTACCAGCAAACCATCCACAATGGCCCGGTTTTCAACAATGTAACCCAGCGTCGACGCTTTGATTTCAGCGCAGTCAAATTCGATTCGACCGGTACCATCAGCATCCCAAACCGTCATGTGTCCGTAGGGACAATGCCGGTAAGCAGCAATTGCATCCCATGCACCTAAGGCCTGCAGTAACCGAACAGACCGGGGAGTGAGCGCACTCACCCGAGCATCAAAATTTTCCAGAGAGGCGTCTTCTGGCAGCGGTTTCCGCTCAAGAGGTTGTGCTTCAACCAGGGCCAGCGACAAGCCCTGTCCGGCCAGTGCAACCGCCAGGGCGCTACCCGCAATGCCAGCACCAATAATCACCACATCAAATTTCCGCGCCGCCGCCATTTATTCTCCCATCGCGGCAACGCCCGCCGCGTGATTCACAAAATTGCGTTTCAGTGCTGGCGCCAGATCCAGTCCTGACAGCGCCAGATCTCTGGCCAGGCCAATCACAGGGTCAGCGACCATGAACAAAGACGGCAAGCGATCACTGAACTCAATGGTTCGCTGCTGATCGTCCTGCTGACGCTCCTCATAACGCTGCAAAACCTGCAGATCGCCATAGTTTTCGCCGCCCTTTTGAGCAGCGCTCAGCACCTGCGCCAGCTCAGCGACATCACGCAGAGCCAGGTTATAACCCTGCCCAGCAACCGGGTGCAACGCGTGGGCCGCATTGCCCATCACGACCACTCCTTGCCTCACCTGCTCACCCGATTTAACTAATGACAGTGGATAACCGTGCCTTTCCCCCACTTGTTGCAACCGCCCAAGTCGATACCCGAACCGCTTCTGCAGCGCCTCAAGAAAGTCCTCTTCCGAACACTCCAGCAGATGCTCCGCCTCCTCCGCTGCGACGGTCCAGACCAACCCACTTCGGTTACTCACACCATTCACACCCAGTAAGGGCAGCAAGGCCACCGGGCCAGTTGGGGTAAAGCGCTCAAAGGCACAGCCCTGATGCGGCTCGGCAAAGCCTACATTAGCCACCAGAGCATGCTGGCGATAGGGCTTTTCGCTAACGGCCACGCCTAGTTTTTCACGTAAGCCGGAGGCAGCACCATCGGCCACTACCAGAAGCCGGGTATTGATCTTACGTTCCCGCTTACCTTCGATACTCAAACAAACCCCTGCGTCGTCGGGCTGGGCATCAATCACCTTTGCAGGGCTGATCAGTTCGATCCGCCCCTGCTTATGCAACGCCTGCGCCAGCGTCGCACCCAACCAGGCGTTCTCAACCACATAACCAAGGGCTGACCAGCCATGATCTTTCGCCTCCAGCAAGGTACTCCCGAAGCGTCCGCGGTTGGAAACATGAATACTTTCAATAGGACAGAGCCATTGTTGCAGGTCCTGCCAAATCTTCAGACGCTGGTAAATTAATTTACTGCTGTAACTGAGCGCCGTAGAACGGGCATCAAAGGAAGGATGATACTCAGGCTTGTGACCTGGTAACGGTTCAGGAAAAGGATAGCCCTCAACCAGGCAGATCCTGCTCTCATTGGGCAGCACTTCCCCCAGATAAAGGGCCAGACTGATACCCACCATGCCGCCCCCGGCAATCACAATGTCGAAGGTGTCGCTCATGAAGAGGCCGCCAACATCGTCGCCTCGATGTCTTCGATCGTTCGTGGCGCGCCAGCAGTGAGAACTTCGCATCCGTGCTTTGTAATCAGCACATCATCTTCAATACGCACAGCGATGCCGCGCCATTTGCGCGCCACGTTTTTATTATCCGGCGCGATATAAATGCCAGGCTCAATAGTCATTACCATGCCGGTCTCCAACAAACGCCACTCGTCACCCACGCGATAATCACCCACATCGTGTACATCGAGGCCGAGCCAGTGTCCCACTCGGTGCATGTAAAAATCGCGATAGGCCTGAGCCTCAATTAAAGCTTCGACCTCACCTTGCAACAACCCCAATTCGACAAGGCCGGCGGTAATAACCCGGACACTAGCGTCATGAGATTGATTCCAATGATTTCCTGCGGCAATTTCGGCAATCGCGGCCTCGTGGGCTGCCAGAACAATGGTGTAGATGGCTCGCTGCTCGTCACTGAATTTGCCGTTTACCGGGAAAGTCCTGGTCACGTCTGCCGCGTAATATTCAAACTCACAGCCGGCATCCACCAGCACCAAATCTCCGTCACGCATTTTCGCGCTGTTCTCAACATAGTGCAGAGTGCAGCCATTGCGACCACTGCCAACAATACTGAGGTAGGCAGGATAACGAGCGCCGCCGCGTACAAACTGATGATGTAGTTCACCCTCCAATTCGTATTCGAACATGCCCGGCTGGCAATGCTGCATGATGTGCTTGTGGGCACCCGCGGTGATCTCTCCAGCCCGGCGCATGAGTTTTTGCTCAGCAGCGCTTTTGATCAATCGCAGATCATGAAGCATGTGGTCAAGGTCGGTGAATTCTCCCGGCGGAACTGCACCGGTCGCCTGCTTGCTGCGAATACTATTGACCCAATCCATTATCTGGCGATCGAAGCTGGAGCTGCGGCCCATGGAGTAGTAAACCCGCTCTCGACCTTCGATCAGGCCCGGCAGAATATCGTCCACATCGCCCACGGGAAATGCGTCGTCAGCGCCAAACTGCTGACAAACACCATCGGGGCCCGCACGGTTGCCGTGCCAAAGTTCATTCGTTTTATCGCGTTCGCGGCAGAACATTACAAACTCACCGTGGGCCCTGCCGGGGATTAACACCAGCACGGCTTCTGGCTCTTTAAAGCCAGTGAGATAATAAAAATCGCTATCCTGGCGAAAAGGGTACTCAGTATCACGGCTACGGTGAGACTCTGCCGCGGAAGGGATAATGGCAATACTGTTGGCTTCCATGAGCGCCATCAGATTGCGTCGACGCCGGGCGTATTCGCTATTGCTTATCTTCATAGTGGAGAGCCCAAACAGGGAAAAGCAGAACTAACATAGGTTATCTTAATGCAGGGAGGGTTGTTCTCTGTCGGTATCTTGAGAGCGGCTATCCATAAAGACATTTAGCGTCGCAAAGCGCAGGTATTCAACAATCTCCATAAAAGCGCTTTCCGCCTCTTCTTCATCACTATCTTCGTCGACGTCCGCCTCAGCTATCGCCGCAAAATCTCTGAGAATCTCGCTGCTATCCTGCCCGACCTGGGCCTGATTGACCTGCGCAAAGCCAGTGAGGAAACCATTAGCCCAATCAGCGACGGCAATAGTGCGCGTTTCAATGTCGACATCGTCATCCGGCAGCAGAGGATGGAAGTCGAACTCCTCGTCCTCAAGGGCGGCGCCGGTCACCTGATAAAGCTGCAACATTTGTCCGGCAAGCTCACCGTGCAGGTTAATCTCCAACGCCTGACTCATCAGCGCGAGCCCAGCTTCAGCCTGAGCGGGAGCGCCTGCAGCCAGCAGCCCGCACAGGCAGCCATGCAAACTGGAAGGGGAGGACTCAAGGCCCTGTTCAAGCAAGTGATTGGCCAATTCATCGATGTCAAAGACCCCGATTTCATCTCCGAATGGATCAAACATGGCGATTTCCTGAAAGACATGTCCCGGTGGCCGGGCTGAAGTTACAACACAAAACTAACAAAGCTTGGCAGGCCATTGATTTTCATTACTTTTGTTCCGTTGACCTCAATCGGAACCGCCCTTATAGTAAAGTCCCTACAAGACTAACACCAGTAAAACTCCATGGCGGATAAGCAACTGCAGGCCCTGGCACAAAAGATCGACCAGTTGATCGACTTGTGTAACGAACTGAACAGGGAAAACCAACTGCTCAAAGCGGAGAACGCTGGCTGGCAACAAGAGCGGCAAGACCTGATTGATAAAAACGAACTTGCCCGCTCAAAAGTAGAAGCCATGATTAATCGCCTGCGCACAATGGAGTAACTCGGTGAACCAACCCCACACCGTCACGGTAAAAATTTTAGACAAGGACTACCAGGTCGCCTGCCCGGAAGAGCAAGAGTCACAACTGGTCGTGTCTGCAAAATACCTGGACAAACAAATGCGCAGTATTCGAGAGACCGGCAAGGTGATCGGACTGGAACGCATCGCCGTGATGGCCGCGCTGAACATAAGCTACGAACTGCTACAGGCCTCGGAACACAGTGATACCGCGAGTCCTGCGCCAGATTCAGGCGCGGTAGACGGTCTCAATCGCAAGCTGGATGACGCCCTGTACCAATTAAGGCAGCTGGAAATCGGCTAATCCCTTCCCCAATTGACGGGGAATTTCAAGAGCGATTTCACTCCCCTCCCTGAGCTATACTCTCGCTGGATTCCTGGCGCATGCGCCAGATCGGCAGTCCTCGAGCCGATAAATTTACACCCGGGGGTGTCTCGTCACTGTTGGTGTGCAAGTCCGGCCTGACCGGAAAGCCTTATGCAGTGCAGGTACCTCCACCTTGAACCGTCGGGTTCAAGGGCAGCCCTGTCAGCGGTGCGTTGGGAATCTTTTTATTCATGCAGAAGCCTCATCAATCTAAACCCGAACTCCGCCAGCAACTGCGCTTGCGCAGAAAAGCCGTGCCTCAACGGCAGCGCGATCTCGCCGCCATCGGGCTTGCCCACAATGTCACCGCGATTCCGGGCTGGGAGGATGCATCCAGAGTTGCCATCTACTTTGCCAGCGACGGAGAGGCCGACCCTTCTCTGGTGGCCAAAGCATTGTATCTTTCTAAGAGAGCGCCTTACTTACCCGTGATTCAACAGGACAAGACACTGCTGTTCGCACCCTGGGAGGCGTCCGGCGAGCTGCGGGAAAATCACTTTGGTATCCCCGAACCACAAACCACCGCTTGCACCGCTGAGGCGCTAGACATCGTATTAATGCCATTAGTTGGGTGGGGCGTAGGAGGTCAAAGGCTGGGTATGGGGGGCGGGTATTATGATCGCAGTCTTGCCACTGCTGCCCATGTCATCAAAGTAGGAGTCGCTTTCGAAATGCAACGGGTTGATGACCTAGTCACGGACCCTTGGGACATTCGCATGGATTTTATCGTGACAGAGAGCGCCCTGATCGAGTGCCAAGGCAAGTAGCACGATAACAATCAGTCCTGCACTAGGACGCCTGCCTGAAGTTCAGAGGCCGGAGCCGCCACTGTATCATTTGCTGTCATCGGCAATATCAGGGTAAATGCTACCCCTATGCCGAACACTGCCATCAGGATGAGCATTAAATCTGGCTTACGCTTCACTGTATATCACTCTCTTAACCACGCCCGGATGAGACTCTTCTGTGAGGTCTTCATCGTTATTATTGCTAGTTGGGAATAACCACTAACTTTTGTAATTATTTCACAGAAAGAGAAAATGTCTACAAGGCTCGGACATTAAATTCACTTTTTAGACGATTTTTCTCGCCCATCTGCCCCATTCGCCTCGCGTTGACCCAGATAGAGCTGATAGGCCTGGTTATCTGTCTCATCCCAGAAACGATAATCGATTTCCTCCAGCACTCGGGTGAACTCTCGCTTTTCGCTCAGAGGGACCTGTATCCCAACAAGGATTCGACCGTAGGCGGCGCCGTGATTACGGTAGTGAAACATTGAAATATTCCAGCGCTGTCCAAGCCCGGACAAAAACTTGGCCATGGCACCCGGACGTTCCGGGAACTCCACCCGATACACTCGTTCATTATCGAGCTCACCAGGAGCGTGCCCGCCTACCATATAGCGAATGTGTAGCTTGGCGACCTCGTTGTCGGTGAGGTCCTCTGCTGAATACCCTTTTTGCTCCAGTTTGCTAATGAGTTCAGCCAAATCCTGTCCGCCCGGAATGACCGAGAGACCAACAAAAACCTGTGCCGAGCCGGGACCCGCATAACGGTAATTGAACTCGGTAATATTCCTGCGACCCAGTGCATTGCAGAACGAGCGAAAGCTGCCGGGCTTTTCCGGAATGGTGACCGAAATCACCGCCTCGCGCTGCTCGCCAATCTCGGTGCGCTCTGAGATATAGCGCAAGCGATCGAAGTTGGTATTGGCACCGCTCACAATAGCCAACAGGTCCTGCCCCTGTATCTCTTCACGCTCGACGTAATGCTTAAGGCCCGCCAGGGCAAGTGCACCCGCTGGCTCAGCGATGCTGCGTGTATCCTCGAAGATATCCTTGATAGCCGCGCACATTTCGTCGGTGCCGACAGTAATCACCTCGTCAACCAGTCCCCTGATCACTCGAAAGGTTTCCTTGCCGACCTGGGCCACCGCACAACCATCGGCAAACAGCCCTACCTCCGGGAGCACAGCCCTCCGGCCTTTTTCCAGGGCCAACTTCAGACAGGCGGCATCCTCTGGTTCAACGCCGATAACGCGAGTTTCAGGCCACACGTACTTTACGAATGCTGCAACGCCTGCGAGCAGTCCGCCGCCGCCCACCGGTACAAAGATGGCGTCCAATGGCTGCTCGTGCTGACGTACGATCTCCATGCCGACCGTGCCCTGACCGGCGATCACATCAGGATCGTCAAAGGGATGAACGTAGGTCATGCCCTTTTCCTCAACCAGTTTCGCAGCATGTTCCGCTGCCTCATCGTAGGAATCGCCGCGCAAAATCACCTTTGCACCGCGGTCCCTAACTGCATCCACCTTGATCTGAGGCGTGGTGCGCGGCATCACAATGGTAGCCTTAACGTTCATTTTGTCAGCTGCCATGGCCAAACCCTGGGCATGATTGCCTGCCGAGGCCGCCACTACACCCAATGCGCGCTGCTCATCGCTCAATCGGTTCATCTTGTTGTAGGCGCCGCGCAGCTTAAACGAGAACACTGGCTGGAGATCTTCGCGCTTCAACCACACACGGTTTTCAAGGCGTCTGGACATCAGGTCCGCCTGATCCACCGGAGTCTCGCGCGCGACATCGTACACTCGGGCGTCGAGAATACGCTTTACATAAGACTGCGGCATGGCCTGATTCCAGTTTTTGGGGCGGACGGGCAATCTTAAAGAAGCATGAGGATATTTCCAGCCCTGATATGCCGGATTAATGCTGTCGGCAAAAAGCCCGTGTTCTATAATGGCTTACCGCCAAAAAAGAAAAGTGACTCGCCAATGGACCAGGATCAACTAAAACAAGCAGTGGCACAGGCCGCCCTGGATTACGTGCGGCCAAAAATCGATGACGACACCGTATTGGGCATAGGCACCGGTTCTACCGCTAACCTGTTTATCGATTGTCTGGCTGATATTAGCGGCACCATCAATGCCACCGTTGCCAGCTCCGAAGCATCCGCTGAGCGCCTCAAAAAGCACGGTATTCCCGTTTACGACCTCAATGCGGTCGACCAGGTCGACTTTTACATTGATGGCGCTGACGAGAGTAACGCTGCGCTGCAGTTGATCAAGGGCGGCGGCGCAGCACTCACTCGTGAGAAAATCGTCACCGCAGTGGCGCGAGAATTTATCTGTATCGCGGATGAGTCAAAGCTGGTGCACACCCTGGGCCAGTTCCCGCTGCCGGTAGAAGTCATACCCATGGCTCGCAGTCACGTCGCCAGAGAACTGGTTAAATTGGGTGGAGATCCCGTTTACAGGGATGGCGTCGTAACCGATAACGGCAACATTATTCTCGACGTCTACAATTTCAGCATCCCGCAGCCACTCGCCACAGAAGCCAAAATCAACGGTATTACCGGCGTAGTGACCAACGGGCTGTTCGCGCTCAAACCGGCGGACGTACTGCTACTGGGTACTGCCCAGGGCGTTAAAACACTGTATCCAGAAAATTAGCGCTCGATTTTCGAGGCCGGATAGACAACAGACCAAAGCCAGCGCCAGAAACTGTTACCCGCCAGCACCTCTGCGTTAATAGCGTCAAAGAAGCGTTCCAGCTCTGCCGGGTTGGCAAAATAGTCCATTCGGGTCACGAAACCTCGCTCCGGATCCAACTCCTTCACCACTTTTGCCGGGTTTCCGGCAACGACCACGTTCGCCGGTACATCGCGGGTCACTACGGCACGAGCGGCCACTACAGAATTTTCACCAACGGTCACCCCCTTTAGTACCACCGAGCCATCGCCCAACCAGCAGTTACGGCCAATGTGCACAGGTGTGGGTGTAGGGTCTCGTTCAGTGCGATCGTAAATCATGTGCCAGTCGGAATCTGTCACGTAGGCACCGTTGGCAAACATGGTGCCATCCCCGATAGTCACCTCATCGGATGCGCTGATTCGTGAACCGGGACTCATCAGAACGCAATCGCCAATATCAATGCGTCCCTCCCCTTCCGCGCGCCCCCAAACGCCGACCTCCACCTGATGCATGGGCTCACCAATCGCCGTAAAGGAGCGACCAATGCTGATGTTATTGCCCGAGATGTTCACGTACCAAGGCTTCATAATGGTGTGGTAAGGCCCCAGACTTTTGCACTGCGGTCGCAGAAAGTACTCTGCATACCAATAGCGGTAGCGCAGATAGAGCCTCTTTAGCCACCAGGGGCGTAGATCTTTTCGCATTTAACGGGTTCCAGGCTATGTTCTCAGAGCATTATGAGGCGCTATGATGGCAACCCCCGTGACGAACATCAATGGAATAAGGCTTCCACTCGCATGAAGCAAGAACGCCAAGCTGACTTTTCACGACCCGTGACCAGTAATCAGGCAGGCGTGCACCCCCGGCTGGCGCAAAATTTACGGCGCCATCTGGAGAGTGAGTTCAAGAGACCCATTGCGCCGCACTCGCAGGCGGCATATGCAGAACTGGCGAAATCGCTATCAAGCTCCCCTCGCCCTTTGATTCTCGACTCCTTCTGCGGCACCGGGATGAGCACCGCTGTTCTGGCAGCCCGCTACCCCAATCACCTTATTGTCGGTATAGACCAATCCGCCCATAGGCTCGGTAAACATGTGTCAGCCAGTGCAGATAATTACCTCCTGCTGCGTGCGAACGCAGAGGACATATGGCAACTTCTGCTCAAGGATGGACATCGGCCTACAAACCATTTTTTGCTCTACCCCAATCCGTGGCCCAAAAGTAAACACCTGCAGCGAAGAATTCACGGGCACGCCAGCTTCGCGACTTTGCTAGCACTGGGTGGCGCAATCGAAGTTCGC
The DNA here is from genome assembly GCA_039986455.1 of Halioglobus sp. Classification (GTDB taxonomy): domain Bacteria; phylum Pseudomonadota; class Gammaproteobacteria; order Pseudomonadales; family Halieaceae; genus Halioglobus. Next base: position 48,738 of record JBDWQQ010000086.1, read on the forward strand.
TCCAATTGGCAGCTTTACCTGGAAGAGTTTGGGATGGCGATGTTTCTGGCGGGTCGATTTGGCGTAGTTGCACAAATTCCCAATGAACCAGCACTGACCTTGTTTGAAGAAAAGTACCGTCTTAGCGGCCACCCACTGTGGCGTTGTCACAGCGGCCCACAGTGACGGATTAGCCGTTATAGGCTAAAGTCCTTCGTCCACAAAGGGGAACCGTAATGTCTGTCAATCCACCTGACCAGGTCTGGGACCGAATTCGTGCCGAGACCGAGAAACACGCACAGGAAGAGCCAGTACTGGCGAGCTTTCTGCACTCCACGATTCTTAATCATGACACTCTGGAGTGTGCCCTCAGCTTTCACCTGGCCAGCCAACTGGACAGCCCAACGGTGACTTCACTGCTACTGCGCGAAGTCATGCTGCAGGCCATGCGCGCGGATGATGAAATACGCGAGGCTATTCGCGCTGACCTGCTGGCGGTAGTGGACCGCGACTCAGCCAGTCATGAATTGTACATTCCCTTTCTCTACTTCAAGGGCTACCACGCGTTGCAGAGCCATCGCATCGCCCATTGGCTATGGCACAACAACCGGCGATCCATGGGCCTATTTTTTCAAAACAGAATCTCGGTTGAATTTGGTGTGGATATCCACCCTGCCGCAAGAATGGGTCAGGGCATCATGTTGGATCACGCGACTGGGCTGGTCATCGGCGAAACCGCAGTCGTTGGCAACAATGTTTCAATACTGCAATCGGTGACTCTAGGGGGAACGGGAAAGCAGGACGGCGACCGTCACCCCAAAATTGGCGATGGCGTCCTGATCAGCGCCGGGGCAAAAATTCTAGGTAATATCTGTGTGGGCGAAGGCGCCAAGGTTGGCGCAGGAAGCGTGGTTCTGGAAGAAGTCCCTCCGCATACGACCGTTGCTGGCGTGCCCGCCAAGGTGGTTGGACGACCGGCCACTAACGCTCCCGCACTGGATATGAATCACGACTTTTGTTGCGACGGCGGCTAGCTATTAACCTTGGTGGTATTGCGGGGAAAGCTCCTGGACGGCATCGACAAAGGCGGTGACGTGATCGGGGTTCACTCCCGGCGTGATGCCATGTCCCAAATTGAAGACATGTCCACTGCCGTGACCAAAACCGGCCAGTATTGAGCCCACTTCTTCGCAAATTCGAGCCGGTGACGCAAACAGCATGGATGGGTCCATATTACCTTGCAGTGCAACCCGGTTACCCACCTGTGCTTTCGCTACCGAGATATCGGTCGTCCAATCGATCCCGACTCCCTGGGCGCCACAATCAGCAATCGCGTTAAGCCATTGCCCGCCCCCTTTGGTGAATACGATTACAGGTACGTTTTGCGTTTGGGGGTCTGCCTGCAGGCGGGCAATAATCCGCTGCATGTACTTGAGTGAAAATTCTTTGTACGCAGACGCCGAGAGGCTGCCGCCCCAGGTATCAAAAATTTGAACAGCCTGCGCACCGGCCCGAATTTGCGCCGCCAGATAATCCGATACCGCGTCAGACAGCAGTGACAGTAAGTTGTGCATCAGTTCCGGCGTGTCATAAGCCATCGTCTTTACGTTGGCAAAATCTTTGGAAGAGCCGCCTTCCACCATGTAGGTTGCCAGTGTCCACGGACTGCCGGTAAAACCGATTAAAGGCACGCTTCCGTTCAGTTCATTGCGAATCGTGCGAACCGCATTCATCACATAGCCCAGATCATCATCGGCTTTAATACTGTTGAGGCCGGCTAAGTCGGATTCGCTTCGAACGGTCTTGTGAAATTTAGGACCTTCGCCTTCTTCGAAGTAGAGACCCAACCCAAGCGCATCGGGTACGGTCAGAATATCGGAAAACAAGATCGCCGCGTCCATAGGATAGCGACGTAAAGGTTGCATGGTGACTTCGCAGGCCAACTCTGCATTTTTACACAAATCAAGGAATGAACCCGCATGCTCACGGGTGGCGCGATACTCTGGCAGGTAACGACCTGCCTGGCGCATCATCCAAATGGGAGTTCTGTCTACAGGCTGTCGCTGCAGAGCGCGAAGAAAACGGTCGTTCTTAAGCTCGGTCATAGGGCTTCCACGTTATCTAACTCTTTTGCTGCCCCACCGGCAGCCAATCCTTGAAAAGGGGCTCTTTAAAACAGCGCTCTTAAACTTCGAGATAGTCGAGAATTCCCTCAGCCGCCTCACGCCCTTCCCAAATCGCGGTCACAACCAGATCGGAGCCCCGCACCATATCCCCACCGGCAAATATTTTCGGATTGCTGGTTTGGAACTTATAGGTTTGTTCCTCTTCGGCAACTACGCCCTTCCAGTCGTTGGTCTCTACCGCAACCTCTTCCAACCAGACCGGAGGGTTGGGTTGGAAACCGAAGGCGATAATGACGGCGTCCGCCTCTAGCACCTGTTCGCTGCCAGGAACCGGCTGGGGACGGCGACGGCCACCTTCGTCCGGCTCACCCAACTCGGTCTCTACAACTTTAATGCCGCAGGCCTGACCAAAATACTCAACCACTTCTATGGGCTGGCGGTTGAATAGAAACTCTACGCCTTCCTCACGCGCGTTGTTTACTTCGCGACGCGAGCCCGGCATGTTCTCTTCATCCCGGCGATAGGCGCAAACCACCTTGTCTGCACCCTGGCGCACGGCAGTGCGCACACAGTCCATGGCGGTATCACCCCCGCCAAGAACAATCACGCGCTTGCCCTTAAGGTTCACGTAATCCTGAGAATCCTGTTCAAAACCTAAATTATGATTCACGTTACCAATCAGGTAAGGCAGGGCTTCATACACCCCCGGCAGGTTTTCTCCAGGGAAATTGCCTTTCATGTAAGTGTAGGTGCCCATCCCCATGAAAACCGCATCGTACTGATCCATTAGCTCGCTGATATGGACATCTTTGCCAATTTCGGTGTTCAGGCGAAACTCGATTCCCATGCCCTCAAACACTTCCCGCCGGCGAGTCATCACCTCCTTCTCCAGCTTGAACTCAGGGATACCGAACGTTAGCAGGCCGCCAATTTCAGGGTACTTGTCGTAGACCACGGGCTGGACGCCATTGCGAGTAAGAATATCGGCACAGCCCAACCCTGCGGGGCCCGCGCCAATAATCGCTACCTTTTTACCGGTTGGAACCACATCTGACAGATCGGGCCGCCAACCCATCGCCAGCGCAGTATCCGTAATATACTTTTCCGACGAACCAATGGTTACCGCGCCAAAGCCATCATTCAGAGTGCAGGCTCCCTCACACAGACGGTCCTGCGGACACACCCGACCGCAGACCTCAGGCAAAGTATTCGTCTGGTGACTCAGCTCTGCCGCCTCAAAAAGATTACCTTCTGAAACCAGCTTCAGCCAATTGGGAATGAAGTTATGGACCGGGCATTTCCATTCGCAGTAAGGGTTGCCGCACTCTAGACAGCGATGGGATTGCTCAGCAGCCTGGTCTTTGGTGAAAGGCTGATAGATCTCCACATAGTCGCTTTTACGCGACTGCAGCGATTTCTTATCGGGGTCATTACGACCGACATCGATAAACTGAAAGTTGTTTGCCAGACGATTACTCATATTTTATTCCTGTCCCGCGTTAGTCGGTATTGCGCAGACGTGACAGCAGACGATCGAATTCTGCCGCCTTGGGCTTCACTAGCCAGAACTTGCCAACGTAATCTACAAAGTTCTCGAGCAGGTATTCTCCCCACTCGGAACCGGTTTCCTCGACGTACTCACGGATATTGCCGCGAAGGTGGTTACGGTAGGGCTCCATATACTCGGAGCTCACCCGGTGTATCTCCACCAACTCGCTGTTGTACTTATCGATAAAGGTGCGGTCCATATCCAGAACATAGGCGAAGCCGCCGGTCATGCCGGCACCGAAGTTCACGCCAGTTGCACCAAGCACAGTAATGTTGCCGCCCGTCATGTACTCGCAACAGTGATCACCTGCGCCTTCTACGACAGCGTGAGCACCCGAGTTACGAACCGCAAAACGCTCACCGGCAATACCCGCCGCATAGAGGCGTCCGCCGGTTGCGCCATACAGGCAGGTGTTGCCAATAATGGAGGTTTCCTGAGACTTAAACTCGCTGACTCTGGGCGGATAAATAACCAACTTGCCGCCGGCCATGCCCTTACCCACATAGTCATTGGAATCACCTTCCAAATACATGTGCAAGCCACCGGCATTCCAAACACCGAAGCTCTGCCCTGCGGTACCGGTCAAGCGCAGCACCAACGGATTTTCATCCATGCCTGCGTTGCCGTAACGTCGGGCAATTTCGCCGGACAATCGGGCACCAATCGAGCGATCACAGTTGCAGACGTCGAACTCAAATTCACCGCCGGATCGTGATTCAATGGCTGCCAGCGTAGCTGCCACCATTTCCTCGGCCTTCTCTCCCTTGTCGAAGGGATCGTTGGAAGCCACCTGGCAAAATTCAGGCTGACCTTCCGAGCTTTGATCCTTGTGCAGAATGGGCGCAAGATCCAAACGGGCCTGCTTGTCGGTATATCCAGGCAATGCCTCCAACAAGTCGGTGCGACCGATCAGGTCTTCCAGCGAAGCCACACCCAGCTTGGCTAACCACTCACGGGTTTCCGTTGCCACAAAGTGGAAGTAGTTCATGACCATTTCAACGGTACCGTTAAAGTGATCGTCTCGCAGCTTCTGATGCTGGGTAGCAACGCCTGTGGCACAGTTATTAAGATGGCATATACGCAGATACTTACAGCCCAGGGCCACCATGGGCGCGGTGCCAAAGCCAAAGCTCTCGGCTCCGAGGATCGCGGCTTTGATCACATCCAGACCAGTCTTGAGACCGCCGTCCGCTTGCAAACGAATAGAGCCGCGCAGGTTATTGCCTCGCAGTGTCTGCTGTACTTCGGCGAGGCCAAGCTCAAACGGCGAGCCTGCATAGCGAATTGAGGTCAGTGGGCTAGCGGCAGTACCACCGTCGTATCCGGATATGGTGATCAAGTCGGCATAGGCCTTGGCCACTCCCGCCGCGATCGTTCCCACGCCCGGCTCCGATACGAGTTTCACCGACACCAGTGCCTTCGGGTTCACCTGCTTAAGATCGAAGATCAGCTGGGCAAGGTCTTCAATTGAATAAATATCGTGGTGAGGCGGCGGAGAGATCAGCGTAACGCCGGGGACCGAGTAGCGCAGTCGCGCAATCAAGTCATTAACCTTGCCACCTGGCAGCTGTCCGCCTTCCCCGGGCTTGGCACCCTGCGCCACTTTAATTTGCAGAACTTCTGCATTCACCAGATAGTGCGGAGTCACCCCGAAACGTCCGGAGGCTATCTGCTTGATCTTGGACATTCGCTCGGTGCCAAAGCGCACCGGGTCCTCGCCTCCCTCCCCTGAGTTGGAGCGGGCACCCATGCGGTTCATTGCCGCGGCCAGGGCCTCGTGCGCCTCCGGGCTCAAAGCACCCAAAGACATTCCGGCAGAATCAAAGCGAGGAAGAATATTTTCTACGGGCTCTACGTCATCCAGGCTAATGCTCGCGACATTATCCACCGGGCTGAGAAGGTCGCGCAGAGTCGCTACAGGCCTGTCGTTAACCAGCGCCGCATAGCGCTGGTAGTCGGTGTAATCACCGCTAGCAACAGCCTGCTGCAGGGTCATGACTACGTCAGGGTTGAACGCGTGATACTCCTGACCATGCACGTACTTCAGTAAACCACCCTGTTCGATTCCTTTGCGAGGCGTCCACGCCCTGAGGGACAGCGTTTTTTGTTCCTGTTCCAGTTCGGCAAAGCCGCTGCCCTGAATACGCGAGGCAACGCCGCAAAAGGCGATGTCTACCACTTCCCGCGACAGCCCTACAGCTTCAAACAACTGGGCACCGCGATAAGAACTCACCGCAGAAATGCCCATCTTGGACATGATTTTCAGCAGGCCTTTATTGATGCCTTTACGATAATTTTTATAGCAAATACTGGGCTCACCGAGCACTTCGCCGCAGCGAATCAGCTCTTCCAGTACGGAGTAAGCGAGATAGGGATAGATCGCTGTTGCACCAAATCCTAGCAAACACGCAATTTGATGTGAGTCACGCGCACTGGCACTTTCCACCACAATATTGGCGTCCGCACGCAGACCCTGTTTAATCAGATGATGGTGAACCGCGCCAGTTGCCAACATGCTATGCACGGGCAAACGGCCCTTCTCGATAGCCCGGTCTGATAACACCAAAATCGTCGCACCGTCTCTCACTGCCTGCTCTGCAGCCGCGGTGACGGCGATGATTGCCTGGTCCAGACTGAGCTCGTCTGCTGCGTAAGTGCAATCGACCTTGTTGACACAAAAGCCGGGGCGATCCAGCTGCATCAGGCTGGTGAACTTGCCCTGTGACAGCACCGGTGAGCTAAGAATGACGCGATCAGCGTGCTCCGGCCCCTCGTGAAACAGGTTTTTCTCGCCGCCCAAGTCTGTCTCTAAAGACATGACAATCGTTTCCCGTAAAGGGTCTATGGGTGGATTGGTCACCTGCGCAAACTTTTGGCGGAAATAGTCGTAGAGAGAACGCTCTCTTTTAGACAGTACCGCCATTGGCGTATCGTCGCCCATAGAGCCCACAGCTTCATTGCCGGACTCGGCCAGAGGGCGCAGCACCTGATCGCGCTCTTCATAGCTTACCTGGAACATCTTCATGTAAGCGTCGAGCTGCTCGCGCTCGATACCCGAAATCATCTCACTGCCGAAGGTGCCCTCAATGCGCTGGGCCTTTTCTTTCAGCCAGCGCTTGTAAGGCTGACGGGATTTCAGTCGGTTGTCGATTTCTTCAGTCTGCAGAAGCTCACCAGTGTGAGTATCCACCATGATCATCTGACCCGGCCCAACCCGGCCCTTGGCAACCACGTCTTCGGGCTTGTAGTCATAGGTCCCGATCTCGGACGCAAGGGTGATAAAGCCATCTTTGGTTTTTACCCAACGCGCAGGGCGCAGGCCGTTGCGGTCAAGCAGACACACCGCATAGCGACCATCGGTGAGCACGACACCCGCAGGGCCATCCCAGGGCTCCATGTGCATGGAGTGGTACTCATAAAAGGCCTTGAGATCAGGGTCCATCAGCTCCATATTCTGCCAGGCCGGTGGAATCAGCATTCGCAGCGCTCTTGCCATGTCCACACCGCCAGTCAAAAGCATATCCAGCATATTGTCCATGCTGGACGAATCGGAGCCTGTGCGATTCACAAGCGGAGCTATCTCATTGATATTCGGAAGTAACTCGCTTTCAAATCCAGGGGTTCGAGCTTCAGCCCAATTGCGGTTACCCTCAATCGTGTTGATTTCCCCGTTGTGCGCCAACAGGCGAAAAGGCTGAGCGAGGGGCCAACGAGGCATAGTATTGGTGGAAAACCGTTGATGGAAAACACAGATGGCAGTTTCCAGACGCTCATCGGCAAGGTCCTGATAAAACTTCGGTAAGTCCACCGGCATTACCAGGCCTTTATAGGAGATTACCCGGCCCGAAAGACTGCAGATATAGTAATCGCCGTCTCCTTCACAGGCTATTTCCGCCTTGCGCCGAGCAACAAATAACTTCGTTGAAAGCTCTGTCTCTGACAGTTCAGGTGCATTGATAAAGACCTGCTCTATCTGAGGCAAGGTTTCCAAAGCGATTTCACCGCAGACGGAGTCATCTGTGGGGACCTCGCGCCAACCAAGTACCGTCAAACCCTGATCAGTCAGCGCCGTCTCAGTCGCGGTTCTAGCAGCGGCGGCACGATCAGAGTCCCTGCTTAAGAACATTTGGCCAATCGCAAAAGAGTCATCGAGCTGGGCGCTAAAACACTCTTGCGCCAGCGTGCGCATGAAAGAAGCGGGTATCTGCATTAACAGGCCGCAACCGTCGCCGGTCTTGCCGTCTGCAGCAATGCCGCCTCTATGGGTCATGCAGGTTAGGGATTCAATGGCCGTCTGCAGCAAACGGTGACTGGCGTCACCGGATGTGTGGGCAATCAGTCCAAATCCGCAGTTATCGCGAAACTCTTCAGGTCTAAAAAGGCCTGCGCTCATAGTCAGTCCAGAATATCTAATGAAAACAAAAAGTTACACCGGAGGCCCCACCAAAAAACAGGTATGGGACAAAAGGGGGAGGCTATTTTACACAGATGAGCTGTGGGCGACAAACGCAGGGGGTAGGAAAGCCGTTTACGCTACTGAAAAGCTTCCAACAAGCCGACTAACTCGGCTTCGCTTGCGTCGTCGACGATACACGCCTTCCCCATAGCACTGAGCAAAACCAGACGCAGCTGGCCATCAACTACTTTTTTGTCGCGGCCCATCAGGTCGAGATACTGCTCTGGTGTCATATCAGGGGGCGGATTCTCTGGAAGACCAGTAATGCGCAACAAATCGCGGTATGCCTCTACCTCGCCAGGCTCTATCCAGCCCCGGCGGGCAGAAAGCTCCATCGCCATCAGCATTCCGACAGCAACGGCTTCTCCGTGCAGCCATTTTCCATAGCCCTGGGCAGTTTCGATGGCGTGCCCAAAAGTGTGCCCCAGGTTGAGGATGGCGCGCAGGCCTCCCTCGCGCTCATCGGCTGCGACTACTGAGGCTTTGTTAGCGCAACTGCGCTCGATGGCCTCTGCCAGCGCCGCCTCTTCACGAGCCAGAAGCCTGGGCATTTGTTCCTGTAGCCAGCGGTAAAACGGCAGGTCACAAATCAGCCCATATTTGATCACTTCGGCCAGGCCGGCGGCAAATTCCCGGGGTGGCAGCGTATGCAGGGTATTGATATCGATGAGCACAGCCTGTGGCTGATAAAACGCCCCGATCATATTTTTACCCTGAGGATGATTGACCGCAGTCTTACCACCCACAGAGGAATCAACCTGAGAGAGCAAGGTGGTAGGCACCTGAATAAAGTTAACACCGCGCTGATAGCAAGCTGCCGCAAAGCCGGTGATATCGCCAATCACACCGCCCCCCAGCGCGATCATCGTAGTAGTGCGGCTGTGCCTATCCTGCATAACACGGTCAAAAATCTGATTTAGTGTATCAAGGTTCTTGAAGCCCTCGCCGTCCGAGAGCACTATCTCGGTGACTAGGCTGCGCTGCCCCAGCGCGGCAAGAAGGCGATCAAGATAGAGAGGTGAGATCGTCTCATTGGTGACAACTACCACCTGAGAGCCCGCCACATGTCCGCTAAGCAACTGCGGGTCATTCAACAGATCTCGGCCAATGTAAATTGGGTAGCTGCGTTCTCCCAGCTCTACATGCAGGGTGTGCATGAGTAGTGACACGTTGGCGTCCTCTAGTATTCAGGGGGGGGCTATGATACTGCTAGGAGTTAGTGTTTACGAGGTCAACTCGCGAACCAATCGTTGGGCCACTGTGCGTGGACTGCAGCTATCGGTTTCTATGACGTGATCGGCGATTTCACGATAAAGAGGGTCGCGAACCTCCATTAGCGTGCGTAAAGTATCTTCAGGGTCGCCTTTTTGTAAAAGCGGCCGCTTTCTGTCTCGCCGGGTTCGCCTCACCTGCTCGTCAACCGTGGCAAACAAGTAGATTACGAATCCGCGGCCACCCAGAGCATTGCGGTTTTCCGGGCGCAAAACGACCCCACCGCCAGTGGCGAGCACAATATTGTCCCAGTGAGTCATCTCTTCCACCACCTGCTGCTCCCGCTCACGAAAGCCCTCTTCCCCCTCCACATCGAATATCCAGGGAATATCCGCACCGGTGCGGGCCTCTATTTCGGTGTCCGTATCAGCAAACTGGAGTTTCAGGTGATCGGCGAGGTACTTGCCAATGGTAGTTTTGCCGGCCCCCATGGGGCCGACAAGAAAAACGCGATGAAGTGCGGGCATTAGTCGAGCAGAGTGTCGGCCAAAATCCGCGGGGTGATGAAAATCAACGTCTCGGTTTTGGTGTTGTTGCGAGACTCACTGCGGAAGAAGGCGCCGACGTAGGGGATGTCGCCGAAGAAGGGAACCTTGTTCACGGTTTCCAGATCTTCTGTTTTAAACACGCCGCCTAAGACCACTGTTTCACCGTTACCCACAAGCACCTGCGTAGTGATTTCAGTGGTATCAATAGACGGGATGAAGCCGCCCTGACCACTCGGAACGAGATCGCCCACAGAGTCCTGCTTCACATTAAGGTCCAGCATTACGCGATCGTCTGGCGTGATATTGGGTGTCACATCCAATTCCAACACAGCTTCTTTGAATGAAGTGGAAGTTGCGCCGGAAGCCGCGGCTTCCTGATAGGGGATCTCGGTACCCGACTTGATGGTTGCCTGCTGCTTGTCACCCGTAATCACCTTGGGCTGGGAGACTACTTCGCCCTGGCCGGCGGCCTCTAGGGCTGATATCTCTGCGGTCAGGAACAAGTCGTCGCTAGTAAAGCCGAGCGCGAAGCCGCTGGTGCTGGCTACGCCCAGATCAACAAGTAATGCACCAGGATAACTAACCGAAGGAGTACTGCCATTGATGATCGCATTATTCAAATCCTGAACATTTTGCGTATCGCCAGATGCAGAAAGAATATTACCGTTCACATCATCGATATAACCACCGCCCCACTCAATACCCAAGTTGTGAGTCAGGTCTGACTGAGCAATAACAATTCTAGATTCGATCATTACCTGGCGAACCGGAATATCCACTTGTTGGATAAGTTCGCGAATTTCCACGAGTTTGGCCGCAGTGTCAGTGATTATCAAAGAGTTCGTTCGCTGGTCGACGACTACAGAGCCACGCGCGGATATCAAGCTACCGCCCTCCTCCGACCCGGCTTGGAAAAGACCAACAATCTGCTGCGCCTGAGCATAGCGGATGCGGACGAATTCGGATTGCAGAGGCGCTAGTTCGGCGATCTGCTTGTTAGACTCAATCTCCTGGCGCTCACGCTCCGCGATTTCGGCTGCTGGCGCGACCATAAGAACGTTGCCGATTTGACGCTTGTCCAAGCCCTTGGTTTTCAGAACCAGTTCCAAGGCCTGATCCCAGGGCACGTTTTGCAACCGCAAGGTGATACGACCGGAAACAGTATCGCTGGCCACGAGGTTAAGCTCGGTGAAGTCAGCAATCAACTGGAGCACTGCCCTCACTTCAATATCCTGGAAATTGAGCGAGATTCGATCGCCTACATAGGAAAACTCATTCCTTCGCTCCTCAACCTCTTTTCCACTCAGGGGCTTCACACTCAAAACGTACTGATTGTTTGTTTGGTAAGCAAGGTAGTCGAAATCACCAGTGGTCTTCATCGTCAAGGTTGCGCCACGTTCCGTGGTGTTAACATCGACGCTATCGACAGGAGTAGCAAAATCCGTAACATCATAGCGACGCATCAGGCGTTCCGGCACAGTGGTATCGAGGAATTGCACTTTAATATCCCCCGCTTCACTAAAGACGTTGACATCTATTGAAGGGTTCGTGAGTTCCAACGTCAAACGACCTTCACCATCTCCTGTACGCTGAAACTGTAAATCACTAATTTCCGATGCCACTTCGACAACTGGCGTTACTTGTGTCGCCAGACGATTGGGGTCAGTGGTTGGCTTTATATAGTCGCTGCCGTCCTGGCCCACCACCAGAAAAAGGCTATTACCTTCAACACGAGTCTCGTAGGGCACGAGCTTTACAAGATTAACCACCATTCGCGTACGATCACCCGACTCTAGGACAACAACACCTGTTGCGTTTCCGTAAGACAGAGAGTAACGCTTTTGGTCTAATGCGCTGGATGTGCCTGGAAAATCAACTGCGATTCGCGCAGGTTTTTCAATGGTGTAAGCTTTCATATCGGGTGGAGTCTGGTCGAAGTCGAGCCTAACCTCAAAGTTACTGCCTGGGCGTGAGCTGAATTCAATATCGGTAATCGTTGGTTCAGCCTGCGCACCCAATGCCCAGATCGCTAATGCGAGCCCGACCAAAGGGCGCATCCATTTCCCCAAACTCAAGTTTCCTTTCCCCACGGCCCTAGTCCCCAAATATTGTTTTTTAATTGACATGGCAATCACCCATGGCCTCGGCTTATATGCCGGATAATTTAATGGTTCGTGGACGCTCTACCCAGCCATCCGCACTGCCGTCACTGACAATCTCCACAACGGCCACATAGGTCTCGGCTGTCTCCACGATCTTGCCGTGAGAACGCCCAAGATAGTTACCTGCTTTCACTCGATGCACCCCTCCCTCGGGGTCTCGAATCAACGTCCAACTTGTATCACCACGCTCCAATGTGCCAACCATACGAAGCGAATCAAATGTATATTGCTCTAAGAATTCCTTAGCTCGATTTTCATCTGGCTTTATCGCACTAACCGCCTGCAATTGAGCGATATTGCGCACCTCGATGGGCCGCTCAAAAGGGCTGCGTAAAGTCGTAGCGCTATAAGCAAACGCCTCATAAGCCTTGAATGTTGGAATAGGTGCGATGATCCCCCCCGGCCTTGATCGCTTTTCCGCCATAAACGCGTCCAGGTCAGCAAAGTCACGACTACCACAGGCCGAAAGCAAAAGGGGCAGCAGCAAGACTACAGAGACATGAATAAAAGGCTTCATATTCATACCTCATCATCCCTGTAGCGATAGGTCTTGGCTATAATTCGCATCTGCAATTTGTTTGCATCACCCCTAGGCGCTGCGATATTAAAATCGTGCAGGGTCACAATTCGAGGGAGAGCCGCCATCCCGCTGATAAACGCGCCCAAATCATGGTATGAACCCGATGCCACGATAGAAATCGGCAGCTCAACATAAAACTCTTTTGCCTGCTCTGGCAGCAAATCAATACTGGCTATATTGAGACCGTTTAGCAGCCCCTTGTTGGTGATATCTTCAAGCAGGCCAGGGACTTCAGTATCACTGGGTAGCTGGCTAACCAGTGCACCAAAAGACTCCTCCATCTCTCGCATCTGCTGTCGATAGGCTTCAAGATTTGCGGCCTGGAAAGCTTTCTTTTCAAACTCTTTCTTGAGTTGTTCTTCTTTTTTGCGCTCACCTTCCAACTGAATTTGCATATCTTCAATATGATAGTAGTAACCGAAAGCCAGAACGCCTCCCAAAACCACGACCCAAATGAACATCTTGATCGGCAGTGGCCATGACCCTACCGAATCGAAGTCCAGGTCGTTAACATCGAACTCCCGCAGGGAGCGCATGGTATCTTCAAATGCCATGGATTATTGTCCCCCCTGCTGATCTTCGGGCTTGGGTAACTCTACCTTCACCGTTAAGTTAAATGTGGTTGCCTGGTCCCCGTACTGAGTTGCGGCATTCACCTTGTCCAGGTTTGGTCCGGCCAGCCAGTCAGAACCGTCAAGGCGTCGCATCAAACTTGAGACCCGATTATTTGACTCAGCAATACCATTAATCGTGATATTACGATTCTTGGTGGTTAACTTGGAATAAAAAACACCGTCTGGAATTGTTCTCACGAGTTGATCCAATATCCGCACGATGATCGGTCTATTACCCTGTAGTTCTTGAATCACTCTCATCCGCTCAATCAACTGATTACGGCGTTTCTGCAACTCTCGAATCTCTGCAACTTTCTTATCAAGCTCTCGAATATTCGTTGTCAGGTGGTTATTGCGTGATTTCTGATACTCGATCTGGCCATTAACAATTCGATCACCCAGCAGCACCAAGCCGGCACTAAGAATCGCCACTAAAGCGGTAGTCACCAGGAACGCTTTCTTGAGTTCCTGCCGCCTGTCCTCTCTCCACGGTAGTAAATTAATCTTCGCCATCAGTCAAAACTCCGTAGGGCCAGGCCACATGCGATCATCATGGCCGGGGCATCACTGGAGAGGGCCACTGCATTGACCCGCGAGGAGATAGACATATTGGCGAAAGGGTTGGCCACTGACGTCGGCGTTCCCAGTTTTTCCTGCACCAGATCCGGTAAGCCCTCCATCGAGCCGACACCGCCGGCAAGAATGATGCAATCAACGTCATTGTATTGGCTGGAGGAGAAGAAGAACTGTAGCGATCTGGCTACTTGCTGAACGACCGCATCTTTAAACGGTTCCAGCACTTCTGGTTCGTAATCATCGGGCAGTCCGCCCTGTTTTTTGGCAAGACCCGCCTCTTCAAGAGGTAGTCCGTAGCGACGCATGATCTCGTCGGTTAGCTGCTTGCCGCCGAACAGTTGCTCGCGTGTGTAAATTGTCTGACCGTTATTGAGCACGCTCAACGTCGTCATAGTGGCGCCAATATCTACGACTGCCACTGTAGAATCTTCATCAAGATCGAGTTGATTTTGTATCAGCGAAAAGGCTCGCTCCATGGCGTAGGCTTCTACGTCCATGATTTTGGCATCCAGCTCGGCGCCTTCTATCGCTTCAACTCGTGAATCAATGGTTTCTCTGCGACAGGCAGCCAACAACACTTCTACCTGGCCAGCCGCCTCGGGCGAAGGCCCCTGAATTTCGAAGTCGATAGCCACTTCTTCCAGCGGGTAGGGGATATATTGATCAGCTTCCAGCGTGAGCTGAGTCTCCATATCGTCTTCACTCAAACCACTGGGCATATCGATCATTTTGGTGATGACCGAGGAGCCGGCAACGGCTGCTGCGCTTGTTTTGAGTTTAGTTCTGGACTGAGCGACAACACTGCGAATAGCGTTCGCCACGCCATCGACATCGTTGACGTTCTTCTCGATAACCGCGTCCTGCGGCAGCGAACTCACCGCGTAGCTTTCTACACGGTAGCGGTCCCCAGAGTAGCTCAACTCCAACAATTTCACTGTTGTCGAGCTAACATCAAGCCCCAGAACCGGTGTCGCCTTTCTTTTCCCTATTAGACCAAGCAACTTTTTTCCCTATCAGTATCACTAACTTAGGTTGTTTTTATGCACCGATACATTAATTAAAAGGTATAACACAGCGGTAATTATATCCAAACCAAAAAAGGCATATAATTACCAAACGCATTCCCACCCTTTGTTCTAACAGTAATACAAGCCACTGTTTTGTAAAGAGATTAAATGAGCTTTCTCCACTTTCTTATACGTATGTCAATTCTTGGGCTGTTTGCAGGCCTCTGGCTCGCCGCTGGTGTCTACTTGTACCTCAGCCCAAACCTCCCTGATGTGGAGACCTTGCGGGACGTCAAATTGCAAACTCCCATGCGGGTTTATACCCGGGAGGGTGACCTGATCGGCCAGTTCGGTGAGCAAAAGCGCAGTCCGCTGCTCTACGACGATATTCCCGATCAATTCGTCAAAGCTCTGTTAGCGGCAGAGGACGATAGCTTCTTCCAGCACCGGGGCATCGACGTAATGGGCCTGGCACGCGCCGTATCGGAGCTGGTACTGACGGGACAAAAGGGTTCGGGGGGAAGCACGCTGACGATGCAGGTCGCCCGCAACTACTTCCTGAGCCTGGAGCGCACATTCATGCGCAAGTTCAACGAGATACTCCTGGCCATTGAGATCGAAAGAGCGCTGGATAAGGAAGAAATCTTTGAGCTTTATTTCAATCGCGTATTTTTGGGGCACCGTGCCTACGGTTTCGAGGCTGCCTCACAGGTCTACTACGGTAAAGGCATCGAACAACTGAGCCTGGCGCAGCACGCCATGCTCGCCGGCATTCCCAAGGCTCCCTCACGCAATAATCCTGTCAGTGGACCAGAAGCGGGCAAAGACCGGCGCAACTGGATCGCCGGGCGCATGCTCACCCTGGGCTACATCACCGCCCAGCAGCACGCTGAAGTGCTGGCAACACCGATAATGGCAGAGTTGCATGGTGCAAAAATTTCTTTCGCTGCTCACTACGCCGCTGAGATGGCCCGACAGAAGATGCTGGATCGCTACGGAATGTCTGCCTACAACGACGGCTACCACGTTTACACCACCATCAGTACGGAGCTGCAGCAGGTAGCCAGAGACTCACTCATAGAAGGATTATTCACCTACGATAGCCGCCATGGTTACCGCGGCCCAGAGCAACGCTGGCCCGTAGCTGAGGATTCAAACACTGATCCCATTGCCTTCTGGGGAGATAAGCTACGCAAAGTGCCTACCGTCGCGGGACAGACGCCCGCTGTCGTCACCACAATCCTAGAAGATCGCGTCACCCTTCTGCTCAAAGATGGCTCCGCCGATGAACTGCTATGGGAAAACGGCATGTCTGAGGTGCGGCCATACATTACCGAAAACTCCAGGGATCGCAGCCCCAAAACGCCAGAAGACCTGTTCACTCCGGGCGACTTGATCCGACTAAACAGAAACGAACAGGACCGTTGGCAGTTAAGCCAAATTCCTGCAGCTCAGTCCGCACTGGTGTCGCTGAATGCGGACGACGGCGCCATCGTTAGCATTGTCGGCGGCATGGGTTTCGAGCTGAGTAAATTTAACCGGGCAACGCAGGCCATGAGGCAGCCCGGATCCAATTTCAAACCCTTTGTTTATAGCGCCGCGCTGGAGGAAGGCTTCACTGCCGCCAGCATCATCAATGATGCACCCGTGGTCATGGAAGACAGCTCACTGGAAGATATCTGGCGTCCCGAAAATGACGGCGGCGTATTCCACGGTCCCACGCGTTTGCGCTGGGCACTCACCAAGTCGCGTAACCTGGTGTCCATACGACTACTTCAGCAGTTAGGCGCCAATAAGCTCATTGCTGCGGCCGAGCGCTATGGCTTTGATACCTCGGACTTTTCCCCCGATTTGTCGCTTGCGCTAGGTACCCACGCCATGAGCCCCTTGGAGGTTGCAACCGGATACGCCATGTTGGCCAACGGCGGCTATCGTGTTGAGCCTTATCTGATCGGACGGATCGACGACATTTCAGGTGAAACGGTCTACGAAGCCCGTCCGCTCACCGTATGCCGCGACTGCGATGAACTGGAAACAGAAACAGAATCTGAGCCTGGTGAGTTGAGCATGGAAGAGATTCTGGCCGCGCAAGAGAAGAAACAAACAGAATTACCAGCCGCACCACGGGTAATGGAGGAACGCGCAAACTTCATCATTAACAGTATTATGGGCGATGTCATTACGCGCGGCACTGGCCGACGCGCTCTGGTTCTTGAGCGGGGAGACCTCGCGGGTAAAACAGGTACTACCAACGGTCCAATGGACGCATGGTTCTCGGGATACAACCGGGATGTCGTCACTACGACCTGGGTGGGCTTTGACAATTACACCCCGCTGGGCCGAAGGGAGTTTGGCGGCACCGCTGCTCTCCCTATTTGGATCAGTTACATGCGCGAAGCACTGAAGGACAGCCCAGACGAGGAGCGCACGCTTCCCACGGGCGTGGTTAATGTTCGCATTGACCCAGACACGGGCATGCTGGCGGGTTCGCAGCAGAAAAATGCCATCACCGAGTACTTTCGTGAAGAATACGTGCCCGAACGCGGAGCTGACGGCGAAGAGCCCGGCTCAGCGAGCCAGGGCACCGACGATCTGGTAAGAGATATCTTTTAGAGGATTTAAAAAGCCGCTACTAAAGCTGAGGCGCGTAGTTTTCGGGCAAGGGAAGGCGCGCCACACCGCTGTCTACCGCAGCTTTCGCTACGGCCGGGGCCAGCCTGCTGAGCAAACGACCATCGACAGGCTTGGGGATAATGTACTCTGGGCCATAACTCAATGATTCCAGATCGCAGGCCTTCAATACTTCATCAGGCACAGGCTCACGGGCCAGCTCGCACAAGGCCTTCACCGCAGCCACTTTCATTTCCTCGTTGATACAGCTGGCACGAACATCCAGCGCTCCGCGGAAGATGAAGGGGAAACCCAGAACATTATTCACCTGGTTGGGGTAATCCGAACGACCCGTCGCGATAATCAAATCATCGCGCGTGGCGAGTGCCAGCTCGGGCTTGATTTCAGGATCTGGATTTGAACAGGCGAAAACCACCGGCTTTTCCGCCATGGATTTGAGCATTTCAGCACTGAGCAGATCCGCACCCGACAAACCGATGAACACATCGGCGCCCGCTACTGCGTCTGACAAACTGCGCTTGTGCGTGTGGTTCGCAAACTCCTGTTTGTAAGCGTTCACTCCCTCTCTACCAGCGTAGATAACGCCTCTACGATCCAGCATAAAGATGTTCTCACGGCGCGCTCCCAAGCTGACCAGTAGTCGCATACAAGCAATTGCGGCAGCACCTGCTCCCAGACATGAGATCGTGGCGTCTTCAAGGCGCTTGCCCTGAACCTCCAGGGCACTAACCAGGCCCGCAGCCGTCACAATGGCCGTGCCGTGCTGGTCATCGTGAAAAACAGGAATGGCACAGCGCTCGATCAAGGCTGCTTCAATTTCAAAGCATTCTGGCGCTTTAATGTCTTCTAGATTAATGCCGCCAAAGGTGTTGGCAATGCGTTCCACCGTTTCGATGAACTCGTCCGCGTCTTCCGTATCCACCTCAATATCGATGGAGTTAATGCCTGCGAAGCGCTTGAACAAAAGCGCCTTACCTTCCATGACAGGCTTGCTGGCAAGCGGCCCCAGGTTCCCAAGACCCAATACCGCCGTACCGTTACTGATAACCGCCACAAGATTGCCTTTTCCCGTGTAACGGTAGGCATTGGCATCATCGGCGGCAATTTCACGACAGGGCGCAGCAACGCCTGGGCTATAGGCGAGCGAAAGGTCTAACTGGGTTTCCGCGGAAGTGGTTAATTCCACGCTGATCTTACCGGGGACCGGCTCGGCGTGATATGCCAGAGCAGCTTGCATAAGATCATCAGACATGGATTACCCCACGGAAAAAAGGATCCAGAGCATATAGAAAAGCCCGACACCCAACAAGGTGACTTATTTGCTCAGGTCGCTGGTTCTCTGCAGCAGACTGGGGTGGCTGAGCTTCATCATCCACCAGCCACCGCTCATCGGCACCAGCCAACCGCGTGTTTCTACCATCACGCCATCCAAAGCAAGCAACTCCTGACGAGAAAACCTGCTCTGGTCCGCTTCGGCGATCTTCAAACCCAGCTTTCCGCCCAGCTGCACCCACCAACCATTGTCTTTGAACGAAACACGGCTCACCCGATCGCGAATCAGCGTAAATCCTCCCTTGCCGACAGTGAGCTTGGAGACAGCTCTGGGCGAAAATTCAGATTCGGACCAAACTCCCAGCTGGGCACTGCGAGCCTGTTTTTCCTGCGAATCGAGGCAGTCCGCAAGGTGCACATTGGGAGCGACCGCCACGTGAAAGCCCAGGCCCTGGGCAATTAAAAGACCTGAAATACTTCGACCGCTGCCATCATAAGCGTAGGCGAGAAGCCGTCCGTAGCGGTCCTGTCCGTCTTCTGCCTGTCGCAACCAAACATAGTCGCCGGGGCCGGACACGGCTTCAAGTGCCTGACTCGCTCGCCGGGCCAGGGGCTCGTCCCGCCGGCCGTCTCGGCCCATTTCCGGCGTATTGACTCCAACCAATCGCAGGCTTTCGCCCCCTGCTAGGCGCAAGGTATCGCCATCAATCACAGAATCTACCCGCCTGCGCTTCAGTGCAGACACATCAGCCCAACATTCCGGTGAGACTTTTAAAGAGGCCTCACCGGGTCGAAAGGCCTCACCGGATCGAAGGACTTCACCGGGTCGAGAGACTTCACCCTGCGAAGAGACTTCACCCGATGTAGTGCCACCTTCGTTTACAGCTACAGCGGCTTGGTCTTCATCCAGGAAGCAGGCTGTTACGAACAGGCATAAAAAAAGCGCCAGTCCGGGGAGGAACTGGCGCCTTCTATATTCTGCGCCTAAGCGCAGCATAAATTGCCTAGCGCTTAGTGCCGCGGCTGCCGAAACGCTTCTTAAAGCGGTCTACACGGCCACCTGAGTCTACGATCTTCTGCTTACCGGTGAAGAAAGGGTGACATTGTGAACAAACGTCCACGTGAAAATCTTCACACAGCGTTGAGCGTGTCTCGATTTTGTTGCCACAGCTACAGGTCGCTGTCACTGCCTCGTACTTAGGATGTATTTCTGCTTGCATGGTCTTGCTCCTTACTCAACGATGTCGCCACCCGATCTCTTGCCGGGCACCACATCTGGTTACTGGAGTCGGCCGCCCAGCTTCACATCGGCCCTAACAGGCCAATCGTCGCTGAACACGGTCCAGAGAAAAAATAGGCGCGCATCTTACCAGACACAGCAGGTTTGGCAATAGCCGGCCAACTTGCCCCTGAAAACGCCGGCAACGGCGGATTACGCCAACCAGACACCAACATGGCCGGCGACGGCCATTGATTGCTACACTTGCCGACCACCGATCCTGCCCAAGGGGCCACATGTCTGTATTGCGACTGGCTATTCCGACGCCTCTGCGCACATTATTCGATTACCTGCCCCCCAGTGGCACAAACGCGTCAATGCTCGTGCCCGGCTCGCGGCTGAGAGTGCCGTTTGGTCGCAGGGAGGTCACGGGCTACCTGGTTGAGAAGATAGAAACCAGTGAAGTCGACCCATCAGCCCTCAAAGCGGCGACGGAAATACTCGATACAGAGCCACTGCTTCCCGCAACGCTGCTTGCGCTCTGCGAATGGGCCGCTAACTACTATCAGCACCCGCCAGGTGAGGTTTATCAGGCCGCTTTTCCCAAGGCTCTGCGTCAGGGCGAGGCGCATCGCCGCAACAGTTCAGCAGGCTGGGAGCTGACAACCCGCGGCAAGGGTCTGCCAAAAGGCGCCCTGGCGCGCTCACAAAAACAATCCATGGCCCTGGGCCTAATGCAGGATAACCCCCGGGTCTGCGATGCCCAGTTTCGAACGGCCGGCATTAGTTCGGGCATTCTCCGCGCACTGGAAAAGAAGGGTTTGGCAGATCGAGTGGACGTACCCGCTGCCACCACAAAGCCCTCGGCTCACCCAGGCCTGACTCTGAATGAGGAACAGGCGCTCTCCTTGAAGCAACTGCTCAACCAGCGGGAAGGCTTCAGTTGTCATCTGCTAGAGGGGGTCACCGGTAGCGGCAAAACGGAAGTCTACCTGCAATTTATCGCCGACTGCCTGGCAAGAGGGCTGCAGGCACTGGTTTTAATCCCCGAAATAGGGCTAACCCCCCAGACAGTTGCCCGCTTTAGCGAGCGTTTCGACGCTGAAATCGCAATATTGCACTCGGGGCTATCTGACCGCCAGCGTTACAGGGCATGGGAGGCCGCACGCAGTGGCACAGCCCACATTGTTATCGGTACCCGCTCGGCGGTATTCACCGCGCTGGCAAAGCCAGGACTGATCGTGGTGGACGAGGAGCACGACCAATCCTACAAACAACAGGACGGATTCCGCTATTCCGCCAGAGATGTCGCCGTTAAGCGCGCCCAGTTGGAGAATTGTCCCGTACTGCTTGGCAGCGCCACCCCGTCTCTGGAGAGTCTGCACAATGCCCTGAAGGGCCGCTATACACACCATCGTCTGCAACAGCGCGCGGGAGGCAGTCAACTTCCGATACTGGAGGCCGTGGACATTCGCAAGGCGCCACTGCAGTCAGGCTTTTCACCGACATTACTCAGCGCTCTGGAGTCTACTCTGGCTCAGGGCCAACAAGCGCTTCTGTTCCTTAATCGCAGGGGTTACGCCCCCACGCTGCAGTGCCACGACTGTGGCTGGGTCGCTGGCTGCAGCGAGTGTGATGCCCGACTCACCCTGCATCGCCGGCAAGGGCGCATGCGCTGCCACCATTGCGGTGCATCAAAGCCGGTAATCAGGTCCTGCCCGGACTGTAGAAGTGAGCAATTACTATCACTGGGGCTAGGCACGGAAAAGGCCGATGATTTTCTTCGAGAGCATTTCAAGAACTACCCTATTTACCGGGTAGACAGTGACTCCATGCAGGGGAAAGAGACCATGCAAGCCCTGGTCACCCAAATCAATCTGGGGGAACCGTGCATTCTTCTGGGCACCCAGATGCTTACCAAAGGCCATCATTTCCCTGCCGTATCGCTGGTGGGCATCATCGATATGGATGGCTTACTGTTCAGCACCGATTTTCGCGGCGAAGAGCGCAGCGCTCAGTTGATCACGCAAGTCGCAGGCCGAGCGGGCCGGGCCGGGACACAGGGACGGGTGTTATTACAAACCCATCACCCGGATCACCCCAGCTTATTGGCAATGCTCAATCAGAATTATCACCAACAGGCACTGGCAATGCTCGACACTCGCACAGCGGCCCAGCAGCCTCCCATGGGTCAATTGCTAATTTTGCGCACTGATTGTCAGGACGCCAATTGCGGCGAACAGTTTCTGAGGGACCTGCGCAGCAACTGCCAGACCCAGCTCCCCCCCGGTATTGCTTTGATCGGCCCGCTCCCTGCCCCAATGCAGCGCAGAGCCGGTCGCTTTAGAAGCCAGCTACTGGTGCACTCTAGTGAACGAAGGCTATCCCACCTTGCCGCACGCACACTGGTTGCGGAGGCTCAGCGCTTACCTGCCCGTAAAGGGCTGAACTGGTCTCTGGACGTGGACCCGCAAGACATGTTCTAACGTCAGCGAACTGGCCATTAGCACGTGATCCGGCGATAATGGCCGAATTGCGCCCCGGTTGCCGGGGCCCCAGAGACAACTCAGGTAACTCTCCCCAAATGAAGCAAGAAATCACCCAGCTGATTGAACAAGCGCTGGATGCACTGGTAGCCCAAGACCATCTGCCCGCGGACATTCAGCCAAAGGTGCAGATCGACCGCACCCGTGACAAATCTCACGGTGACCTAGCGAGCAACATAGCCCTCACCCTCGCCAAGGTGGCAAAAAAGAACCCCAGGGAACTCGCGGGTCTTATCTGCGATGCCTTGCCCGAGTCCGGGCTGGTCGCCAAGACTGACATCGCGGGCCCCGGCTTTATCAACTTCTTTCTGTCGGACAGTAGCAACCAGTCGATTGTGCGGACGGTACTGGAGCGCGGTGCATCATTTGGCCACAGCACTGTAGGCGGCGGGCGGCGAGTTCAGGTGGAATTCGTGTCAGCCAACCCCACTGGCCCTCTGCATGTAGGTCACGGGCGCGGCGCCGCTGTGGGTGACAGCCTTTGCCGATTGTTGTCTGCCACCGGATGGGATGTGGCCAGCGAATTTTATTACAACGATGCAGGCGCACAAATCGACAATCTCGCTCGCTCCGTGCAGGCCCGCTGTCAGGGTCTGGACCCAGAAAGCCCGCAGTGGCCGGAAGACGGCTATCGCGGCGGCTACATTAACGACGTTGCCAACGCCTACCTCGCCGGCGACACCATCGATGCCCAGGATCAGCACGTCACTGGTGCTGCTGATGTCGATAATATTGAAGCCATTCGCCAATTTGCGGTGGCCTATCTGCGCCGCGAGCAGGATCTGGACCTCAAAGCTTTCGCCGTTCATTTCGACCTCTACTTCCTGGAGTCCTCGCTCTACAACAGCGGTGCGGTGGAACAGACCGTCGAGCGACTGATAGCACAGGGCCACACCTACGAGCAGGATGGCGCACTCTGGTTGCGCACCACCGACTTCGGCGACGACAAAGACCGTGTCATGCGAAAAAGTGATGGCGGTTATACCTACTTTTTGCCGGATGTTGCCTATCACCTCAACAAGTGGGAGCGTGGCTTCGAGCGCGTCATCAACGAACAAGGCGCTGACCACCACAGCACGGTCACTCGGGTGCGGGCAGGATTGCAGGCGCTGGAACAGGGCATTCCTGAAGGATGGCCCGACTACGTACTGCACCAGATGGTAACGGTAATGCGCGAGGGCGAAGAGGTGAAAATCTCCAAGCGCGCCGGCAGTTATGTCACTTTGCGCGACTTGATCGATGAGGTTGGCCGTGACGCTACCCGCTACTTCTTGGTGGCGCGAGGGCCGTCCTCTCAGCTGACTTTCGATATCGATCTGGCGCTTTCGCAGAGCAATGACAATCCCGTTTATTACATTCAGTACGCCCACGCTAGGGTTTGCTCCATTATGCGCAAGCTGGAAGAACAGGGCGGCACCTGGAGCATTGAGGCGGGGCTCGAAAATCTGGAGCAATTGCAGGAGGAGCACGAAAAGGCCCTTATGCGTCGTCTCGATCAGTTCCCCGAAATTGTCGCCCATGCAGCGGCGAACTCTGAACCCCACAGCGTCGCTAACTACTTGCGCGAGCTGGCAGGCGATTTCCATGCCTGGTACAACGCCCACAAAACACTCGTGGAAGATCAGGCGGTACGCGACGCGCGGCTGGCACTGTCTGCGGCGGTGCGTCAGGTTATTCATAACGGATTAGATTTGCTGGGCGTCTCCGCCCCGGAGTCCATGTAAAAAATGAGCAAGGACTACGCCAAAAAAAGTAACGCTGGTCGTAAAAAAGCACCCGCGCGCAAGAAACAACCTGCCCGCAGTGCCCCGCCAAAAAGCCAGGGTAGCAGCGGCTGGCGCTGGTATAGCGCAGGGGTATTAACGGGCGTATTTCTCAGTTTTCTAGTCTATCTGGGCACCTTGCCGCCGACCGACATTCAAAACCCCGGCGCAGGCGCGGATCAAGCAAGTACTGAACCGGAAGCTCCCCCAAAGCCTCGCTTCGATTTCTATACCATGCTTTCTGAAGAGTCACAGGACGAGGACACGCCCACCGCTGCGCCAGCCAGACCCACTGCGAATGCCGTCCCCAGTGAATACTACCTGTTGCAGGCAGGCTCTTTCCGCCAGCAAGATGACGCTGATCGCCGCAGAGCTGAATTACTGTTATTGGGCCTGGAGCCCTCTGTCGAGGAGAGCACGGGGGAAAACGGCCGCTGGTTCCGAGTTTACCTGGGGCCATTTCAGAATCGCTCGAGCATGTCCAAGGCCCGTAGCCTCACTGCCGCCCAAAACATAGACACCCTGCTGCTCAAACGCAGCGGTTGAACTCGCCCTAATAATCCCCATATCTGTCTCTCTGAGACAGGAGGTTCTGCGTGGAACAATACAGAGGCACCACCATTCTCTCGGTTCGCCGGGGAAATAGCGTGGTTATCGGCGGTGATGGCCAGGTATCACTGGGCAACACCGTAATGAAGGGCAACGCCCGAAAAGTGCGCCGATTGTACAAAGACCAGGTCATCGCGGGCTTTGCCGGCGGTACGGCAGACGCCTTTACCCTGTTCGAATTATTTGAAGCCCAGCTGGATAAGCATCAGGGCCATCTGGTGCGCGCCGCCGTTGAGCTGGCGAAGGCCTGGCGTACCGAGCGCTCCCTGCGCCAACTCGAAGCTCTGCTGGCAGTAGCGGACAAAGAAACTTCTTTGGTCATCACCGGCAATGGCGATGTCATTGAGCCCGAGGACAACCTGATTGCTATCGGCTCTGGTGGCCCTTTTGCTCAGTCTGCAGCCCGAGCATTACTGGACAACACCGAGCTGGACGCTCGCGCCATTGTCGAAAAAGGCCTCGGTATTGCTGGCGACATCTGCATTTACACGAATCACAACCGAACCATCGAAGAACTTACTTTTTAGGTTTTACCCATGTCCAACATGACCCCCCGGGAAATCGTCTCGGAGCTAGACCAACACATCATCGGCCAGGACGACGCCAAACGCGCTGTCGCCATCGCCCTTCGCAACCGCTGGCGGCGCATGCAGCTGCCGGAAGAGCTGCGGGTGGAAATCACACCCAAAAACATTCTGATGATAGGCCCTACAGGCGTTGGTAAAACTGAAATTGCCCGTCGCCTGGCAAAGCTTGCCGACGCGCCTTTTGTCAAAGTAGAGGCCACCAAATTCACCGAAGTGGGGTACGTGGGTCGAGACGTGGAATCGATTGTTCGCGATCTGGTCGATGTGTCCATCAAGATGCTGCGCGAGCAAGAAATGGTTCGCGTGCGCTTTCGCGCCGAAGAGGCTGCAGAGGAACGCATTCTGGATATTCTGCTTCCCCCCGCAAGGGACAGTGAAGGCAGCACCGGCGAGAGCACTCGGCAATTGCTGCGCAAAAAACTGCGCGAAGGCGAGCTGGACAACAAGGAAATTGAAGTCGAGATAAGCACTCCTGCCATGGGAATGGAAATCATGGCGCCCCCGGGCATGGAAGAGATGACCAATCAGCTGCAGGGCATGTTTTCCAACATGTCCAAAGGTCAGCGCAAAACGCAAAAAATGCCAGTAAAGGCCGCGTTCACAGCGCTTTGTGATGAAGAAGCAGCGAAAATGGTTAACGAGGATGAGCTCAAGCAAAAAGCCGTGGACGCTGCCGAGCAAAATGGCATCGTCTTTATCGACGAACTGGACAAGGTCGCCAAGCGCAGTGAAGGAGCCGGAGCTGATGTTTCACGAGAGGGAGTACAGCGTGATCTATTGCCGCTGATCGAAGGCTCTACGGTCAGCACCAAGCACGGAATGATCAAAACTGATCATATCCTTTTTATCGCGTCTGGCGCTTTTCATCTTGCCAAGCCTTCAGACCTGATCCCCGAACTGCAGGGTCGCCTGCCCATTCGCGTCGAGCTAAACGCACTGGGGCCAAACGACTTTGAACGCATTTTAACTGAGCCCAATGCCTCACTGACGGAACAGTATCAGGCACTGCTGGCCACCGAAGGCCTGAACGTCGAATTTACTGATGACGGCTTGCGCGGCATTGCCGAAACAGCCTGGCAGGTTAACGAAAAAACCGAAAACATCGGTGCTCGGCGTTTACACACTGTGATGGAGCGCCTGTTGGAAGATGCCTCATTTGGCGCCGCCGATGCGGGACTATCAGACAACAAGCTCACCATTGACGCCGCCTACGTTAGTGCCAAGCTGGAGGCGCTCAGCTCGGATGAAGACCTTTCACGGTTTATTCTCTAAAGTGATTACATGAGCCACGATCCGAGACCAACCGGTATCCAGCTGCACACTCGCTCAAAAGAGCTGGAGCTGAGCTACCCCGGTGGAGAACGTTTTCATTTAGGCTGCGAATACCTGAGAGTGTACTCGCCCTCCGCCGAAGTTAAGGGCCACGGCCCGGGCCAGGAAGTACTGCAGACCGGTAAGCAGAACGTTGCGATTACCGCCATTCGACCGGTGGGTAACTACGCATTGCAATTGGTATTCGATGACGGCCACGATACCGGTCTCTACTCCTGGGATTACCTCTATCAGCTATGCACAGAGCAAGAGTTGCGCTGGCAAGATTATCTCGACCGCATAAAAGAAGCGGGGGCACAGCGAGACCCCGAAGTACAGGTCGTCAAACTCGATCTATAGATGCGCTGACCCGAAGCCCACATCGGGTTACAATGGCCCGTTACCGGGAGGGCCCATGAGCGAAAAAGACACCACACACTTCGGCTACAAAGAAGTCGACAAGACTGCCAAAGCTGGCATGGTAGCGGATGTATTCCACTCCGTAGCCTCTCGCTATGACTTGATGAACGACCTCATGTCCGCTGGCGTTCACCGCATCTGGAAGCGCTTCACCATCGAACTCTCCGGTGTACGCAAAGGCAATGCAGTGCTGGATATCGCCGGTGGCACCGGCGACCTGGCGGCGAAGTTCTCCCGTATTGTGGGTCCCGAGGGGCGCGTCGTACTGGCCGATATCAATGACTCAATGCTACAGGTGGGCCGCGATAAACTACTGGATACCGGGCACCAGGGTAATATCGAATTCGTTCAGGCGGATGCCCAGTTTCTGCCATTTCCCGACGACAGTTTCGATTGCATCACCATTGCCTTTGGCTTGCGAAACGTCACTGAAAAAGACGTGGCTTTGCGCTCTATGCTGCGCGTATTGAAACCCGGTGGTCGTTTGTTGGTTCTCGAGTTCTCCAAACCGGAGAGCGAGTTACTCGGTAAAGCCTACGATGCATATTCTTTCCGCGTTCTTCCGTTCATGGGAAAATTGGTCGCCAACGACTCTGACAGCTACCAATACTTGGCGGAGTCTATCCGTGTTCATCCCGATCAGGAAACGCTGAAAGGCATGATGGAAGACGCCGGCTTCAGTCGGGTTGAGTTTCACAACATGACCGGCGGGGTCGTCGCTCTGCACAAGGGGATCAAGGCCTAAGCATGGCAGGCGACATCAACCCGACTCTGCATACCGCAGGTCTCGCAGCAGCGGAGGCCGCGCTTAATCGCGCACTGGAACTTGCTCCCGCTGGTACAGCAGCGCTAGCAGAACTGGACGACAGCGTGTTCGCCCTGCATTGCACCGCCCCAACCGTTGATGTTTATCTCGAGCCTCAGGGAAAAAGTATTCGACTGATGGGTATTTACGACGGGCCAATCACGACTTCGATACGCGGTGAGGCCTCTGAATTCGCCGCACTGGCAACCGCATCAGATCCCGCCGCTGCCTTGATTAACGGAAACCTGGAACTGCATGGCGACAGCGCACCATTAATTGAATTGCAGCGTGTTCTCTCGCAATTGGATATTGATTGGGAAGCGCCCTTAGTCGGAGCACTGGGCGATGTCGCCGGCCATCAGCTTGCAGAAATGCTGCGCGGGGTCTTCAGTTGGAGCAAGCAGGCATCGGCCAGTTTTGGTCGGCAGTTGGAAGAGTTTATTCACGAAGAAGCGCGACTGAGCCCGCCGCGGTTGGAATTGGAAGACTTCTACAAAGACGTTCAGCAGTTAGGTTTGAGAGTCGAACGCCTGGAGTCTCGAACGGCTCGCCTGCGCCAGCGTTTGCGACAGCGAACGAGCCGCTGATATGTCTCGAGTAACCCGGCTTGTAAAAATTCTACGCACGGTTGGTCGCTATCGTTTGGATGAGTTGCTAGACACCGATAAATTGCCAGGTGCCATTCGATTTTCGTTGCGCTTGTCTCCATGGCGCTTAAACAGCATTCCCGATATCAGCAGGGGAGCGCGCTTACGTAAAGCTTTGGAAGAACTGGGCCCGGTTTTTATCAAATTTGGGCAAATGCTTTCCACCCGAAGGGATTTACTGCCAGAGGACATCGCCGACGAGTTGGCAAAACTACAGGATGACGTCCCGCCTTTCCCTGAACAGCAATCTATCGAAATTATAGAAACGGCCCTGGGCAAACCCGTAGACGAGCTCTACGCCAGTTTCGAGGCATGCCCCATGGCGTCTGCATCAGTAGCCCAGGTGCACGCGGCAACGCTGCACAGCGGCGAAGAGGTCGTGGTTAAAGTCGTGCGTCCGGATATCGAACCGGTGATCCGCCAGGACATCGCGCTGATGTTTACTCTGGCAAAGTTGGTGCATCGCTATGTGCCTGATGGGAAACGTCTACGCCCACTGGAAGTCGTCCGTGATTATGAGCTCATCATTCTCGATGAACTGGACCTGGCCCGGGAAGCCGCCAACGCCTCGCAACTGCGGCGCAACTTTGAAGACGGAAAATTGGTTTACGTGCCAAAGGTCTATTGGGACTACACCCGCCGTGAAGTCTTCACTATGGAACGCATCCATGGCATTCCTGTTACTGACATGGCAGTACTGCGCGAAAAAAACGTCGATCTCAAACTTTTGGCAGAGCGTGGCGTGGAAATATTTTTCACGCAGGTTCTGCGCGACAGCTTTTTCCATGCCGACATGCATCCCGGCAATATCTTCGTGGACGCGACAGATCCGGCCAACCCGAGCTACATCGCCGTAGACTGCGCCATTATTGGAGCTTTGTCCGAGTCAGACCAATACTACCTGGCCCGCAACCTGCTGGGCATTTTCCAACGTGATTATCACGAAGTTGCGCAACTGCACGTGGAGTGCGGCTGGGTACCACCCGACACCAGGGTGCAGGACTTTGAGTCGGCCTTACGTGCAGTTTGCGAACCCGTATTCGAGCGACCCATCAGCGAAATATCCTTTGGCCAGTTGCTGATCTACCTGTTTAAAACCGCCCGCCGATTTGACATGGAAGTTCAGCCCTCGCTGGTATTACTGCAAAAAACGCTACTGAATATCGAAGGCCTGGGCCGTCAGCTCTACCCGGACCTTAACCTGTGGGACACCGCCCAACCGTTTTTGGAAGAGTGGGTAGCTGAGCGATACTCGCCTCAGTCGATGCTCAAGCGACTGCAGCGCCATGCTCCTTCCTGGTTGGAGCAATTGCCGCAATTACCCGACGTAGTAATGGATAACCTGCAGCATTCAAGGGAACTGGAGCAGCGCTTTAGCGTGCAGCAGCAAAAGACGCAAAACCTTCAAAGCCAGGCACTCGAAAATGCGAGGCGCCGTCGTCGACACCTGATAGCCGCACTTGCATGCGGCGCCGCTGCGATTAGCACTTTCCCTGGCGCATGGCAGCAGTTGGCACAGGCGCCGCCAATAAGCTGGATTCTCGCCGGGCTGGGTCTGGCGCTACTGTGGCCCAGAGACCCCTGAGCTGTGCCATAATAGAGGCCCCGCTTGGATTTAACTATGAGCTTAACTCAACACATCAAATGGAATAGCGACGGCCTGGTAGCAGCCATTGCACAAGATTGGCAGTCCGGTGACGTGCTGATGATGGCATGGATGAACGCCGACGCACTTGAGCTAACCCTGAGTGAGCAGCGCGCGGTCTACTATTCACGCTCACGACAGAAACTCTGGCGCAAGGGAGAGGCATCTGGAAATGTTCAACAGCTGAAGGAACTACGCCTGGATTGCGACGGTGATACGGTATTGCTAAAAGTTGAACAGATAGGCGGTATTGCCTGTCACACTGGGCGCAAAAACTGTTTCTACCGACTAGCAAATACCCATGGTGAGCTTTCGATTACCGACGATGTACTGAGAGAGCCGGACGACATGTACGGGAACAACCAACAATGAGCGACACCCTGGAAAACCTGGCACTCGTGCTGGAACAGCGTAAGCAAACTGCTGATGCAGAATCTTCCTATGTGGCCAGCCTTCACCAAAAAGGGCTCAACAAAATTTTGGAAAAGGTCGGCGAAGAAGCCACAGAAACCATACTCGCCGCTAAAGATTTAGAGAACGGCGGCGACCGTCAAGCATTGGTTGGCGAGGTCGCCGATCTGTGGTTCCACACAATGGTCATGCTTTCACATCTCGACGTTAGCCTGAGCGAAGTAAATGAGTGCCTGGCCGACCGAGCCGGCATCTCCGGCCTCGATGAAAAGGCAGCTCGCGAGCAATAACACGGTATTTAATAGAAACGGAGAACATCATGGGTTTAGGTGGAATAAGCGTCTGGCAGTTACTGATTATCCTCGCCATTGTCGTCATGTTATTTGGCACCAAGCGACTGCGCACACTGGGATCAGATCTTGGCAGTGCAGTTAAAGGCTTTCGCAAAAGCATGACCGACGACGAAGCGAAAGCAGAGGAGCCTGCGCCTGAAAAAAAGAGCGCAGAGACTCCCGCCGACAACAACAAGTAAACGACCCATGTTCGACATCGGCTTCGCCGAACTCGTCATTATCGCGATTGTGGGCTTACTGGTCATTGGCCCGGAGCGACTTCCCGGCGCCATTCGCACTGGCGCTGCGTGGCTGGGCCGGATCAAGCGCGGCTTCAACGATATCAAACGAGAGGTCGAGCAAGAGCTGCACAATGATGGAGTGATGCAGGAGCTGAAAAACACCCAACAGCAGCTAGAAGATGAAGCCAGTCAACTCAATAGTGACCTGCGAGAGGTGACAGATCAGGTCAACACCCAGTCAGCTCCCGAGCAAAAAGCCACAAAATGAGTGAAGAAGAATCCACCGACCAGCCGCTACCGCTGGTTGCCCATCTGACCGAATTGCGCGACCGCCTACTGCGAGCTCTACTCTCAGTGCTGGTTATTTTTATTTGTCTGTTCCCCTTTGCCAATGACATTTACGCGTTTGTGTCAGAACCGCTCAGGGAACTATTGCCCCCCGGGGCCAGCATGATTGCCACCGAGGTGGCCTCACCTTTTCTCACACCTTTCAAGCTGACCTTGGTGGCTGCGATATTTATCGCCATCCCCCATATTCTTTATCAAATATGGAGTTTCGTAGCGCCGGGCATGTACCGCCACGAAAAGCGCTTTGCGGTACCACTGTTGATCTCCAGCATCGCGTTGTTTTACCTGGGTGCCTCCTTCGCCTACTTCGTGGTATTCCCGCTGATCTTCGCTTTCTTTACCAGTGTGGGCCCGGAAGGCATCACCATAATGACCGATATCAACAGCTACCTGAATTTTGTGCTCAAGCTGTTCTTCGCCTTTGGCATTGCCTTCGAGATTCCAATCGCCGCGATCTTGATGATATGGGCAGGTATTACCACAGCTGACAACCTGGCTAAAAAGCGCCCCTATATTATTGTCGGCTGCTTTGTATTTGGCATGTTACTGACACCGCCAGACATCATCTCCCAGTCACTTCTAGCGATTCCAATGTGGATCCTGTTTGAGTTTGGCGTTTTCTTCGGCCGCTTCCTGGAAAAAGGCTCAGACGACGAAACAAGCAGCCCCTAGGGGCAGAGCCCGCTTTACGCTAAAATGGCTGTACTGCCTACTCGGAAATACCCCTATGCAATTCAAAGTGATCTCGTGCCTCCTGCTGCTGTTGACGCTCTCTCCACTGGCCCAAGCACAACCGGAAAAGGGCGAATCAAACGTATCAGCGCGCGAGCTCATTGAATCCGCCAAGAAAACCGAGCAGCTGGTAGAAGAAAAGACATCCACGGACCCAGATTCCCTCGAGGGGCAAGGAACCCCGCTGGCAACCCTGGTTGGTCTTAGAGATGCCATGCGAGACAAGGACTACGAAGCAGCCGGAGAATACCTTGATCGTCGCTATATCGACGAAGAAGTCGGAGAATTCAGTAATGAGGCGCTCATAAAAGCGCTTACCTACGTCTGGAATCGGCAAAATATTACCGACATTACATCCATCAGCGACAGACCCGAAGGTAACTTAAAGGATGGTCTGCCGGACTATCGCGACCAGATTGGCTCGGTACTACTCGAAGACGAAGAAGTGCCCATCTACTTACAGCGCATACCCGATGGAAAAGGTGGGCGAGTCTGGAAGCTTTCCAATGCAACCGTTGCCAGAATCCCGGACATGTGGGACGAACTGGGCTACAGCGAGCTTGCGATCAAGATCGGTGGAATGCTGCCCGAGGGTCGCTTTCTGGGCATGGAAAACTGGCAAGTGGCCGGCTTCATCGTCTTCTTCATCGTGGCATGGCCACTCGCAGGCTTGGCCAGTTACGTACTCATGCGAATCGCCTTACTGATACCCAACCGCTTCCCTCTGGGTATAAAACGTTTTTTCCGGGGACCAATGAAGTTTTTTATCTTCATCTTCATTGCAAGATTGATGATCAACGAGCTGGGACTGTCCTTAACCTCACGCATCCTGCTGGATTCCTCCGGCGTAGATTACATCGCATTTACCGTCATCATTTTGGGCCTGCTGTCGCTATTGCGTGACTACCAGATTCGCAAAATGCAGTACGCGGGGAACGCGCACTACGTCGCCCTGCTCAAACCTTTCACGACGATCGTTAAAGTTTTCGTGGTAACGATCATTGCGCTGTTTTGGGCAAAACAGGCTGGCTACGACATGTCCACCATTCTGGCGGGCTTGGGGGTAGGCTCGCTGGCCGTTGCACTGGCGGCCCAAAAAACACTGGAGAACGTTATCGGCGCAATCACGCTGTATACGGCTCGACCGGTCAGCGCAGGCGACTTCTGCCGGTTTGGCCGCGTGAAAGGAACTGTAGAAGAGATTGGCCTTCGGTCGACCATCATTCGGACGATGGATCGCTCGATGCTGGTGATACCGAACTCCATGTTCTCTTCCGTGGAAATTGAAAACTTCTCGCAACGTGATCGAATTCGCTTCTTCCGACGTTATCAAATGCAAATACCCACATCGGGACAAATGCGCCAGATACTCACCGAAATTCGCCAACTGGCGGCTGACCACTCACAGGTGATGGATGAAACCGTCAGCATCCGGTTCGAAACTATTAGCGATGCCAATGCCATCTTGCGTCTGGACCTCGGTGTGGACACTAAGGATTTCCAGGCGTTTCTGGAAGTGGCAGAGGAGCTTAATCTCGGCATCCTGGATATTGCCGACAAAGCGGGGGCCCGCTTTACTGGACCTGCACAGCTCAATATGGATTCGACTGATAATATGCCCGAGGCCGGCTCTCCCGCATGAGCGAGCCCAACGGAGCCATGGGCTCCCTGCTGCCAGTCCTAAAATTTCTCAGGCCCTACAAACTAAGGCTATTGGCTGCAAGCCTGGCCCTGCTTTTCACAGCCGCAGCCACCCTTGCAATGGGACGCGGCGTACAGGTACTCATTGATCAGGGTTTCGGCGGAAACAGTACAGATCTGAAGGACGCCATTTTTTTGCTGCTCAGCATTGCCGCAGCAATCGCTGTCGGTACGTTTCTGCGTTTCTATCTGGTGTCATGGCTGGGGGAGCGCGTCAGCGCCGACATCCGCAAAGCCGTCTTCAATAACATCGTCCGCTTGCACCCCGGCTATTTTGAATCCAATCGCTCGGGCGAGATCATGTCTCGCCTGACTACCGACACTACACTACTGCAGACCATTATCGGTTCGTCTTTCAGCATGGCTCTGCGCAGCAGTCTGACCTTGGTGGGTGCTCTGGTAATGATGGTCATCACCAATCTTGAGCTCAGCTTATACATAGCAGTGGGTGTACCGCTGGTGCTGCTGCCCATACTGGTCTTCGGGCGACGTGTGCGACGCCTGTCAAACCAGAGCCAGGACAGTATCGCCAGTGTCGGCAGTTATGCTGGAGAGGTGATACAGCATATCCGGGTGGTGCAGAGTTATACCCGAGAGCCCTTCGAAAGCGATGCTTTTGCCAATGAGGTTGAGCGCGCGTTTGCCATTGCACGGCGCCGAATCCGGCAGCGCGCGTTGTTGATCTGTGTTGCTATTCTGCTGATGTTTATCGGCATGTCAGCGATGATGTGGACAGGCGGCCAAGACGTTATATCGGGCCGGATGAGCGGCGGTGAGCTGGGCGCCTTTGTTTTTTACGCGATCATGGTTGGGTCCGGAGTAGCCACTATTTCCGAGGTGTGGGGTGAACTGCAACGGGCAGCCGGCGCAGCCGAGCGGCTGGTAGAGCTGATTAGTACCCGCAGCCTGATCGATGACCCCGGTGAGTTAAGCCTTCCGGAGAGTCGCCCGCAACCGGCTTTGGCCCTGGATAGCGTCACTTTTCATTACCCCACCCGTCCTGATTTAGCGGCACTGAAAAACTTTAGCCTGCCCATAAAAGCGGGGCAGTCACTGGCTTTGGTAGGGCCTTCTGGTGCAGGAAAATCGACGGTTTTTGAGTTACTGCAGCGGTTCTACGACCCCCAATCGGGCCTCGTCACCCTCGATGGCAGAGACATCCGCGAACTGGGGCTGACCCAACTTAGAGAGAACATCGCGCTAGTGCCACAACAGCCAGCTTTATTCACCGGTGACGTGAGCTACAACATTGGCTACGGCAGACCAGGTGCTAAACAGCAAGAGATCGAAGCTGCAGCGAAAGCTGCCCACGCTCATGACTTCATCAGCCAGCTACCTGAGGGCTATGAGAGCCATCTGGGAGAGCAGGGAGTGCGGCTGTCCGGCGGGCAGCGCCAGCGCATTGCCCTGGCAAGAGCCATACTCAATGACCCCAAAATCCTGCTACTTGATGAAGCCACCAGTGCTCTGGACACCGAAAGCGAACACCATGTTCAACAAGCGCTGGAAAAACTTATGCAGAACCGCACTACCGTCATCATCGCGCATCGTCTTTCCACCATCCTGCACGCAGACTGCATCGCGGTAATGGACCATGGCCAATTAGTAGCAAGTGGCAGTCACCATGAGTTGATGCAGAGCTGTGAGCTCTACCAGCGTTTGGCGCGCTTACAGTTCAAAGACGACAACGCCTCCGACTAGCGGTTGATACGCCCCACTCTCTCTTTACGGTCGATATTCACTCGCTGCAGATCGTCTAATACCTCGCGGGAAATGTCGATCATATCTCCCACGAACTGGTAGCCCAGTTTTGCGTTATTAAGAGTGCATTGGATGGGCGCACGCACCGGTGACTCTCGAAATTTCTCCCGGGATTCATCGATCGCTGTGCGCACATGATCCCCTGCCGTTTCGCGCGCGGTTTCATAGGCCATTGACAGCACTTCCAGCGATTCCATCAGCGCCTCTATGCCCACCCATTCCTGAACCACGCCTCGCTCTACCCGACGGCGAACTCCGCGGCGTAAGCGACGGCTCATATTGCGAAATTCGCGCTGCACCCTGGGGCCAAATACTGGTAGAGATACCGCTCGCAGCTCGTCGTCTTCAGACAGTTCGCGCCAATCCTCCAGGGAAAGCACTGTCTCAATGTGGGGAAAGACGACCTTTTCTTCCACGTTCATATGTTCATACATGTGACCGATGTATTCGCGACCAGCCTTTACCACCGCGCTGCCCTTTAGTTCATCTTCACGCCAGCGTTCAATATCTTTCAGTAATTCCTGGCCCCGCCTTGCGGCAAAGTCATGGTCCCGTTGCAAAGTATCGACATCGTCAGCCGCTTTTTTATCCAGTTCAGCGACCCGGTGATAGATCAGGTCTTCCCGAGGGTGGTGATAACGGTCAGGCCAGGTAGCCATATAATCCATGACCTCAAACACCACGTGAGCATCAACCGCTTCGCCCGCTTCAATGGCCTGCAATTGATCAGCAAACAACTGCATCACGGTGGCAATGTGCCGGTGTTCGGCCCTCAGTGCCTTCATAAGAGGCTGCTCAGGTGGTTTGCCTGCACGGCTTTTGGATTGCTCATCCCAAGCGGCACGACTGTACCCTGCCTCGCTTTTACTCGCCCTGCGTTTGCTTTTAGCCGCAGGTTTACTTTTAGTCGCGCTTTTGGAGGCCGCCTGCTTCTTGGCGACGGCCTTCTTGCGCACAGGGGCTTTCCTGCCAGCCACTGCCGACTTTTTCGCCGCTGCTTTTGTCTTCGCCGCCGGTTTTTTGGCGGCGGCCTTGGTGGAAGCTGCCATGAGCTCACTCCTTGTCATTCTTATCGTCAGGATAGGCGCTCAGACTAGCGGCTCCAAGCGTCACAAGCATTGATTGTGCTCATTAAATCAGCGGAAAGAGGTTTAGCGTGAATTGATGAACCAGACAGACCCGGCGACGACATGCCCTGCCGGTGCCAAATAACAGGATGAGCTATTTTTATTAGACGAAAATGAAAACGCCGGCACTAGGCCGGCGTTTTCAACTTGAATAAACGATTAGCTGAATTCTCTGATCAGCCCGCCGATAGACTCTTTCGCGTCGCCAAACAACATCCGCGTATTGTCCTTATAGAACAGCGGGTTCTCAATGCCGGCAAAGCCAGACGCCATAGAGCGCTTGAGCACGAACACAGTGCGCGCGGTGTCCACATTGATCACAGGCATGCCATAGATTGGACTACCTTCGTTCTCGCGAGCGGCCGGGTTAACCACGTCGTTGGCACCAATGACGATAGCCACATCAACGTTTTCCATGCGTGGGTTAATGTCATCCATTTCCAGCAATTGGTCATACGGAACATCAGCTTCAGCCAATAACACGTTCATGTGACCGGGCATACGACCTGCAACCGGGTGAATACCGAAGTTAACTTCTGCACCGTTCTGCTCCATCAACTCGGTCAATTCCTTCACCACGTGCTGAGCCTGAGCCACGGCCATACCGTAGCCAGGAATAATGGCTACATTGCTCGCAGCCTCCAACACGTAATAGGCGTCTTCCACGGAGATAGGCTTGATCTCGCCTTCTACTTCTGTGGTGTCCTGCTTGCCACTACCAAAGCCGGAGAACAGCACATTGGACAGCGAGCGGTTCATCGCCTTACACATGATCTGAGTGAGAATGATGCCAGAAGCACCCACCAGAGAACCGGCGACAATCAGGATGTTGTTATCTACCGCGAAACCAGCGGCACAGGCTGCGAGTCCGGAGTAGGAGTTCAGCAGTGAGATCACCACTGGCATGTCGGCACCACCGATAGGAATCACCGCCATAATGCCGAAGACCAACGCCAGAGCAATGACGACGTACAACCAAAGGATGTTGGTAGGGTCCATGCAAAACATTACTGAACCACCGAGGATGCCCAGCACAATGAGGCTATTAACCACCTGTTGACCGCTGAAGAGCACTGCACCCGAGCCAATTTTCTCGGAGAGCTTTCCATAGGCAATCAGGGAGCCCGTGAAGGTCATTCCACCGATAAGAATCGACAGGATAATAGTCACCAGAGTGAAGGTGCCCGCTTCCGGCGACAACGCTGCCCAACCAACCAGCAGAGACGCCATACCACCAGAGCCATTGAACAGCGCAACCATTTCTGGCATCGAGGTCATTTGAACCATGCGCGCAGCAGCAGCACCAATAGCGCCACCCACCACAAAGCCGATAACAATCCACTGGAAGTCGACAATGCCCTGGTCAAGCAGTGCCGCGACAATCGCAACCAACATCGCTGTCGCTGAGATCATGTTGCCGCGACGGGCAGTCGCCGGTGAACCCAACTGTTTCAGGCCATAAATGAACAGGCCGCCAGAAACGATATAGGCAAATTGAATCATAATATCCATTTCGGCTTAACCCTCCTTCTTTTTAAACATGGAGAGCATGCGATCGGTCACCATATAGCCACCGACCACATTAATGGACGCCAGCGCCACAGCACCTGCACCCAACCAATTGGCCAAGTCTTGTTCACCAGTACCGGCGAGGCTGATAGCACCGACCACCGTAATACCAGAAATCGCATTGGCGCCAGACATCAATGGCGTGTGCAAGGTGGCAGGCACCTTGTTGATCAGCTCAAAGCCCAGAAAAATGGTGAGCATCAGAATAAATGTCAGGAATACTTCTGCGGGTATCATAACTATGCTCCCCCTTCGACGATGTTTTTAATGGTGTCGTGCGTTATCTCACCGCCGTGGGTGATGATGCAGCCCGGGAGGATATCGTCCTCGAAATCCACCACAAACAGATGTTTATCTTCACACCAGTTGTCTTCCACCAGATTAAACAGGTTGGACGAGTACATCTGGCTGGCATCTTTTGCGACTTCACCCGCCAGGTTGCCTTTACCGATGATGGTAACGCCGGACCACTCGACCGTCTCATTGGGGACAGAGCCCTCAACGTTGCCACCGGTTTCAGCAGCCATGTCGACGATTACAGACCCGGGGGCCATGCCCTCAACCATATCTTTGGTTACCAGCACCGGGGGCTTACGACCAAATACCTGTGCAGTGGTAATCACCACGTCAGATTTAGCGATCACATCCTTCTGGGCCTGGCGCTGCATATCCACCTGCTCTGGCGTCAGCTCTTTAGCGTAGCCATCAGCAGTTTCACCCGTTTCGCCCAAATCTATCTCCAGGAACTTGCCACCTAGCGATTGAACTTGCTCGGCAACTACTGGACGGGTGTCGAAGGCCGTAACCTTGGCACCCAAACGTTTTGCAGTAGCAATTGCTTGCAGGCCGGCAACACCGGCGCCGATAACAAACACGTTGGCAGGCTTCAGTGTGCCAGCCGGTGTCATCATCATTGGGAAGATTCGTGGCAGGGCCATAGCAGCCTCCATCACCATCTGATATCCGGCAAGGTTAGCCTGAGAACTCAGCGCGTCCATCTTCTGGCTGCGGGTCGTTCGCGGAATCATCTCCATACTGATGGAGGTCACGCCCGCCTCTTTGAACGCACTAACGAGCGCATGCTCGTTAAACGGATCAAGGTAGCTTATGTGAATGCAACCGCGCTTCATCAGCGCAATTTCAGCAAGCTCAGGTTTGCGCAGACGCAGTAAAACGTCGGCACTAGAAAAAAGGTCATTGCGGTCATTGGAAATGGTGGCCCCGACGTCGGTGTACTGCTCGTCGGTGAAACCGGAACCGGTTCCCATGCCAGATTCGATGACCAAATCGGCTCCCATCCGCACCAGTTTCTTGGCGACGTCTGGAATAATAGGCACCCGGTTTTCTCCCGGATGTGTTTCCCTGGGTATTGCGATGCGCATAACGGTTCTAACCCCCCGTTGCTGTGTGTTTCTTATCGACCGAGAATCGGCACTTGTTGAGTTGGCCTCTTGCGGACCTATACCCCTACCACCCCTCTGGAGCGGGCAGTCACTCTAGCACAGTGCCTTTAGTCTCGTAATGATGACCAATATTCACCAGCTGAATTCGAAAACAGAATGCCATAGCGAGGACAAACCCTAACCAATCCTGAGCGGACTGGCTAATTTACGGACTTCGCCGCGCCAAACAATGGCGAGGGAGCCCAAAAATATAGACCAAACCGCCTAGTGAATGTGCTTAACTCCCGGGCGATTCACTATAGTCCCACCAGGGTGGTAACAACTCTCGATAGGCTGGCCACCTGTAACGGCTATCAATCAATAGCGCGTCGCCGCGATCTGCAGCGGACCTCACCACTCTCCCAAGGGCTTGATCCACCTTCTGCATTGCCGGGTAGAGATAGGCATATTCGAAGCCTTGGCCATAGGACTGCTCGTACCACTGCCGCAACTGCTCGCGTTCTGCTCCTACTTGCGGCAGGCCGACGCCCACAATTGCAACGCTAGTGAGCAAATCACCCGGCAAATCTATACCCTCTGAGAAAACACCCCCCAGAATACAAAAGGCAGCCACATTGCGATTGTCCTCCAGGGCCTGGAACAGACTGTTGCGATCGGCTTCGGTCTGCTCAGGCTGTTGCTGCCACACAAGCCTCTCCTGCAAAGCGGCAGACGAGGCCTCCATTAGCTCGAACGTGGCGCGCAAGTAGCGATAGGATGGGAAGTAGACAATGCAGTTTCCTGGCGTGTTGCTCAGAAATCGATCCAACCGGTCC
Organism: Halioglobus sp.; assembly: GCA_039986455.1. Lineage (GTDB taxonomy): Bacteria > Pseudomonadota > Gammaproteobacteria > Pseudomonadales > Halieaceae > Halioglobus. The sequence continues at coordinate 89,443 of JBDWQQ010000086.1, forward strand.
GCCAACACAGGTGTACTTGCTTGCCGCTGCTTATAACGAGTATCAATGGCAGTCTCCAAAACAACCTTTAATTGATCCTGTTGAAAAGGCGACACCAGGCGACGATAAACAGCTGACTCGTTCAATCCAAGAAGCTGCCCCATCCAAGCCTGAGGCGAAAGCGTGGCAGAAAAAAACACCAGGGCGTGCGCTTTAGAGTAACTGCTTGCCAAAAGACGCGAGGGATCCAGGCAATTTAAACTCAGTAATAAACCCTGGCTTCCCTTCCCACGTTGCAACTCAAGCCGATATTCATCGCCCCAGTGCTCGGCGATGCGTAACCACTGCAGTACCGCAAAATAAAAACTCATTAGCTGCGGGTTACGAGGGACAAACCGAACATCGTCGGCCATAGCCGCACCCACCGCTGCAACGAAGTCACCCAGACTATTAATTAAAGTGACCGGCAAACTGCTGCGAACATCATGATCCGCCCAGTCTTCTTTCTGCAGCGCCAACATGGCCCGGTTAACTCTCTCCAAAGAGCGCTTAACCAGGGGCGATGATACTTTCTTCACACGCATCAGCTCAGCTTTGCCCAGCCGACCGCTAAACATCGACCTCGCTCTCTCCGGTAAATTATGAGCTTCGTCCACTAGAACAGACCAGCGTCGCTCGCCCTGCTCCATTAATCGGGCAACACCCGCGTGAAAGCTGAACAGGTAGTGCGCATCGGCAACCAAAACGTCGATCCATGGCATTAAATCGATTGCCAGCTGATAGGGACAAACTTCATGTGTTCGCGCAATAGTCTCAATTTCCTGCCTGCGCAGAACCCCGGTTTGCACGGCCTCGCCCATCGCTGCGGGTAAGCGGTCGTAATAACCACTGGCGAAAGGACAGTCGTCTCCATGACAGGCCTTACCCGGAGAAAAGCAAATCGAGTCTTTCGCCGTCAGGCTCAAACTGTTGAGCTGCAGTCCTCGCTCACTCATCAAGCTCAGGCACTCTTCTGCTGTGCGGCGTCCAACAGTGCGCGAGGTGACAAACACGAGCGCTTCATGTTTTTCAGCCGCCATCGCCTTGAGCGCCGGATAGAGAACGGCAGCCGTCTTACCGATCCCCGTGGGCGCCTCCACTAGCAACTGGCCACTCTGGTCCACACACTTATAGACGAGTTCGGCGATGTCGCGCTGGCCTGAGCGAAATTCACCGTGAGGGAATTCGAGGCTTTCTAGCGAGCGCTGTCTTGCAAGTTTTTCCCCGGCCAACAGCGAGAGCCAATTAGAAAATAAGGCCAGAGTTTCAGCCAGATAGGCTTGCAGCTGAGCGCGGTCGCAGTGCTCCGATAAATGGAATTCTTCATCGCTATCAATGTTGAGCCAGGTGAGACGCACCTCCAGGCTATCCAGGTTCTGCTCGGCGGCGACCAGTGCCGCGTATATGCGGGCTTGAGACAAATGCAGTCGATTGACCGCCTCAGGAATTCCCTCCGGATTCACGCGACAGGTTTTGATTTCTTCGACCAGGCCACTCGCTAGATCAACCCCATCAGCGCGCCCTCGCAACCGAAGGTTGACGCCCCGCTCCCGATGAGTTGTTTCCACAGGATACTCGCGCCGATAAGACTCCGGGCGGCGACTGTAAACTCTGGCATGCCCCTCCATACCCTGTTCGGCGCTCGGTGATGGCGTAAAGCGATGGTCGATATCGCCACTGCGATGACAAAAGGCGACCAGGTCTCGCACGCTCACACAGAACTCAGTCATCGGTCCAATGCACCCACAGTACCGACGCCGGAATACCCTCGCGCTGGAAGAAATTCAGCCAGCGTTTCTGACTGTCTTGCAGTGTGTCGCCCGGCCCCTTAACCTCAATCATCTGATAGTCACCCGGCTCAGTGCCCAACGCGAGAAGGTCCGGGAAACCGCGGCGGTTTTCGCCGGGATCAAATAGCATACGTTGCCAGATAGCCATTAAGTGTTGTTTCGGAATAACTGTGCCAGCGGCAGCGACTAAGGCCTTATCCAAATACTTCCAGTTAATCCAGCGGCACTGATAGCCGCGATACTGATGCCAACAACGCTGCAGCTCTTCCGCCAGATCAAGCGTCTTGGCTTCATTCAGGCGAGCGTCAATTTGCTCCTGCCGACTAAAATAAAACGATCTGTCATACATGTCAGCCGGCGCGCTCTGGAATCGATTGTTAAATGCCCCCGAGACCGGTGAAAATATTTGCTCCCAAAAGAACAGGCCGAACAGTGCATTCATTAACTGATTTTCAACGTAGTGCACAGTTCTGCTTTCATCAGAAAGTGCCTCAGCAACTTTTAGCTCGACACAAAGATCAGACTGCGGCAGATGAAGCTCTGACTCAGCAAAGCTGTGGCGGGGCCTGGGCACTTTCGTTCCATGCAATTTTCGTTTCAGTCGGGGCGCTATTCGAAGCGCTGCATCGCGCTCATCCTCACACCAGGGTGCATTTTCAATAACGCCACACAGTGACAGGGCCTCCTGGAATTCTCCGGCACCCTCTAACAGCCTGGCTCTGCGCTCCCTGGCCGGATGTAGCTGACTGACGGCATACAGGGCCAGAGCTTTATCTGACTGCTTCTCTCGTTCCAGTTGCCGTGCCAGGCTATTACATAGGCGAAACCACCGACGCTCAGTGGTAGCGTAGCGCGGCGGCTCTGCCAATAACTCGTCGGCCAGCGCCAGCATTGAAAGTGCGTCGCCCTCCTCCCTGAGCACTTGCCATTGATCTGTGCGCTGGGCACAAAACACATACTCCTCTAATTCATTCCTACCGGGAAACAGTCGATGTGTCCGGTCCAACTGATAAGGAAAATAGCGAGCCACACCCAGGTCACTCAGCACAAAGTCCGTCAAACCCTGATGACGATTACCAAAGAACAGTACCTGCATTAACTGCACAATCTGCGTATGGGCGGGTGCGATTACCCGCTGACCGTCAAAGGCCAGCAGTAAGGGGAGGCCCTCCGGTTCTCGCTCGGAAATTTGCTGCAAAAGATCACGCTTGCTTACCGTGCCGAGCGAAAACATCCCAGCCAACTCGTCACGTGTACACAGTCGCCCGATCTCTTCGGTCGACAAACTATCAGCCTGTAACATCAACCCGGCGTTCAACAGCGCAGTCAGTGAGGCCCCTAATTCACCCAACTCGGGATATTCGAGTCGCGCCTCACGAAACCAGGGGCCCACGCGCGACACCAATCGTACATACAAACATTGGGCTTCGAATGGGAGACCGCGGTAGCAGGACAGGAAATCGAGTTCCTCGCCGAGCAATATATCCCGGTACTGATCATCAACCGTATCGAGCAGCTGTAAGAAATTGTCACGATAATAGTGCGGAGGCAACTCCGGCACGTTGTTGACCACTGTCTCCCCCTAGCGAGGTTCCAGCAGAATCAGACGCGAGCGATCCGCTAGTGCGTAAACTAATCCATCGGGTCCGATTTCGACATCGCGGATACGCATCCCAAGATCGCCTAACAAACGGGTTTCCCGGATGATACTGCCATCGGGGTTAAGCTCCGCACGGTTAATGCGAGTAAGCCGCATGCTAGAGACTAACAGTGAAGAGCCCCATCCCGGGTAAATGTCTCCGTTATAAAAAGCGATTCCTCCTGTGGCGAGCGAAGGGACATAGTAGACAAGGGGCTGTTCCATGCCTTGCTTGTGTGTGCCTTCACCTATTTTGCCGCCGCCATACTCTTCTCCATAAGTTATGACCGGCCACCCGTAATTCGCGCCAGGGCGGAGAATATTAATTTCATCGCCTCCCTGAGGCCCATGCTCTGCCACCCAGATTTGCCCGGTATCCGGATGACGTGCAATTCCCTGCGGGTTGCGGTGCCCGTAGCTGTAGATTTCCGGGAGCGCGTCGGCGGTGCCAACAAAGGGATTGTCCACCGGAATGCCGCCATCTTCATTCAGGCGTATTACCTTGCCAGCATGACTGAGGAGGCTTTGAGCGGCGTGCCGGTTTCCGCGATCGCCGACGGTAACAAATAACTTTCCATCATCAAGTAATAGTCGAGAGCCAAAGTGCCTTCGTTCACTATAAGCGGGACGCGCGGTATACAATTCCTCAACGTCTACCAAAGCATCATCTCGCAATTTTCCGCGGCTTACGCGGGTTGTAAACTTCTCATCCACCTCGATGGTATAACTAAAATAAACCCATGGGTTCTGCTCGAAATCGGGATGCGTCAAAACGTCCATCAAGCCGCCCTGACCTTCGCTCGTCACCTCGGGCAGTCCGCTGATATCAACTGCGGTCCAACTACCGGGCGTGACAAGCTTCATAACACCCGGCTTTTCGGTCAGCAGCAGACGACCGTCCGGCAAAAAGTCCATTCCCCATGGCTCTTGCAGCCACTCAATCAGCGTTCGCACTCTGATTGAAGTTGGCTTACCTGGGCCCGCGACACTGGCCTCGGTTTCCAATACAGGCTCAACAACGGGGGAGGCAGAATCGGGTAGCGCGCAGCCGGTCAGCGCAAGTGCAGTCAAGCCAGCGACAAGGGTATGAAAAAAAGATCGCATTGAGGTCATTGGAAATCCAGAAACGGGATGGTTCACGGGAACAATATATTACGACATCAATCACTCCCTGTCAGACCTTCAGACACGTCTCAGGCTGTACCGGCAACTCAATTTGAGGCATGCTGCCAGCGCGGTCTAGCCCAAAAACATGACGGGAATAAGAATATCGTGAGCGAAAATAACACTATAAGCCCACTTCAGGCGCTGACTCCCATCGTTTTTTTGGTGATGATGCTGGCCTGCTCTGTCTACCTTTTCGGATCGGACTCATCGTACGGCGCAAATCAGGTCGCACTCATGTTAGCGACCTGCGTCACCGCGCTGATTGCCCGCCGCAGCGGCATAGGCTGGCGCGATGCACAAGAGGGCATTATCCAGGGCATTGTCGTCGGACTGCTCCCCATCTTGATATTGCTTAGCGTGGGCATGCTGATCGGCACCTGGATACTCAGCGGCACTGTCCCGGCAATGATTTATTACGGCGTACAAATACTGGACCCGAGCATATTTTACGCCGCCAGTGCGGTGATCTGCGCCATCGTGGCAATCAGCATTGGCAGCTCCTGGACGGTGGCTGGCACCCTCGGGATCGGACTTATGGGCATCGCTGGCAGCTTTGAGCTCTCTCCGGCAATCACTGCAGGTGCAATAATCTCCGGGGCCTATTTCGGCGATAAACTCTCCCCACTGTCGGACACCACCAACCTTGCTGCGGCTGCAGCTGGCGTGGACCTGTTCGAGCATATCCGCCATATGCTGTGGACGACTGTTCCCAGCTTTACCATTGCTCTGCTCATCTTCGCATTCATCGGCAGCTCCGAAGGCGCAACACCGGAGCAAATCAAATCGTTACAGCTATCACTCTCCAGTGAATTTGAGATTGGCCTACACCTGTTGCTGCCGCTCGCACTGATGCTGACTCTGGTGTTCAAGCGCTTCCCGGCCTTTCCATCCATCGTGATCAGCGCTTTGGCCGGTGCGGTCTTTGCGGTGATTTTCCAGCCGGAGCAGGTACAGAAACTAGCGGGAGCTGATGCAGAACTCGCCTACGGCTTTGTGATGATGAAAGGTATTTGGATCGCGCTGTTTGACGGCTACGCTTCTAACAGTGGCAATGAATTTCTGGACGCGCTACTGAGTAAAGGCGGTATGAGTTCGATGCTGAATACCGTTTGGCTAATCATCAGCGCCCTGAGCTTTGGCGGCGTACTCGAGCGCGCGGGCATTCTCAGTTACCTGCTTAATCTGGCGCTGCGCGGGGTAAAAAGTGTGGGATCACTGATCACCACCACAGTAGTGACCTGCATTGGAACGAACATTCTTGCCGCTGATCAATACATCGCGGTAGCGCTACCGGGCCGCATGTATCAAGACGCCTACGCAAACAAGGGCCTATCGCGCTTGAATCTTTCACGCACCCTCGAAGACTCCGGAACAATGACTTCAGCGCTTATCCCCTGGAATACCTGCGGAGCGTACATGTCAGCCACTCTGGGAGTAGCTACCTTGTCCTATGCACCCTATGCATTCTTCAATTTGTTGGGCCCGCTTATCGCCATCGCCTACGGCTATTTACACTTTGCAATGAAGCCCGCTTCCTACGATCAGGATGATAAAAGCATCGCCGCCACATGACCGATACTGCTATCAACTGGGACTACCCAACGCCCTTCACCCGCGTGTCTACCGTTCAGGCAGAGGACATCGACGGACTACAGCATACAAACAATACCGTTTACGTGAACTGGTGCGAACAGGTCGCGTGGGCCCACTCGGTTTCTCTGGGTCTGGACTTGGACGCCTATCGCCGGCTAGACCGCGCCATGGCCATTACCCACAGTGAATACCACTATCTACAAGCATCGCAGGAAGGCAACGATGTCATTACCGGCACGTGGATAGTCAACTGGGACAAAAGACTAACCATGCAGCGGCGCTTTCAAGTCAACCGGCTGAGTGACGGGGCTTGCTTGCTTCGCGGGGGCATGCGCTTTGCATGCATTGAGATATCCAGCGGCAAACCGCGCCGCCTGCCTGCAGAATTCATTGACGGTTACAGCCCCGCTATTCTGGGGCTAGAGGAAAGCGAGCTGATAAGCTAACTGCGCACCCAGTCGAAAGCCAGCACCTGACGAATGTCTTTGCAGCCAGAGGCCAACATCAATAGACGATCAAAACCCAAAGCCACTCCGGAACACTCCGGCATACCGGCTTCCAATGCAGCTATCAGAAATTCATCCACCGGCCTTTCCGGCTGACCGTGTTCGCGTCTGCGCAGGTTGTCCGCCAGAAACCGGCGACGTTGCTCCTCGGGGTTAGTCAGTTCGAAATACCCATTCGCCAACTCGAGACCGTCAGCATAAAGCTCAAAGCGCTGACCCAATAACTGCCCATCCTGTTCAACAATGCGAGAAAGAGCCGCCTGAGACGCGGGATAATCGTAAACAAAGCACAGCCCCCGAGTCGCCAGCTGGGGCTCTATCAGGTGGCTCATCAGCAAATCCAGCCACATGTCCCTATCGCCACTCATTGCACCCAGATCCAACGCCTGCCGGGCTCGCGACTGCAATTCAGAGACGCTCGCGGTTAGCGGGTCCAGTCCCAACTCGGCAATAAACAAGTCGCGATAGGCGACGTATTGAACGGGTTTCTCTCCCACACAACCAATCACCAGGTCAGCTACCTCACGCATCAGCTGATGCTGGTCGAAACCGGGCCGATACCATTCCAATAGGGTGAATTCCGGATTATGGCGCTGCCCGGCCTCTCCATCGCGAAACGCCCTGGCGATTTGGTAGATTGGGCCAGCGCCCGCGGTGAGCAGGCGCTTCATGGCGTATTCAGGGGAGGTTTGCAGGTAACGCGGCCCGCGCAGAGATTGCCCTCGTTCGACAATCAAAGGCTCTATCGCCGGATCGGTCACGCCCGCGGAGCAGAGCAAGGGGGTTTCGACTTCCATCACCTGACGTTCGGCGAAGAAGTCACGGACGCGCTGTAGCAGCGCCGCCCGCTGCCGCAGCATGTCCAGATCTGCTGCGGACTGCCAACTCATAGTGAAATCAGGATTTGCTAGCGCGGCCCTGGTACTCACCAGTACGGGTATCCACGCGGATGATTTCACCCTGACTCAGAAACAGTGGCACCTTAACCACCGCGCCGGTGCTCAGCGTTGCGGGCTTACTGCCACCCTGGGCGGTATCACCCTTCAAGCCAGGGTCTGTTTCAGTAATTTCCAGCTCTACAAAGTTGGGCGGTGCCACCGACAAAGGGCTGTCGTTATAAAGCGTCACCTCACAGCGGTCCTGCTCTTTCAGCCAGAGATGGGTATCGCCGACAGCCTTCTCATCCGCCTGGTACTGCTCGAAGGTATCGGGCTCCATGAAGTACCAAAACTCTCCATCGGTGTAGAGATACTCCATTGTGCGGTCCATCACATCGGCCCCTTCCAGGGATTCACCCGACTTGAAAGTCCGCTCCCAGACGCGCCCTGAGTTCAGGTTGCGCAGTTTTACCCGGTTAAACGCCTGACCTTTGCCGGGTTTTACGAATTCGTTATCAAGAATACTGCAAGGGTCTCCGTCCAACATGACTTTTATGCCGGACTTAAGTTCATTCGTTGAGTAATTTGCCATGATGCTACCGTTTACACTGGGCTGGAAAAAGGGCGCTAATGATACCCCAGAGGGCGGTAATTGGGGAGATATGGATTATTGCCTCTGGCCGTTATGGCAGAAAATACGCTAACCTTGGGGAAAGCCACCTGGGCACATAAGAAAAGTAGAAGGACCTGGGCAATGGACAAAGATACGCCAATCAAACTGAATATACCCAAGCAGGATATAAATCAGTTCAGCCTTTTCAAGGCAAGCGCCAGCGGCGCAAAGGACTGGGCTAAGCATTTACCGGTTGCTGACCCTCGAGGCGTAGCCAGAGAGCTGCTCTCGGCCGTCGACCAACTCAATCGCTGCAAGCTTGGCCCTGAACTGCGTTTCAACATCCTGGAAGCGCTGGCCAGCAATCTCGAAGTCACTCTTATCAATTTAACCCGCCGGTTCCTCAATCAACCGTTGGTCATGCCTGACGAGCCAAAACAACTGGCTGAATTGACAGATGCCCTGCAAGGCCGGTTCTGCACAGCCTATTCCATTGTCGCGATCGAAACATTGGAGCAGCGCGACAGCGTGCGAGATGCCAATCCGGCGCGGCTGGTTTGCGAGTCGGTGCAACGAGCGCTGCATTTTAGCGGACGCAATATACTGCTCACGTTCCAGCTGTATCACCCTGTGACACTGGGCGGCTGGCTCACCATTCACCAGCTCTATGCCATGGCGGAACGCCAGGGGCTCGCCAGTTTACCCGTGCGTGAGCAGAGCGGAGAAACGACCACCATCAACGCCACCTACCTTCGCGCTTTGCTCTTGGGTTGTTGCAAGCCCAACCAGCTTCGCCAGTCAGACCTGGCAGCGGTGTTCTCTGCTCTGGGTGAATGGAGTGACCAGCTAAACATAGGCCCCGCAGGAAGCATGGAGGGTCTGTTTCTGGTGGATCTGGAAAGCGACCAACCGCCGCTTTACAGCTCGATTTACGGCAACACCAGCAACGGTCATTGTCGGCAAATCAGCACCGAGTCGCTGGTAGCCTATCTCCAACAGCAGAAGGAGCTAGACGATGCCCAGGGTAAACCCGGCATCAAACTGAAAGATGGAGCTACGCTGCCTGCCAACATGATCAGCCATTTGATCGATGCTTTGGGCAGCATGAGTATGCGAAATTTCAATCGCGTGCGACTGGACAACCCAATCACCGTTAGCTTCGGACTTGGCGCTGCCCACTTCCACGCCGCAGGTGGGCGCAATTTTGGCAACCTTCTCTATGGCGGCAACTACATTCCGGCACCCGCTGACCGGATCGCGACGAACCCGTTCCTGCAGGAAAGCGAATCCGTCAGAGACGAGTGGAGCAAGGCCAACCCTGAACACGACTATGTTCGCGAAACTGTTAGCAGCGATATAGAGGCCGCCCTAACCCATAGCATCGAATTGGATGCGCAAACTCAGCATGCCATTGAGGAAGACGGGCCTAGTCTGCCGGAAGAGCAAAGCGTGCCGGTTTATGAGGTGAAGCTCGCTAACGCAAGCCCCGGTGGCTACTGCCTGGACTGGTGCGAGGAACTGCCGGACGCAATGCGCGCAGGGGATATCGTATCGGTTCAAGAAGACCAAAGTGAAAGCTGGGCGATTGCCGTTATCCGCTGGATCAGCGCCCTGCAGGACGCACATACCCTGGTTGGCCTGGAGCTATTAAGCCCTCGATCAAAGGCCTACGGCGCGCAAATTCATAAAAAGACCGGCAAGCTCTCTGAGCCTCAGCGAGTTCTGTTGCTGCCTGAGATTCAGCTCGTTGGCCAACCCCATACCCTGATCACTCCTAGAGCAGGTTTTCGAGAGCGGCAGAAAATTTCACTGCTGCGTCAGGGAGAAAAGTTCCTGGTACAGCTGACCCGCCAAGTCTCAGCCACGGGTAGTTACGCTCAATTCGACTTTCGCTATATCAAGCAGGTGGACGAGGTACTGGCACAGGACAAGAGCGGTCCGCTAGACGCCTCTTACGACTCCCTGTGGAGCAATATCTGATTCGCTTGCGGCTACTCGCTATGCTGCTGGTACCGGTCGCTAAAGCCCAGTAAATAGAGAATCGCGTCCAGGCCCAATGTAGAAATAGATTGCTCTGCGGACTGCTTTACCAGTGGTTTAGCGCGAAAAGCAATGCCCAGGCCGGCCGTGCTCAGCATCGGTAAATCATTTGCGCCATCTCCCACCGCAATCACCTGCTGCAGATCAATTCCCTCGGCATCAGCCAGGCGCCTGAGTAACAGTGCTTTGCGCTCTCCATCGACAATGGTACCGGTGACTTTGCCTGTCACTCTGCCATTCTCAATATCCAACTCGTTGGCATGCACGTAATCCATACCCAGCTTTTGTTGCAGATAATGGGCAAAGTAAGTGAAACCGCCCGAGAGGATGGCCGTTTTATAACCCAGAGTGCGAAGCGTGGAGATCAAATGCTCTGCACCCTCTGAAATTTTCAGCTCACCGGCAATTTGCTGCAGCGCACTTTCCTCAAGACCCTCCAGCAGGGCGACGCGCTCACGAAAACTCTCCGAGAAATCGATCTCCCCACGCATTGCGCGCTCGGTGATGGCACTCACCTGCTCGCCAACGCCAGCACGTGCGGCAAGTTCGTCAATCACCTCTGCTTCGATCAAGGTGGAATCCATATCAAAGGCAACCAGTCTTCGATTACGGCGGTACATATTGTCCTGCTGGAACGCCAGGTCTACCTCCAAAGCAGCAGCAACTTCCAACAGCTCACGCCTGAAGGCGGAGGAATCAGACAGAGGGCCACGCACAGAAAACTCCACGCAAGCTTTCGAAAGCGCCGGAAGCTCTCCCAGCGGAATGCGGCCCGACAACCTGTTTATCCCGTCTATATTCAGACCATGGTGCGATACCACTTCTGTTACCCGGGAGATCTGGTGAGCGGTGATTTTTCGCGCCAGCAGGGTAATGATGTAACGAGCCCTGCCCTGAGCTTCAACCCAACCCCCATAGCTGTCTTCGCTTACGTCACTAATTCTCGCCTGCATTCCCTGTTCAGCAGCAGACCGCTCTACGTCGGCGGTGACCTTCTGCCGATCGCAGTGATCAGGAATCTCAGCCAAAACACCCATAGACAGAGTGGCGTGGATAACCGCCTGACCGATATCAAGAATATTAACCCCGTGGCCTGCGAGAATCTCGGTGATCCCGGCGGTGACTCCGGGATGATCCTCTCCGGAAATAGTGATCAACAATATCTGACTCAAGGGTTTTTCCAGCGAATTAAAAAGGAACGCTATTCTACCGCTGGGTCAGGATAAAAACACCCGCTGACAACGTGACTGGTTTATACTCCTGCATTTCCACGAAGACCCTTGCACGTGCCCAACCGCTTTAAAAATGCGCCCCTAAGCCAGCAAATCGCCACTCTATCTGCGGCACTATGCCTATTGGTTAGCCTGGCACTGGTTGTACTGGGTGCCATTTCCAGCAAACACCTACAGCGTCAGCAGCAGCTGGAATTTGGCAATGCCCTCGCTCACCAGATCGCTCGTCGCATCAGCGTCGCACTGGAAACCGGTGACCTGCTGAGTATCACAGCCTCCTTACAGCGCTTTGTAGAAACCTCCTCCGCGGAGGAAGTTGCGATCTTTGATGTAGAAGGCAAGGCGCTGGGCGAAGCAGGACAGGCCAGTGGTCAATACCTCAGTCAGTATCGCGCGCCAGTGCGGGTTGAGTCAGATATCGCAGGTGAGGTTCTGGTGACGGTCAGCTCAGCATCCGCTACCGCCGCCCATCAACGCTTCGTACTTAGCCTGTTAGGGCTTTCCGTATTACTGAGCCTCGCCGTTTATGGTGCCGGGCTACAGATAGGAAAACGAATCGGGCAACGTGTCGGCCAGTTATCAACTGCGCTGGCGCTGGAAGACACACCAGCAGAGGGTGCCCACCCTAATGAGCTCACACTGCTTGAGGCCAGAGTCGCCTCATTACCCATGGACTTATTAAGAACCCGCAATGATACCGAGGCTAGTGAAGAGAACTACCGCACGACGGCCGTTCTTCACCTGCACCTTGATAGTCTCGTCGACTATGTTGATACCCTGGATGAGCAATCCCTTCACCGGTACACCGATCGCCTGCATCAGGTGATTTACGCATCAGCCGGGTTTTACGGTGGCGAACTACATGTGAGCAGGCAGTTTGCCGTGACCGTTTACTTCAGCGGCCCCAACAATGCCGGCAGCGCCGCATTTCGCGCGGCCTCGTGTGCATGGCTGGTGCAAGCAGTCAGTAATGAGTTAGAGCAGACCATGCCCCTGTCCATGAAAATTTCAATGGCAATATCCCAGAGTGAGTTGGGGATGGGAGATGGGAAAGACATTTACCCGGGCCTTTATATGCAGCATACACTGGACGAGTTGCAGGCAGTGTGTGCCAGTAAACCCCCCAAACTACTGCTATCGCCCGCTGCTAGAGACGACACGGACATCGAAGGTCGCCTGCAATTACAGGCGACGGAAGTCATGGACTATTCGATGCTGGAAAGTTTTGCAGGCCCCTATAAGGACCTACTGGAGCGGCAGTTGCGCCTCATCCTGAAGCGATTAATGGATCCCGCGCTGATTTAGCGAAACTAGACTGCCGCCAGCAAGCGGATTACTCCTCCACCAGCATCGCATCGACTTTCTGGAAGCCACGGGGCAGTTTGTTGCCACGTCTGCCTCGCTCGCCACAATAATGCTCAAGGTCGCTGAACTTCAGCTTGTGGTGACGCTTGCCTGCATAAACGACGAGCGTGTCTTTCTCCGTCAATACCTGCACCGCAACAACAAACTCTTCTCGAGACTGCACCTTTGCTGTGGGAATGCCAATAATTTTATTGCCTTTACCTCGTGCCATTTGTGGCAGATCGGCAAGCGGGAACACCAGTAAACGACCTTCATTGGATACCGCGGCCACCCAAGCACCCTCGGAATGACTAATTGCAGCGGGTTGCATAACATCACTGCCTTTGGGCAAATTCAGCGCCGCCTTTCCCGCCTTGTTCTTGGTTTGCAGGTCGCCCAACTTTGCCACAAAACCATAGCCTGCATCAGAGGCAAGAAGGTAAAGGTCTGCCTCATTGCCCATCATCAAGCCCTCGAAGGTCGCGCCCGATGGTGGGTTAATTCGACCCGTCACTGGCTCGCCCTGACCACGCGCGGAAGGCAAATTATGGGAGGGTATCGTATAGGCTCGACCGGTCGAGTCGAGGATAACGGTGGCCTGGTTATTTCGCCCCTTAGCGGCCATTTTGAAACCATCGCCAGATTTGTAACTGAGCGAAGATGGATCAATGTCATGCCCTTTAGCGGCACGTATCCAACCTTTCTCTGACATGACCACCGTGATTGGGTCAGCGCTCATCAGGTCCAACTCATTGAAGGCCTGAGCTTCTTCTCGTTCCATGAGAGGCGAGCGCCTGTCGTCGCCAAACTTCTCAGCGACTGCGAGCAGCTCTTTCTTGATCAGCGTTTTCAGTCGTGCAGCGCTTCCCAGAATGGTCTGCAAGTGATCGCGTTCGGCTTCCAGTTCATCCTGCTCGCCGCGGATTTTCATTTCCTCGAGCTTGGCCAAATTCCGCAGCTTCAGGTCAAGAATGGCCTCAGCCTGCGTATCCGTAATACCAAAGCGCTCCATCAGAGCGGGCTTGGGCTTATCCTCGGTGCGAATAATGTGGATCACTTCGTCGATGTTCAAGAATGCAACAAGGTATCCGTCAAGGATATGCAAACGACGTAGCACGCGTTCCAAACGGTATTCCAGACGACGGCGAACCGTGTCGGTGCGGAATTTGAGCCACTCTTTCAGAATACGATCCAGGCCTTTAACACCCGGGCGGCCATCGATACCGATCATATTCAGATTGACCCGATAACTGCGTTCCAGATCGGTGGTGGCAAAGAGGTGGTTCATAACACCTTCCACTTCCACGCGATTCGAGCGAGGCACGATCACCAGGCGCGTTGGGTTTTCGTGATCAGATTCATCTCGCAGGTCTGCCACCATGGGCAGCTTTTTAGCCTGCATTTGCTGCGCAATTTGCTCGAGCACTTTGGATCCGGACACCTGGTGAGGCAGCGCGTTAATCACGATATCTCCGCCGTCTTTCTCCCACACCGCTCGCATTTTCAATGCGCCGCGGCCTGTTTCATACATGGCCCTGATGTCTTCCTGTGGCGTGATAATTTCGGCGTCGGTTGGAAAATCTGGCGCTTGCACGTGTTCGCAGAGCTCGGCAACGGTTGCTTTGGGTGAGTCCAATAAGTGGATGGTGGCCGCCACCACTTCACGCAAATTGTGAGGCGGCACATCGGTCGCCATGCCTACCGCGATACCGGTGGTGCCATTGAGCAATACATTGGGTACCTGCGCTGGCAGCACGGTGGGTTCGTCCATCGTACCGTCGAAGTTTGGCGCCCAATCAACAGTACCCTGCCCCAGTTCAGCCAACAGCACATCTGCGTAGGCGGTGAGGCGCGATTCCGTGTAGCGCATTGCGGCAAATGATTTGGGATCATCCGGAGAGCCCCAGTTCCCCTGGCCATCGACCAACGGATACCGGTAGCTGAAATCCTGGGCCATCAATACCATGGCCTCGTAGGCAGCACTGTCACCGTGCGGGTGAAACTTACCAATAACGTCGCCTACGGTACGCGCGGATTTTTTGAACTTGGCTGTGGCTTTCAACCCCAGCTCGCTCATCGCGTAAACAATGCGTCGTTGTACCGGTTTGAGTCCGTCACCCACATGGGGCAGGGCCCGGTCGAGAATCACATACATGGAATAGTCCAGGTATGCCTTCTCCGCATAGGTTTTGAGCGACACCTGTTCGATGCCGTCCTCGTCGATTTCGATTACGTCTGTCATCTTGTTTCCGTTGAATTGATCACCGTCGCCGCGGTGAAAATACTACTCAGCCTCGCAAACCCACCAATTGCTCATTCAGATTGACAATGGAGTTGGCCATGTCGATGAGCAGGCTATGGATGGTGGATGGATTTCTTTTGATCAGTTCGGTGAACTGCTCTTTAGGGACTTTCACAATTGAACACGTGGTTTTAGCGCGCACCGTGGCGCTGCGATCGGCGTGGGTCAATGCTGCCATGGCGCCGAAAATCTCTCCTTCGCCAATGCGCCCGACAATAACGTCATCCACCACGACCTCAGCCACACCAGCGGACATATTGAAAACAAAGTCGGCGCGCTCGCCCTGCCGAATAATGATATCGCCCGCTTCATACACCTCGAAGCCCGGGGTCGCGTCCGCCTGCTCCTGGATGTTGGCGGCGGTAATGCGCAACATCAGGCCCGAATAAGTCACCAACAGACGCGTCCAGATTTTGGTCGCGGCCTGATCATTGAACACGCGGCGCATGAACTCCAGCGCCGGATAACTACCGAGTCTTGCGCCTGCATCGGAACCAAAGGAGACAGCGATATTGTCGTCGGCGGTTCCCGCAATATCGGGCAACAGAATGTCGCCCTCTTCGAGCAAATAAACCGTTTTGTCCTGATAGCGCGCGCAGATTGCCCCCCGCTCTACCACGTAGAACTGGTTGCCATCGAAACCACGGAAATTGCCACTGGAGGTGGCCGCAACCTCAACCGGAATAGCGGGCATATTGACCACCTCCAGCAGAGCGCTGATCAGCTTTTTGTACTGTTGACCCAGAACGGTAAAGTCCTGGGAGAGCTCGGCAGTCGCCAGCATTGCTTTCTCTCTCAAGCCGGCAGCTGTCTACGCTGCCCGGCATTGTTATCATCGCCTGAGATCTTCCCTGTTCCCGCGACACTTTCGACCCTATAGTAGCAACTTCTCCGCGCCGGGAGAACGGGCGGACCAGGGAAAAGGAGAATCTATAGCATGTCTATGCGCTGGCAAATAGCGAGCTTCGACGATTTGAGCAGTAGAGAGCTTTATGCCGCTCTCAAGCTGAGGCAAGAGGTCTTTGCCGTAGAGCAAACCAGTATCTATGTTGATCCAGACGGACTGGACCAGGAGGCTATTCATATTGCCTGCTGGGAAAACCAGACACTGATGGCGTATCAGCGCTGCCTGCCCCCCGGGCTACAAGAAACCGAAAGCACTTTGGGTCGCATCGTTGTGGCACCCGAGGCTCGCGGACGCGATCTGGGACGAGAGCTGGTACGCAAAGGCATAGCGCACAATCTACAGCGCTGGTCACAAAGCGATATACGCATTCATGCCCAGGCCCATCTGGAAAAATTTTACAACGCGCTGGATTTTGTCACCGATGGCGGCATTTACGACCTGGACGGCATCCCCCACCTGGAAATGGTGTTGAGCAATCCGAATAAAGCGCCTGGCTAGACCTCGAGGATAAAAGTGACCGGACCATCGTTAGTTAAGCTAACTTGCATATCGGCACCGAACTGCCCGGCTGCCACATGGCCATGTCGATCACTTAAGGCCTGAAGGGTGTAATCATACAAAGACTCTGCTTCTGCCGGCAGCATGGCGGAAGAGAAACTGGGGCGCAGCCCCTTTCGGGTGTCCGCGGATAGTGTGAATTGGGATACCAGTAACACACCCCCGTCTATATCCGTGACAGACCGGTTCATTCTTCCCTGCTCATCGGCAAAAACCCGGTAAGCCAGGAGCTTATCCAGCATCCGCTGCGCCGTAGCCTCATCATCAGTCTTATCCAGACCCAGCAGCACCAACAGCCCCTGTTCGATATCGCCTACCACTTCACCGGCGACTTCGACCCTGGCACTGCTAACGCGCTGGATCAGCGCTTTCATCAGACGCGACCGGCTCGACGACGCTCGTGCTCTTGCAGCAATTTCTTGCGAATACGAATGCTTTCGGGCGTCACTTCCACCAGCTCATCGTCTTCGATGAACTCCAGCGCCTGCTCCAGGGTATGTCTCACGGGAGGGGTGAGAGTCAATGCATCATCGGTACCCGATGCACGCACGTTCGTTAATTGCTTGGCCTTGGTCGGGTTAACGGTCAGGTCGTTGCTGCGACTGTGTAAGCCGATCACCTGGCCTTCATAGACCTCCACATTCGGGTCGATAAACAGACGTCCGCGGTCCTGCAAGTTGAACAGACCATAGGCCAGCGTCTTACCTTTGACCATGGACACCAGGACACCATTGCTGCGATGAATGATCTCCGCATTTTTAACGGCACCGTAGTGATCAAACACGTGGGTCATGATGCCACTGCCTGAAGTCATAGTGAGGAACTGGGAGCGGAAGCCAATCAAGCCACGTGCAGGAATGATGAACTCCAGCCGCACACGACCTTTGCCGTCAGGAACCATATTCTCAAGCTCGGCCCGGCGCAGGCCCAGCTCTTCCATCAAAGACCCCTGGTGCTCGTCTTCACAGTCAATGACCAACTGCTCATAGGGCTCCTGCATCTCACCGTCGACCTCTTTCTGAATCACTTCAGGTCGGGATACACCCAACTCGAAGCCCTCGCGCCGCATGGACTCGATCAGTACCGACAAGTGCAGTTCTCCGCGACCCGATACCTTGAATTTGTCGGGGCTATCACCCGGCTCGATCCGCAGAGCCACGTTGTGTATCAGCTCACGCTCTAGACGCTCCTTGATATTACGGGAGGTCACGTACTTGCCCTCTTTGCCTGCAAACGGTGAATCGTTAACCTGGAAGGTCATGCTCACGGTCGGCTCGTCAACGCTGAGCGCAGGTAAAGCCTCAACGGTACCGGGGTCGCACAGGGTATCCGAAATATTTAGGCCATCGATGCCGGTGACGCAGACGATATCTCCCGCCTCCGCTTCGTTGACGTCAACTCGCTCAAGGCCCAGATAGCCCATCACCTGCAGTACTTTACCGTTGCGGGTGTCGCCCTCGCTACTGATCACAGAGACCTGAGTATTTGGCGACAGCTTGCCACGAGTTATACGACCTACGCCGATAACACCGACATAGCTGGAGTAATCCAGAGCACTGATCTGCATCTGTAGCGGACCTTCGCTATTCACTTTCGGCGCGGGTACTTTTTCAATCACCGTCTCAAACAGAGGCTGCATGTCGGCGGACATATCCTCATGGTCCAGACCGGAAATCCCTTCGATAGCGGAGGCATAGATCACTGGAAAGTCGAGCTGCTCTTCATTGGCGCCAAGTCGATCAAACAGATCAAACACCTGATCTACCACCCAGTCTGGCCGTGCACCGGGGCGATCTACTTTGTTAACCACTACGATCGGATTCAGGCCCTGTTCAAAGGCCTTGGATGTCACAAAACGAGTCTGCGGCATCGGTCCGTCAACCGCATCGACCAATAACAGAACGGAGTCAACCATAGACAGGACACGCTCCACCTCGCCCCCAAAGTCGGCGTGCCCCGGGGTGTCTACGATATTAATGTGATAGTCGTTCCATTCAATCGCTGTGTTCTTGGCTAGGATGGTAATGCCGCGTTCCCGCTCCTGATCGTTGGAGTCCATGACGCGCTCTGCCCCTTCAGCGCGGCGATCTAATGTGCCCGATTGCTGCAACAGGCAGTCGACCAAGGTGGTTTTGCCATGGTCAACGTGGGCGATGATGGCGATATTGCGCAATTTATCGATCAAGAGAATACCTATAAGGTCAGCTTGCAGAGGCAGAAGGACCGCAAATGCGGGGCCAAAAATCCTATGCTAGACGTGTAGTGGACGTTCGAAAGGCCGCGGATTATACACTAGAGCAATGGCCATGTTTTGGTAGTTTTACGGCGCGTAAACCTTCACTTGAGGATGGCCGGATTCCACAAGGTGACTCGCATGCAGGCGACTCATTACCCCTTTACCGCAGTAGAGCATATAAGTGGTGCCGGGCTTTAGTTGGCCCGCCTTGCTGTGCAGCTCGTAAAAGGGGATCTTTTCAACCGGGACATGCACCCGAAGCGGCGCCAGCTCTTCCTCGTCAGGGTGGCGAATATCGATAATCACACTTTCCGCCAGGGGCACGCCAAGCACCTCGACCTCGGTACGTTCCAGCTCTTCGTCCGCCAAAAGATCAATGCGGGTACGTGTCGCATTGGCGACCGCGCGATCAATGATAGCCATATCAAACCGCGCTTCCTGGGCTCTCACTCTGTCGAGTCGCGCGCGGGTGGTGGGGTTCACCGAAATCACGCCACAGTATTCGGGCATATTGGCCGCAAATTCGCTGGTTCCTATCCGTCTTGCGGTACGCACAATATCTTCTTTATCCGTGGCCACCAGAGGCCGTAGCACCAGACTTTCACTGACCTCATCAATCACCGAGAGATTGCGCAGTGTCTGACTACTCACCTGGGCCACTGCCTCTCCCGTCACCAGAGCATCTATTTCAAGGTCTCGGGCGATACGATCGCCGACACGCAGCATCATGCGTTTGAGGATGACCCCCATCTGGCTATCCTGAACCCGGGTCAGCAGCTCGGCTACGACCTCTTCAAAGGGCACGCTGATAAATAGCACTCGCTGGTTGC
>JBDWQQ010000087.1:0-11556 GCA_039986455.1 Halioglobus sp.
CGCAGTAGGCGGGTAGCCAAAGCTCAATAGTTCGCAGTAAGGGTATTTTGCCGCTAGCCTGATGAGTGCAAGCGGCATTCCTTAAGCGGTAATGGCAGCTTCGCGGGGTTCGAAGAAAGCGATTGGGAGATTCCCAGTCGCTTTTTTTATGGCTAAACTTCGCGGCTGGTAAACGTTTAATGCGGATATTATAAATGCGTCTCATTGTTGCTTTTTTAACCCTCTTCTTGCTGGCCTGCCAGCAGGAGCCCGCTGTGGAGCAAACCATGTCATCAGTTAATGAACAAATTTCAGGTGGCACAGCTTTCGGTTCCTGGCCCTCCCCCATTAGTGCGGCGTCTACAGTAGAGGGCAGTCGTTCTCTGCATACCCTTTACCACGATGAGGGGTACCTTTACTGGGCAGAGGGCCGTCCTGAAGAGGCAGGGCGCACCACGATTATGCGGTGGAAAAAGGGCGGTGAGCCTGAGGAAGTGCTGCCTTCCCCCTGGAACGCTCGCACGCGGGTTCAGGAGTATGGCGGACGCTCTATTCTCGTGGCCGATGGCATCGTTTGGTTTACTAATTTCTCTGATCAGCGCCTATATGCGATGAAACCGGGTGAGCAACCAGTGGCCATAACGCCCGATTTGGATATCAGATTTGGCGCCTGCGAACTCGACCGTTCTAGAGATCGCTTGATTTGTGTTCGAGAAGATCACCGTCCTTTGGGTGAGCCAGTCAATGCGCTGGTGTCAGTGCCGCTAAACGGGGAATCAGAAGGTGATATCTTGTATGAAGGTCCCGATTTCGTCTCTGCTGCGACACTGTCTCCAGATGGTAAAAGCATTGCATTTATTACCTGGGATCATCCCAATATGCCATGGGATAACACCACGCTAGTTTCTGCCAGTTTTGACGAGATTGGACGCCTTGGTGACGTGTTTGAGCACAATGCCGGCAGTCAGGAATCCGTCATGGATCCACAGTGGAGTCCCGGGAACGAACTTTTTGCAGTGAGTGACCGAGATAACTGGTGGAAGCTTTATAGAGTCAATGGCGCGGAATTCGAGGCCTTATCTGTGTCTATCGATGAAGCGGAACTGGGAGGCCCTGCCTGGACTTTGGGTAGACACGTGTATCGGTTCCTATCCGATGGCCGTGTCATCGCAGAAATTAGCCAATCGGGCGTTGATGAGGCTTATGTTTTCGACTTCGATACCAATAAAGCCACCGTATTGGACGTGGGTAGCGCGGGTGTCACTGACATGCTGCCCGTTGGAAACACGATTTACCTGGCGCATTCCCCAAGCCAGCGTCCGTCCGAGCTACTGGCGATTGAGGCTGAAGGTGGCAAGGCGTCTGTCATTAGGACCGCAAAAGATGAATCCCCCGAACCTGCCTGGATACCGGCCTACCAAAAAATTACTTTCCCGGTCGGAAAGGGAGAAGTCGCACACGGAATTTACTATCCACCGACAAACCCTAATGTGCAGGCCCCCGAAGGCGACTCACCACCGTTATTGGTATTCATCCACGGTGGTCCTACCTCGATGTCATCACCGGTTTACTCACAGAGTAAGCTGTATTGGACTAGCCGCGGTTTTGCCATTCTGGACGTTAATTATCGCGGTAGTACGGGCTATGGAAGAGAGTATCGGCGGGCGCTTTATGGACAGTGGGGTATTGCGGATGTGGAAGATGCGGTGGCGGGAGCCCGTTGGCTCGCCGACAAAGGCCTTGCCAACCCCGATCAACTGATTATCCGTGGAGGCAGCGCCGGGGGTTATACAACGCTCGCGGCCCATGCTTTTTACGATGTATTTGCCGCAGGCGCCAGTTACTTTGGTGTGAGCGATATTGAGGCTCTTGCTAAGGAGACTCACAAGTTTGAGTCACGTTATCTGGACCAGCTTGTGGGACCATACCCCGAGCGACGCGACCTTTATTTGGAACGCTCACCCATAAATCACTTGGACGGTTTCACTGCTCCTTTATTGATGTTGCAGGGGCTTGAAGACAAGGTTGTTCCGCCCAATCAATCCGAGATGATTTTCGAGGCCCTTAAATCGCGGCAGATTCCAACGGCTTACATTGCGTTCGAGGGGGAAGGGCATGGGTTTCGCAAATCAGAAAACCAGATTAGGGCGCTTAATGCCGAGTACTATTTTTACGCGCGAGTTTTGGGTCTCGAGCTAGCTGAAAAGTTAGAACTGATCGAGATTATAGGTCTGAGCGATGCGGAAGAGGAGTCTGACTAAGCGCGAGTGCTTCGACGAAACACCCGCTCTCAGGCCGCTTTTAGCAGAGTTTAACCGCTACTTCATTTTCTGCTTGTCGGTGCCTCGCGGCCAGCGGGTTGAGAAAAGGTCAGGATTTAGCTCCAGGTTTCGGGCCACAAAGGTATAAGTCAGAGTGATTTCTTCACCCTGGCTCGATGCGGTAATGACTTGCTCAGTTGGCATCCAGGAGGCCTGATCGATCCACAGTTGGGCTTTACCCAATACTGCTCGGGTCTTTTCTTTCTCAGGTGTTAACTCCAGCCCCAGCGTTCGGCTCTCACCAATATCCCGCTCGCCCAGTGATGTCAGCAGATAGTCGTCCTTGAGGTCTCTACCGCTGTCGGTAAAGCCGAGGCGAATGAACGGTTCCATGCGGTTTTTATGGCGTGACAAAGAATACACTTCAACCCGCTTTTCTTCGGGGTAATGGATATGCAGAGTGCTGCTCTCCACGATGTAACTTCTGTGTTTTGGGGCATCGGTATCCAGTCGAACTCGGCCTTTTCGGTCGACAAAGACAGTGCCTTTCTCTCTACTCAGTTCATCGCCGCCTAAATTCCGTCGAACAATCTCTACCCTTGCCATCGCCGATTCGAAATCGTCGGCCTGACGATCTACTTGTTTGAGCGCTTCGTCCAGGTCCCAGGAAATTTTTGGTCCATCCGCCATTGCGGGTGAGCCCAGCGTTGCCAGGGCGAAAAGTGGCAGCGCCAGTCGCTTGATGAGTGCTTTCATGAGCTTATGTCTCCCTCTGATTTAAGCTGTGCTAAAGAGTACAACAAACGAATGGACAGGTGCATGCCTACTTTCTTGTCGAGGAGCGATAGCCCCTGGGCGAACTGCCCACAGTTTTGCTGAACAGTCGCGAAAAATAGAGTGGATCGTCGTAGCCTACGCCTCTTGCAATTGCGCTCACGCCCATATCCGTGGAATCCAGCAGGTGACAAGCGTGCTCCATTTTCATGTTGAGAAAGTGCTTGATAGGTGGATAACCGGTGAGTTCTTTGTAGCGGTTGGAAAAGTGGTACTTGGACATATTGGCTACCTGAGCAAGGGCGTCCAGAGTAATGGTTTGGTCGATGTGCTCCAGCATGTACGCCTGGACTTGATCCAATTCAAACCCCGACTGAAGCCGACCTGCATGAGCGCTGATTTCCATGGACATCTGGGTGATCAGATGACGCAAGTGGTTGGCTGCATTGATAAAGGCTCGGGTGGAGTAACCGGTGCGTCGCACTTCTAACAAATTAGTAAAGGCCCCGATAAGCAATGGAGAAACGCCGGCATTAGCAAGCGGTCGGTCTTCTCTGTAACCCAGGTACTGCATGAATACCCGGGTGCTGGCGCCCTGAAAGTGAACCCAGTAGAGGGTCCATGGGTCGGCCTCGTCGGCCTCGTAGGTGTGGGCCAGGCCCTGAGGCAAGAGCATGATATGTCCTGCTGTCACCTCGCTTTGCCAGTTATCGGCGGTCAGATGGCCACGGCCAGAAGTGCAATATAGCAGCAGGTTGTCATCGTGACGCTCGCGCTGCATTCGATGATCCATGGCAGCAGGGTAGTAGCCCATGGCAGTGGGATAACAGTCTTTTGTTAAAGGGTGTCGAGCCAGTTTCTCCAGCATGAAAGTAGGGGTGATGAAACGCACACCGGCATGGGGAAGAGGCCATTTTGAAGGGTTACTCATGGCGCAATATAGTCCATGTATTTAGCAATTTAGTCAATATGGCCAATTTTGGACGAGTGCTAGACTGCTCCGCTGTCTTGAATTAGATCTTGAATCAGATCTTGAATCGTATTTTGAATCAAAGGTGAGAGGACTCAACATGTCAGACGTACAAAGCCCGGCTCAGGAAGTTGCCGAAATGATGTCCCGCGCTCGCGCGGCCCAGGCTCAAATTGCCGACTATACCCAGGAGCAGGTGGATGAACTGATCACCGCTATGGTTTACGCCGTGGCCCGTGAAGATCGTTCTGAAGAAATTGCCCGCTTCACGGTTGAGGAAACTCAGCTCGGTAACTACGAAGGCAAGTATCTCAAAATACACCGTAAGACACGCGCCACCCTGTTGGACATTATCGATGACAAGTCCGTGGGAGTGATTGAGGAGTTGCCCGAGCGCAATATCGTCAAAATCGCCAAGCCCGTGGGCGTTATTGGTGCCCTTTCTCCTTCTACTAACCCCGAAGCTACACCGGTCATCAAAGCGATCTCCGCGGTGAAGGGTCGCAATGCGATTATTGTTGCCCCGCACCCACGAGCGAAGCTGACCAACAAGAAAATTTGCGATTACATGCGTGATGCACTGGAGCTTTGTGGCGCACCTGCAGATCTCGTGCAGAGTATTGATATCCCTTCACTGGATAAAACCAATGAACTGATGGCTCAGTGCGATCGGGTATTGGCGACGGGCGGTGAGGCCATGGTGACAGCAGCTTACTCTTCGGGCACGCCTGCTCTGGGTGTTGGCGTTGGCAACGCGGTTATCACTGTCGATGATACCGCTGATCTGGAGGAGGCCGCCGAAAAAATTCGTATCTCCAAAACCCTGGATCTGGCGGCATCCTGCTCCTCTGATAATTCCGTACTGGTGTTTGAGTCTGTCTATGACGAGTTGCTGGCAAAGCTGCAGCATGAAGGCGGGTTTGTGATTGAGGGTGATGACAAAGCGAAATTGCAAAGCGTTATCTGGGAAGACGACCACCTCAACTCGAAGATCGTGGCACAACACGCCCAGACAATATGCGGCCAGGCAGGTATCGACCTTCCCGAAGGTAAGAGCTTCCTGATCGTTCCAGAAACCGGCGCCGGCGCTGACCATCCGTTTTCCGGCGAGAAGCTCACCGTCACCATGGCCTTTTACAAAGTGAAAGATATTGATGAAGCCATTGAGATGACGAATAAGATCCAGGCTTACCAGGGGCAGGGGCACAGCTGCGGCATTTACTCTTATAACGACGACCACATTCTCAAGCTGGCGGACGCCACTCGCACTTCTCGCGTTATGGTCAACCAACCACAGGCGGCTTCCAATAGCGGCAACCTGTGGAACGGGATGCGTCAGACCTTCTCTCTGGGCTGCGGTTCCTGGGGTGGAAATTCCATCAACCACAACATTACCTGGCGTGACCTAGTCAACGAAACCTGGGTGTCCAAGCCACTGGCGACCACCAAGACAATTCCTTCAGATGAAGAGCTGTTTGGCTCGGTAATGGCGAAGTTCAGCTAAGTCATGGACTTTTCCCTGACTGACGACCAGCGGGCATTCGTTGAGAGTGCTCGCGCGTTTTCTGAGGGAGCGCTCGCTCCCAACGCGGCGAAATGGGATGAAGAGTCCATTTTTCCGAAAGCAGTATTGGCCCAGGCCGGAGAGCTCGGTTTCATGGGTATGTATACGCCCGAAGCGGCGGGTGGCTTGGGCATGTCTCGATTGGATGCCAGTCTGATCGTTGAAGAACTTTCTAAAGGCTGCACCGCTACCGCGGCTTTTCTGACCATTCACAACATGGCTACCAACATGGTGGGTAAGTATTGCTCACAGGAAGTCATTGATCACTGGTGCCCAGAGTTGGTCATGGGCAGCAAGCTGGCCTCTTACTGCTTAACCGAACCTGGCGCGGGATCGGATGCAGCGTCCTTGCGAACCAATGCCGTCAAGGATGGCGACGACTACGTGGTTAACGGGTCCAAGGTATTTATTTCTGGTGCCGGCGAAACCGACGTGCTCATCGTGATGCTGCGTACCGGGGAGGCGGGTCCAAAGGGGATAACGGCTTTACTGGTACCGGCGGATGCCGAGGGCATTAGCTACGGTAAAAAAGAGGACAAGATGGGCTGGAACGCGCAGCCTACCCGAATGGTGACATTCGATAATGTGCGGGTGCCCGTCGCGAATCGCCTGGGGCGAGAAGGTCAGGGTTTTGCGATTGCCATGGAAGGTCTCGATGGGGGGCGAATCAATATTGCCACCTGTTCCATTGGTACTGCCCAGCAGGCATTGGAAGAAGCGGTTGCCTACGTTCAAGAACGTAAGCAGTTCGATACCGCGATTGCCGAGTTTCAAGCCACCCAGTTCAAGTTGGCGGATATGCTGACCGAGCTGGTTGCGGCCCGGCAAATGGTGCGCCTAGCCGCCAGCAAACTCGACAACAAGGACAGCCAGGCATCTACCTACTGTGCCATGGCTAAACGCTTTGCCACCGATGTGGGCTTCAATGTCTGTAACGATGCGCTGCAGTTATATGGCGGTTACGGATATATCAAGGAATACCCTATGGAGCGCCATGTCCGTGATACACGCGTGCATCAGATTCTTGAAGGTACTAACGAAATCATGCGGGTGATTGTTTCGCGCCGGCTGTTAATGGAAGGCGCTTTAGAGGTGATCAAATGAGCTTAAGTAATTCGGAAAAAATTAAAGTCGATATCGTTGGTCATACGGCGGTCGTTACTATTGATAATCCTGCAGCAAATACCTGGGACACTGGGAGTTTGCCCGCGCTGGAAGATCTGGTCGAGGCGCTGAACAACGAACGCGAGGTATACGCCCTGGTGATAACCGGTGCCGGAGAAAAGTTTTTTTCTGCGGGAGCGGACCTTAATATCTTTGCCGATGGTGACCCGGAGGCAGCGGGTAAAATGGCCTCTGAATTTGGCAAGGCTTTTGAGAAACTTGCAGATTTTCGCGGTGTGTCTATTGCTGCGATCAATGGCTTTGCGATGGGCGGTGGCCTGGAAGTAGCGATGGCGTGTGACATTCGCATCGCCGAGGAGCAGGCGCAAATGGCACTGCCTGAGGCGAAAGTGGGGTTGTTGCCCTGCGCCGGCGGCACCCAGCGCTTGACTCAACTGGTGGGGCTTGGCTGGGCCAAGAAAATCATACTATGCGGTGAGCGAGTGAAAGCTTCGCTGGCCCATGAGATTGGCCTGGTGGAAGAGGTAGTGCCCACCGGAACTGCTCTGGAACGCGCCATGGCACTGGCAGAACAGGTAGGTGAGCAAAGCCCTATTTCAGTGGCCGCCTGTAAACGCCTTATTCACAGTGCCAGTGATATCACCATCTCCAAAGGCCTTGCCGACGAGCGTACCGAGTTTGTGGATTTGTTCAGCACCGAAGATCAGCGTGAAGGCGTTAATGCATTTTTGGAAAAGCGTAAACCGCAGTGGAAGAATTGCTGATGAGCGAGCCGGTAGTATTTGAAGAGTTAGCCGCCTCTAGCGGCAAGGTAGGCCGAATCACCTTAAGCGTGGCTGCCACGCTTAATTCGCTGACACTGGAGATGGTGGATTTACTTCAGGCTAAGTTGGATGCCTGGGCAGAGGACGACAGCATCTCTGCTGTATTCATAGAAGGCGCTGGTGAAAAAGCCTTTTGCGCTGGCGGCGACGTTCAAGCTTTGCACCAATCGGCGATCGATAAGCCGGGTGGGCCTTGCGAGTACGCGGAGGCATTCTTTGCCCGTGAATATCGCATGAATTTTACCCTCCATACTTATGCCAAGCCCATTGTGTGTTGGGGCCATGGCATCGTGATGGGGGGTGGCCTGGGCGTGATGGCAGGCTGTTCCCATCGTGTGGTGACTGAGCGTACCCGCATAGCGATGCCAGAAGTGACCATAGCCCTTTTCCCGGATGTAGGCGGCAGTTGGTTTCTCAATCACGCCCCAGGTAACACCGGCGAGTTTCTCGCATTGACCGGCGCATCGATCAATGCAGCCGATGCCATCTACATCGGTATTGCCGATCGGTTTATTGCCAGTGAGCATAAAGATGCGGTGATCGCTGCGTTACTCGCTCAGTCATGGACCGATAATGTCGAGAAAAACCACGCTCGGGTGCGACACCTGCTCAGGCCCTTTGCCGAGCAGAGCATTACCGCCTCTCCTGCAGGGCAAGTTGAGCCCCACGCAGCGACGATTGCCCAGCTACTCGATGGTGAAGACGTGCACGATATTATCGACAGGATAACGTCGCAGGATACCGACGACCCCTGGTTGACGAAGGCGCGTGACAGTTTGCAGCAGGGCTCCAAACTGGCTGCGCTGTGGATTCATCGGCAGCTATGGGAAACACGGCATATGGGATTAGCAGATATTTTCCGCGCAGAGCTGCAGTTGGCGACCAACATTGTTAGGCACCCGGAATTTGCTGAGGGCGTTCGTGCTTTGCTTATTGATAAGGATCGCAACCCAGCTTGGCAGTATGAGTCTTCACGTGATGTGCCCCAGGATGTGTTGGATAGTTTCTTCAGCGCTCCGTGGGACAGCAATCCATTGGCGAAACTGGCTTAACGAACTCCTGATTCCCGCGGCTGCGGGAGTCTGGTGCCTGCAACCAACAACCAACATTAACTCAGTGGGCGCTGCCTAAATCGTGCCCGAGCAGACATTAAAAATAAATTGGAGAAAACCATGCCTTCAGTAGCATTTATTGGCCTCGGTAACATGGGCGGCCCTATGGCCAAAAATCTGATTGCGGCCGGGCATCAAGTGACTGTGTTTGATCTCGTGCCCGCCGCCTGTGAGGACCTGCAGCAGGCAGGTGCACTGGTTGCCGCCTCCGCTGCCGAAGCAGTGTCGGGCAAGGACTATGTGATTTCCATGTTGCCCGCGGGCAAGCATGTTGCCGGTACCTACCTAGGAGACGATGGCTTGCTAGCCAAGCTTGACGGCAGTACCACCGTATTGGACTGCAGCACTATCGATGCTGAAACAGCGCGCACTGTCGGTGAGGCGGCTGCTGCAGCGGGCATTGGTTTTATGGATTCTCCGGTTTCTGGAGGTGTTGCGGCTGCAGCCGCAGGAACGCTGGCGTTTATGTGCGGTGGAAGCGCGGAATCGTTTGCCAAGGCAAAAACAGTGCTCGCTGATATGGGTAAGAACATCTTTCACGCCGGACCAGCGGGCGCGGGTCAGGTGGCTAAAGGCTGCAACAATATGCTACTTGCCATTCACATGATTGGCAGCTGTGAGGCGCTGGAAATGGGCGCACGCAACGGGCTCGATCCAGCGGTTTTGTCTGAGATTATGCTGGCCTCATCTGGACGTAACTGGTCGTTGGAAGTCTATAACCCCTATCCCGGGGTGATGGAGGGCGCACCTGCGAGCAATGACTATAAGCCAGGTTTTATGGTCGACCTGATGGCGAAGGATCTTGGTCTCGCACTGGGTATCGCGGAGCAATCCGGTGTTGATAACCGCATGGGAAAACTGGCGCAGTCGCTTTACGAACAGCATCAACAAGACGGCAATGGCCAGCGTGACTTCTCCAGTATTCTGGAACAGTTGCAGGGCTGAGCCTGTGCAATCAACCGACGCGTTGTTGTCGGCTCTATCACAACGAGCACAGCATCACTGGACCGAGCACGGTGGCTGCAAGATAGCCTGGCAGCAATGGCCGGCCAGTTCTCCCGATGCCGTTCCGCTATTATTGGTGCACGGAGGTTTCGGTTCCTGGAGTCATTGGGTTGCCAATATCGAAGCTCTAAGTGAGCGCTATGCCGTATGGACGCTGGATCTGCCCGGCTTAGGCGCTTCCGGAGACCTGCCTAAGCCCTGGAGCACCGGGCAAATCAGTGAATGGGTATTGGCGGGGTGGCGAGAACTGCAGGGTGAAAACCGAGTTTTTGAAGTAGCAGGCTTCAGCTTTGGCGGGATAATAGCAGGCATTTTGGCTGCCGCAGCCGGTTCGCAATGTACTCGCTGTATTTTGATTGGTGCCTCAGGGTTCGGTCCCCTGCACGTGCAAGCCGAGTTGTTACCGCCCCCAGATTCCGAGATGGACGGCGCAGACGCCAGGGAAATACACCGCGAAAATCTTGCCAGATTAATGTTGCATGACCCGCAGCGCATCGATGAACTGGCCGTGTATATTCATGGCGATAACCTGGCTCGACACCGATTGCGCAGTCGCGGTATGGCAGGCAGTAATGACCTTGCCGACAAGCTGCCTTTCATTGCCGGCCGCTTGGTGGGTATTTGGGGAGAACACGACGCGACCGCTGGGGGCCAAGGTAATATCGAAAGCCGTCGCCAGCTGTTTCTGCAGGCGCAACCCAATGCTGAATTTTATGTATTAGCGGGGGTAGGACATTGGGCGATGTATGAGGCCCCCTCTGCAGTTAACTCTTTAATACTCAAGCAGCACTGAACTTCCCACTCGTTAGTCCAGCAAGCGCTTTACTGACTTCGAGGCGCTAATGATCCCCTCGTCAAAATACTCTTCGTGGTTGATTTCTATTTTTTGCAGATCATAAAGATAGTTGACCATGATGCTGCCGGACTGCTCTCTGCCGTTGACCGTGGTGTCAGCGCCCCAGTGGAGCTTATGCAGTCTTGCACCGTTTCCAAGGTGGAAGCGTGCTACTGGGTCCTTGGCTAACTCTCCGGACTTCATGTTAAGCAGGTAGTGGGCACACAGCTTGACGAGTGCCGCTTGCACGACACCTTCAACGACCCTGCCAATGGGCTCTCTGACCTTATCAATAATGGCTTCATCAACAAGCCCTTCCAGGTCCGCCAATTTCAGCCAACGACGAAAGCCAGGTACGGGCGACAGGGTGACAAAGGTCTTCAGGCCTTCCATTTCCTTGTTCAAAACTTCGACAACATTCTTGATCAGGAAGTTACCAAAAGAGATACCCGCCAGTCCGGGGTGGCAATTGCTGATTGAGTAGAACACCACGGTATTGACCTTGTCTGCGGTAATGGTTTCTCGATTACGATCAATCAGCGGAGCGATTGCCTCTGGTATTTCATCGATCAGTGCGACTTCAACAAACACCAAGGGGTCGTTCCCCATCGCCGGGTGGAAAAAGGCAAAGCAGCGGCGGTCTTCACGCAGCCTGCCTCGCAGGTCTTCCCATCCATTAATTTCATGCACCGCTTCATAGGCGATCAGTTTCTCCAGCACCACGGCGGGCGATGACCAATCTATGCTGCGCAACTCCAGAAAGCCCTTGTTAAACCATGAGATGAACAAGTGCTTGAGGTCTGAGTCCACCGCTTTAAGTTCCGGATGGTTGCGCAGTATTCGCAGCAGGTCGCCACGCAGGGCAACGAGTGTTCGGGTGCCACCCGGTGCCATATTGATGCGGCGGAAAAGCTTTTGCCGGGGGGCCTCGGCCGCTCGGCTGATGTCCTGTAGGCGGTCGTAATCAGGGTTCTCGCGATAGCTCTCGGCAGCACTGAGTAGGGCCTGTTGATCGATGTCGAAGTCTGTTGCGAGGCGAGTAAAAAACTCCAGCTGCTCGTCTGTAGACAGGGCTCTATAGCCCTCCGTGATTTCCTGGGCCAGCGC
>JBDWQQ010000088.1:0-99466 GCA_039986455.1 Halioglobus sp.
TTTTTGTCTCAGGCCAAACGAGACGATGACGGTGAGCTGACCATGCTTCTGACGATTGCCAATGAAGGCGAAGTTAAGTTTGATCGCGAGACAGGGGCAAGATATCTGGAACTGCGCGACGGGCTGCGCTATGTCGGTTACCCCGGGGATCTGGATTATCAGGTTGTTAGCTTCGATCAGTTCGGTGAACTGATTCCAGAGCCCGAGGGCGGCGTGCGCACCGCAGACCCGGTTGACGGTCGTACGACCTTACATTTGCTGCGTTCAGATTTGCTGGAAGATAAGGCGGCTCTGCACTGGCGCCTCTCCATTCCGGCCATGGTCCCCATTGTGGCGATCATCGCCATGTGTATGAGCCGCACTAACCACAGGCGAGGGCGCTATATCAAAATGGCACCTGCCTTTATTTTGTACCTGGGCTACCTCACATTGTTGGCTAATGCTCGTTCTGCCATTGCGTCGGGTGAGGGTGGTCCGCTCAGTATTTGGGCTGTGCATATTCTGTTTCTGGCGGTCGCCCTGGCGATGCTTTATGGACCCGCGATGATGGGGCGAATCAAGCACCGGAGGTATCTCAATGCGAAAGCTTGACCGCCATGTCGGATGGACTGTGTTTGCCGCCATACTGTTGGTGCTTGCCATTATTGTCGGTCTGGACGCTATCGCTGCTTTTATTGACGAAGCTGATGATATTTCCGAAACCTATACCTTCACTCAGGTCGGCCTGTATATTCTGCTGACCTTGCCCGGACGCCTCTATGAGTTTGTGCCCTTTGCCGCCCTGATTGGCTGCATGTTGGGTTTAGGGCAATTGGCGACATCAAGCGAGCTGGTGGTGATGCGGGCCGCGGGCGTTTCGATAGGCAGGCTGGTTTGGGTTGCGATGAAGCCTGCATTGTTGATCGCCATGATGGGTTTTGCGCTGGGGGAATTTGTCGCTCCACAGACCGAACAAATGGCCGAAACCCGGCGTGCACTGGCTCAGAATCCGGGCGAGAGTTTCGGTGGTCGTCATGGCATCTGGAATCGAGAGGGCAACACCTTTTTGCACTTCAACGCGCTGGAGGCAGGTGGCGTTGTGCACGGCATCACCATGCTGGAGTTCGATGAAGATTTACTCATGGAATATTCCCTGCGAGCGCGTCGTGCAAGCTATGAAGGCGATTACTGGACGATGGAAGATGTCGTTCTAACTAATTTCAGCAGTTGGGAGACAACGCGGGAAATTCACGAGGAAATGCGCTGGGATACAGGCATTACACCTGAGCTATTAACGGTGATGGTTGTGGAACCTGAGTACCTACCGATCGCCGATCTCTATCGCTTTAGTCGTTATTTGCAATCCCAGGGCCTCGATTCCGATGATTACCAGCTTGCGCTGTGGAGCAAGGCGCTGCAACCCGCTGCGATCGGAGCGCTGGTCCTGGTTGCCATTTCGTTTATTTTCGGGCCCTTGCGTGAAGGCACCATGGGCTTTCGAATTTTTGCCGGTGTGATCGTGGGCATCGTCTTTCGGACGAGTCAGGATTTACTGGGGCCGGCGAGCTTGGTCTTTGGCTTCGCACCGGTTTACGCCGCTTTAGGTCCTATATTGCTGTGTGGTGCGGCGGGTATGTTGCTGCTAATGAGAGCGCGCTAGGTTTTTGAATCACGACTGCTTTTGGGCAGTAAAATCAGTTCGGTGCCGGATAGGTAGTCGTGCCAGTATCGGTGATTGCGATCAAATAGCTTCCACAGGTAACCCAGTCCAAAACAGCCTGCGGAAAGCACGGCACCTAAACAGCGCAACAACGCCTGGGTAAACGTTGGAGCTTGGCCCTCGATACTCACCAGCTTTATGCGCCAGGCCTGCATGCCCAGAGTTTGGCCACTCTTTAACCAGAACGCGCTATAAAAACCCACCAAGCAAATGACAATAAGGGCCTGGCCAATGTACGGATTTAGCACCTCCTGTTCGCCATAGCTTAATTGTACCGTCACTCCCAATGCCAGACCGTTAACCACGAAAATCAATGCGATAACGAGCAGAGCATCGTAAACCATGGATATCAGGTGGCGAAGGAGTGAAGGCTTGGGTAGCTTTGCAGGAGTATCAGTCATAACTGCAAATTCTATCATTAATCTCGGCAGATTAAGGATTGGTAATGATGCCTATGAGCAATGGCTGCTGCATTGGAGGCAGGCCAGTCGCGTGCTACATTGCCGGCAAATGTGGGTAAGACTATGAACGTATTACTGGTAGAAGATGACCCGTCCGTTGCAAAATTTATCGGCGTGGAGCTTGAGCGCGCAGGATACAGCTCGGTGCATTGTGCCGATGGTGATGAGGCCTATAACACGGCCAGAGACCAGGCCTTCGACGTGTGGATTGTTGATCGCATGCTGCCTGGCAGGGACGGTTTAAGCCTGATCCAGGACCTGCGTGAAACCGGCAACGAGACCCCGGCCTTGGTGCTCAGTGCATTGGGGGAGGTAGACGATAGGGTGCAGGGCCTGCGCAGTGGTGCCGACGACTATCTGGTGAAGCCGTTTGCGATGGACGAATTGCTGGCCAGACTTCAGGTTCTATCGCGGCGTGGCTCGGGTAACCCAGACGGTACTACCCGGCTGCAGGTGGAAGACCTGGTCATGGACTTGTTACAGCAGGACGTCAGTCGCCGCGGGCAGCCCATCTTATTGCAACCCAGAGAGTACAAGTTGCTGGAATACCTCATGCGTTATGCTGGCCAGGTAGTGACTCGAGCCATGCTGTTAGAGCACGTATGGGGCTACAACTTCGACCCTCAGACCAATGTGATTGACGTGCATGTTTCCCGCTTGCGGCAGAAAATTGATAAGGGTTTTGAAAGCCCTTTGTTATTGACCGTGCGTGGCGCTGGTTATCGCCTGGGGCCTGAGGCGCAATAATGCAAAAGGTGATTGGCAGCCTGACCTTTCGGTACATCGCCAAGTATCTGCTTGTGCTCAGTGCCACCGTGTTTTTAGTGGTGGCACTGCTCTACGCCTTTTTCAGCTACAACTATTTCCGCGACCTGTCCCGCAGCATCATTGAGGAGCAGGAGACACTGCAAATTGTTTACCAGGGTCAGTCTTTGGGAGGCGTTAGGCAGTACTTCCAGGACCAGCGCGATACCCAGATACTTGATGGTTTTCACTACCTGGTGAGTGATCAGAATGGCGACAAGGTTGCGGGAGATCTCCCGGAAGCCACCGGCTATCGGGAGTTCGACGACGGCTGGGTAGGGTTTGAACTTGCACTGCTTCAATGGGGCCAATCTGTCGATGTCGACTTTCTCGCCAGAGAGGTCAGTTTAGGCGATGGTTATAGCGTGATCGTCGCCAGAAGTTACGAGCAGGCGGTTTATCGCGCACGACTGGTGTTGGCGACATTAACTCGAACAATGTTGATTACCATCCTACTCGGCCTGATCGGTGGGTATTTTGCAGCCGCAAGGGGGCTGCAACGGGTTGATTGGTTGGGCGCAGAGATGTCACGGATCGTGAGAGGAGATCCCTCCCAGCGCCTCGATGCCAGTGCTGAAAAAGGTCAGGTTGGCGAGTTGGCGATTATTCTCAACCGTATGCTGGATCAAACAGAGTCGCTGATGCACGGAGTGCGCAGCGTATCGGACAACATTGCTCACGACTTGCGAACACCCCTGAGTCGATTACGTAATCAACTGAGTCAGTTGCATCACAGTCTTCCGGCCGAAAATGGCGAAGATGTAGAGCGCTTGATCACAGACTGTGACAACTTGCTCGCCTCGTTCAATGCGGTCTTGCGCATATCAACTCTGGAGTCTGGTAACCGCTACGCTGGTGGCGGTGAAGTCGATTTACGGCAGCTGTTAAGCGACGCCGTCGAGCTTTATGAGCCGTTGGCTCATGAGAAAGGGGTAAAGCTGGACTTTGCCACAGTGCCCAGTGCGAGCTGTCAGGGGGAATCGGACCTGTTGTTCCAGATGGTTGCCAATGTACTGGACAACGCGATCAAGTACACACCGCAAGGTGGCTCTGTGCATGTCGACATTGCTCATAACCCCTCCGAACAAGACTTCGCCTATCGGGTGGTGATTTCAGATACCGGGCCGGGAATATCGTCGGAGCATTGGAAGGACGTTTTTCGGCGTTTTTACCGCGTCGAACCCAGCCGTTCCTCCCAGCCCGGGCATGGATTGGGTCTTAGTATGGCTCAGGCGATCGCTAACTATCACGGTGGCTCTGTTGACCTACAAGACAATCAACCGGGGTTGAGAGTCGCTATCAATCTACCTTAGCCTTTGCCGTTAGTCCTGCAGACTGATGTGGTCGGTGGAGGGCGGCGGTGGTTTCTTGCGATTACGATGCTCTTCATCGAGGACATCACTGCCTTCAGGCGCGAGCGCGATACCTGACAAGTCCAGTGCCGGAGCTTCGGCGTCGGGTGCGCTGCAGTCGCTAAAGTCGGTCCCCTCTGGTGCAAGGTTAATGCCGTCTGTATTGGGCTCGATGGGGGAGCGTTCTGCGGTTAGGGCGGGAATACTCTCGCCGACCTCGCCCATGGAAAGGTGGTCCACATTCGGCGCGGAGGGAGGCTCAGGAGCTTCCTCTGAAAGCCGTTCACTGACGTCATCCAGGTCGAGGTTTGAGGTATCTATATCAGCGACCACTTGTTCGCTGCGTTCATCCGGTTTAAGCACCTCTGTGCCTTCAGGTGCAAGGTCAATGCTGTCGCCACCCTCTATTTCAGCGCGATTCGCCGCGCTGCTGTTATTAGACGGGGCCGCCGTGGTCTCGGCTGCATCATAGGCGCCTTGATCCGGCGCAGCTGCCAGCGCAGCGATGCGTTCGGCGGCAGTTTGCGGTTCTGCCGGCTCAGAAGCCGGCTCTGGTGGGGGCGTTTGAACAGCTTCTAACGCCTTGATCAGTGGCTTGGCTCCAGCGTTCTCCATTGCCTTTTTGTACTGGATCGCAGTGGCTTTATCGCACTCTCGCTTAACCAGCTGCGGGCTGCCGCTAAACAGCTTATCCAAGGTTGAATCACTGGCTTTGAAAAGTTTGGCAAGCTTTGCCCTGACTTGGTCAAGCTCATGCCCTTCCAGTAGTTCTCCCGAATAATAAATATTGTAGAGCGGATCCATGGCTCTTCTCCGTTACATTCGCATTCCCAGTATACGCCCATGGGAACGTCTTTGCTCCTCCGCTAAGTCTGGTAGTATTCGCGACTCATTTGAGACGTACGAAATCCATGAGTGACCGCGTTCCTACCCGTTTTATGAAAACTCTACTGATAATGGTGGGGGACAAGGGCTATGATTTTTCGGGCATTCTGGCCGAAGCGGGCCTTGATTTCGACCCTTTGGACGAGCACTCGCCGGGTTATCGTCCAGAGGTGAGTGCGATGCAGTACTCCCGTGTGTATCAGAACGTGCTGAGCTTGCTTCAGGACGAGACATTTGGGGTCACTGGCAGCGAACTCGTCGCCCCCGGTGCATTCAGAA
The DNA here is from genome assembly GCA_039986455.1 of Halioglobus sp. Classification (GTDB taxonomy): domain Bacteria; phylum Pseudomonadota; class Gammaproteobacteria; order Pseudomonadales; family Halieaceae; genus Halioglobus. Next base: position 5,481 of record JBDWQQ010000088.1, read on the forward strand.
TGATGTGCTACTGTGTCATTTCTTGCGAAAATCTGGGGCAGGCAATTCAGCGGGCCTCCGAGTTTTACCGCACGTTTTTTGATGAACGCAGTCAGCTCTATGCAAATTTCAGTCAGGAATTTGCCCGGGTGGGTTATCGCACCATAGACCGTGAAAGCCGCCCTCAGGTAGGACCGGCCGATGCCTATGGGCTTTCAGTGTGGCACCGCTTTTTTGGTTGGCTCTGTGGTCGTCCCATCGAGCTCAAGCGTGTAGATTTCACCGGCGCACCGCCGGAGAATATTGAAAAATACGAGAACCTGTTTCGCTGCCCGCTTTACTTCAATCAAACTAACGACCTGCTTTATTTTGATAGTGCCAGCCTCGCCTGGTCGGTCGTTCACACTCAGCACTCTTTGCGCGAGTTTTTGCGAACGGCACCGTACCAGATGCTGATTATGGAAAACGATCCAGCAGGTAACAATCTCTCCGCGCAAGTGAAGGCCATGATCGGACATGATTTTAGTGAAGGGTTTCCCAGTTTCGAGATGATTAGCAGCGCGCTTAATATGTCGGCCCCGACGTTAAGGCGTCGATTGAAAAGAGAGGGGACGACGTTTCAGCAAATCAAAGACGACTCTCGTTGTGAAGCGGCTAAGCTTTGCCTGAATCGCCACGACCTCTCGATTAACGAAGTGGCTGTGCAAATGGGTTTTACTGATCCCAGCGCCTTCCACCGATCATTTAAAAAATGGACCGGACAAACACCCGGTCAATTCCGCAGTCAGCTAAGGCGGGATTGAAGGTAGCGTACCGATGGAAAATAAACTCGAAGCGCTAGGTTGGAGTGGTTTTTTCCAACAGCAACTGAGCCTTGATGAATATCAGGACTGCCGTCCGTTTCGAGTGCTGGAGCAGCATCGTGATCATCTTGCGGTGGCCGGCGAGGCTTTAGCGTTGGATGTGCCGGTACAGCATTCAATGCCTGCTTTAACGGTCGGCGACTGGATTCTGTTAGATGCGGACAATCACTTCCTGCGGCTATTGGAGCGCAAGTCCCTGTTCAGTCGCAAAGCCGCTGGGAGCAAGGTCGCTGAGCAGCTTATTGCTGCCAATATCGATACCGCCTTTTTGGTGTGTTCTCTTAATCAGGATTTCAATCTGAGCCGCATTGAGCGCTACCTGGCTCTGATTCACGAGTCTGGCGCTGAGCCCGCAGTGGTGTTGACCAAGGCTGATTTGGTGGACGACATCGAGGGGATGATTGCCCAAGTCAGGGCGCTGGATTCAATGCTGATGGTAGAGGCCGTTAATGGCACAGATGCCGGCAGTGTGGAACCTCTGCGGGCATGGTGTCGGCCTGGCAGTACGATCGTTTTTCTGGGTTCATCGGGAGTAGGGAAGTCGACGCTCGCCAATACGTTGATCGGTGCACAGTCTCTAGACACAGGCGGTATTCGAGATGACGATGGCAAGGGTCGTCACACCACCACAGCGCGGTCTCTGCATCAGCTTCTTGATGGGGGTTTGTTGCTGGATACGCCGGGTATGCGAGAGTTGCAACTGGCGGATGTGGAGTCTGGTCTGGAAAAAACCTTCGCTGATATTCTTCAGATGTCCACGCTGTGTCGTTTTTCAGATTGCCAGCACCAGTCTGAGCCCGGTTGCGCAGTGCTGGCTGCCTTGGAGGCGGGAGAGCTGGAAGAGCGCAGGTTGCTCAATTACCGGAAACTGATGAGGGAGCAGGAAATGAATGGCGCCAGCCTCGCTCAAAAGCGCTCCCGGGACAAAGAGCTGGGCAAATATTATCGCTCTGTGCAGGGCGAGTCTCGCCAGCGTAAAAAAGGGCGTTAGTGCTTTCTTTGGTCGTCCCCCGGCCAAGCCTTGTTGCAATGTCGTTGTTTCATTCCGTTTTTCAGAATCTGATCTATAGTCAATGTGATACCAGTAACTGCTAGGCGAGTCACATTATGTTGAGAAGGGATTTTCTGAGTAATACAGGCATGGCCATTGGCGCTCTCAGCACTCTGAGTGGGGTTTCAGCTTCTTCAGCGGCAGCCGAGTCAAGCGCAGTTGCAGCCGGTGATTGGCAAGCGCTGCGAAATTTGTTTCCGTTAACCCGAGACTATATCCAGCTTTCTACCTTCCTGTTGGCCTCCCATCCAAAACCAGTTTCTCAGGCCATCGAGAGACATCGCAACGCATTGGATGAAAATCCCTCCGACTATTGGCACGAGCATTTTATGACCATAGACGGTCAAGTCTCGGCCTCCGCCGCGCGCTATATGGGTGGAAGAGGGGAGCAGATAGCACTCACTGACAGCACCACCATGGGACTGGCAATGGTTTACAGCGGCTTAAAGCTGAAATCTGGAGAGGAAGTGTTGCAAACAACCCACGATCATTATTCCACCGACATGTCCCTCGCCCACCGAGCCGATCGGACCGGTGCCGTCGTGCGCAAGGTGTCGTTGTATGACGATCCGCAGGGCGTAGCAGCGGTGACTGAAGCAGAAGTGGTTTCGAAGCTGCGGGCGGGCATCAATGCCAAGACCCGAGTGGTCGCGGTCACGTGGGTGCATTCTTCCACGGGCGTGAAGTTGCCAATACGCGCATTGGCCGATCTGATAGAAGACGTGAATAGTAAACGCGCTGAGGAGCAAAAAATTATCTTTTGCGTGGACGGCGTGCACGGCTTCGGTGTGGAAGATGAAGATATCAGTGAATTAGGCTGCGACTTTTTCATCGCTGGAACGCACAAATGGATTTTTGGTCCGCGTGGTACAGGCGTCATCTGGGGTAGTGATCGAGGCTGGAGAAACAGCGATCCTGTCATTCCAGGGTTTGGCGGTTCTTATGGTGTCTGGTTGGGAGATGTCAGTCTGGACAAGATCCCTGTTGGAGATCATATGACACCGGGTGGCTTCCATTCATTCGAGCACCGTTGGGCCTTACCTGAAGCCCTCGATTTACATCTGCAACTAGGCAAAGCCAATGTGCAACAGCGCATTCACCAGCTCAATACCCAGACCAAGGAAGGCTTGGCGAAAATGTCTCACGTGACGCTCTACACCCCGAAATCGACCGAGCTGTCCTCGGGACTGGTGTGTTTTGATGTTGCCGGGGTGTCGCAGACAGAGGTGGTTAAGCGAATGCACGATAAGGGGATTATCATGAGCTCTACGCCCTACCGACAGAGTTACGCTCGCTTCGCCCCAAGCCTGATCAATAACGAGCTTGAGATAGATCAAGCCCTCGCTGAAATTCGTGCAATGGCATGACGCTAAGACATGCTGGATCGTCATAACGCTGACATTTGGGTGTTTCTGTAGCGTATAATGAGGCCCGTTTTCGAGGCGCCCCATGAACGTACAAACTGAAATCGAACAAAATCTCAATACCGAGCTTCAGCCCGAGCTGCTGGAAGTCAGTAATGAGAGTCACATGCACAGTGTTCCCCCTAACTCTGAGACCCATTTCAAAGTGGTTGTTGTGTCAGCCCAATTTGACGGTAAGCGCAAGGTGGCCCGGCATCAGCAGGTCTATCAGGTGCTCTCTGATCAACTTGCAGGGCCTGTCCATGCGCTTGCGTTGCATACCTATACGCCCGATGAGTGGACAGAGCGACAGCAGGCGTCGCCGGATTCGCCGGATTGTCTGGGTGGATCGAAGAGCGAGGGTGGCTGATTTATGTCTGAAGCCACGTCTGAGATTGTCGTAGCGGCGCTGTATCGATTCGTGACTCTGGATAACTATCGAGAGATGCGTGAGCCCCTTTTGGATGAATGCATGGCGGCTGAGGTGAAGGGGACATTGTTGCTTGCGAGCGAGGGAATCAATGGCACCATTGCCGGTTCCCGCGAAGGCATAGATCGAGTCCTAGCCTATTTGAAGGCAGATCCGCGTCTCGCCGAGCTGAATCATAAAGAGTCTTTCGATGAAGGCATGCCGTTTTACCGGATGAAGGTGAAACTCAAGCGTGAGATCGTCACCATGGGCGTCGAAGGAATTGATCCTAATTTGGTCGTGGGGACTTATGTCAAACCGCAGGACTGGGATGACCTGGTTAACGACCCTGACGTGCTACTGATTGATACTCGCAATGACTACGAATACAGCATTGGCTCGTTCAAGGGAGCGATTGATCCGCACACCACCAGCTTTCGAGAGTTTCCCGAGTACGTGCGAAGCCAGCTGGACCCGGGTAAGCAAAAGAAGATCGCGATGTTTTGCACCGGCGGTATCCGTTGCGAAAAAGCCTCTGCTTATATGCTGCAGGAAGGGTTCGAAGAGGTTTATCACTTGCAGGGCGGTATTCTAAAGTACCTGGAAGAAGTGCCTGAAGAGCGAAGCACCTGGGAAGGCGAATGTTTTGTCTTTGATAATCGCGTCGCCGTAAACCACCAGCTCGAAAAAGGTCAGTATGACCAGTGCTATGGTTGCAGGATGCCGATTACCGAAGCGGAAAAGCAGTCAGAGAAATATCAAAAAGGTGTTTGCTGTCCCCATTGCTATGGATCGTTGACTGCCGATCAGATTGCTCGCTTTAGCGAACGGCAAAAACAGATTGAACTGGCTAAAGCTCGTGGTGAAAGCCATGTAGGCTCATCAGCGCCGCAGCGTCAGCGCAATGCTAGTTCAGGTGCTGGCTCAGAGGGAGCCTGAACCCGGAAACCGGCACGTAAATACTCACGCTCTCGCTATTGCCCTGGGAGATAACACCGCTCAACTGGGCGTGACCCTCTGTCGATACCTGAATAACTGCGCCACCTGATGCGCCCTTGTAGGCACTGCAATCGCTTTCGCTTTGGGTGGAAGCCTGACGAATAATATTGCAGCTTGCGTGGTAGGTGAGCACAGCGCCGTCGGCGCCTAACCCCGCATCTCCCGAGTAGCCCGCCATGGTGACGGTGCGTTGCATATCCGCCCGTTGTGGGTGAATTTCCAGGGCCGGTATCTCCCGTGTGCTGACCGGTTCAAAGAGTTTTAACACCGCCCAGTCGGCGTACATGCCGCCACCATCTGCTACCCGGTAGGCTTCTCTGGCCAGAACTGTTCCCGCCTCCTGAGTCAGGGTAAATGTGATGGGTTTGCTGAGGTCACGGTAGTACTCCAGGCAATGCCAGGCGGTGACCACGGTATCTGCCTGATGAGCGCTGCGAGTAGCGACCAGAGTCCCGCTGCAGTTTTCTTTTTGGTGCCGACCATACCCATCTTCGTATTGAACACCGGGTACATTCAGCTTTCCTACAGCCTGCAACCATTCAGGCGATTGGCTGCTATAGGCCTGGCGCTGTTCAGCCTGCGCAGCCGCAGCCAGCAGCGCGGTCAATAGCAGTGTGGGAATGAGTGTTGGCATAAATTTCTAGGTAAGGCTTTACTTTGTGGCCAGTCGCCATGGTAATCAGCTTGGCGGCTGTCGTCACCCACATTAGGATGGTGTTTCTAAACGTCCATTTAAGATGGAGGAAATATGCAGATCAACAATAAGGTGGCTGTCGTTACCGGTGCCAGCCGCGGCGCGGGGAAGGGTATCGCCATCGCGCTAGGGTCGAGTGGGGCCACCGTTTATGTCACCGGTCGCACCCAAAATGAGGGGGATGCGGAGCTCCCGGGTACCGTGGGGGCGACTGCTAAAGCGGTGACAGAAGCGGGAGGCAAAGGGATACCGCTTTACTGTGATCACAGTGACGACGCTCAGGTAAAGGCAGCCTTTGACCGGGTGGCACAGGAGCAGGGCAAGATTGATATTTTGGTGAACAATGCCACCAGTCTCCACGATGCCCTGACGGTGAAGGGACCATTCTGGGAGAAGCCGCTCGGTCTGACCGAGCTCTGGGATGTCGGCATGCGTTCTCACTATACTGCCAGTTACTATGCTGCTCCCTTGTTGCTTGCCAGCGAGAGGGCACTGATCGTCAACACCTCGTCCTTTGGCGGGAGAATTTATATGCACGGGCCAGCCTATGGCGCAGGCAAGGCGGCTGTAGACAAGATGGCCCATGATATGGCGGTAGATTTTCGGCCGCATAATGTGGCGGTTGTTTCTATCTGGATGGGGCTGCTTCTGACCGAACGGACTCGTCTGGTTTTCGAGGCAGAGCCTGAAATGTATGCTGATCTGGTTGATACCTGTGAAACTCCGCAATTTACAGGTCGCGTAATTGAAGCCCTTTACCGAGATCCGGCATTAATGCAGCGCAGTGGCAATGTGTGGATTGGCGCTGAATTGGGCGAAGAATACGGGGTGACTGATATTAATGGCAGGCAGCCCCCCTCGCATCGGGCATTTTTCGGCGAAGTGACAACGTATGGCGATGCGGTGGTGGAGTAAGAAATAGCCCAAATGGAGGATGCAGTCGCGCCCAGAGGTCGATTCAATAGCATTCTTTCCGTTTGATTAGCGGTTTAGACGGATTCAGCAGACACGAACTATAAAATACGAACAGGTGAACCTATGAACGACTATGGACTGGAATCCCCCCGCGCTCAGGAATTGATCGCTGCGGCCAGAGCAATGGGCCCGGCACTGATACAGCGCCGCGAGCAATGCAAAGAAGACCGCCGTGTCCCCGCCGCTACGGTAGAGGATTTTCGAAACGCCGGCTTTTTCAAGATTTTGCAGCCCGAGCAGTGGGGCGGATACGCTATGGACCCGCAGGTGTTTTATATGGTGGGCTATGAAGTAGCGAGGTTTTGTCCCTCCAGTGCCTGGATACTCGGGGTCATCGCTGTTCACAATTGGCAGCTGGCAGTGTTTGACGATCAGGCTGCGCAGGATGTTTGGGCCGAAGACCCCAGTGTGTTGATCTCCTCGTCCTATGCACCCGTGGGCAAAGTCAAAGTGGTCGATGGCGGTTTTCGACTCAGCGGTCGCTGGAGCTTTTCCAGCGGATCCGAGCACTGTAAGTGGGCTTTTCTGGGGGCCGTGGTACCTACACCTGAAGCGCCCTTTGATATGGCCAATTACCGCACGTTCCTGGTGCCGATCGAGGACTACGAGATTGCGGACAACTGGAACGTGGTGGGCCTTCAGGGTACCGGCTCCCATGACATTGTAGTTGATGATGTATTCGTGCCAGAGCACCGCACTCATAAGTCTATGGACGGTTTCCTCTGTGATAACCCCGGGAATGCGGTCAACGATGCACCGCTCTATCGCATGCCGTTTATGCAGGTGTTCGTGCGAGCCGTTTGCACCGCCACGCTAGGGGCATGTGAGGGCGCTTTACAGGCCTTCGTAGAGGTGGCGAAAACTCGCCAGGTTGGCCCGAACAAGATGAAGAATGACCCCTATGCGCGCCAACTGGCTGCCGAGGTGCGCGCATCCATCGAGGAGATGAAACTGACTATGGTGCGTAACTTCGACGCCATGATGGAGAGCTGTCGTGCGGGAGAGCCTATCCCCATCGATGATCGCGTGCGCTATCGATATGACTCTGCCGTGGTCGCAGATCGTTGTTTGGAGTTATCCGGCCGTATGTTGAAGGCCTCAGGCAGCGGTGGTATTCGTCAGGGAAGTGAGCTGTTGGATTATCACCTGGATATGCTTGCCAGTCAGGCCCACGTGGCTAACCACTCAACACCATTCGCCAACAATATGGGTGGAGTAATGTTCGGTGAAGAAAACCTGGACTACGCTGTATAGAGCGCTTTTGCACAACACAAAGTCAGCGTTGTTGTCGACGCTGGCACCTGTCCCGGCTGACATTGCGCGGGCTTGAGATAAGTCGACGAAGGGAAGACGACTATGGCGAATATTGGATTGCTGCCCGAAGGTAACTACGCGAACTGTGCGAACGGTTACAAAATGCATTATCTCGATGAGGGGCAGGGCGATGTAGTGGTATTTCTCCACGGCTCCGGGCCCGGAGCGAGTGGGCACTCGAATTTCAAGGGTAATTACCCTGCATTCGTGCAAGCTGGGTACCGCTGTATTATCCCTGATCACGTTGGCTATGGGTTTTCCGACAAGCCTGATGACGTGGATCACCCGCTCTCCTTTTTCGTGGAATGCATCAAGCAAACCCTCGATTGTGCCGGCGTCGAAAAATGCACATTGGTCGGCAATTCCCTCGGTGGAGCCATTGCATTTGGCCTCGCGCTGGAATACCCCGAGTTGGTTGAGAAGCTGATTTTGATGGCCCCGGGCGGATTGAGTGAGCTTCCCGAATATCAAAAAATGCCTGGAATGCAGAAGGTGTTTCAGGTCTTCGGTTCGGGCGAGCCAGTGACCCCCGAAGTGATGAAAGACCTCTTTGCCACTGGATTGATGTTTAACCCTGAGCATGCCACCGACGAGTTGGTCGAGGAGCGTATGCAAATCATGCAAATAATGAATGGGCATGTGATGGCAACGATGCAGATTCCGGTTTTGGTGGACCGATTGCATGAAATTCAGTGCCCAGCGCTGGGCTTCTGGGGTATGGATGAAAGGATGATGCCCGAGGAGGGGATCATGGCCATGGTGAAGAATATCAAGCACATGCGCACCATTCTGGTTAACGAATGCGGTCATTGGGTGATGGTCGAGCACGAAGCGATGTTCAACCGCTCCTGTCTGGACTTTCTGCAGAACGGTTAATCATCCAGTAATTTAAACCATGAATCGGCGGTCAGGGTGTAAAATCACGCCTCCCTTGTTCAGGTATTGATCACGATGATGGATTCCCAAGTAATCGAACGTCTTGGAGACGAGCTTTACCAGGCGCTGCGGGACTACCGCACGCTTGCACCGCTTACTGATCGCGAGAGCGATATCACCATAGAAGATGCTTACCATATTAGCCTTAGAATGCTGAATCGCCGTGTAGAGGGTGATGGCGAGAAAGTGGTAGGTAAAAAAATTGGTGTAACCAGTCAACCTGTGCAGGAAATGCTGGGTGTATTTCAGCCTGATTTTGGCTTCCTTACCGACGCTATGGCTTACCCCGATAAGGCCAATATTCCCATTGCCGGTAATTTGATTGCACCGCGTGCCGAGGGAGAAATCGCCTTCAGGCTGAAAAAGGATCTGGTAGGCCCCGGTATTACCGAAGCCGATGTGCTGGATGCGACCGAAACCATTATTCCCTGCTTTGAGATCGTCGACTCGCGCATCGACGACTGGAAAATAAAAATCGAGGATACGGTGGCTGATAACGCTTCCTGTGGCGTCTTTGTATTGGGCGAAAATGAGGTGGACCCCAGAGACTACGATCTGCCTAACCTTAAAATGAAAATCTACAAGAATGGTGAATTCCATTCCGAAGGCCTTGGCAGTGCAGTACAGGGAAATCCTTTGACTGCTGTTGCCTGGTTAGCCAATACCCTGGGTGAATTTGGTATACCGTTTAAGGCAGGTGAATTGATTCTTTCCGGTTCTCTGGCGCCCCTCATCCCGGTGGTGGCCGGCGACGAGATGAGCCTGGAAATCGAAGGTGTCGGCGGTTGCAGCTGTAAATTTGTTTAATAGCCAGTCTCTCTTGAAAGATGAGAGGGACGAAGGAGTGATATGAGCAACAAGATTAAGGTGGCCATCATCGGCCCCGGAAACATTGGCACTGACCTCTTGGTCAAGGCAATGCGAAGCGAATACGTTGAGCCGGTTTGGATGGTGGGTGTAGATCCCGACTCTCCCGGGCTTGCGCGTGCCACGGAGATGGGCTTGAAAACGACATCGGATGGTGTGGACGGCATGCTGCCCACTATGCGTGAAGACGGGGTGCAAATCTGTTTTGACGCGACATCGGCCTATGTTCATGCCGAAAACAGTCGCAAGGTCAATGAGCAGGGTGCCGTGATGATTGATCTCACACCCGCCGCCATCGGCCCGTTCTGCGTGCCTCCGGTGAACCTTGCGGACGCGGTGGCCCAAAAGGCGATGAATGTGAATATGGTGACTTGCGGCGGCCAGGCAACGATACCCCTGGTTGCGGCGGTGAGTCGGGTACAGAAAGTGTCCTACGGTGAAATTGTTGCCACAGTGAGTTCCAAGTCTGCGGGCCCTGGCACGCGTAAAAACATTGACGAATTCACCCGGACGACCTCACGGGGAATTGAAATCGTGGGTGGCGCTGGCAGCGGTAAGGCCATCATTGTGATTAACCCGGCGGAGCCGCCTCTCATCATGCGTGACACAGTGCACTGCCTGACGGTGGATGAACCGGATCAGGCGGCAATTACGCAATCGGTACACGACATGGTTGCCGAGGTTCAGAAATATGTGCCTGGCTATACCTTGAAAAATGGCCCGGTATTCGACGGGAATCGCGTGTCGATATACATGGAAGTGGAAGGACTGGGCGATTTTCTGCCCAAGTACGCAGGCAACCTGGATATCATGACTGCGGCCGGACTTCGCACCGCTGAGATGTACGCTGAAGAGATACTAGCGGGTACTTTTGTACCCACAGCGGCGTAACGCCTATCGGTTGTTTCCCCTGGTGGAAACACTATCGAGCATAGACGAGAGTAAAAAGTGATGAATCTTAAAGGAAAAAAAATCACCGTTCACGACATGTGTCTGCGTGATGGTATGCACCCCAAAATGCACCAGATTAGCGTCGAAGAAATGGTGAATGTTTCGAAGGCGTTGGACGACGCGGGCGTGCCGCTGATTGAAGTGACCCATGGAGATGGACTCGGTGGCGCGTCCGTTAACTATGGTTTTCCGGCCGCGTCAGACGAGGAGTACCTCACGGCTGTCTGCAAGGAAATGAACAATAGTAAAGTGTCGGCGCTGCTTTTGCCGGGTATTGGAACGGTCGATCATTTGAAGATGGCGGTAGACTGCGGGATCTCCACGATTCGTGTGGCGACTCACTGCACCGAGGCCGATGTTTCTGAGCAGCACATCCAGATGGCCACCACGATGAAAGGCCTGGACACGGTGGGCTTCCTGATGATGGCTCATATGATTGAGCCGGAGGAGCTGCTTGTTCAGTTGAAACTGATGGAGGAGTTCGGCGCAAACTGCGTTTATATTACGGATTCTGCCGGCTACATGTTACCTGAGGATGTAACGTCCCGGGTGGCACTGGCTCGCGCTGAGCTCAAGCCAGAAACGGAACTCGGTTTCCACGGCCATCACAATTTGGCTATGGGTGTTGCCAACTCCATTGCCGCTGTCGCGGCCGGTGCGAACCGCATTGACGGTTCCATGGCGGGCCTGGGAGCGGGTGCTGGCAATACACCGCTGGAAGTATTCATTGCTGTCTGTGATCGCATGGGTATAGAAACCGGTGTTGATGTTTTTAAGGCAATGGATATTGCTGAGGATTTGATCACGCCGATGATGGACCACATGGTCCGTGTCGACCGCGATGCACTGACGTTGGGTTACGCAGGGGTGTATTCGTCTTTCTTGTTGTTTGCCAAACGGTCTGCCGAGAAGTACAACCTGTCCAGTCGAGATATTCTGGTGGAACTGGGTCGCCGTCGCACTGTGGGCGGCCAGGAAGATATGATCGAAGATCTTGCGCTCGATATGGCAAGGGAGCGCGGCACAATTGAATAACTGCCGGTAAGAACAAAGGCCCTATCCGCAAGCGGCTAGGGCCTTTTTTTTGCATTTTAAAGGTTAATTTTAGGGTAACTACCCAGTGCGGGCCTACTTGCGAATAAAATCTGAAAAGACAACGACCGGCAAAGCTAACAATTGCGGGTGATTGTGCTACTCTTTCGCATCTAAGTCCTTGAATTAGAAATCGAATATTGTGAGATTACTATGAATAATAATACTAACGATACACACGCAATGACTGCGCAGGAATTTACCGACGTGATGATTCGCGTAGGTATTGTTTTTGTCCTTATCGTACTTTGCTTCCGCGTATTCAGCCCATTTATGAATCTGATGATGTGGGCCTTGATTCTGGGCGTTACTCTGTATCCCTTGCACCAGAAACTGGCTTCAAAGCTGGGTGGTAATCAGGGAAGGGCAGCGATAGTGATGGTGTTGGCGGGGCTACTCCTGCTGGGCTATCCCTCGGTGAAATTAGGCTCGTCTCTGGCGGGTGAGCTTACTGACATTCACGACGCCTATCAGGCGGGAACGCTCGCGCTGCCAGAACCCAATGCCTCGGTCGCTGAGTGGCCCGTGATTGGTGAAGATGTTTACAGCGCTTGGCAGGCAGCAGACGATAACTTGCCAGCCTTCGTCGAGGCTAACAAATCAACGATTGAATCCGTTATGAAAGGCGCGCTGGCGACAGCCAAGAGCACAGCCAGTGGTATCGGCTTGTTTATGGCTGCTTTTATCGTGGCAGGCATCATGATGGCATTTGGTCAGGGTGGGAGCGGCGCCACGCTTGCCATCTTTAGTCGAATTGCAGGCCCAGAGCAGGGCCCCAAAATGCATAATCTTTCAACAATGACTACCCGGTCGGTGGCGGTAGGTGTGCTGGGCGTCGCCGTTATTCAGGCGGTTTTGATGGGTCTGGTGTTTATTATCATTGGTGTCCCTGCCGCGGGAATTTTGGCATTGATCGTGCTCCTTCTGGCAATCATGCAACTGCCCGCTACGCTGGTTGGTATCCCGGTGATTATCTGGGTTTGGAACGGAGGCGACGCCGGAACGACCATGAATACCATCTGGACGATCGTGATTATTGTTGCAGGCCTTGCGGACAATGTACTCAAACCCATGCTGCTGGGTCGGGGTGTGGATGCTCCGATGCCGGTGATTCTCATTGGTGCTTTGGGCGGTATGATCTCTACCGGTTTCATCGGTTTGTTCATTGGTGCTGTTGTTCTTGCTGTCGGTTACCAGATATTCATGGAGTGGGTTGCCATGCATGAAATCGAAGAGGAAGCCTCACCCGCTGCGGACGCTGCCGCGGAATGACTTACCTGAGGAAAGCGTTGGCGGCTACTTGCGCCGCGCTTGCCCTGCAAGCTTGTACCAACCTGGGGCCGGATTACCAGGAACCAGAAGTGAGCTGGCTGCAAGACTGGGAAACTGATCTCTATGGTCAAGTGCCGTCTGCGCCTTCAGAAGAGGAAGATCTGCAGTTCTGGTGGCAAGCGTTCAATGACCCTACGCTCAATGGTTTGATCGACACCGCGCGCACGGAGAACTCTTCACTGCGGCTTGCCGGACTTGCCGTGCTGGAGAGTAGGGCGTTGTTGGGCATCGCTACCGGTAGCCAATATCCCCAAGTGCAACAGGCCAATGGTTCATGGGCCCGGGTTGATAATTGGCCGACAGAGGGTGACAACTCTGGCGATCGCTCTGGCCTTGAGAGCTATAACGTGGGCTTTAACGTGGGCTGGGAGATGGATTTCTGGGGCCGCTATCGTCGCAGTATTGAGTCGGCGGATGCAGCCTTCTTCGCCTCGGTAACCAATCAGCAAAATGCGCAGGTGTTACTGGCCGCTCAGGTGGCCCAGGCATATTACAGCTACCGCACCATCGCCAATCAGATTGAAATTTCCAGGGAGAACGCGGCGCTGCAAGAGCGTAGCCTGGAAATTACGACCAAGCTGTTTGAGAGTGGGCAGTCGGCGGAGCTGGACGTGCAGCAGGCGCGTACCCAGTACCTTGCTACCCTTTCGAGTATTCCGAATCTGGAAATTAGCTTACGACAGGTTGAAAATGCACTGAGTGTCTTGTTGGGTCGTTCTCCGGGAGATATGCCGGAACTGACTGATGTCGCCCCCAGCTTACCGACGCTTAATCCGATATTTATTGATGCCTTCCCGGCCACCTTACTCATGCGTCGTCCGGATGTTCGCACGGCGGCCTGGGGCGTGGCAGCCCAATCAGCCCAGATCGGTGTTGCCAAGGCTGATCTCTATCCTTCGATATCCCTGTTCGGCACCATCGGTTGGTCCGGTAACTCACTGGACGGCACTACCGACACGCTGTCGACGGGCATTGGCCCAAGTTTTAGCTGGAACCTTTTTAACTACGACAGAATCGAGAACAGTGTGCGCGTTCAGGATGTGCGCCTTCAGCAGGCCATCGAGGGGTATCAGCTCACGGTGTTGGCTGCGGCCTCTGAAATTGATGATGCCGCGATAAGTGTGGTCAAGACCAAGGAGCAGCAAGCTCTCTTAGCCGAGGCATTAGAGGCGGCTGACCGGTCTCTGGTGTTGTCGACCAAACGCTATCAGGAGGGGTACTCCGATTTCCAGCGAGTGTTGTCAGCGCAGCAGGCCAGGGCGGCTCGGTCCTCCGCTTACGTGGCAAATCAGGGTGCTCATATAAACGGCGTCATTGCTTTTTATAAGGCCCTGGGAGGAGGCTGGCAGCCTGCTGGCACAGAAGATCTGGTGCCCCAGGAGATACGTGAAATTATGGAAGAGCGCACAGACTGGGATGGCATGCTCAACGACCCTGTGCCGCTTCCTGAAAAATAATACAAAGGTTTAAACACTATGAGCGACTCAGAAGTAAAAGCGGAAAACGCTGAGAAGCACGAGGCCGAGGCCTCCAGCAATGATGCGCCTCAGGCGGTTAAGCGTGGGGGGATTACGGTCGGCCTGGTGATTGTTTTAAGTCTGGTCTGGTATCTGGCTTCAGATCGGTACACGCCTTATACCACTCAGGCACGTGTGCAGGGTTATGTGATCGGTGTTGCACCCAAGGTCTCGGGAGTCATCACCGAGGTTTATGTAAAAAACAATAAGCGTGTGGAAGCCGGAGAAGCGCTATTCCAGATCGATACCTCCCAGTACGAAATTGCTTTGGCCAAGGCTCGCTCAGATTACAACAATGCCCTGCGACAGGTTGAAGCTGGCGATGCCGGGGTAGATGCTGCAAGAGCAAACCTGCGCGCATCACTGGCAAATTTGGAGAAAGCGCAAAAAGACACCGACCGACTCGAGCGCCTTTATAAAGAAGATCCGGGCACAATTTCTACTCGCCGCCTGGAGGTCTCTCGGGCAACTCTGGATCAGTCCAAGGCTGCGGTTGCAGCATCCGAAGCTGCTATCAAACAAGCGATTGAGGCCAAGGGTGGCGACACCAGTGAAGAAGAAAATACGATTCTGGCGATCGCCCGCACCGGTGTTAACAAGGCGCAGTTGGATCTGGATAACACGTTAGTGAGGGCAACGGATCGCGGTGAAATTACTGACCTACGTGCAGATGTGGGCATTTTTGCGGGTTCAGGGCATCCTGTGATGACGCTGATCTCTTTGAACGATGTATGGATACAGGCTGAATACACTGAAAATAACCTTGGCCATATCGAGGCGGGGACACCGGTCGAAATACTCTTCGATTCGCTGCCTGGCCAGGTGTTCGATGGAAAAATTGCCAACGTAGGTTTGGGGGTGAGTGCGGGTAAGCCTGCTCAACCAGGAACCTTGCCTACTATTGATAATAACCGGGACTGGCTGCGTGCCTCGCAGCGCTTTCCTGTTGTCGTTAAATTCGACCCACAGCAAGAAGAAGAGCTGATGACCCAGCTGAGAATGGGTGGTCAGGCGTCGGTAATGGCTTACGCTGAGGGCGCCTGGATAACGCGGATATTAGGCAAGGTATACGTCCGCTTCATGAGCATATTGTCTTACGCCTACTAGGCACGGGAGCGCTAGCGATGCATATCGGTGCCAAACGGGTGTTCAGGCTAAGCCTGACCGTGGCGCTTTCTTTGGCTGTTAGCTACGGCATGGCTAATACCATGGCCTTTATTGCTCCGCTTTTTGCCTTCATGTTGGGTGCTGCTCCCAAACCGCCAATGGGCCCGAAGGGTCTGGTTGGGTTGATTCTGATTCTGGGCATGATCCTGAGCACCGGCCTGCTGTTGATACCAGTACTGACCTACTACCCGATGACGGCTTTGATGCTGGTGCTACTCGGGTTGTTCTTCGCCAACTATCTGTCTCTGAATATGGGCAAAGGCCCAGTGGGGGCTTTCCTAACGGTTGGCATCACCTTGATTTCAGCGATGGGGCTTTTGGGGCACGGCATCGCCATGATGGTGATATCTGCGCTATTGCTGAATATTGCTATCGCAGTGATTTGCCAATGGATTGTGTACCCCTTGTTTCCCGAAGAGAGCGCTGCACCGGCGCCGCCACCGCCGCCCGCACCGGTGCAATCCAGCTGGCTGGCCCTTAGGGCTACTTTGATTATTTTCCCCAGCTATTTGCTGGTGCTCTACAACCCGGGGGCATATGCGCCCATTATCATGAAGTCGGTAGCGTTAGGGCAGCAGGCGACAGAAACTGATGCGAGGCATGCGGGTCGCGAATTGGTAGGGTCAACCTGTATGGCCGGGGTAATGGCCATTTTGTTTTGGTTTTGCCTGAAGCTGGCACCTAACCTATGGATGTATTTCCTATGGACGCTGGCATTTAGTATGTATTTTATTGCCAAGTTCTACGCGGTTTTGGAAAGCAAGTTCAGTCAAAGCTTCTGGCAGAACGTGATGGTGACTCTGTTTATTTTCATAGGCCCTGCGGTTGATGACACCGCCAATGGTAAAGACCCATACAAAGCGTCTGCCGTTAGAATAGGCCTTTTTATTGGCGTAACACTTTATGCGTGGATGATGTTGGTCTTCCTGGAGTGGTTACGTAAGCGGCAAGAATACAAAAGACAATCAGCATCGTTAGTAGGAGTGCAATAGTGTTTGGAAATATATTGATGGGCCTTGGGGTGATGGTGTTGTGCCTGTTTGTGCAATCGCTATTGGTGGCGGTCTCTGTGCAATTTTATGCCAGGCATCAGACGGCTCAAGTTGCGGCCTCATTCACCAACACTGTTTTGCTGATAGGCGGTGTGATGATGGTGTTGGTGCTGGGCAACTTTATTCAGATTACGATCTGGGGCGCGTTGTTCGTTCAGTTGGGTGAGTTCGAAAGCTATCGCACCGCCGCTTACCACTCGGCTGTGAACTTCGCGACTCTTGGCTACGGTGATATTGTTATGTCTGAACGACACCGCGTATTAGGCCCCATGCAGGCGATTAACGGTGTGCTGATGGTTGGCGTATCCACCGCAGTGATGATGGCGGCACTGCAAGATTCCATTAAACGCACGATTGCGCAGGAATCTAACAACACCGCTAAGTCATAGCTGGTCGCTGAAAAGTTGCTTCTCACCACCGCGCGTTTACCCCGCAAGAGAAGTGCTTTTTATAACGCTATTATTCGGGTAGGTAGTTTTGCGTAAAGATACGCTAGCCACACGTAAACGAATCATCGATGCCGCTGAACGTTTGTTTGCTGAAAAAGGTGTTGAAGCCACCAGTTTGCTTGATATTGCCCGAGCGGCAGAGCAAAAGAATCGCAGTGCCCTGCAATATCATTTCAACAATAAAGAAGGGCTGCTTCACGCAGTGCTCGACAAACATGCCATTCCGATAACCGAAGCCCGAAACGCCTATCTCGACAAGCTGGAAGCGGCGGAAGCTTATAGCCTGTATCAACTGGTGGAATCTCTGGTAGCGCCACTGGCTGCCCAGCTTGATAACGCGGATGGCGGAACGCAGTTCATTAAAATACACAGCGAGTTGATGTCGTCTGAACAGTTTCGACACTTACGGCAGCAGCGAGATAAAGATCTGGTTGATGTCCAGCGGATGCAATCGATGGCGCAGTCTTTTGTAGACAGTAAGAGTGACCCGGACGCGCTTCGAGCTCGCGGAATTCTCATCGGATGCCTGCTGATTCATGGCCTGGCAACCTATCTTCCTCAACAACACCTACTGCCGCGAGATGTTTTTCTTCACACGCTCATTCAGGGCATTGTTGATCTTATACAGCAATCGCCTGCGGATGATCTGGACTAGCAGGCGCCACCGTGCGGGTTGTGAACGGCAGTAAAGACGGGAGGCGTCACTACAGTCCTTACTTAATACTAGTTGATTAATTAATAACTTGGCGATATATTGACCAACCTGTGCTGCCGACCTGATGTTTGGATGTTGACCAGTTCGCAGTTTACTAAGCCAGGTGACTAAACCCTCGGCGTGACAAGAGCGCATGCTATGAGCGAAAAGCAATACCACTATCGTACCTGCCATCTGTGCGAAACCATGTGTGGTATCGAGGTTGAGCACGACGGTGAACAAATACTTGCCATTCGTGGCGATAAGAATGACGTGCTCAGCAAAGGCAATATTTGCCCTAAAGCCACTGGCTTGCAGGACATTCACAACTGTCCTGACCGCCTTCGCAAGCCCATTAGGCGAGTGCGTAAAAACCCTGATCAGAAGAGCCATGAGGATGAGTGGGTCGAGATTGAGTGGGAGGATGCGCTGGAATACGCCTCAACAGAGCTTGCACGGATTCAAAATACTTACGGAAAGGACAGCGTGGCTTCCTATGCGGGTCGCAGCACTGCGCACAACATGGGTGTGCTTTTAGCGACGCAGCCAACGCGCGATATTATTGGGTCGCGCAATATCTATACCGGGTCTACCGTTGACCAGATGCCTCATAATTTCGTCTGGTACCACATGTTTGGGCATCAGTTTCTCTGTACGATTCCGGATATTAATCGCACCGATTATTACCTGATGCTGGGTACCAATCCGAAGATATCCAACGGTGCGCAAATGGCGACCGGCGCCAACACCTATAAAAAGCTCAATGCACTGCGAGAGCGCGGCGGCAAAAGTGTGCTGCTTGATCCGCGGCGGACGGAGTCGGTGAAGTATGTCGATGAGCACTTTTTTATCAAACCCCATACCGATTCGCTGTTCCTGATAGGGGTCATTAAAACGATTTTCGACAAAGGGCTTTGCAAAATGGGCCGAATGGAGGGCCATACAAAGGGCCTGTCCGCTGTTGAGGAGGCGATAAAGGCGTTCGAGCTTACCGATATCAGCCGCGTTACGGGAATCCCTGCCACGGACATCGAACGAATCGCGGTAGAGTTTGCTACAGCTAAAACAGCGGTTTGCTATGGGCGTACAGGTATCTCAATGGTGGACTTCGCGGGTGTCACGCAATGGCTGATGCAGGTCCTGAACGTTATCACAGGGAATATGGACGAGATTGGAGGTATGACCTTCCCTAAGCCGGCCATTGATTCGCTTGAACTCTCGCGCTCAAGCTGGGACAGATATCGCTCTCGAGTGAGTGGTCGTCCTGAATTTTCGGACGAATTTCCATTGATAGTGCTGGGTGAAGAAATTTTGACCCCAGGCGAAGGGCAGATCAAAGCTTTGCTGGGCTTTGCGGGTAACATGGTGTTGTCGATGGCCGACGGTAATAACTCCGAGAAGGCGCTGAACGCGCTTGAGTTTTACGTGGCAGTCGACCTTTATCGCAACGAAACGACGCGCTTTGCCGATGTTATTCTGCCTCCCTGTGGCCCCTTCGAGAAGAGTCATTACGATTTCTTCTACCATTTATACGATACGATCAACTGGGCGAAGTTCTCTCCAAAGCTATTTGATACGCCAGAGTCTCAGTGGAGTGATTGGGAAATATTCACCGAGTTGCTTGGGCGGTTTGCGACCAAACGCGAGAAAAACCCTGTTAAGAAAGCACTGATCAACCTTGCCCACCGATTTGTACGCCGATTTATTACGCCGGAGCTAGTGACTGATCTTGGTCTTCGTTTCGGGGCCTATGGCAGTAAGCTCAATCCCTTTAGCAGTAAAGACTTGAGCCTAAAAAAGCTTAAGCAAAATCCGCATGGGATTTATCTGGGTGAACACGGGTACACCTTCCCAGATCGGCTGTGGACGCAAGATAAAAAAATTGACTTGGCTCCCAGTGTGATTGTCGCCGATCTTGCGCGCCTGAAAATGACGCATCTGGACGCGCCGAATAGCGCCTCCGAGTTTGATCTAAAAATTATCAGCCGCTTAACCAACCGCACCCTGGGGTGGATGCACCATAGCTATCGCCTGGTCAAAGGTAAGAACCCCTGTGAGCTGATGCTTCATCCTAAGGATGCAGATGCCCGTGGTATTTCTACAGGTGACAGTGTGCGAGTTAGCTCGAGGGTAGGGCAGATTGAACTCCCGGTTATGATTACCGAAGATATTATGCCCGGGGTCGTGTGTATGCCGCATTTGTGGGGTCATGGTCGCAAGAACACGCAACAGACTGTCGCCAATAACCAGGCCGGCGTCAGTATGAACGATCTTACTGACGTAGAGTATTTCGACCAACTGACGGGTAACGCTATTGTGAATGGTGTTCCGGTGAAGGTCGAGCTAGTCGCTGAAAAAGCAAAAATTCAGCGGGAACATGAAGACGAGGTCATTGAAGAATACATAGCATGAGTGATGCCGCTTAAGCTATGTCTCAGTCGGTTAGCGCTGAGCTAGAAAGTGTATTAGGGTGTTTTATGAAAAAAGTAAGCTGGTTTGCACTGCCTGGCGCGATGCTTTTATGGGCCGCGGGCCTCTCGAGCACTGCGTTTGCTGGTTCGCCACAAGACGAAATCACCAACGAAAAGCCAACGACTTTTCAGTTCAGTCGCAGCTTTGGGGTGCCAGCAGACGGTTCCTGGGATGGACTTTTCTCTAGCGATAATCAGCTGGATCCCGTTAGGTACGCTAAAGAGAAGCCCGAGGGCGTGGTATTTAAGTCCGGTCAATATGCGCTCAGCTCAACCACCGCAGGTGACGAAATTTGGTATGGCACGGCAGCTTCCGTATGGTGTTACTGGCCGTATATTTCAATGAAAATGCCGTTAACCCTGATGAACCATGAGTCACCCAATCATGGCTGTCAGATGACTCCCCCTTCTGGCCAGAGACCGACTGCGCAAATCTATATTCATAATGTTAAAACCGGGAAGTCCACCCATGTTGGCCCAGATACTATAGGGAATGGACAGCAATTCTGGCGCGATGCGACGTCTGGCCCTGTTGAGCGCTCCGCCATCGAAACGATGCTGTCTATGCCGGGTTATACCTATAGAGCGGCAGGGACCATAGGCAAGCTCACTTTCTTCGCGGGATCTAATGAGTATCCGATTAGCAAAATCAAGACTGAATGGCTGGATACGCTAACGCCCGAGCGTCGAGCCATCGAGTTGCAGAAATTTCCGGCTAATTATGATTTCGACCAAGAGGGGAGAATAGGTTACAACCGAATTTTTGTCTTCGATAATGTCGCAAAGACCTATTTGGGCTATGCCGAATTTTTCTTTGATACTGTGCGCCGCTTTCAAACCGTTACTCATGACGATGGGAGTGAAGGACTTTACTGGTTTGGTGGTCCTGACCAATCAGGCAACCAAAATGGAGGTAGCTTGAATGCCATGCTCCGTTGGGTTGGAACCTACGAAGACCCGCTGTCAGGCGGTATGCTAAATAATGGTTTTGATATTGTGTCTGAATCGGGTTTCGAAAAGTATGGGGTGGTGGGCGATTTTCGAGAGTTCAGGGACGGCGAAAATAAACACTTTGTCAGTAGCTCTTGGTACAACCCCTTTGGTGAACCGGCTTCGATGCTAGTGAGTAACGCAATGCCCGACAGCGGCTATTCAGCGACGAATCCGGTCATGTATCAGACAATTATGCGATACACCGACTATGACCCTGAGCAGGTGGGCGGCCACGGCGCAAAATTCGCTTCTAACGCCTTTTTTGGCGATTATTTGTATTTCGGTTCTTACCATCAGGGCACATCAGGCGCCTATGAAAAACTGATGCATAAGTATTGCGATGAAGAGGGCATTGAGCGCTTATGCAAGCTGCGTGAATATGACGAAGAGGATATCGAAGCGCACCGCGAATTTATGATGAAGACCTGGCGGGCGGCATCTATTTTCCGTATTCGAATAGACGATCTGTTGGCAGTAGAGACGGCACCCGCTAGCAAAGTAGAACTTCTTTATGGCAAAGAGAAAAACTGGGTATTCAAGCCAACGAAGCTCAGTGACAGTGATCGAAGTGCCTTTGATGGCTATACCTTCGAACAGCAGCCTAACAAATTGGGACAAGCGCCCTTGTTTGGCGACGAAGGTTTTGGTCACCAAGGCATTGTATACACATTCACTTTTGTTGAGCACGACGGGAAGTTGTTTCTAGGAACCTGGAACGCGACGTCGGGTCTGTTTGATATGTTCAACTACAGGGATTACGCGTTCTGGAATCATCGCGCATTGTATTTCTTCGGATTGCCAGTACCCCTAAGCCCCTTTGGGCAAAGTGACGTAATGAAGAACAACCCGGCTCATTTTTTGTATCAATCGATTTTGCAAGGTGCAGAAACTGGATCTTATGATCTCGATGAGGCAAGCAAAGGTTGGCTAATGGTGTTTGAAGACACCGATAAGCCGGCTATAAAGATTAAAGATGGCTTCGGTAACCCGTGCAATAACGGGGTTCGAAACTATGCAAAGATTGACGGTGACTTATACCTGGGTACCACGAGTTGGTGTAACTTGGGTGACGATTCGGGTCTGGAATATTACAAGTATGACGGGGCAGCTCGCTAATTTTAACTCGCCTTAGTGTCTGTTTAAGGCGCTGATAGTTGATTAATCTTCTTGTAACGAAATCAGCGCTTGTCCGCCTTTTTGCCGTTGCGCATTGCACACCGCAATTTTTCGCTCAAGCTTTTCCCGTTCAATATCCGTGTCAGCTAATTCAAGTTTGTGTCGAAAGTGCTGCTCCTTTGCCTCCAGCGCAACTAACAGCTTTTCGATCTCTTTTTTCTGACGCGCGATGTCACGTTCGTCCTTGCTCAGGAGTGCCTGCATTTTGGCGATCAATTTTTTTGCCTTCATGACTTCCAATCCTCTAGTGCATTTCCCCTGGCCAGATCTGCCTTATTCATAAGATCATCCAGTTCACTGTCAGCCAGAGACATCTGTCGCTGAGCCTCCGACAGCGCTTTTTTGCGTGCGCCGAACAAGCGTCGACCCATTGCAATCAGGCTTTCTGCTAGATGCCTGGAGTAGTTTCCATCATTCATCAACGATGTGGCTTGAGTTTGCGTGACCTCACCCTGGCGTATGAGATCGTCTAGGCCTGAATTCAGTTGATGGTCAGATTGCTTAAGCTCAAGTGATGCCGCATCAAGGGAAAGAATGATATCTCCATCGCTCTGCCTTAATGACTCCAGTTCACGCATCACGCTGGCTATCTCAACGCGCATTTCGTCGTACTGCTTGCGCACATTCGGCCCGCAGGTGAGCAACTGTCTGGACATGTTTTTGTGAAGGTGCTTCAGGGCTTTGACGGCCTCGAGTATGTTGATAGAAGCCTGTCGAAGCTCCGATAACTGGTGGGCAGTGTCCTCGTCGATGGCGGTCGACTGAAGCCGAATAATGAAGTCTACAATGCTGCCATGCAGGTTTTTAATATAACGCTCGTAATAAATGTCTACGTCCAGATCCATGACGCGTCGGGTGGCGCTGGCTGCTTCCGTAAGCGCCTGCTCTGATCGAATCACGCCCCGGTGCAAGCTCAGGCCGTGTGCGATCAGTCGAAAGGCATACTCATAGAGATTGATCAGTTCTTTGCGGACCGCCTCTGTGGCGGCTGCAGGCACTTCCATCGAGGCTGAGCTCAGATAGCGAGGTGTTGCGACATCAGTTTTTGGCAGGTGGACGTGCTGCTCAAGAGATGTGGCCAGGCGATTGATAAAGGGCACCATGATGATCAGGCCCAGCAGGTTAAACAGGGTGTGAAACACAGCGATTTTCAGCGTGTAATCATCGCTGCGAATACCGACGTATTCGCTAATTAAGTCCACCGAGGCGATCAGTTGGGAAATCAGCCCAATGGCCAGCAACCCCGTCGTTACATTGAATATTAGATGGGCAACAGCCAGTCTTTTGCCCTCAATGTTTGCACTTAGCGATCCAATAATCGCGGTGATGGTGGTGCCTACATTCGCGCCAATGGCCAGGGCCATGGCATTTTCATAAGTAATTTGGCCGCTGGCCAAGGCAGTGATGATAAGAACGAGCGTGGCGTGACTCGATTGCAGGATAACCGTAGCTGCTGCTCCGATTGCGGTGAACAAGAAAAGGCCCTTGTAGCCGTCCACGGCATAACTGGACAAATTGATCGTTTCACTGAAGGCATCAAAACCTTCCTTCATGAAGTGGATTCCAAGAAACAACAAACCTAGTCCGGCGAGACCGTGGCCAATGCCTTTTAGCTTTTTGCTGTTCTGGAATATCAGCAGAACGCCAAAGGTGAGCAGAGGCATGGCATAGGCAGATATTTTAACTTTCAGTCCGAAGCCGGCGACCAGCCACGCACCCGTTGTAGTGCCTAGGTTGGCCCCAAAAATAATGCCAATGCCGGCAGCAAGCTTGATGAGCCCCGCGCTCAGAAAAGAAATGGTAATCAGCGACACTAGCGAGCTGGACTGCATGATTGTGGTACTGACAACGCCTAAGGCAATGCTTTTCCATTGCCGGTCGGTAAAGCGACGCAGAAGCAGCTCTAGCGTGCCGCCGGTGAAGGCTTTGAATCCTTCCTCAAGCGATAACATTCCAAACATAAACAGCGACAGTCCTGCAGCCACGGTTTTGAAGTCAGGGCTAACCCAGAAGCTGTAGGCCAGAATGCCAAAAATTGTGGGTAGTAGTATGTTGCGAAGCACGAAACAAACCTGCTGTTTAATCGCCTATCAATTCGTCTAAGCCTAGCAGACGAACCGCAGGAGCAGGCTGCGTTACATCAAGAAAATGGCGTGGAGGGACATAGCTACCCTGTTCGGCTAATCAGTTGCTGATTAACCCAATGCTGTCTTAACGATGTTTCATGAGTAACTCAAAGGACCTTTTCCGGTCCTCGAAATAGTACATATTAGTCACCGCCATAATCTCGTCTGCATCGTGCTGCTCTGCGAGGTGATTGATTTGCTGCCATACCTGCTCAGGAGTGCCCATAGCGCGACTGGCTGCGCGACTGTTGATAAACGCCTCTTCCCTCGGTCCCACCGGGTATGCGAGTGCTTCTTGCGGCGTCAGCGATTTGCCGTCACTTTGGCCGCTGAAGAATCGGAATAAGTTTAAGTCGTAGGCCAGCATGAGTGCTCGGGCTCGCTCTTCATCGTCAGCGCAAAATACGCTAATCGTTAAAATCGCGTGCGGCTTAGGTTGCAGCTCGCTGGGCTGAAAATTCTTCTTGTATAAACCAATGAGTCGATTGTCGGCCTGGGGATTGATGAACAAGCCAAGGTTGTAAGGTAGGCCCTTACTGGCTGCCAAAACAGCACTGTCGGGGCTGGATCCCAGCATCCACAAAGGTAAGCCTGCAGGCGGCTTTGGGCTAACGAGCGGCTGGGCATTTTCGTTCCACAGATATTCCTGCAGTTGGCTGGTTAACTCAGGAAATCGCTCAAACTTCGGTCTCCCATCGGTGGCTAACGCGACGGCTGTCGACATATCGGCGCCGGGTGCGCGCCCGATACCCAGATCAATCCGATCCGGATACAGATTGGCCAGAAGCGAAAAGGTTTCGGCTATTTTGTAGGGGCTGTAATGAGGCAGCATGATGCCGCCTGAACCAATGCGAATGTTCTTGGTTGCTGCGCCAATCGCAGCGAGTAGAACTTCGGGGGCACTACCGGCGACGGAGCGAAAGGCGTGGTGTTCGGAAACCCAAAACCGCTCATAGCCCAAGTCTTCGCACCAGCTGGCCATGGTAATCGTCTCCTGCAGTGCTTGTGCAGCCTGGTCAGGGTGTCTTGCCAGTGATTGGTCCAGAACAGATAGCTTCATGGGTTGGTTCGTACCAGTGTGGTGAAGTCGAGACGCGAGTTTAAACTATCGCACTAACTTGGACATAGCGTGGGCGACAGACAATTGTGAGATGAATCGGACTTAATGGGTGCGCTATTTCTGTTCCTGGCGTGGCAATATGAGGTTCGCTCCGAGCCTGAGATTCCGGCTCCGCAAGCGCCACAATATAAGCATAATGGATACATGAAAATGAAAATCCGATATCTCTCTGTTTCACTGCTTCTTTCTCTCGGTGTAATTGGCTGTAGCGACAGCGGCAACAGCAGGTCGCCAGACGAGGTGGTCCCAGAACCTCCCGTCGAAGAATTCACCTACGAAGCAACGATGACCCGAACCGAATACGGCGTGCCACACATCGTTGCTCAAGATTGGGGTAGCCTGGGTTATGGCCACGGCTATGTATTCGCCGAGGATAACTACTGCATGTTAATGGAGGAGATCATCCGCGCCAGTGGTCAGTCGCTGGAGTTTTTTGGCGAGGAAGGTGGAAGCGAGGACACCGACTTTGTGTTTAGCCTGATAAACGATAACTCCGATGGACAATTGGAAGATCGTTACCTGAGCCAGCAACCAGAGTATATCCTCGATTTGGTAGAGGGTTATGCCGCAGGGTATAACCGTTACCTCCGCGAGACAGGTGTAGATAACTTGCCGGAGACTGATCCTAACTGTCGTGGTGCAGATTGGGTTCGAGAAATCGATGCGATCGACCTCTGGAAGTACTTCCGGCGTATTCAACTGCAGGGCAGCACCGACCAGGGCATTGTGCGTTCAGCGATTTTAGACGCGAGTGGTCCAGGGCAAGCTGATCCTAGCGTGATGCTGTCGGCTCCGGTGTCTGCCGCGGATATTCAGGAGGCTTTCGCCAGCGATGACGTAGGCAGTAACGCAATCGCATTGGGTAGAGATGCCACTCAAACGGGTAGTGGAATGCTGTTGGGCAACCCTCATCAGCCCTGGTATGGAGTGGGATCTTGGTACCAGGTGCACTTAACCATTCCTGGGGAATACGATGCCATGGGTGCTGCGCTCAAAGGATTTCCTAAAATTGCGATCGGCTTCAATAAAGACATGGCCTGGACCCACACCGTTAGCCTAGCGAGTCGCTTTACGCTCTTCGAGTTGAAGCTCAATCCCGACGACCCCTTACAATATGAAGTAGACGGGGAGTTCAAGGACATCATTCCGGAAACCGTTACGATCAAGGTTGCCATGCCCGATGGCAGCTTCGAGGAAAGAGAGCATACGTTTTACCACTGGGAATATGGCCTTATTGTGAGTCTGGAATCGACCGCGGCTGGCATCGCCCCGGAATTCGCCAGCTTATTCGCTGGCTGGCCGACTTCGAGGGGTACGGTCTACGCGGTACGCGATGCTAATCTGGATAATCTTCGCGGTATCGAAATGTGGGTGAATATTGGCAAATCTAAAAGCGTCGGGGAGTTTGCGGATGCTCTGAAAGTGATTGGCAACCCGCTGTTCCATTCCTTGGCTGCCGACCGCAATGGCGATGCTTTTTACGGTGAAATTTCGGCTATTCCCAATGTGTCTGAAGAAAAAATGACGGAGTGTGTGACTGGAATCAATGCTCTGGTTCGCGCGCTCACCAACAGCGCTATTGTGGCACTCGATGGCAGTCGCAATGCCTGCCAATGGGGCGTCGATGCTGATGCTCCCGAAGACACCGGTCTATTTGGTTTCAACAGTCTGCCCAGTTTCTTTACCACCGACTATGCCGCGAACAGTAACGACAGCTATTGGCTTAGTAATCCCGAGCAACCCTTGGAGGGTTTTCCAACCACGATGGGCTTTATCGGATATGAGGGGCAGCAACAAAACCTGAGAACCCAGATCAATCACCAGATGGTGGCACAGAGACTGGCAGCGACCGACGGGTTTGATCCCAGTCCTGGCTTTACCTTGGCCAGTTTGCAGCAGTTGATGTACGCGAACCGCGTGTTTGCTGCTGACCTTGTGTTGGACGATGTGCTATTAGTTTGCGCTGATCTGCCCGACGGGTCTGGGCAGGCTCAACGGGCCTGCAGTGTGCTTTCTCAATGGGACCGTCTGGCGGACATTGGGAGTCGCGGTACTCAGGTGTTTACTGAGTTTTGGAAAGCGATTTCCGCTGGCGGCGGTTCATTTGAAAATGCAGTGACTGACCAGTCTCTTTGGCTAGAGGATTTCGACTCGGCGCGGCCTTTGGATACCCCTAGTGGCATTGATCTTACGTTTGAAGGCAATCCGGAGCGAGTCACCGCTGCGCTAACTGCAGCCGCTGATGCACTGGACGGGGCTAACGTATCTCTTGATGCGCCCTGGGGAGACGTGCAGGTACTGCCGCGCAACGCGATAGATGTACCCATTCATGGAGGCAGCGGCAGTATGGGTGTCTTTGGGGCTATCAGTTCTGGCCTGTCTGAGGGTGGCTATCGCAGAATCAGCAGCGGCAACTCCTATATTCAAACCGTGACCTGGGATGAGAGTGAGTGTCCCATCGCAGACGCTATTATTACCACCTCCCAGTCGATCAATCCGGAGTCTCCCTACCATAGTGACCAGAGTGAGCTTTACTCCAGAAAAGAATGGGTTCGTATGCCATTCTGTGACGACGCAATTGAAGCAAACCGAATTACCGAACCGCTGCAGTTGCAGGAGTGATGTTAGTAAAGACGTTGTTAGACAAGAGGTTCTGAGATTATGGCTGTGATGGATAGCTTCAAACTCGACGGCAAAGTTGCCGTCGTTACAGGTGCCGGTAAGGGTATTGGTGCTGGTATTGCCCGTGCACTGGCTGAAGCCGGTGCTGACGTTGTGCTGGCGGCGAGAACCGAGGGAGACCTGAACCAGGTCGCAGCAGAGATTGCTCAACTGGGTCGTAACGCACTGGTGGTGCCCACCGATGTTCTTGAGTTCGAACAGCTTTCCTCGCTCGTTGAAGCTGCTGTCGAACGCTTTGGCAGAATCGATATTCTGGTGAATAATGCGGGCGGATTCCCTCCCAAACCGATGCTGCAAACCAGTGCCAGGGAGTTTGAGGCTGCGATGCGGTTCAACGTGACCACAGCCTTCGAGCTGTCACGTTTGTGTGTACCTCATTTGGCAGAGCACGGGGAGGGCGCCATCTTGAATATTTCTTCAGTTGCGGGAGAAAAACCGACGCCGTGCTTCTCGGCTTATGGTACCGCCAAAGGTGCTTTGTCTTTGTTAACTCGTGAGTTAGCCCAGGAGTTTGCCCCTAAAATAAGGGTTAACGCAATTGCTGTGGGCTCTACTCGTACTGATGCGCTTAAGACTGTGCTGACTGAGGAGGTGGAGCAAACGATGGTGGAGCTTACTCCCATGAACAGACTAGGGGAGGTGGAGGACATAGCGCTAGGAGCGTTGTATCTCTGTTCTCCCGCTGCCAGCTATGTGACCGGGGAAATTCTCGGCATCAATGGCGGTCTGGAGCGTCTTAACATGCAGATGCCAAGGGCGTTCGGCGGTATGGGTTAGCCTCAGTGGTCGGTGCTGGTCTTGGCATGAACATTGTATTGTTGCAGTAGCCGATAAGCGACAAACATCCAGGTCAGAATAAGTGCCACGTTCACGGCGGAGAAACCCAGTAAATCGAGGCCAATCCATTGGGTACCGACAAACACCAATGCGGCGGCGATCACATCGCCGGTGCGCACAAAGAAGGTATCGATGGCTTGTTTTGCCTTGTACTTTTCATCGGGCGTGGTTTGCAGCCATAGCATTTGTTTAGCGGTATTCATGACCGAATAATCCGTCGCATTCTCAGCCAGTTTGGTGGCGATAAAAATCATCATTCCTGCCCCCAGCAATGGCAGCGAATAAGTGCCCAGTGCAATAATAGGTAGCGCAAACAACACACCTGCCATGCCAAAAAACTTCACTAATCTCGATACCAATAACGCCTGAATAAGAATGGTCGCCACATTCACCCAAAAGAAAAATTGGCCGTAGAACTCACCAATGTAGGCCTCTGTATTAAAGTCGGCCTGGCCAGCTTGCAGTTCTGATGCATAGTCCAGCACGACGCGACTGAGAATATATTCACCGGTTGTGTTGACCACGTTGAGTAGCACCAACAAGCCAGCGATCAGCATCAGGTAGCGACTCTGAAATACCAGTGCAAAGCCGCTGCTGCTGGTCAGCGGTTTCGACTCCTGTTGTTCCAGGGTACTGGTCGATGAGGAGCGCATAATGAGATAGTAAAGTCCCAGATGAACGAGTAGCAGTCCGGCGGCAATGTGCATCATAGTGACGGAGCTGGTACCAGAGGCATAAAGCCAGCCAGCGACTGCCGCGCCAATGGGACCACCGGCCGTTGAGCCAACGGCGATTAATGGAAAGAGTCTCTCGCCTGCTTCTCGTTGATAAAGCTCGTTCGCATAGGACCAGAATTGGGCGATCATGCTAACGCTAAAAATACCCAGGAACACATAGAACGCAAAGCCAATGTAGGGGACTTCCAGGGATAAAGCGCCGGCGAACAATACGATGCAGGCTGCGAAACCTAAAACGACATAGACCAGTAGTTTTGGGCGGGGAAGTCGCCCGGCTAGCCAGCCATAGAAGGGCACGTAGGCGACCAGCACAATGGCCTGGAATCCGGCGGCATAGGATTTTAGTTCGGCCCCGCCGGTGGCAAGTATCAGCGGCTCTCGGACGGTTTTGAGAATGTAGTACGCCATTAACAGAAAATAGACGTTCAGAAACATCATCAACACCATACGACCTTCGCCAGGTCTGACATCGCCAAAGACATGCACTAAGCGATCAAGCCAGCGGGTCGAGTTCGAAGGTCTATGCGCGTGCTGCATGAATAATCGCCTGTCTGATAAGCCGCGGCTTTTAGCGCGAGATGTTTCGAATCATTATGACTTCGTCGATGGTACATTATCAAGCTGGCGCCGGTGGTATTGCTTGCTAGGTTTAGCGGCACTGACTGATAATTAGGTAAAAGCGAGAAAGGTAAAAAACATGAAAAAAATCGTTTGGACGCTACTGCTTTTTAGTGCGGTTCTCGTCGTCTCATTGTCTGTACTGAGCATGGGAAAACAACCCCAGCCGTTCCCGGCGGGATCTGAAAGTGAATCGCGCTTATCACCGGGTCCCATGGAAGTACGTCGAATGGAGAAAAGCTTTGTCGATCGTAGCCGGCCTACCGATGCCAATGGCGACTACGCGGGCGATAAGCAGCGGCGCTTGGAGGGCCTGATTTGGCATCCCGAGAGCAACGCTCAGGGACCTTTCCCCTTAATTGTCTATTCTCACGGCTTTTCGTCTACCCGTGACGGTGGCGCTTATCTTGCTGAACAACTGGCGAGCATGGGCTACGTGGTGGTTGCGGTGAACTATCCGTTGACCTATTTCGAAGCCCCCGGTGGCCCCAACCCAAGAGACGTGGTCAATCAGCCTGCGGACATTAGCTTTCTCATAGATAGTCTTCTGCAACAGAGCGAGACATCAGGTGACCCTTTAGAAGGCATGATTGATGAAACGCGTATTGGAGCGACGGGCATTTCCTTAGGTGGGATGACTACCGCGTTGGTGAGCTTCCACCCCGAAATGCGTGATCCGAGGATCCGAGCGGCATTGTCTATTGCCGGGCCTACTGCAGTGTTTAAAAAATCGTTTTTCCAACATGCCGATCTACCCTTTCTGATGCTTGCAGGTGATATCGACGCGTTGGTGCCTTATCCCACCAATGCGGCACCGGTTCTTGATAAGGTGCAGGCTTCCCAACTGGTCACACTGACAGCGGGTTCACATACTGGATTCGCAGGTCCTGCCGCTGTGCTGCGCTGGATGAACAACCCTGACGCTCTGGGTTGTTATATGGTCAAACGAAATATAGACGAGGCTTTGGAAGAGCCTTGGTATGAGTTGATTGGCTCCCAAGAGCAGGGGATAGACCACCAGGCAGTCAATGAATTGTGTTTGATGGATCCATTGCCGCCGGCGATGAATGTTCTTAGGCAACACATGATTAGTCTAGTGGTCGTGAGTAGTTTCTTCGACAGTCATTTTGCACCCGACAGACAGACGCGAGACTCTGCGCAATCCTATCTGCGCCAGACCTTGGCAAAAGAGCTCTCGGATGTGAGCTATCAGGGCGGGTGATTCAGAATTTTCCAAGCTTGAGTAAACGCTCGCTCGAAGCTTATTGCTCTAGCCACTTAAGCTTGGAAATGGGATAACCCAGATAAAATTTGGGCCGCTCTAGCACTGGGCGGGTGACCACTCTTTTGATACCCAGGTCTTCTCTTGCACTGAGCTCGTCACAGATTCGGTTGAGTTCTGCAAGGTTAGTGCAGCAAGTAAAAGAAATGTAATCCGTATCGCCGCTCAGGCGAAGACAATCCATGAACTCGGGGATGGCCTCTATTGCCTCTTCGAAGCGGTGTCTGCTGGGCGGGCTGTTGTCGCTGAGAGCGAACTCGACATAGGCGATCACATGCTCGCAAATACGATTGAGATCAACTTCCGCGTGACAATTGAAGTAATACCCCGCGTCTCGCAGCGCCTTGGTTCTCTGAGAGCATGCGGCGGGCGACAGGTTGACCGTTTCTGCCAGCTTCGCATTGGTTATGTCTGATTGCAGGTGGATAGTCGCGAGAATTTTGCGGTTTATGGCGTCGAGCTTCACTGGCTTCTGATTGGACATGACCAAATAAAATTTCGTCTAAAGGGGTGGTTTCAGAACAGTCTAAAGGATAGTGAGCTCACTTCAATAGCCAATTTTCAGCAAGGGGGTGCATAATCGTGAAACACTTAGGTAGGGAACCAAGGGTGATTGCATGACCGCTGAATCGGGTGAGTACGCCACAGAGCCAGTGCCGGATGAAAAAACGGTCGCTTGGGTGCGGGTGGCTTTGGTCGCCTCAATGGTCGCTTTCTCCTTGCCTACTTTCCTTACTGGGCTTGAGTTGGCCGTCGCCTCCTCTCCGATCGAAACCGCCAAAATGCTGTTTGTAGGCTCCGTAATTCTAACCCTTCTTGGTTCCCTGACCGCGGGTATTGGCGCCAGTACCCGTTTGAGTTCCTACATGCTCAATCGCGTGGCGTTTGGAAGACGGGGTGCTGCCCTGGTTAATCTTGCCTTCGCGGTTTCTCTGCTGGGTTGGTTTGGCGTCAACATCGATCTATTCAGTGGAGCCGTGCAGCGCTTGGCTATGGACCTCTTCGGTCTGTCTATACCCGGGTGGCCAGTTGAATTGTTTGCGGGTCTGATCATGACCATAACGACCGTCTTTGGATTTCGTGCGATTAATATCTTGTCGACCTTGCTGGTGCCCGTATTGGTGATGGTGACGGTGCAGCTGATTGCGGGTTCGCTAAGCGCTATGCCGCTAAGTGAACTACTGCACCAGACAGTGACGGATGAGGTCTCCTTCGGAGTAGGTGTGTCCTCGGTGGTCGGCGCGGTGATCGTGGGCGCTGTCATACTTCCCGATATTACGCGTTTCATCCGACACTGGAGCGGCGCTGTCTATACTGTGTTTATCGGCTATTTTTGTATCAACCTTGTGGTTATGGGCGCTGGGGCTGTTGCTTCTTCTGCGCTGGGTGATGACGATCTGCTTAATATTATGATTACTCTGGGTATTGGCTGGGCTGCATTTGCCATCGTTATATTTGGCAGCTGGGTGCTCAATTCATTGAACCTCTACAGCACGATGCTGAGTGTAGAGTCTACGGCGCCCCGGCTTAATAACCGGTTACTGATTCTTGTTACCGGAACGCTGGGAACAATCGCCGCCTTTCTCAATATTCTGGATTACTTTCTGGATTTTCTATTTTATCTCGCCATCGTTTTTGTCCCTGTATCCGGCGTTATAGCAGTGGATTATTTGTTGCTGCGCAAGAGTGCCTATCATGAAAACAGGATCACGCAGGAAGTTGCACTGAGACCTGTCGCAATTTTGAGCTGGGCGCTGGGTGCTTGTGTGTCTCTGGTTGGTTCCTGGGGTTGGCTTTCGCTGACAAGCATAGCGGCTATGGACGCTATGCTGGTGGCAGCGTTGTCCTATTACCTAATGACGAAACTAACTCAGCGTCAATCAGGATTGGGGACACCCACCGACCCAGGAGCTAAACAATGAGAATTGGAAT
Source organism: Halioglobus sp. (assembly GCA_039986455.1). Taxonomy (GTDB): domain Bacteria; phylum Pseudomonadota; class Gammaproteobacteria; order Pseudomonadales; family Halieaceae; genus Halioglobus. The sequence goes on from JBDWQQ010000088.1 coordinate 39,199, forward strand.
AGATGTCGGCGGCACCCACACCGACGCTGTCTTGTTGGACGGTGATGTGGTGGTGTCATCGATAAAAGCGCTCACTAGCGCGGACGTGACGACAGGTATATTGGCCGCACTCGAGCATATTCTTGGTGATAGCGGCGTACCTGAATCTGCGATTGAAGCCGTAATGCTTGGCACCACGCAGTTTACCAATGCGGTAGTGGAGAGAAAGGAGCTGGCACAAGTTGCAGCGGTCAGAATAGGCTTGCCTTCGGGTGAGGGTCTGCCACCGATGATTGGTTGGCCCGAAGACATTGCAGCAGCACTGGGCCACAACGTCTATATGCTCCACGGTGGAACGCTATACGACGGCAACCCACTGGCCGCGCTCGATCAGAATGAGATAGATGCACTTATCCTCGACATTCGCGCCAAGGAAATTGATACCGTTGCTATCTCTTCGGCTTTTTCCCCAATGACAGCGGATCCGGAACTGGAAGTAGCGCGGCAGTTAGAGGCGTCGATCCCGGGCATTAATATTACCTGCTCGCATCGACTGGGTCGGCTTGGATTGCTGGAGCGTGAGAATGCAGCACTGCTCAATGCGGCGCTGCTCAAGTTTGCCGACAGGGTGGTGGACGCTTTCGGAAATGCTTTGCGTGATCGCGGTTTGGTATGCCCGTTTTATGTCAGCCAGAACGATGGCACCCTGATGGATGCCGAATTCGTGCGTCAGTTTCCAGCGCTGACGTTTGCCTCGGGTCCGACGAATTCTCTACGTGGCGCTTGCAAGCTAACCGGCCTGCAAGATGCCATTGTTGTCGATATTGGTGGCACCACCTCCGACATCGGTATTTTACAGGCCGGCTTTCCCAGAGAATCCAACATCGTCATTGAAGTGGGGGGCGTGCGTACCAATTTCCGTATGCCGGATATTCTGGCGATTGGCCTGGGCGGAGGCAGTCTGGTCACTGAAAAAGGACGCAGTATCGGTCCGCACTCTGTGGGTCACAATCTGGTGCGCGAGGGGCTGTGTTTCGGCGGAGATACGTTCACTGCTACCGATCTTTTGGTAGCCGCGGGTCGCGCCGATGTGGGGGCTCATCCGGTGGAACTGGATGCAGACACTGTAAAGACGGGGCTCCAGACCATTCAGGACATGCTCAACCTGGGCATCGAAAAGATGATGCCCAGCAGTGATCCGCTCCCGGTTGTTCTGGTCGGTGGGGGTGCGCTTCTGGTATCGGATGAGCTAACCGCAGCTTCAGAAATGCACTGTCCTGAACACTCCGGCGTTGCCAATGCTATTGGTGCTGCTATCGCCCAAATTGGCGGCGAGGTAGAGCGGTTGGTTAACTACCAGGAGTTGCCTCGTGAAGACGCATTGCGTGCGGTATCGGAGGAGGCGATCGCGATGGCGGTTGGCGCCGGGGCTGACGCATCAACTGTAAGAGTGGCTGATGTGGAAGAAACCACAATTTCCTACATGGCCGAGGGTTCTACCAGGCTGCGGGTCAAGGCAGTGGGCGACGTGGCCAGACAGCAGAAGGAGTGTCGCTAATGTCCAAACTGGATCGAGATGCACTGGAGGATTTGTCAGCAGGCGCGGTCTTCCTGGCAACGGGCGGGGGTGGTGACCCCTATGTGGCTCAATTGATTGCTGATCAGGCGCTCAAACAATATGGCCCCGTTGAATTGCTGGCACCCGAGGCGCTGGACGATGATGCCTATGTCGTTGCCATAGGCGGTGTAGGCGCGCCAACGGTAAGCCTGGAACTACTACCGTCAATTAATGAGGCCAGGGACACGCTCGCTGCATTTGAAGTGCGCGTTAAGCGTAAGGTAGATGCCGTTGTATCTTTCGAAATCGGAGGAGGAAACTCCTTGATCCCTATCGTGGCTGCCGCCGCGTCCGGGGTGCCCGTTATTGACGGGGATGGCATGGGTAGGGCGTTACCTGAAGCACAGATGATGACCTATCCCATCACCGGAGTGTTGCCGACGCCAGCGGTGACCACAGATTACAAAGGTGGTATTACCGAGTTTGATACCGACGATATCATGGCTTTTGAACGTGAAATTCGCCAATGTGCGATGGTGTCTGGCGGAATGGTTACTTCGGCTGAGCATCCGATGACGGGGCGCCAGCTAAAGGACTCTATCATTCCCGGAACCGTGAGCTTCTCTATTGAGCTGGGGCGGGTACTCAGGCGTAACCGCGGAAACGCACACCGAATTTTCGAGCCATTGGCGGAGCTTTTTTCGCGCTCAATTTATGGCGATCTATTTCATCTATATACCGGCAAAGTCGTTGATAGCGCCACCAAAATTATTGGCGGCTACGATATCGGTCAGGCCACTATCGTTCCTTTCAGTGGTAAAGCTGAACCGCTGACGATCAATATCAAGAACGAATACCTGGTCGCTACACAGGGCGACAAAGTACTGGCATCAGTCCCCGATCTGATCACGATCGTTGATTATGAAACATCAACACCTATCAATGCGGAACGTTTGCGTTTTGGCCAGAGAGTGACGGTTTTCGGCGTTGGATGCCCCAAATTTTATCGGACGCCGAAAGCACTCGAATTTGTTGCGCCGCAATGCTTTGGGTTTCCGCATGATTTCGTGCCGATTGAGTCTTTGGTTGCACCCGGTTTGCGTTTAGACGAACCGGCTTGAATATTTATTTGGAAAATTGAGCAAAAAAATTTATGAGGGATAAGATCATGAAAACACCTTACCGAAGAACGTTGCTATCAACCGCAGTCATAGCCGCTTCGTTTGCAGGCACGCCATCTTTAAGCTTTGCCCAGGGCCCTGTGCTGGAAGAGGTGATTGTGTCGGCGACGCGTCGCGACGCCGCTATTGAAGACGTGCCGTACAATATTTCCGCGCTCACGGGTAATGATCTGTCTGAAAGTGGAATCAATAACGCAGCCGAACTTTTTAGAGTGGCAACGGGTGTGAATTTCGTGGAGTTAGGGCCGCGCAGTGGTGTTAACAACTCCAATCTGATTATTCGAGGCATTAACGCTGAGGATACCTCCAGGGTGAGTGGCCCAATGTCGACCGCGCCTGTGGTGTCTACCTATATCAACGAAACACCGGTTTTCGTAAATCTCAGACTTACTGATATTGATCGGGTAGAAATCCTGCGTGGACCTCAGGGTACGCTCTACGGTTCTGGCTCTTTGGGCGGCTCAGTACGCTATTTGTACAACAAGCCCGAATTTTCAGAATTCTCCGGTGAGCTGAGTGGCGGTTTGAGTCAGACCAAGCGTGGAGATGGCATTAACTACGAAACTGATTTAATGCTCAATATCCCGGTGGGAGATACATTTGGTATTCGCCTTAATGGCGGTTATCAGGACTATGCTGGCTACATCGATCAACCCCAGCGCTATGTTCGCCGCGCTGACGGTTCGCCGGAACTGGATAATGGCTCGACCGACCCGGTGGGTGATTCCGCCAACTTTTTTGCCGGGCAGCCGGTTTATGAAAGTGCCAAAGGCGTTAATGACGCGCAAACGACGAGCGCTCGCATTGCTGCCAGTTGGGCTCCTACCGATGCCTTTGAGGCCAATATCAGCTATCACTATCAAGATGATGAGTCGGGTGGCACACCGATGAGTTCCTACGCCCTTTATGGCGATGATGCGCAGAAAAACGCTGCGCTGATTGAGGAACCGTTTGAGCGTGAAGTCGATGTACTCGCGCTGGATGTGGATTTTGACATGGGGTTCGCCAGTTTTACGGCATCGGCCTCAACCTATCAATCTGAAGGTGAAGGTTCGAAGGACCTGACCGGGTTCTATGAACAATTCAGCTTTTGGGAGTCTTACTATGGCACCAGCCCTCGTCCGCTTGTAGAAGATAAGTCATCCTTTGATGACCAGGGCGATGTCTTTGAGGCTAGATTGGTCTCTCAAGGGAACAATACTCTGGACTGGGTGGTTGGCGCTTTCTATATGGAACAGGACACTGATCTTGAAGTACGCCAGCTCTATTATGGCTACCACGACTACTCCACCTCCTGCTTTATCGAAACAGATACCTTTGGGGGTGCGCCCTGCGGTTTGGGAACCTTGTATGATTTCGAGGACTTCAATGGTCCTGTACCTATCACCAAGGACGAGGCCTATCTTGTCCTCCAATCGAACTCATTTACCGATCGCGCGGTGTTCGGGGAGTTAACGTGGCACGTCACTGAGCGCTGGCAAGTGACCGGTGGTGCACGTTACTACGATCAGGATTTTGAAACTTCACAAGTAGGTGGACTTGAATTTGTTCCAGGCGGTGTCGAGTCACGCGCACTGGAGACCTCTGATTCTGATTCGCTGTTTAAATTCGATACGGCATACCAGTTGAACGATAACACCAATGTCTACGCTGTTTGGTCTGAAGGCTTCCGTCGTGGCGGCGCTAACGGCTTACCCAACGCAGCTTTCGGTGCTCCAGTTAATCGAAAAGCGTTTCTATATGCACCAGACACAACTGAGAACATAGAGGTTGGCATTAAGGGAACATTGGCCGGTACTTACCGATACTCACTGGCGTACTACAATGTCGATTGGGAAAACATGCAGGCTAATTTGTCTTGCACCGAGCTTGCGTTGCTTTGCGTTGTTAATGCGGGTGAAGCGACGTCGCGGGGTATAGAAGCTGAAGTCAACGGCTACGTGACAGATAATATTGATATTACTCTCGCCTATACTTTCAATGATTCTGAGTTGGATTCCCTGTCCAGCACACTGGAAGAGTTTATTGCTGATGGCACTTCTTTTGCCGAAGTTGAGGCGGGTAGTATGCTCCCGGGTGCGCCTGAAAATGTTTGGTACATGGCAGCGAATTATCACCAGCAATTGTCAAACGGGGGAGAGGTCGTCTACGGGCTTAATGGATCCTATCGCAGCGCCACTGAATCCAGTCTCGACGTGTATAGCGTTAAGATGGACAGCTTCTGGTTGTGGAATGCAGGTGTTGCCTATAACGTCGAACAATGGGACGTCAGGTTGTTCCTCAATAATATTGCCGACGAACGAGGTTTGTTAGGTGCCGAATCCGATATATTGTGGGGACCTCGCGCCAATGCGGTGGTGTCTACCCCAAGAACCTACGGCGTCTCTGCGAGCTACCGCTTTTAATGTCGCGGCCTATCGTTCGTTGTCTGACCACGAGGTGATGCATCGATAGCAAGGAAAACAGTGAGTACCGAGGTGCCTGGCGTGAGCTGAAAAACGGCAACCTGTCTCAGGCCTGGCGTCATTGTCAGGCGCTGTTGGGCGCACAATCTGTGCCAGCCCAGGTTTTCGATGTGGCCAGCAGGGTTGCCCTGAAGATGGGGCAGAGACGACTGGCGAAAGATCTGGCAGATCGAGCGGTTACTCTCGAACCTAGTAATTTCGCCTATCTCTCGAATCAGGCGGTTTGCCTGCTTGCAGCGAATCACACCACAGAGGCGCTACAATTAATCAAGCAGCTTGCAGCCTTGCCCCACAGTGAGGCCGCTGAGTATGACGCATTGGGGAATCTCTATAGCCAGGTAAATAAGCAGGCCGAGGCTATCGACTGCTTTCGCAGTGCAATCGCTTGTGAACCAGAGATTGCCCATCATTGGTTTAATCTGGGGCTCTGCCTGCAAGCTGTCGGTGATCTTGCGGATGCCGAATCTGCGTTCGATCGCTGCATTGCTCTTGATCCCGCGCAGGGCGAACCCTGGTTGCACCGATCAAGGCTGCGCACGCAACTTGCCGACAGTAATCATGTTCAGGCGCTGAATTCAGCGATAAAAAAAGGCACTGAAGATTGGCGTAGTGAAATGAGCATGCGCTATGCACTGGCTAAAGAATACGAAGATCTCGACAATTATGATCGCGTGTTCGAAGAGTTGAGGCTGGGTGCTGACTTACGCCGCAGTCACATGAACCATGATCCTGAGGCTGATCTTGCGGCCATGCGCGCCATTAGGGACATTTACGATAGCCAGTATGTGCTGGCGGGGTCGGGCTATGACAGCGACGAGCCCATTTTCATCGTAGGCCTCCCTCGCACGGGAACGACGCTGGTCGAACGTATATTGGGCAGTCATAGCGCCGTGTATGCCGCGGGCGAGCTGAACAATTTTGCCGAGAGCCTGACCTCTCAGGTTTCCGCTATGAAGCCAAAGAGCAGGCTGGATTTTATCCGAATGGCAGCAAATGCAGATAGTGAAAAACTGGGAAGAGACTATGTAGAGAGTACTCGACCGCAAACAGCGGATCGCTCACGATTCATTGATAAGCTTCCTTTGAACTTTCTTTATTGTGGGCTGATTCATCGCGCATTGCCCAAGGCAAAAATCATTCATCTCAAGCGCAATGCCATGGATACCTGCTTTGCTATCTATAAAACACTATTTAAACAGGCTTACCCCTTTTCCTACGATCAACAAGAGCTGGGTCGCTATTACGTGGCCTATCGCGACCTTATGGCTCATTGGCATCATGTGATGCCGGGTAAAATTCTGGATGTGTGCTATGAAGATTTGGTGAGTGACCTGACGACACAGAGTCATCGGCTGCTCGATTTTTGTGATTTGCCGTGGGAGGATGCCTGTTTGGACTTCCACCAAAGCCAGGCACCGTCACTCACCGCGAGCCTTGCTCAGGTGCGTCAGCCGGTCTATACCTCATCAATTGGCAAGTGGCGTCATTATGAAGATCGCCTTAAGCCACTGCGTGCTGTATTGGTGGAAGCGGGGGTCAAGTTATGAATAAGGATTGTCTTAAGTGAATAACAGTAAGGAGCTGTTTTGATGACTACCTGCGGCGAAGTCTTGGTTCAGGCGTTGGAGTCCTATGGTATTGAAGTTGCTTTCGGTATACCGGGCACCCATACCATTGAGCTTTACAGAGGTTTACCACAAACCGGTATTCGCCATGTAACGCCTCGCCACGAGCAAGGTGGTGGCTTTATGGCAGACGGTTATGCGCGTGTCACCGGTCGACCGGCCGCGTGCTTTACGGTCTCTGGTCCGGGTGCGCTCAACATTGCCACCGCAATGGGGCAAGCCCTTCAGGACTCGGTACCTATGCTGGTTATATCGGCCGATAACGCTCGGTCCCAACTGGGTTTGGGAGAAGGGCGCCTGCATGACACGGATAACCTTGAGGCCGCGATGGCGCAGTGCAGTGTTTGGAGTCATACACTGATGAGCCCGGATCAACTGCCCGTAGTGTTAGCGCGGGCATTTTCCATTTTTGGCAGCAAGCGACCCGGCCCCGTGCACCTGTCCATTCCAATCGATGTGATCACTGCTGAGGCTGATGGAATTGATATTGAGCCCTGGCCTTTGCCTAGCCGGCCAGCAGCTGCGACTGAAGCCCTGCAGCGAGCAGCTGCTCTGCTGCAATCGGCCCAGCGACCTGTGGTAGCGCTTGGCGGCGGTTGTGCCGATGCCGCGGCGAGTATCCGGGAGCTGGTTGAATTGCTCGATGCGCCGGTCACGCTTACCCATAACGCCAAAGGCGTGGTTCCACCCGAACACCCGCTACTGGTCGCCTCCAGTCCGTCTTATCAACCTGTGCGTGAACTCTATTGCGATGCAGATGTAATTTTGGGCATTGGCACAGAGTTTAGCGAAACTGACTACGATTTCTTTTTTGACGGCGGATTTTCGTTAGGCGGGAGCCTGATTAGAATCGATATTGACAGCACTCAACTCACTCGAAACGTGAGGCCCGAGCTTGCCATTTGTGCCGATGCCGAGCTCGCTGTGAAAGCGCTGCTACCACTGATAGATTCCAGTCAGCGCATGGGCAAAGAGCGAACTGCCTCGGTCAATGAACAATTGAAGCCACTGCACTCGAACGCCTATCAGGCTTTTCTCGATACATTGCAGCGGGCTTTGCCGGGTGCTGCCGTGATGGGGGATTCGACTCAGCCTGCGTACTTTGCAGCTGCCCAATATCATTCTCCACAGCCAAGACGCTTTGCCAGTGCCGCTACAGGTTACGGTACTCTGGGTTATGCCTTGCCGGCTGCTTTCGGTGCTCGCCTGGGATTGCCGCAGACGCCGGTCATCGCATTGATGGGCGATGGGGGATTACAGTTCACTATTAACGAACTATCCACAGCGATCGAAGCTGAGATATCGGTTGCTGTTGTGGTCTGGAATAACGAACGTTACGAAATGATTGCGCAGAATTTTGAGACCGCTGGATTGAAACCCATCGCCTGCGATATCCATACGCCTGATTTTCTGGCCATTGCCGAGGGCTACGGTTGTCGTGCCACACGAGTGACAGACCTTGGGGAGCTAGAGGCTGCACTGGTGGCCTCACAAGACTTCGCAGGTCCCACCTTGATTGAGGCGCGTGAAGAAGATTTTTTGCAATGAGTTTAATGATTAGAAGGCCGAAGGTATGAAAACCAGCTTCAATCCCCGTTACAGTGCCATGTCGACGCGTCTGGAGGGTGACGACTCCCCCGTGTGGGCCGTTCACGATGAAGCGCTGGAACGTCAGGCTCAGGGAGAGGATGTTTATTTACTATCGGTAGGTGACCCCGACCTGGCAACTCTGCCGGCTACGGTGCGAGCCGCTATCGACAGTTTGGAAAAAGGCCGAACCCATTACGCGCCGGGTCGAGGTGAACTGGGCCTGCGCAAAATTATTGCAGATATCGAACTCAGGGCCTCTGAAAAACCCTGTGATCCCGGCGAGGTGGTTATTTATCCGGGGGCCACCAATGCTATTTATTCGGTAATGGCCTGCCTGCTCGATACGGGTGACGATATTGTTGTGATGGAACCCATGTACGTTGGGTATGACGGCATATTCAAGGCCCTGGCACTGAATGTCATTGGAGTGCCGCTTGACGTGGACTCGGGCTTTGCGTTTGACCTTGAAAACGTAAAACGAACCATTACTGACACCACAAAATTAGTGTTTATCAATACGCCTGGGAACCCAGCGGGAAATATTATTCCCGCGCCAGATCTGCAGGAGCTGGCTGCCTATTGTTTGGAACGTAACATCTGGTTGGTGTGCGACGAAGTCTATTCGATGATCACGTTTGAGGGTGAGCATGTGTCGCTGCGCAAAGCGGCAGAGAGTTTGGATAACGTTATTATTGTGGACGGTATGTCCAAATCGCACGCGATGACAGGTTGGCGACTGGGGTGGACGGTAGCGCCCAAAACAGTGGCTGACAGGCTGCTGGCCTTTACATCATCAACGATCTTTGGATGTTGCCAGTTTGTGCAAGACGCGGCTGCTCATGCATTGATTAACGACGAAGAGTACATTAATGGCGTTCGCGAAGAGTACAGACAGCGTCGCAATTATGTCTGTGAGCGTGTCGACGGGATTACGGGGTTGTCGTGCAGGGTCCCTGCTGCAGGTATGTTCGTGATGATTCATGTGGACTTTACCGGCACCAGTGGACTGGAGTTCGCACAGAGCCTATTGGCGGATCAGGGGGTTTCGGTGCTCCCGGGAATCGGTTTTGGTGACTGCACCACTGACTACGTGCGAGTCTCGCTCGCCCAGCCGGTTAATGTGCTGCGGCCTGCCTTCGACCGTATTGAAAAGTATTGCCTCTCTGAGGTCTAGTGAGAGATAACGCTGCTGCGACGGGCCTTACTTTTTCTGGAACGTCATCAAATGCTGTTTTGGGAGCACGTCGGAGACAGAAACGAGCGATAACCCCACAGCCTCCATTTCTGTGGTGGCTTGCTCAAGGGCCATCGTGTGTAGTGGCTTGATACCAATGTCAGGGTCTTCACCCCTGTATTCAACCAGCATTACCCTGCCATCCGGTTTCAATGCAGTAGCGACGGACGCCATGACCTCACGCGGGCAGGAAAATTCGTGATACGCATCCACCAGTAAGACGACGTCAACCGAATTTTCGTCCAGCGCAGGGTCGCACTCGCTCGCGAGCACTGGAAAGACATTGGGAACGCCGAATTTGACGACTCTTCGTTCGATGATGGCCAGCATCTCGGGTTGGATATCAACGGCGAGTACACTGCCGTTGGGTACTTCCATCGCCATGGGGAAGCTGAAGTAGCCAGTGCCCGCACCCAGATCAGCAACTACGTCATTGGGGTCTAGCGCCAGTGACTCCATCAACAAGTCAGTGCGCTCTTCCTGCACCCGTTGGGGCCGCTCCAACCAGCTAGCCCCCCTATGGCCCATGACCTGAGATATTTCCCGGCCCAGGTAAACTCTGCCGATGCCGTCGGCGCTGGGCCTCACCGCCTCATAGTGCTGCGCTCTTTCTGGATCCGATGCTACGCTGTTCGCAAGCAGGGCAGTAAAAAAACACAGTGATAATAGAGTCTGCGAAGAAAGCAGTGATCGAAGCGATTTTTCGGAGTGCATTGCAGTTACCAGTCAAAGAAGGGAGCGAGGCGGTAAGTCAGTTTTGGCATAGGCCATTTTTTTCTCGAGCTGGACGCTATGGTAGCTATCCAGTCCAGACAGAGCGGTAGTGCCAGCTGCGATTAAATCCAGTGAAAAGTCCTCATTGAGGCTGTGATCGGGTATGTCTAACTGGACCACTTCACCGATCACCAGATGCGTGCCGTTTATGGCAAGCTCCTGATGATCGCGCAATTGCATCGCGAGTTTAATCGAAGCTTCGGCGACGAGTGGGGCGCTGAAGTCTGTCCACCATTCAGGCGAAAGACCCGTGGCCTCAAATTCACTGATGTGCTGTGGATATCGGGCCGCGGTTTGGTGGGCGGCTTCGACCATGTGGTTAGCGACATGGTTGATACTGAATTGCTGGGTGTCGAGTATATTGGTCAGGGTGTGGCGTTCTTCACCGCCAGGACGGACAATCAGCGCCAATAGAGGGGGTTGAGAGCCTAAGTGAACCACCGAACTCATAATGGCCAGGTTTGCGTGGCCCTCCGCATTGGCGGTACCGATAAGGTTGGCCGATTTAAAGCCCGATACTGAATTAATCAGCGCCGCCCTCTGGCGAGTGGCCATCGAGTCCAGAGAGTTACTGTCAAGGCGCATGGGTAGAGTCTCGCTCTGGGGGGCAAGTTTGGCTATACAGTCGCTCGTAGCGCCAGCGCGCCCATCGTGTGTAGAAGATATCGACCACGGGAGCGATCAAGGGCCATTGCATCCATCGGAAAAGTGGACCGATTCTAGTGTAGCTCCAGGCAGCAACGTTGGCGTCTACCCCGGTGAGCAAGTTGCCGCCGGCCTCGCGAAGGTGCAGGGTTCGTAATAGGGTATCTGTATCGGGCAGTGAAGAGTCTGCGTACATCGAATGGATGTCAGTCAGAACCAGGTCGTCGGTCTTCAGCCTAGCTAGGCGCTTCATTTCTTTCGCGCAGATAGAGCAGCGACCGTCATAATAGAGGGTCGCGGCTTGATTTTTTGTTACAGAGTCTGTGTCCATGGAGTTGTTACGGCAGCAGAGCGCCAGTGGATTGCGATGCTTTGAGAGAAGAAACTCAGTGTTTTAGAGTTCTTCAACAAAAAGGGCGATGTTGTCGATGTCAGTGTCGCTAAGCAGGGCAGCTTGACTCCACATCAAAGAGCTTTGAGCACCGCGAGTTTCCCCGGCCTTGTACTGCAGCAACTTCGAAGCGATATCAGCAGCGCTCTGGCCTGCGAGCGCAGGTCCCACGCCTCCCTCGCCGTTTGCGCCATGGCAGGCGATGCACCCTGCGTAGGCTTTCTTACCAAGTTCTGCCGGTGATGCCTCTGCGCGGGCCTGGGCAGCCTTCGCTTCAAGTGCTAGAACGCCGCCGGTGCTCTCAACCCAGTCTTGGTAACAGTCACCGGAGCAGCCGTGGTTATCGTCGGTGGTGTACTGATTGCTTTGCATGCCCCAAAGCGGGAGGCCTAGGGAAAACATGAAAAAAAGAACAAGGGCGATAGCGTAATTAGGCATGGCGTGTCTCAAATAAGTTGCGCCGGCCCCGCTAAGGGGCCAGCTATTGATTAGTCGCGGAGAGTGCGGGTCAAGCTTCGGTGTCTAGCTTCCAGATGCAATTGGAGGCGTGAGAGAAGCCGTCTGTCACGGAGGCGAGACGGGCCTGCTCAGCTTCCGCTTCTCTAAACAGGGCCACCGTCATTGCGATGCCTCCAAAGACGAGGAGGTGAGCCATCCACGTCAAACCGAAATGGAAAATCGAGAAGAAGGTAAGGCTAAAGACCATGCTCCACATCCAGCCGAGTACCTGCATAAAATAATGCTGTGAGGCGAGATCGAGATGTCGGAGCGGGTTGTGGGCGCTATTCATAACTGCGTCCCAGGAGTTAACGATAAACTTTTTCATAATGTGATCCTCGCTGGTTTGATAGTTATTACGGGTTGCGGGCCCACAAGGATTCTCTCTGTCCATGAGCTGTCTAGGATCGGTGCGGCTTAAAAACGCGGTGGCGTCGCGGCATTGGAAAATGAGTTGTTAACGTCGGGCCGCTAAATTTGCGCTTTAGGGCGAAAAGCAAGAGCCGTGTGATGGCGTGTTACGCGTTCCAGTACTAAAAAATCTCAATGAGTTGTGTGTTTGGATCGGGGGTATAATGTTCGATTCAATATTGGGATGCAGTGCATTTTCGAGGAGTAGTGAGCTTGGTGCAAATAGAAGATTGGCAGGCGCGAGGTCAGGTGGTTGAGCTGCTGGGGCATAAGCTGTTCTATATCGATGAGAAACCAACGAGTATTCCTCGCGGAACTATCTTGCTGATTCACGGGTTTCCCACCGCTAGCTGGGACTGGTGGAAAATATGGCCCGAGTTAAACAAGCATTACCGACTAGTGGCGATGGACATGCTGGGCTTTGGCTTCAGTGACAAGCCCTGCCCTCATGACTATCGTATTGTTGAGCAGGCCGACCTTTGTGAATCGTTGGTGACCCACCTGAATTTGCAAGACTTCCATGTGCTGGCCCATGACTATGGCGATACGGTTGCCCAGGAAATGCTGGCAAGGCAAAACGATAAGACCGGGAAGGGACGCTGGTTGTCCTGTTTGTTTCTCAATGGCGGCCTGTTTCCAGAAACTCACAAGGCGCTTTTAGTTCAGCGCTTACTGCTGGGTCGGCTGGGCTTTCTGGTTCGCTATGCCTTTAGCAAACGAAGTATGCGACAGTCATTCGATCGCGTCTTTGGGCCCAATACCTCAGCCAGTGACGATGAGTTAGAGGCGTTCTGGGCGTTGTTCACCCGTGAAGACGGGCAACGCAATTTGCACCGGTTGATTCATTACATGACTGACAGGCGTGTTAATCGGGAACGTTGGTTGGTTGCTCTGCAGCAAGCCTGTTGTCCGATTGGTTTGATTAATGGCAGCGTTGATCCGGTTTCAGGTGAGCATATGGTGGCGCGCTTCGAGGAACTTGTCGGCAAGCAGCACTTCATACGGCGCCTGCCGGAGATAGGGCACTACCCGCAGGTCGAGGCTCCGGTTCAAGTACAGGAATACTATCTTGAGTTTCTTGCCACCAGTGCATCTTAGTTTTGACATTGCCTCTGTCGTTGGCAACGCGTCGGGCACGGTCTTGCCAGTAATCCCATGCCGATAGAGTATGCGCTTGTTCCAATCGCGTTCTTAACCTCAGTGCTTGCCGGAGTGATGGGTATGGGGGGCGGCGTTCTGCTGATTGCAGCAATGCCCGGCCTGGTGCCAGTAAATGTTATTTTCCCTTTGCATGCGCTCACCCAATTGGCGAGTAACATCACTCGAGCAGGTTTTGGTTGGCGCCACATTCAATGGAGTATGCTTCCTGCCATTTTTTTTGGGGCGCTTCTTGGCGCGTGGGTCGGGGGTGAAGTGTATGCCAGTCTCAACTTGTATTGGCTGCCGGCAATTATTGGTGGACTTATTTTATTGCTAACCTGGGTCCCACTACCTCAGTTGCGGGGCGGCGGCTTTATCGGTCTTGCCGGACTTGGTTTTTACCAAACTGGCCTGGGTATGTTGGCTGGCGCCACAGGTCCATTAGGGGCGGCGGTGATGCTGCGTCACAATTCGGCACGAGATTGGTTGGTGGTGAATACTGCTGCTTACATGGGGATTAGTCATTTGATCAGAGTCACTGCATTCGTCGCACTGGGATTTAGCTTTAGCCCATGGTGGCCACTGGCTCTTGCCATGATTTTGGCCGTCACTGCTGGCTCATGGGTCGGTACCAAGCTGCGGCAGCAAATCCCCCAGTTTAATTTTCACCGCTGGTTCAGATGGCTGGTCAGTGTGTTGGCGTTGCGAATGATCGCAATGCCTCTGTTTGGAAGTCACTGATGTTGCTCTCAGGTCATTCGCTGAGCGATCAGAGGAGGGGCACTCTGCTGGGAGTGACCGCCTACATGATATGGGGCGTTGCAGCGCTTTATTGGGCGATGGCAGAGCCGGTGGCACCTGCGGACGTTTTGGCACATCGCGCTTTTTGGTCAATGCCCTTTGTGTTTTTGGTTTTGTTGGTCGTTGGCAGACTGCGCAGCACGCTGGCACTGCTGCGCCAGCCGCGCACCGTGGCAATTATGGCGACAGCGGCTTTTTTCGGTGCGCTTAATTGGTTGGTTTTTCTTTGGGCGATCAGTAACGAGAGGGCGACTGAGGCCGCGTTGGGGTATTTCCTGCTACCACTGATTAATGTGGTCATTGGTTTAACCGTATTCAGGGAGAAAATCGATACTGCTCAGAAAGTGGGAATTGGGTTTGCAGTGGCCGCGGTTTTACTCCAGTTGGTTTACTACGGGGGCTTGCCTGTGGTGGCTCTGGCACTTTCATTGAGCTTTGGCCTGTACGGTGCCATTCGGAAAAAGGTCTCCGTAGCTTCCCTGGAGGGACTGTTCATTGAAACCTTGTTGATGGCTCCCTTTGCCCTGGCGTGGCTGATTTTTAGGGAAGGCGCGGGTTTGGGGCAGCACGGTTTGAGCGTGGATTTAGTGCTGCTGGGTGCTGGAGCCTTTACCGCCATCCCTCTGATTACTTACGTGGCCGCCAGCCGATTACTGCCGTTGACCGCGCTTGGACTGGTGTTCTATATCGGCCCTACGATGCAGTTACTGGTCGCTGTGTTGGTATTAGATGAGCCCTTTACAGTGATTCAAGTGATTGCGTTTTCGCTGGTCTGGATGGGGCTGGCAGTGGTTACAATCGACAATGCTAGACGCGCGCGTCGCTTACGAAAATTCAGCACACAGGACATAGAACAATGAAGTGTTTTTTTCTTTTGCTCTGCACACTCTCCACGCTCTCAATCACTGCGTGTGCCTCTGGAACAGACAACACCGCCCCGACTGGCGACGCCAGTAATTTCCAGCCTGATGCTCGGCCAATGGGTAAGACGATGGTGTATGAGTGTGGCGACATAGAATTCATTACCAGAGTGGGCCCTGGTGAAATGGCTCTGTGGTTTGATGATCGTTATCTCATATTGTCTCAGGTTCGCGCCGCCTCGGGCTCCAAGTATCAGGAGGGCGATGTTGTCTTCTGGTCCAAGGGGGAAGAGGTCACTCTGGAGGCGGCAGGGGTGCGCTACTCCAATTGCCAACTCAATAGTGCTCGCGCCCCGTGGGAAGATGCAAGGCGAAGAGGCGTAGAGTTTCGCGCCGTGGGTAATGAGCCCGGTTGGCATATGGAAGTACGTGGCGAGCAGAACCTGCTGTTCGTTGGCGACTACGGATCTACGCGGATGATGTTCACCGACCTGGAAACGACACAGGATAAGGAACAGTTGCATTACTTGGCAGAGGGAGAGGGCAACAGTATCAACGTGACGGTTACCGAGACCTTTTGTACCGACACCATGAAGGGCGAGGAATTTCCCTACACGGTCATAGTGCAGCTCAATGGTCGTGGTTATCAGGGGTGCGGCCGTGCGCTGGATCATCCTTGGAATTAGGCGATTTCTGGTAATACTACCGATGGCAATAATGGCTGCATTTAGTTCTCTTGATTGACATCAATGCCCATAAGATCGCGTCCCTCTAACATTACCGCAGCTGATGAGGTAGCTGTAACACAGCCCTTATCAAGATCCATAGACAGGAGTAGTTCATGAAGAAGTTATTGACCTTGGCGGTAGCCGCTGCATTGACCAGTGGCACCGCATTGACCCATGCATACGAAGCGGGAGACTGGATATTACGCGCAGGTGTTGTGACAGTGGCTCCCGATGCAGACAGCGACTCAATTCCGGAGCTGGGTGATGTCACCGTGGATGTGGATGATGACACTCAGTTGTCGATTATCCCTGTTTACATGGCGACAGAGAGCTGGGGTATTGAACTGTTGGCGGCGACTCCCTTCGAGCACAATATTGATGTCAATGAAGCACCCCTAACGGCGGGTTCCACCAAGCACCTGCCACCAACCCTGACCGTTCAATGGTATCCACGCGGCAGCAGCAAAGGTTGGCAGCCCTATGTGGGCGTTGGTGTGAACTACACCATTTTCTTTGATGAAGAAGTTAACAGTGATCTGGTTGGAGAAGTCGGCAAAGCCGATTTGGACTTGGATGATTCTTTTGGCCTGTCTGCATCCGCTGGAGTAGACATTCCTTTTGGCGATAACTGGAACTTTAACGCCGGTATTTGGTATATCGATATCGACACCACCGCAACGGTAACGTTGAGGGAAGCTGACAACGCCAAGGTTAAATTTGACGTGGACATAGACCCCTGGGTTTACAACATCGGCATTGCCTACAAGTTTTGATCTAATCCCCATTTGACCGGCTCACCTACGGTCTGATGGCGTCTGGCCTCGCACGAAAGTGCGGGGCCTTTTTTATGTCTAACGCCAGGCCGAGAGCAGGGCGTTTGCTTCCTGCTTGGCTGTGATTCGTTTTAGTGCTTCATCTTTGAGTGATCCATCGTTGAATGATCCACCTCGATAGTCGTTGCCCCTGGCGCCTGATGCTTCAGATGCTCTCCATGGGCACTCACCAGATAAATTGTCCACACGCCCGACACGATCAACAGGACTGCAATGCCCAGTTTCAGGCCACGTTTTCGCAGTAGTGCCTGCAGCTTATCTGCCCCAAGACTCACCGCCATCATCGAGGGCAAAGTACCCAGGCCAAAGCAAAACATCAGCATCGCAGAACTGGTTGCGCTCTGGGCAGTAGCAGACCATGCCAGAGCAGAATAGATCAGCCCGCAGGGCATCAGTCCCCAGCACAAGCCAAGCGCGAGGCCTTGCGCTGGATTCTTAATGGGCAAGAATCGAGATGAAAAGCTCTGCACAGGTTTCCATAGTTTGGCACCCGCTCGTTCGAGAACTTGCATACCTTGCCACCAGTTGGCCACGTATAGGCCCATACCAATGAGCAGCAAACCTGCGATATAGCGCAGCGCAATGGTCCAAGCTACCAGATCAATGCTGCCTGCAATGAATCCGAGTAGGCCACCGAGTATTGTGTAACTGAGAATTCGACCGCTATGGTAGGAAAGCGTTACAGCAAAGGAACGCTGCCCCCCAAGATTCAGGGCAGCGGCAATACCGCCGCACATGCCCAGGCAATGACCGCTGCCAGCAAGCCCCAAGGCGATTGCGCTCAGGTAGCCAAGGTCAGTCATCGCCGCTTACCTGCGAGTCAGTCTTCTTGGGGTCGCTTTCCCGGTCTTCTGCGAGGATTCTCCAGGCCTCTTTGTCCAGGTCTTCATACTGGCCGTTATCGATGGCCCAGAGCAGGAGCTTGATCCCCAGCGCTACAAGCACCAGTGCGACCGGGATCAGCAAATATAAACTATCCAAGTCTCTCCTCCCGATTAAGGCTACTTCGATTCAGGCGTAACGAATTCGCCACAACCAGCAATGAACTCAATGACATACCGATAGCCGCTGCCCAGGGTGGGACATGCCCGCTTGCGGCAAGTGGTATAGCACTGAGATTGTATCCCAGTGCCCAGGCAAAGTTCTGCAAGATAATACGGCGACAGGCAATGGCTTTTTTCCAGGTGTTGGTGACTGCGGCAAGATTGCCGCCGACGATCACAAAATCGGCTTGGGTTCTTGCCAGATCAGTCGCTCCCGCAACGGCAAACGAAGTATCTGCCAGGCTGAGCACAGGCGCGTCGTTAAGCCCGTCTCCTACCATGGCAACCACAGCACTCTCGTTTTGAAGCTGCTGCACCCTCTGCATTTTT
Organism: Halioglobus sp.; assembly: GCA_039986455.1. Taxonomy (GTDB): domain Bacteria; phylum Pseudomonadota; class Gammaproteobacteria; order Pseudomonadales; family Halieaceae; genus Halioglobus. Next base: position 57,285 of record JBDWQQ010000088.1, read on the forward strand.
TGCTGAGGTTCCAGGCCAATATAAATATCGTTAATGCCCAACTCCCGGGCGAGCAGAGGGCCTTGAGGAGAACTATCGCCAGTCAGCAGGCCAACCTGTAGGCCACCGTCTCTGGCTTGTGCAACCACGCCAGGTGCTTCTTCGCGTAGCTGATCATTCAGGCCAATCCAGGCGATCGCTGTACCGCCCTGACAGAGGGCTACCCAGTAGAGTGGTTCCTCAGGTAGCGGCGGTAAATCGGGACAGATCTGCCGGCAAAATTGTTCACTCCCCATGCGGTAGCTTTGGTCGGCGTATTGCCCTTCAATGCCGGCGCCCACTGTATAGTCGACATTGGTGAAAGTGACAGCGTCCTCAACGGTGGTGAAGGCACCACCCACAGGATGGTTCGACCAGTGCTGGAGCCCTGCACAGAGCTTCAGAACCTCGGACTTTGGGAGCGGAGAAAGTAGCCGCAGTGTCTGCACCGTTAACGAGCCCTCGGTGAGGGTGCCTGTCTTGTCAAACAGTAAATGCGTGGTGCGCGAGAGTGTTTCAAGCGCATTTTCACCGCGCACAATCACACCCCCGGCGCGCAGTGCACTTGCCGCAGAAGTGAGCGCAGCAGGGGTGGCCAGCGCGAGGGCACAGGGGCAGGATATGACCAGTACCGAGAGGGATACCCACAGGGCCTGCTCCGGCGCAATTTGCCACCAGATTAGAGCGGTGGCGGAGGTAATCAGCAGGACACCAGCCACGAACCACGAAGCGATTCGATCGGCCATTTTTGCGAGCTGGGGTTTTTCTGTTTCTGCAACTTCCACTGATCTTTGCAGGGCGGCGAGTCGGCTGTCTGCGTAACTGCCCTGTACTTCAATCTGCAGTGCCGCTTCAACATTGACAGTACCTGCGTACACGGTATCAGCCTCAACGACTGATCGAGGCAGGTGTTCGCCATTGAAGGTATCTTCCCTGACAGCACTTTCGCCGTTCAATACACGCGCGTCCGCAGGTATGGTCTGGCCGGCCTGAACCAGTGCCACATCGCCCTTCACTAATTGCGACCGGGCGATGGTGGTCCAGCCGCTCGCTCGCTTTACGCGCACCGCATCTGGCAATGTGCTTTCGGCATCGAACCAGGTCATTGCGTGACGCTGACGAACTCTGGCTTCCAGAAAGCGTCCAAGCAAAAGGAAAAAAGTGAACATGACCACTGAGTCAAAATAGACTTGTCCTGTACCTGTAAAGGTGGCCCATGCACTCGCGAGCCAGGCGAGACCAATAGCCAGTGCTACCGGTAAATCCATGACCAGTGCGCCACGCTTCAAGTGCCGCCAGGCGGTTTGGAAAAAAGTGCCGGCGCTGTAGTACACGATGAAACTGGACACCAGTAAGCTAAAGCCGCGCAGCAGGCCCTGATATTGTTCCTCAATCCCCTGTATGTCACCTGCGTGCAGGGCTACTGCAAACATGCCGACCTGCATCATTCCAAATCCCGCAACGCCTAGTCGTCTTAGGTCACTGCGGTATTCGTCGCGCTGTTGTTCCTTGCGTGCGCTGGTTTGGAAAGGTTGGGCGCGATAACCGAGTGCTTCAACCCTGGCGAAAACCTCACTTAGCTTGAGTGTTTCGGGGTCAAAACGAATATCCAGACGTGATTGTTGGAGGTTGACTGCGACCTGCTGTACGCCGTCTATAGGTGATAGGGTTTGCTCGATTAACCAGGTACAGGCTGCGCAGGTAATGCCGCCCAGTAACAGACGTGCGGTCAGATCTCCATTTTCTTCATACTGGGAAAAATTTTCAGCGAGTTCTTGCTGATCGTAAATCAGAAATTTTTCGGTATCGAGATTTTCTCCTTCGACCGGACGTTCACTGTAGGCGCTGCGCTGCCGATAAAAGTTTTCAAGGCCATTGGAGGTAATCATTCCAGCGACTGCCATGCAGCCGGGGCAGCACATGGAGCGCGCTTCTCCAGAGATATCGATTTCAAGCCGAACACCCGCAGGAACCGCTTCGCCACAGTGATAGCAGGCTTTTGGTTTCACAGTAACGTCTTGAGCGTGTTCAGCCACCGCTGGCAGGGAAGTCTGCTAAGGTCACAGAGCCGTCCAGACGCCAGGCGGGGTCGCCCTCGAAAATGAGCGCCCAATGCCAGCGCGGAGCAATTTCGGACGCCAGGCGGCCGCGATATTCACCAGGGGTGCTTTGTATAAGAATGACGTTAAAGTCCCGGTCAGACTCCAGTGGATGAGACAGTTGCAAAAGTAATTGCGCAGCCTCGATGTCTCCAGAGGTTAAAACAACGATATCGGTACCGCTAACACGGATGTCAGCGCTAATACCCAGTGCGGTTGCCTGTTCTTTTTTTTCCAGTTTGCGATTGATCGCCAGACCGTCTTTGTAGTATTCGTCAACAACCAGGTCGTCTGCGCCCCAGTTTGCGATGATAACGGTACTGATACCCGCCACCACCACCGATGCGGGTAGCAAGATAAGGAACCAAGGCCAGAACTGACGATACCAGGGTTCACTGTCCTCTCGAGGTAGGTGTTTATTCATTAGATTGCCTAAAGAGGTTTCACAAAGCGGGATTCGTGGGCGATATTCAGAGACTCCATATCAGTAGCCTGGGCTTTGAAATCAAATTCGGTGCTGGGTTTTTCCAGATCTTCTGGGTTGGCCCGTAAGCGCAAACTGATTGAACGAACTTCGCCCCCGTTGAGGGTGTGCTCGGTATCACCAATGATCTGGGCTTGTTCAAGTCCTTCTACACTGATTGTGAAAACATGGCTATTCGGGTCCATGTTCACCAACTGCAAGGTGTAGATATTATCAACTGCGCCGGTATCTGTCGTGACGTACAACTGATTTCGATCGCGGATAATAGTTAGTTCAAGCGGGATACGCGAAAACATATTGTAGGAAAATACGGCAATCATGACGCACAGCACTACCACGTAGCCGATGATGCGAGGGCGTAACCAGTGGGTGCTTCCGCCGGATAGTTCGTGCTCGCTGGTGTAGCGAACCAATCCGCGGGGGTAATCCATTTTGTCCATCACCGAATCACAGGCGTCTATGCACAGTGCGCAGCCAATGCACTCATATTGCAGTCCATCGCGAATATCAATTCCGGTAGGGCATACCTGCACACACAATTCACAGTCGATGCATTCGCCCAGTCCCAGTTCATCCAGATCGGCGGTTTTTTTGCGGCTACCTCTAGGGTCTCCGCGCTTCTGGTCGTAGGATACGATCAACGTGTCCTGATCAAACATCACGGCTTGAAACCTGGCGTATGGGCACATGTATTTGCACACTTGCTCGCGCATGTAACCGGCGTTGACATAAGTGGCGGCGGTAAAGAAAACAACCCAGAACAGGCCCCAGCCTGCTGCGTTGAGGGTGATTAGATCTACAAGCAATGCCTGAATGCCATAAAAATAGCCAACGAAGGTCAGCCCTGTCATGAAGGCGATGAATACCCAGGCCGCATGTTTGGCAAATTTTTTGCCGAACTTTTGCAATGACATAGGCGCCTTATCGAGCTTGATTCGCTGGTTTCGGCTGCCTTCGGTCTTTTGCTCGACCCACATGAACATGGTTGTCCAGACGGTTTGTGGACAGGTATAACCGCACCAAACACGGCCGGCAAAAGTGGTGACGGCAAACAGGGCATAGGCCGAGATGATCAGCAGAAAAGCGAGCATCGGAAAGTCCTGAGGCCAAAAGGTGAGCCCCAGAATATGAAATTTTCGTTCAGGTAGATCAAATAGGACCGACTGCTGTCCGTTCCAGCTCAGCCAGGGTAGAAGAAAATAACCGAGAAGTAGCGGCCACCCGGTATAGAGGCGAATTTTCTGGAAAAAACCCTCCACCTTGCGGGTGTAGATCCGTTCTCGTCGCTGATAAAGGTCAATCTCACCAACTTCGGCGGGTGCGACCTCCTGCAGATCGATCAGGTCATTGTCGGACTGAGACATAAAGTGCTCTCACAGCTTGGCTTTTTGTGAGTGGTTAGGGGCCTCAGGCAAGGCCCCTTGGTAACGCTTAAGAAGGGGCAAACCTTATTGGCTTAAACCATAAACATAAGCCGTGAGGATGTGGATTTTGTCCTCGCTGAGCGTTTGACTGAAGGCAGGCATTACACCGTTACGTCCTGCGCGAAGTGAGTGCGCGATTTGCTCGGCACTGCCGCCATAGAGCCATATGCCATTGGTCAGGTCGGGCGCGCCCATTGCCATGTTGCCGGTTCCGTCTGCCTGGTGGCAGGCCACACAGTAAGTTTGGTAGTGCTTGGCCCCAGCTTCCGCTGCGCTGGCATCGACATCTCGTCCACTCAATGACATGACGTACGCGGTAGTTTCAGTGATGCCCTGATCACCGAGAATAGTGCCCCATGCAGGCATAGCTGCCATACGCCCATTAATGAGTGTCGCCTTGATGGCTTCCGGAGAGCCGCCGTAGAGCCAGTCGTCGTCTCGCAAGTTAGGAAAGCCATAAGCACCACCCGCGTCAGAGCCGTGACACTGGGCACAGTTGTTGCTGAACATACGCATACCCATTTTGCGCACCGCCGGATCACCTGCGATGTCTTCAATGGGCATAGCCAGATAGCGATCGCGCATGTCGCGATACTTTTCGTCAGCTTTGGCGACTTCGCGATCATGCTGCTCAATTTGAGTCCAGCCAAGCAGTCCGGGGAAGTTGCCCATGCCGGGGTAGACCACCAGATAAGCCACACCGAAAACGATGGTGAGCACAAACATCATGAACCACCAGGAGGGCAGGGGGTTATCGTATTCCTCAATACCGTCGTAGACGTGTCCCGTGGTTTTACCATCAAGATTTTGTTCACGAGTACGATTGGCAAACAGTATCCAGGTGATGAGGATAATGGTGATGGACGTGAGTACGATGACCCACAAGCTCCAGAAACTATCCATTCCTTACTTCCTCCTGCATGGTGCGTTGATTCAGCTCTTCGTCTGCGAACGGCAGGTTGGCGGCCTCGTCAAAGGGTTTCTTGCGTTTTTTGTCGTAGGCCCAGAAGCACATTCCAATAAAAGTAATCATCAGGAATACGGTACTGAGACCTCTCAAATCGTTGATGTCCATCGTTCTAGCGCCTCGATTGCAGTAAAGTGCCCAGCTGTTGCAAATAGGCAACCATGGCATCAATTTCTTTCTTACCTTCCACCGCCGCTTTCGCGCCAGCGATGTCTTCGTCAGTGTAGGGAACCCCTACAGTGCGCAAAGAAGCCATTTTCTTGCCGGTGAGATCACTGTTTATTTCTTTGTCGAATAGCCAGGGGAAAGCGGGCATGTTGGACTCTGGAACGACGTCACGTGGGTTGTACATATGGGCGCGATGCCAGTCGTCAGAGTAGCGCTTGCCAACACGAGCAAGGTCTGGGCCGGTCCGCTTTGAGCCCCACAGGAACGGATGCTCGTAGACGTGTTCACCGGCCACTGAGTAATGGCCATAGCGCTCGGTCTCAGCGCGCAGTGGGCGAATCATCTGCGAGTGACAAGTATTACAGCCCTCTCGAATATAAATATCCCGGCCTTCCAGCTCCAGCGCGGGCAGTGGCTTGAGTCCGGCGATGGGCTCATTGGTTTCGTCGAGGAACATGAGGGGCACCAGTTCTACCAGCGTGCCGAAGCTGATGGCGACGATAATGCCGACGATCATCAGACCGATATTGGTTTCAACTGCTTCGTGTTTCATTATTTCGTCGCTCCTTAGGCTGCGCTTGCGGCGGCGGGTGCCGGTTGGGCTTCAACGTCTTTGCGTGCGGTCATGTACAAGTTGTAAGCCATCAGCAGCATGCCGCCGAAGAAGATGGCTCCGCCCAGTACACGAACCACATAACCTGGATAACTGGCAGCGACCGACTCAACAAAGCTGTAGGTCAAGGTGCCGTCCTGGTTGTAGGCGCGCCACATCAGGCCCTGCATGATGCCGTTGACCCACATGGAAGCGATGTAAAGCACCGTACCGATGGTAGACATCCAAAAGTGCACATTGATTAGGCTGACGCTGTACATGCGCTCCTTGCCGAACAGTATGGGAATCAGGTGGTAGAGACAGCCAATAGAAATCATGGCTACCCAGCCCAGAGCACCGGAGTGCACGTGGCCAATCGTCCAGTCGGTGTAGTGAGACAGCGCGTTAACCGTCTTGATCGACATCATCGGACCTTCAAAAGTGGACATGCCGTAGAAGGACAGGCTGACGACCAGGAAGCGTAAAATGGGATCGGTGCGCAGCTTATGCCAGGCGCCCGATAGCGTCATCATGCCGTTAATCATGCCGCCCCAGGAGGGCGCCAGTAGAATCAGAGACATCACCATTCCCAGGCTTTGGGCCCAATCGGGAAGGGCTGTGTAGTGCAGGTGGTGCGGCCCCGCCCAGATGTAGACTGCAACCAGGGACCAAAAGTGGACGATCGACAAACGGTAGGAGTAAACAGGGCGTTCTGCCTGCTTGGGTACGAAGTAGTACATCATTCCCAGGAATCCGGCAGTGAGAAAGAATCCTACGGCATTGTGTCCGTACCACCACTGCACCATGGCATCTACGGTGCCTGCGTAGACGGAGTAGGACTTGGTTGCATCAACCGGAATGGCCATGCTGTTCATAATATGCAGTACGGCGACGGCAATGATGAAGGAGCCGAGGAACCAGTTGGCCACGTAGATGTGCTTGACCTTACGCTTGACGATGGTGCCGAAGAACACGATGGCGTAAAGCACCCAGACTATGGTGATAAGTATATCGATAGGCCATTCCAGCTCAGCGTACTCTTTGCCGCTGGTCCAACCCATAGGCAGCGTGATGGCCGCGCATACGATGACCAGTTGCCAACCCCAAAAGGTGATGGCGGCTAATTTGTCGGAGATTAATCGTACCTGACAGGTACGCTGCACGATGTAATAGGAGGTGGCAAACAGGGCACAGCCGCCAAAGGCAAAAATAACGGCGTTGGTGTGTAAGGGTCTGAGTCGACCGAAGTGCAGCCACTCTACGCCCATGTTGAGGGCAGGCCATGCCAGCTGTGCGGCGATTAACACGCCCACCAGCATGCCGACGATACCCCAGACGACTGTCATGACTGTAAACTGACGCACCACCTTGTAATTGTAGGTGGGGTGTTCCAGTGCGGAATTAAGCTCGCTCATGGTTACATTCCATTAAGATTTTAATAAATTCAAAAGCCGTGAAGCCGGGTTATGACTCAGTCAGTAAATGCCGGTGCTGCGCCGAAGTCCCAGAGGATGACCGCGCCCACCATCAGGCAAATCAAAATCACCATGGCGACGCCCATCACTGCACTGGAAAACAGAAAACCGCGCTCTTCAGGGATATCCATAACAATGGGGATGCCGAGATACATCAAATAAACGGCCCAGCAGGCGGCGACAATGCCAATGAGCATGTCCAGCCACATCACCGGGTAGAAACCGACGGCGCCAAAGAGAAACATCGGCGTAGCAGCGAGTGAGGCGATGATAATGCCCTTGGCGATGGTGGACTCAGCGCCGTAGGTGTCGGACATCCAATGTATGAAGTAGCCAATGGCCGACAGGCAGACTACCTGAGTGATGTAAAACAGAATGCAGATAGTCATCGCACTGTCTTTGGTCAGCTTGATCACTTCGCCATCGCCCACGGTCCAGCCGACATCGGTGGTACCAAAGTACCAAGCGACCGCTGGTATGATAGCCAGAACCCAGGGGTAGAGCAGTAATGTATTGAAAGAGCTTTCCGGTAGCTCTTTGATGTGTTTCCACTGGGAACTGGGCTTCACTAGCAAGCCGAAAGTGTGCTGAATCATTAGATTATTGTCTCCCCAAAACTACTCTATTTGTTGTGCGCTGGCATTCTAGATCGTTCAGTTGAATTCACCTTGATGTGAATCAACCTGAAGAAAAATCGCTAGCGAATCTGCGGTTTGTCTGGTCAGACAGGGCTTTAACGTTTAGCCGCCAAGATTCGCCATGTTCTTTAGCCCCTGAGTGTCCAGGATTTCAATTTCCTTGTTGTCGACGCGTAAAACTTCCATTTTCTGCATACGACTGAACACCCTGGAGACGGTCTCAACCGTCAGACCAAGATAGTTGCCGATATCAACCCTGGACATCGGCAGGCGGAATTGGGTGGCACTGAGTTTACGTCGAGCGTTGCGGCCTGAAATGCTCAACATCAGTGCGGCGACGCGTTCGTCGGCCGAATTTTTACTCAGCAGGGTGATGAGTTGCTGATCTTCGGTGATTTCGTGACTCATGAGCTGGAAGAAATGGCGTTGCAGGTTAGGCATTAGCGCGCTGAGCTTTTCCAGGGAAGTGAAGGGGATTTCGCAGATAGCTGCGGTTTCCAGTGCTTTGGCTGAGGATGCGTGGGTGTTGTTACTGATCCCGTCCATGCCCAGTATTTCGCCGGGGAAGTAGAAGCCTGTGACCTGCTCCCGTCCGTCGTCAGTGGTCTTGTAGGCTTTGAGAGTTCCAGAGCGCACCGCATAAACTGATTGGAAGTGGTCGCTTTCGCGATAGAGGTGCTGGTTCTTTTGCAGCGGCTTGCTACGCTGGATAATATCGTCCAACTGCTGGATGTCGTCGCTCTCTAGAGCGAGGGGCAGGCAAATGCTGTTGAGGCGACAGTTACCGCAATTGACCTGATAGTCATGCGCGCAGGATTTGAAGGCTGCGTCCTCGGACTGTTTGAGATGAATCGTCATTTGCTTCCCCTTGCAATGCTTAGAGGATTATAGACGACTTTCCCATTATTCTGTAATCCGATTTATGGGCTAAATTCAGACAGTTGCAGAGAATTTTGGCGCCGGTTCATCACCGTTGTGGGAGTTGAGATAAGCGTCAAAAGGCATGCATATGTTGCGTAAAAAGGGCCTTCCGCGCTTGGTCACTTTGATAGTGCTGTCGGATATTTGCAACAACTGGTCGGTAACCATAGGTCCAAGTTGCTTCAGTTGCTGTTGGAACATGCGACTAAAGTCTATACCGAACTGCTGGTTGCACTCTGCGATATCCAGTTTTAGTTCTGAAATCAGGCTCATGATGATGTGTCGACGCAGTTTGTCATCGTTGTTGACCTGGCAGCCTCTGGTGACGGGTAGCTTGCCCGCGTCCAATAACTGGTAGTAGCGATCTAGATCACGTTCATTTTGCAAATAGTAATCGCCAATCTGACTGATGGATGAGACGCCGAGTCCGAGTAGATCATCCGCCATATGTAGCGAGTAGCCCTGAAAGTTTCTCTGCAGTCGACCCTCGCCTTGAGCGAGCGCAAGCTCATCCTCAGGCAGGACATAGTGGTCCATACCAATGTGAAGATAACCCGCATCTTGCAGCGTATGACTGATGATTTCGTGCAGTAGCAGCTTTTCCTCAGGTTCTGGTAACGTCAATCGGTCGATGGCGCGCTGACTGCTAAAACGCTCGGGTAAATGAGCGTAGTTATAGCAGGCGATGCGATCTGGTCGCAGCGAGATTACCTTGCGCAGGGTTTCGGCCATGGTGTAACGATCCTGATGCGGCAGGCCGTAGATCAGGTCAAAGCTAAGAGAGCGAAATCCATGAGATCGAATACACTCAACCAGTGGCGCGATCTGTGAATACGGCTGGATGCGATTGACGGCTTTTTGCACCAATGGATCAAAGTCCTGAATACCCAGGCTGATGCGGTTGAACCCAACGCCCTTCAGTAGAGCGATGGTGTCGTACTCGACGGTTCTTGGGTCAATTTCAATGGAGTATTCCCGGTACCCTTTGTCCAATAGTCGAAAGTGGCTCGCCAGCAGGTGCATCAGCTCGGTGATCTGTGCATGGTCCAGGTAAGTGGGAGTGCCGCCACCCCAGTGCATTTGTGTAATCGGCCGTTGGTCACCGACTAATTCAGATTGCAGGGAGATCTCACGCTGAAGTCTTTTTAGGTATTGCTGGGCCACGTTTTTCTTACGCGTCACAATTTTGTTACAGGCGCAGTAGTAGCAGATGTCGTTGCAGAATGGCACGTGCAGATAAAGCGACAAAGGCGCACGCTTGTGATCGCCGGCGCTGTGTTGCCAGTTTCGATACTCATCTATCGGGAAGTCCTGCCGAAACTGTGGTGCAGTAGGGTAAGAGGTATAGCGCGGACCCTGGCTGGCGTATTTTTTGGCGAGGTCCATATCCGCCTGGTGCTCGGCGGGTATGGCGGTGGAGGCGACCAGGTCAGGGTGCATGATGTTCATCGGGGATACAGCTCTCAATGTAGTGAGCTGGACGATAACAGGGTAGACAATATTCAGTGTTGATCTGCGTCAACGGGCCAAACGGCAGAGGGTGGATAACGCTTTTAGCGGTCGCTTAGCCCAGAGAGGCCACACTCTTGATGATGAGCCGCACCAGCTCCGCCTGGCGGGAAACGCCGGTCTTGGCGAAAATAGATTTTAGCTGAGCCCGCGCTGTGTGTTGGGAGACGTTTTGCGTCTCGGAAACCTCTGCCAGACTTAAGCCCCGAGCCAGTAAAATCGCCAGGTTGGCTTCTGCGGGAGTCAGGTCGAATAAGTCTGCAAGGGACTGCCGAGAGGCGGACTCGTGCAGATCCGGGTCAGAGACGAAGACTGCTGCCGAAGGGCTGGACTGCCCTTCACTCCACTGCGAAACAGGTACAGGTCGCACCACCAGGCCCAGATCAGAGCGCCCGGATGACCGCGGAACTCGCATCGCTTTAACGACGGAAGGCTCTCCCTGGTGTTGGGCACGGATGATGCTGGCGACCGCCTGTTGCAACTCCTTATCGATATCCCGGCCTTCGATATGCAGGCGTTGACCCCTCAAACTGAGACCGTCTCCCTGGTCTAGCATCGCCTGAGCGACGGGATTAGCGCTTAGCACCCTGGCTTGTTCATCGAGAATAATACTGGCAACGGCAAGTTGAGAAACGGCGCCAGCGTAGACATCGCGCTCTGATGTTGTGCGGTTAATTGTGGCGTAAATCTGTATGGCCCGTCGCAAATGCGGTGTGATTCGTTCCAGCAAGCTGCGCTCCTCGGCACTGAAACGGGGTTCTTCCTTGCGCCGGGAAAAGCGCAATCGAGCCAGCATTCCGCCAGGTTCAGCAGTATCTACGCCAAGTATGTGAAACAGGCCGACAGGCTGTAGATAGTGTCGGTAGTAATCAGACTTTTCTAAGTCGCTGTCGGGCAGCACATCCTCAAGCGCGATAATTTTGTCTCTGGGTAGATTGACGAACGGGTCGAGAGAGAAAAACTCTTCCCGATAGGATGCAGCTTGCCAATCGTCGGGATCTGCCAAGGTGTCGCCGGTATCGCCGGGCTCTGGCCTGACGCTATTGAGAATGGCCCCTTGGTCTTCGTCTGAGGGCGGTCGCACGACAAGCGAGGCCACCTGCGAGTCCAGCATTTCCCTAAGCAGGGGTAGGGCACTTTGCCAGGGCCGCTCTTCAAGTGGGCCCTGATAAATGAGCCCCACCAGTTCGTCGTAGCTGGTGTTGGAGGAAGCGAGTGTCATCGTGCCGACTTACTTGTCTAGGGTCGAGAGGTCCTCGGTGACCTCCGAGAGTAATTTTGGCATCCCGATACCCCAGCCTTGCAGGTAGTCCACGCCAATTTCATGCAGTTTTTCGATGATCTGATCATTCTCTACAGATTCCGCGATGGTTTCTTGGCCGAGAAAGTGCGCGAGATCGTTGATTGAGCGGGCCATCGCATAGTCAGCCCTGTTTTTGTGAATCCCGGTGACGAAGGTGCCGTCGATTTTTACGTAATCAACAGGGAGTTCTCGCAGGTAATTGTGACTGGCCAGACCGGTGCCGAAGTCGTCTATCGAGAATTTACAGCCGATATTGCGGAAGGCGCGAACAAAATCAGCGGCCTTAACCAGATTGGAAATGGTTCCGGTTTCGGTGATTTCGAAGCAAATATGGCTGGTGCCCACGCCAAACTCTGAAATCTGTTCAAGCAGGTATTCCATGAACTCATCGTCGGTAACGCTACTGCCTGAGAGATTGATGGCCAGATTAGGCACTTCTTTCTCATCATCCATTAGCTGGCTTACCCATTGAAACGCCTCCTGCACCACCCAGCGATCCACCAGATTCATAAAGCCGTAGCGTTCGGCACTTTGGATAAATTCTTCGGGAGAAGTGAGGCTGCCATCGGGGTTTGACAGACCCAACAGCAACTCATAGTGCCGTCCGGTGGGCTGTTTCCCATCCACTGCGACCTGCATGATGGGCTGCGCGCGAAGCACGAAACGATCGGTAGCGAGGGCTTGTTCAAGGTCTTGTTTGGTTCGGGATTTATCGCTGTTAAAGCTGGTGGCGAGTGTCTGGTCTTCTTCGTAACGTTGAACCCGATTGCGACCCTGCTCTTTTGCAATCTCCATGGAAGTGCGCGCAGATTCCAGCACCTCATCAACGGAGGGGCTGTATTCAAGAATGGGAGCAACGCCGATGGATACCGTAAAGGACACGTTCTCGCCGTCCAGTTCGATACTGCCCGCTTCGATATCCTGACGAACCTTCTCTGCCAGGTTTACAGCCTGATCAAGGTCTCGATCGAGCAGGAGTACCGCAAACTGATCGCTCTCAATGCGGGCTGATGAGGACTTCTTGCCATGCAGTTGTGCCAGTAGTCGACTGAATTCCAGCAGGACGGCATCACCGTTCACCTCATCGTAAATTTCATTGACCAGTTTGAATTGATCTATGTCGATGTAGAGCACGGCATGCTGGGAGTTTTTCAGCTGCGCATGGCGCAGTGCACGACCCATCTGTCCTAAAAAGGTCTCCCGGTTGATCAACTTGGTCAAGCTGTCATGGTTGCGGGAAAAACTGAGGGTCTTCTGCACATGTTCCAGCGTTTGATACATGCTCTGGTCGACCACAGACAGCTTGTCAGCAGGTGCCGGTGGCTGGACTCCGCGGCTCAATTTGCGCGCTAACTGCACTGCATTTAAATCCGCAATTTTTTGGCCGCGTTCATTAACGAAAATGTAGCGGTCCTTGGCCGGGCTCACCCAGGCTAACTGCATACGCCGCTTCTGGCCGTCTTTGTCACGGTAGGTCAGCCAAACATCGTTATCGAGTTGTTCGACGCGGCGTACCCAGCGACGCAGTCGGGGAAGGTCTTCAACCTTAGCGCGAAATTTTTCTGCAGATCCTGCGCTGTCAGCACTGTCTTCATTGACCGTCGTGGAATCCACGCTCTGGTTGCCTGCCAGAATGTCGCGCAGTTCCGCCAGTACATCCTGGTGGTCAACGCTGGTGGGCAGTGCCCGGGTAATCTGCTGCTCTAGCACATCGATCAGCGTTTCTGCTTCCAGGCCTAGCTGCATCAACATGTCGTCGTTGAGTTCGCCTGATTGTTTGTCGTTCAGCCATCCGGCCAATTGATCCAGTGTGCTGATTTGATCAGACCAAGTAGAACTCTCGGGGCCTTCCTTAACATGGGTGAGAACCATTAGGTCACGCCATCCCGATTCTACGAGATCCAGTAAAACCCGGGGAGCCGCCGGGGGGCGAATTCGCTCGTTGATCACGCTCGCGACAGCGCGCCTAGCTTGCTGTAGTTTTTCCTGGCCCTCCTGAATACGAACTACGCGCTCGATGTTGCGAGACAGCGCTCGTTCTTGCTGCTCTGCCAGTTTCTCTATTTTCTGCAGGGCTCGATCGAACACTGATACGTCGGTCTCGTAGTCCTGAACAATTTCGTCCACGACTTTATTGATTCGATCCTCCAGCGCTCGATTAGGGAAGTTGGCACTGGTAGCTAGGCCAGAGAGTTTGTCGACCACGGTTCTGGCTGAGTGTTTTTTTTCCAGGAAGAAGCGAGAATCGAGAAGCGCGAGTCTGGCCAGCGGTATTTGCAGGTTGGCCAGCGCTGGTTTGAGCTCCGTAGTTACATCGACCTGCGACTTTATGGTGCCAAAAAGGTTGTCCACCAGATCCAGCTGGTTGAGGCTCTCGGCCGTTAACCCGCTGGTTTCCCGCAAACTGCTCAGCTGCTCTTTGTGCTCGGCCAAATATTCCCTTAATGAACTGGCTTGCTGCACAGCGGACTGCACCTGGCTATCACCCTGCAAGCTGCGCAGTGCCTGGGCAATGGTGTGAGCATCGGCGAGCGCCTGCTGATCAATTTGCGCGCTGGGCACAGTGCCGCCATCCCAGGTGCCACTCATGGGTGTGCCGGCGTCGACAACAGCGCCATCAGCCAGCCCCTCTACCTCACGACGGAAATTGAGCGCATCAACCACCGATTGGTAGAGGTTTTGCGGCCGTGCGAGCAAAGGGCCTAGAGCGCTAGCGGCAGTGCCTGCAGCATCGCTCGCAGCTGCTTCAGCGGGCTTTGCGGGCTCGCTGGACGCGCCGCGCAGTGCCGCGGCGGCGTCACTGAGGTATTGGTTATCCTCTTGTTTTGAATCTTCCTTAGTGTGTTGTGGAGGCGGCTTGGGCCGCCGGGCTTTGCGCTTGAGCAGGCTTCCCTTGGCCTGGATTTGCTCTTCAATGTCAGGTTTAACACCATTGCTGGCAAAATAGTCATTGAGAGGCCGGTAATAGCCATCCAGAGGGCGAATAACATGTTGGGAGAAATACTCAAAGACGACAGGTGCCGCTTCCTGAGAGACGCCTACAGTCTCCAGGGCATGCTGGAACGCACGACACAATTGCCTGGCATGAATAGGTAGTCGAACTTCGAACGGGTCCTCTCCGATGAGATCTGCCATTCGTAACACCAGAGACTCAAGGGCGACTTTGTGCAATTCCTCGGCTAGCGCTACCATTCGATCCAGTGCAAGGTGGCCTTCAAACTCATCCAGGTCTACCAAGCCAAGCTCATCCGGGCTTTCAATATCCTGCTGCCAGTATTCGTCTTCACCTTCACCGGGCACCAGTTGCTGGAAGTAGCCTTCGATCTTGTCGATGACCGTGCTGGAGAGTTCGTTCTTGCGTCGGCGCAGCAACACTGCGGCATCATAAATTCTGTTGCGGCCATTTTCGTCGGGCTTGATCCGACTGGATAGTGTTTGCAGGTCTTCCTGCATTTGATCCAGCGCCTCTGGAAAGTAGCGCGCCAGCTGTTGAATGGCGTCTTGGTGGAAGTGCTCCAGCAGGCGTGAGTGGTCCGCGGTAGAGCCGGTTAGCGCCGATGGCGTGATGTTGGCTATTGGCGGAGCGCTTTGCCCGGTCAGCGTTTCTTTGCAGCGGGCGGCGGTATCTTCATCAGGGTAAATAGGGGTTAGTGACAATACCCCGCCGGCAACGCCGTCGATACGAGCCTCTACCGTATCGAAATGCTCTACATCGGGCAGTGAGAGTTGGGCCTTCATGCCTGTGCGCAGACTGACTTTGCCACCGCTGCTGGTGCCCGCCAGTAGTTTAACTTTGGTAAGCTGCAGGGTCCCTTCAGCTTGAGCGCCCAGCGTCCCCGATAACTTAGCGCCGCCCTCCAACTCCAGGTTTGCCTGGTGCAAGAGAGGCTGTTGCTGAGTACCGGACATTGTGCTCCTGGCGGGTGGGATAGGAAGATGAAAGAGTATAACCGTTAAGTGTGCTGCCTCAAACCGCCCCGGATGGGTTAGCGTCTGGGTGGCTTCTGGCGGCGCTTGCCCTTTAAGGCTTTCTTGAATGTTTGCTTGCTGTCGTAATACCAGAAAGGTATTCGCCACAGAGGCGATAGAGATTTACCGAAGTGTCCCTCGTAGTGTTCTATAAAGCTTTGACGATCGTTCCAGTTGAGCTTGTAGGCGATGCGAATCAGATCGAGCATGCGGTGACGAGCTTGAACTTTAGAACCCGGGCCTGACCAGGCGCGCACTCGACCAATATCGATCGCCATGGGGTGAATCTCACCTAGCTCATCCTGGCTCAAGAGCAGGTTGCCAGAGGAGAGATCCCGGTGAATGATCTGTTTGTCGTGCATGTGGCAAACGAAACCACTGATGACTTCAAACCATTGATTCTTGTTCAGCCCTTTAAAATGGCTCTCTCCACGATTGATGGAGGCGTAGACATCTCTGGCCGAAAAAGCGTCTGGCACAAACTGGCAGAGGTACCAGGAGTCATTAATACCAGGCTTCTCGTGGGATTCAAAAAACGCAATTGGAAGCGGTGTAGCGACATTTTTCCGCAACATATCGCAGGCGTTGTTCCAGTGACGCCGGCCCTTGCTGGGGTAAAATCGGTAGGTGAACCGCTTGATACCCTTCGCGCGGTTTAGTTTCACGGTGACCTGTTCACACAGGCCTCTGGGGTCTGCCACATTCCAGAGTCGATTGCGGGTGTCTCTCAGAACCTGGGTCTCTTCGAGCTGAAGCAATTGGCTGGGGTGCAATGTTTGCGCTAATGCCAAGTCCTGCTCACGAGAAGCTGCGCGCAGCATGTTCGCGCCATGCCAGTGGGAGTCACTGAATCCAACCGACTGCCACTCGGGGGAAGACAAGTGAACGACCTGGTCAATAGACTGAATGTCAGTACTTCCGCCAAAATTGGTCTCTATAGGGCCGTTGATGTCGACAATAACCGGGTGTTCGGTAAATACCAGCGGGTTGGGCGTGACTGCGCCCTGTTCGTCGAAAAAAACCGCCTGATCGATCGCTTTCTCAGGAAGTATGGCGGTCAGCGGCCAGGCCTGCCCATCCCTGGTCCACGCGATGATGAAGTGTTGCTGATCCGGGCCGCAGTACTGAAATACGCTGAGGCCTTGGGGGTCATGTTCAGCGCTGAGGCAGCGAGCGCCCGCAAGTCGCCGCACGGTATAGGCCAAGGCATGAAACGCGGGAGTGGGAGCGAAACTCTCTTTTTTTCCGCGTATTTTCTCGTAAAAGCTGACCTGGTCAACCACCGGATAGTCGTCTGCACCGTCGTCGATGAGGCCATCTCGAGAGCAGATGAGTGGTCCCCAGTAAACGCGGGAAAGTGCATTGCTGGCAGACGCCAGGGCCAGATAGCGGACCAGGTAGTCAACTCGTTTCTGTTCGGGCCAGGCCGCGCGTCGTTGCAGCCGTTTGATCGTCCAGCAGGTATAAGTGCACATCAACTCGTTGGAACCGGTTCGCTCACCGATTTTCTGCAACATGCGTGCCTTTTTGATCAGATTGAGCCGCAAAGGTGCGCGCGCCAGTGACCCAAGTACGCGATGGTCGTAGGCCTCGGGCTCCAGGACACGCTCCACAAACAGATTGTCGCTGTGAATGTTTGGGGAGGCGTTCAGGCGCTTGAGCATGCCAAGATAAGTCGCATTGTATAGCGGCTCAAAATCGGAAACGTTAGGTCCCACTAACTGCACTGAGAAGTCTGCAGCGACCTGATGACCAATGTAATTAGCGAGGATAAAACCTTGTGAGGAAAAACCCGACCATTTCCCCCGGTTGGGAGTGCTGCCTATCTCAAAGAGACTGACCCGTCCCTCGTAGGAATGAAAGCAATCGCTTAAAAATTGACGCCAACGTTGTTGTGCGTCTACATCCTCGAACAGCACTTTGGCTTCGGCGATGGGGGGCAGCAAGTCCAGCATGACGTCAATGTCAGCCGACAGTAGTCTTTCCAGCAAGCGTTGGGCGGCGCCATCTATGCTGCTGTAACTGAAGTCCATCCGAACCTGACGCAGGCCGAGGTCTGCCAACCGTTCAAGAATATAGTCATCACAGCTGCTGTCTTCCCCTGGCGCAACATTGATGCCAAAAAAATCGCCTGAGACGTTGAGACCGGAGTCCGGCTGGTGATCCGTGCCCAACAGCCGCACACATTGGCCTATAGCGCTCAGAAACTCCCAAGCTGCTATCGGGTAGCCATAGAGCGGGTGTAGCAGTTTGTTCACGTCAGAGGGTCCATTTATCGCCAGAGCACAAGGGCTGGAAGTATAACAGTCGCAACGACCGGGTTTTACTGACCGGCGTTGGCAGCGTCGAGGAAGGCTGGCTTTTCTCCGCCCCCATGAACGGCAAAGCTGGTGCCGCTGACGTAGGATGCCAGGGGCGAGGCCAGGAACAAGCAAGCGCCGCCAATGTCGGCCGGAACCGCCATTCTGCCCATGGGTATCGTCGCACCAACGGCAGCAATTCCGTCTTCATCCCCATAGTGCAGATGAGATTGCTCGGTGAGCGTCAGCCCGACAACGACAGCATTCACCCTCACTTTAGGTGCCCACTCGACCGCCAGTGACGTTCCCAGATTAACCAGGCCAGCCTTGGCCGCGCCATAGGCCGCGGTCCCGGGGGAGGGGCGTATGGTGCTCACGCTGGCAATGTTGACGATACTTCCGCCGCTCTCCTGGGTCTGCATGACCCGATTGGCAGCCTGACAAAAATTCAGTGGTGCGATGAGGTTCAGGCGAATAATGGATTCAGAGAAGCGTGGCGACACAGTGGCCGCGTCCGCGTGAGGTGCACCGCCAGCATTATTGACGAGCACATCCAGCCGACCAAACTGTGCTACAGCGTAGTCAACGCAGGCCTCGATCTGCTCGAAATCTTTCACGTCACAAGCGGTAAACAGCGCCGTTCTGCCATTGGCTTGAGGCAGTTCATCGGGCTCTGAGCGGCCACAGATGAGTACGTCCGCCCCTGCGGCAAGGAAAGTTTCGGTAATTCCGCGCCCGATCCCTTTCCCTCCGCCAGTAACAATGACGGCCTTGCCTTGAAAAGCCATGGCGTCGGCGGGGTTGGCTGTGTAATCCATTTGGTATAACTCCTTTGACTGATGGGCTGCAGGCGCTTGTGATCAACAGGTGATTTACATAAGATGCCTGCGGCGCCGCCAATCCTAACTGAACAAAAGAGGGCTGGGAACTGAGCGGACAGCGCCTCTTCTGCGTATAGCAGATTAGGTGGAGTTAGCATCAACAGCTGAACTCCTTTCTTACTAGCCCTTATCAGGATACAGATCATGACAACAGAAACGCTACCCGTGCTGGCAATTTTAGGCGGCACAGGAGATCTTGGCACCGGACTCGCTCGCCGCTGGGCGCAGGCAGGTTACCAGGTTGTAATCGGCTCTCGAACTCAGGAGAAGGCAGAAGCTGCCGTGGCTGACCTTCGTGAAGTTATGGCAGAACGCGGCGTTGGAGAAATCAGCGTCCAGGCAATGGAAAATCTGGCGGCCGCCCAAAGTGCCGACATTGTTGCCATTACTGTGCCCTTCAGTCATCAGGCGAGCACACTTGAACTGGTCAAACCAGCCCTTCAGGGTAAAATTTTGATCGATGTGACCGTGCCACTGGTGCCGCCGAAAGTCGCCCGGGTGCAGTTACCTGAAGGTGGTAGCGCCGGACAGATTGCGCAGGACCTGCTTGGCGAAGACGTCGCAGTTGTCTCTGCGTTCCAGAACGTTGCAGCAGCGCACTTGCAAGAAGGCAGTGGCCTGGACTGCGATGTATTGGTGTGTGGTAACAAAAAGGCAGCAAGGCAAGAGGTGATTACCCTCATCGAGGCCGCTGGCATGCGGGGCTTCCACGCGGGCATGATTAATAATGCCGCTGCGGCCGAGGCATTGACCTCAGTGCTGATTGTGATCAATAAGCAATACAGCTGCCACGCCGGCATTCGCATTACTGGCCTTGATAACGACTAAGCCACCCCATCGATGGCAGTTCCTCTGCAACTGATTCCGCTTGTCGACTTCCCCCTGGTTGAGCCGGGGGATGACCTCGGCCAACTTATCCACGAATCCCTGGCACACAATGCGTTGACGCTTGTGGCCGGGGACGTACTGGTGCTCGCTCAGAAAATCATCTCCAAGTCTGAAGACTGCTACGTGCGTTTGTCAGAGGTAGAGCCTACCCAAGAAGCCGTTGATCTAGCGACTCGGGCAGACAAAGATCCCCGCCAGGCAGAGTTGATTTTACGAGAGAGCAGAGAAGTGCTGAGGGTGCGACCGGGCGTCATCATTGTGGAACACCGCAACGGGTATGTTCATGCCAATGCGGGTATTGATAAGTCGAATATCAGTATCGATCCGGCAGATCCGCGGGTGCTGTTACTGCCTCGAGATCCTGATAAGTCAGCCACCGAATTGCGTCAATCACTGGGCGAACTTGCGGGAGTCAGGCCGCAGATTATTATTAATGATAGTGCTGGCCGCGCTTGGCGCAATGGTACGGTTGGTATCGCGATAGGCACGGCAGGACTGGATCCGCTTTTCAATCAGGTCGGTGAGCAAGATATATTCGGCAATGTATTAGAAGTGACAGAGCCAGCGGTCGCCGACGAGCTTGCAGCCGCCGCGTCTCTGGTAATGGGCCAAGCTGCAGAAGCGTGTCCGGTGGTACTGGTGCGCGGCGCTAATCTCCCTGAATTCGACGGTGGGTCTGCCTCGCTGTTGCGTGATCGCAGCATGGACATGTTCCGCTAATGACGGCCGGGCCAAATAAAATACTGGCGCTTTCTGGCGGCGTTGGCGGTGCCAAGTTATCCCTGGGACTCGATCGCGTTCTGCCTGCAGGTGATCTGCATGTGCTGGTGAACACCGGCGATGATTTTGAACACTTAGGTTTGTACATCAGCCCCGATGTAGACACCCTGCTTTACACCCTGTCTGGCCGTTCTAACCAGTCACTGGGTTGGGGCTTGGAAGGTGAGAGCTGGAATACTCTGGATGCGCTTGCGGGGTTGGGAGGAGACACCTGGTTTCGCCTGGGCGATAGAGACATCGCGACGCATTTGATCCGGACCTCGCGGATCGCCGAGAAGGCGGGTTTGGCCACGGTAACCGCAGAACTTGCCCAGAGCATGGATATACAGAGCCATATCCACCCTATGACCGACCAACCTGTGCGCACCACTGTGCATAGTGACGAGGGTGATCTGCCTTTCCAGCACTATTTTGTGCGCCGTCAATGTGAGCCTGCGGTGACCGGCTTCAGCTTCAAGGGTCTTGATGATGCCCAACCCAACGTATCTGTCATGCAGCTGCTGGACTCAGAGCAGTTCAGACGTATTGTGATTTGCCCGTCAAACCCCTTTGTCAGTATCGACCCTATTCTGCTGTTGCCCAGGCTTTGGGGTGCGCTGCGGGATGCCAATGCCGAAGTTATTCTGGTGTCGCCGATTGTCGCCGGTATGGCGATCAAGGGGCCTGCTGCCAAAATGATGGCGGAGCTGGATGTGCCGGTAACGGCTTTGGGCGTCGCCCAACACTATGCGGATAACTATCCTGGCCTCGTCGATCATTTCCTGATTGATCAGAGTGACGCTACACTGGCACCTCAAATTAGCGCATTGGAAATGACGGTACATATTGTGCCCACTGTGATGAAGACCCTTGAAGACAAGATTCAGCTAGCGCAAACCTGCCTGGCTTTGGAGACTCAGTGAATCCGGTACACGCCTTGGTGCCTCTTAAAACCCTGAGAACGGCCAAAAGTCGTCTTGCGGGGGTGTTGCTGCCCGCCGATAGAGCGGCTTTGGTGGCAGCCATGGCACGTGACGTCTTGCAGGCGCTGGATCGGCACCCTCAGATAGGTGCTATCAGTGTGGTATCTGACGACCCTGAGGTGCAAGCCATTGCGGCGGACATGGGCGCTGATTTCATTAGCGAGACTGAACTTAAGGTACGCGGCCTTAATGGCGTCATCAATGCTGCGGTGCAAAAACTGCTCGACGAAGGTGTCCGGCGATTGCTGGTTTTGCATGGCGATATTCCCGCGCTCACAGAGGCGGACTTGAGCGAAGTATTAACAACGCAGGAAGCCTGCGGCGGTCTGCTTATCGGGACGGACCAACAGGGGTTAGGATCAAACCTGCTGGCATTTAGTTTTGATGAGATCCCCCAGTTTCAATTTGGTGAAAACAGCTGCGAGCTTCACCGTTTGTGGGCTGAAGAAAATAGTGTGCCTGTGACCGTATTGAAAAGGCCAGGCGTCGCTTTGGACATTGATTCACCTTTGGATTTGATTGAGTTGCTTGAGCAGGGTACTGCGGGATTACACACGCGCGCATGCATTAGTGAGTCAAAACTGGCTGCAAGCGTTATGCCTCCCGCCCAGCATCAGTGGCAGGCCATCAAGGCTAAACTGGAAGGAGGGGAGTTACCCGATAGTGCAGAGGCGCTTGCGTTGGCGTCCGTGTCAGACACAGCAGAACTTGCAGAGATTGCGGGTGTTGTTCGCGACAAGGGCCACGGCAATACCATCACCTACTCACGCAAGGTATTCATTCCGCTCACCAAACTGTGTCGCGACGTCTGTCATTACTGCACCTTTGCTCAGACCCCCAAGAAAATTGATCAACCCTTTATGCCAGTGGAAGAGGTGTTGGCGCTCTGCCGTGAGGGTGCCGCCATGGGGTGCCAAGAGGCTTTGTTTACGCTGGGTGAGAAGCCCGAACTCAGATACAACGTGGCGCGTAAGGCCTTGGCGGAAATGGGCTATGCCTCGACGTTGGAGTATGTGAAAGATGTAGCGGGTCGAGTGCTTGCGGAAACTGGCCTGTTGCCCCATATCAATGCCGGCTGCATGACGGCTCAAGAAATAGACTCCCTGCGTGAGGTGAGTGCTTCCATGGGCATTATGCTGGAATCAGCATCGCCTCGTTTGTGCGATAAAGGGATGCCGCATTACGGCTCCCCAGACAAGGACCCGGGTGTCCGTCTGGAGACCATGGAATTGGCAGGACAGGCTGCTGTTCCCTTTACCTCGGGTATATTGATTGGAATCGGCGAGACGCACAGAGAGCGTGTGGAGTCTTTGCTGGCACTACGGGATGTGCACCTGCGCCACGGTCACTTACAGGAAGTGATCGTGCAAAATTTTCGGGCCAAGCCGGGAACGCTAATGGCCAATGCCCCAGAGCCAGATCTGGATGACCTGCTGTGGACGATCGCTGTCGCACGTTTGGTCTTTGGCCCGCAGATGAGCATTCAGGCGCCGCCTAACCTGAGCCCTGGCGTATTGCCTCAGTTAGTGGCAGCGGGCATTAATGACTGGGGCGGTGTGTCTCCTTTGACTCCCGATCATGTGAACCCGGAGGCGCCATGGCCTCACCTCGATAAGCTCGCGCGTGAAACCGCTGCGGCAGGCAAGTTTCTCGATCAGCGTCTGACGATTTATCCTGCCTATGCGCGTGACGCAGAGCGCTGGCTGGACCCTGCACTCCATAGCGCAGTGCTCGATCACAGTGACAGTATGGGCTTTGCGCGGCGGGACGATTGGGTGCCCGGAGAAGAGCGCCCGGTGCCGGCGGTAGAAGCCCATTTAATGTCTGCTGAATTTGCGGGCAACGCTGCTTCAACTGAACTGGAAAGCATTGTAGAGCGATGTAAAGCCACCGCTGCGCTCAGTGAGTCAGATGTGACTCGCTTGTTTGAAGCGAGGGGGCGTGACTTTTCTTATCTCGTCAATGCCGCGAATGAGTTGCGCAAATCGGTGACCGGTGACCGGGTGAGTTATGTTGTGAATCGCAACATCAATTACACCAACGTTTGTTATTTCAAGTGTCAGTTCTGTGCGTTTTCCAAGGGTAAAGCCAGCGAAAACTTGCGAGGCAGACCCTATGACATCAGCGGTGAAGAAATTGCTCGCCGTTGTCGAGAAGCCTGGGACCGTGGCGCGACTGAGGTGTGTATGCAAGGGGGGATTCACCCCGATTACACAGGCCAAACCTACCTGGATATTTTGCGGACGGTGCGAGCGGCAACCCCCAACATGCATATTCATGCCTTCTCGCCATTGGAGGTTATGCAGGGCGCCGAGACTCTGGGTATCGATCTGGAAACATTTTTGCGGCAGTTACATCAGGCCGGGCTCAATACACTGCCCGGAACCGCGGCAGAGGTGCTGCATGATGAGGTCAGAGCGAGCTTATGCCCTGACAAGCTCAACAGCGCACAGTGGCTGGAGGTGATGGAAACTGCCCATAGCGTCGGCTTGAAAACGACGGCGACAATTATGTACGGCCATATTGAAGCGCCCCGGCACTGGGCACATCACCTGTTACAGCTTAGAGCGCTGCAACAGCGCACGGGTGGCTTTACTGAGTTTGTACCCCTGCCATTTGTCCATATGGAAGCTCCCATGTATCTCAAGGGTAACGCCCGCCGTGGCCCGACTTTTCGGGAGGCTGTTCTGATGCACGCAGTTGCCCGCCTGGTGTTTCATGGCTTGATCGATAACATCCAGACCTCTTGGGTAAAAATGGGAGAGCAGGGCGTTGATGCCTGTTTGGCCGCTGGCTGCAACGATTTGGGTGGAACATTAATGAACGAGAGCATTACCCGAGCAGCTGGCTCAGGCCACGGTCAGGAGTGGACTCCAACAAAGATGGAGGCGCAGATTCGCGCCGCCGCCAGGCAGCCTCGCATGCGTAATACCCTTTACGGTAATGCACCGGGCGCGCAGCGTCTGGCTGCATTTAACGCAACGCCGCTGGCAGCGCCACTGAACGCCTCAGCAGCCAAGCTTGAGCGCAGCAAGCTGATTACAACGGTGCAACTGGGCGCGCTTGAGGCGGTGAAGGCGGTAGAGCAGTTTGCCGCTCCCGAACAGGTCTATCTGGTCGCTGCCTGCGATTGATATGAACGCAAGTCCCGCGCAATTAGAAGCCAGTTGGTTGGCTGCGCTTGCCCCAGAGTTTGAGCAAACTTATATGCGAGGTTTGCGCGATTTTTTGCAATCGGAAAGAGCGTCGGGAAAGCAAATATTTCCCTCAGACGACGAGATTTTTAATGCGTTTTCCCATACGCCTCTGGACAGAGTGAAAGTCGTCATCCTGGGACAGGACCCTTATCATGGAGAAGGGCAAGCACACGGTTTGTGCTTCTCTGTGAAGCCGGGCGTGAAAGTCCCGCCATCTTTAAAGAACATCTATAAGGAAATCCATGCTGAGACGGGCTTGGATATGCCACGTCATGGGCACCTGACCCACTGGGCAGAGCAAGGGGTGCTGCTTCTCAATAGTGTGCTTTCGGTGGAGTCTGGGCAGGCTGGGTCACACCAGGGCAAAGGATGGGAGACCTTTACTGATAAAGTGATTGAAGTGGTTAACCGCCAGCCAGAGGGTGTGGTGTTTATGCTTTGGGGCAGCTATGCGCAGCGTAAGGGCGCGATTATCGATGCCGATAGGCACTGCGTGCTGAAAGCGCCTCACCCTTCACCACTGAGTGCGCACCGAGGCTTCTTTGGCTGCGACCACTTTAATGCGGCCAATGCGTACCTGGAACGGCGAGGCGCATCCGGTATCGATTGGTCCTTGCCAAGTATTTCTTAATCTTCAGCCTTGATGGTATTTCACAATACGTTCTCTGATCTCACCCAACCCGGGTTTGTCGTCACGAACCTCTTCTATGGATAAGCCCTCCAATTCGTGTGGAAAGACTAGCCATTCATCGGTCTCGCGCAGATAGAAGTCTGGAGTTAGCTCTGTCTTATTGTTGCTGGGCTTAAAGTAAGGGGTGGCGATTTTGAAGGTTGGGCTATTGCGTCGACATTTTTTTTCCAGATCCCAGATAACCTGTTGGATACTGCGTCCAGAATCAAATACGTCATCAACAATAAGAACCTCGTCATCGGCATTAACGTTTTCGATAAGGTAGTGCAGTCCGTGGACGATGACGGACTCATTGGTCTGGTCAATGCCGCTATAGTGAGACGTTCGAATGGCAATATGATCGGTGTCGAGGCCACCGTACTTGAGTAACTCTTGAATGGCGATGCCCACCGGGGCCCCGCCCCGCCATACGCCCACGATATAGTCGGGTTTAAAACCGCTTTCCAGCACCATTAGGCCGAGTTCATAGGAATCCAGCAGCAATTGGTTGGCATCAATGTAGGTCTTCTTGATTGTCATGAAGGGTCTCGCTGCAAGCGCAAATCAGCGATTGTATTACACACGCATGCCCGCGCGCAGCGGATATCTTGCTGGGAGGAAAATAAAACCGGGCCAGAGCGAAATTAGCTCATCCGTGAGCACGTCCACTGGCCCGGGGGGTAAACAGGGCTCTGATTTTAAGGTCTAGCGGATCACGGGCACCGGCGTTACCGTTGCTGCCACCGCATTGGTTCTCTGTTCAAAGGGATCAACGCCGTCCCTACTAGGAACCCAGCAGTGAATAAACTCGGCGTGGCCGCGGCTATCGCTGGGTCGCGCTATAGTTGCTGCGCCTGCGGCGGTTTAGCGCATAAAAAGCCAGTGCGCTGGCAGCGAAAGTATACGCAGCTCCCCCCAAAGCCATGCTATCCATACTCACACCGCGGTCTATCAGCCAACCCATGACAACCGGGGCGATGGCTGTGGCGAAAACCATCGCGGCAGTCGTCAGAGACTTAATGGAGCCCAGGTGAAGAGTGCCGTACATTTCGGAGAAAAACGGGGAAGACATCGTCGAGTAAATTCCGACAGAAACCGCCAGTAAGCCCATGTAGAGAACGGCGAAGAAAAAATGATCTGAGCTTGATAGGAGCATAAGCCCTGCGCCCATTGGCAGACAGATCAGGGGAGCAAGGCGAATCGCACTGTAGCGGTCTACAAGAAGGCCCGCCAGCAGCTTACACAGGCTGTTCAGTAGTGCGTAGAACAGGAACAGCCCGCCCCAGGCGGCCAGACTCCAGTGCTTTTCTTCAACCAGTTGCACCTGATGAAACATGAAGCCGGTAAACAAGAGGGGTTGGGCCAGCAGCACCGGCAGGAACAAATAAAAATTCAGGTCGCGAATGACTTCTGCTCGAGTCCATTGCCGCCTTGTGGTCGTTGAGCCTGTGTTATCGGCTGTTTCCAAGTTCTGTAGGTAATTCTGATGGCGGGTGTGATGATCGCGCAGCAGCCAGCGAGTGAGCAGGGGCAGGGCGATCGCCAACACTGCTCCCCAGAATAACCAGGATTGCCGCCAATCCAATAGCATCAGCGATAAAATCACCAGTGAGGGGAGGATGGCTTCAGACAGTGAATACCCCATACCACCCAGCGCATTCGCCTTGCCTTTGTGATGATCCAGGTAGCGCACCATGGTGGTCGCTCCTGCAATGCTCATTAGCCCTTGACCGAAATGCCGCAGGGTGAGCAGGGCAATGAAAAGTAGTACTGGGCCGGTGCTCACTGCCATCAGCACGCAGCCCAGCGCAAGACTGAGTGCAACCAGATAGGCATAAGTTTGAAGCGCCATGCGGTCGATGAGCGATCCCGACCATAATAATAAAACCGCACTGGCTAATGTCGCTCCCGAGTAGAGCCCCCCGAACTCACCGTGACTGAGGGCCAGGTCTGCACGAATCTCGCCACTGAACAGACCAATAAAATAGGTTTGCCCCAGACTGGAACCAAAAGTCATGGCGAAGCCGAACAGAAGTAGGCGCCATTCATCACGAATTAGAGGAAGGAAGGATCTCATCTTGGCATTATCGCAGGCCTGCGGGGTGCCGAGTAGCGCTGCATAGACTAAAATCGACTAGGAGTTTTCTTCAATAGCGTCTAAGGTGTCGCTTTTTTAAATTGGGAGCAGTAACAGTGGGCGAGAAAATCAAGGTTGAGAAGCCGCTGGTCATTCTTCACGGCGATGAGATGGCACAGATTGCCTTCGACCGCATTTTGGAGCAGTTCGTCAAATCTCGTCTTGAGATCGACCTGGTTGAGGTTGATCTGTCGGCGGAGGAGAGGCTGACCAGTAATGGCCAGGTGGTTATTGATGCCATCGATGCGCTAAAGAGACATGGCGTCGGCATCAAAAACGCGGGCATGACAGTCAATCGCAGTCAGCTTGATGAGTTACTGAAAAAGTACCCTCAGGTTGACGAAAGCCAACTGGATAAACTGGCCACTAAATCCCCGAACGGCGCGATTCGCAAAGGTATTGGCGGCAATATTACGCGAGAGGATATTGAGTTTAGTAACCTGAAAAGCGTCCGCCCTGACTGGGTCGGCCGTGATATTGAAGTAGACACCATGGAAAGCGGCGGGCTCGATTTCAGCTACAGCGAGCTCTCCAATGCCACTGGCGTCGCCAAAGTGATGTTTGTGGGTGATAGCGGCGACCCGGTTGAACTGCATCGGCGAACGCTGAAAAAGGGTGACCCCTGGATGCTCGCTACCAATTGCCTGGACGAGGTTAAAGCCTGGGCGCATCGCTTTTTTCAGCGAGCTCTGGACGAAAAGCGCGACATTTACCTAGGTCTCAAAGACACCGTTGTTTCTGGTTACGACGGCGTTATGCGCGCCGCTATCGAAGATATCTATGTGCAGGATTATCAGGATAAGGTCGCAGCCGCGGGCCTGAATTACCACTATGAGTTGATCGATGCGCAGGCTGCGCGGATCGTATCCAATCCGCCAGAGCGTGCTCTGTGGGGCGTGCCGGATAATGTCAGCGGAATGAAGCTGTACAAACTGGTGCAGCAGCTCAAGCACTATGGCCTGCCCGAGCGTAAAGCCCATGTATCTATTTCCCGCATGAGCGCGGGGGGTGGTGATCAATACGGCAGCTATAACACCCCCGCGCCTGAGAACGGCATTATCAAGATCATCATGGACGGGGAGGAAAAACACGCTCGAACAGTGAAGGCGAATGATCCTATTCTGTTTATGTCAAACGATCGTGATGCCATTAAAGACTGGGTAAAGCAGGTCTTTCGAGATGCGTCAGTCAGTAAGAAAGAGGTTTACTTCGGCCTGAAGCGCGAGTTCGTCAATTACGACGAAGTGTATAGCTCCATCATTCTCGAAATTCGTAAGGAGCTGGCGGCACTGGATACGCCGCCACCGTCGTTTATGATCATGCGGCCCTCTCGGCAATTGAGTAAAATGATCTGCGATCCCCCTCGCTGGGGTCTCTATCCCGCCCAAAACCTGGACGGCGATATTTTCTCCGATATTTCGGCGGCTCTGGGTGGCAGCCTGGCAACAGCCAGCTCCATCATCAAGAGTAAAGATGGCTCCATGCTTTACGAAGCGCCTCATGGCACTGCCCACGATCTGTATCTGCGCTATGTTGAAACGGATGGGAAGGAAGCGAACTTCAATTCATCGGCGCTTATTTTCGCCGTGGCAAATGCCTTGGAGGAACTGGGTAAGCGTGAGACTAACGAAAGCCTTTGCGATTACGCCGGAAAACTGAAGCAGGCGCTGATTGATACGGTAGGGCAGGGTACGATTACCGGCGACCTCAAAGGTAAGACCAAGGATCCATCAGCGGAAAAAATCGTTGATATGAACGGCTTCCTGGACGCCGTGGAGGCAAATCTATAAGCCGCGCCTCCACCGGTATCAAGATGCCTGCATCGAAGCCGGTCGCAAATGCTCGACACAGGATTCTAACGCTATTCCGATTCCGCAATAGCATAGGGTAACTTCAGCAGCCCAATGGAAGGACCTTCCTGTGAGCTAGCATGCAGGCCTTGGGCTACCCCTTTTTCCGTTGCCGCGAAAAGGCACAGGGTTTGCTGCCCCGTGTTGGCTGCGTTGACAATGTTGCCCACACTTTGGTCTTTATCAGCGGTAAAAAGTGGAGTTCCGGCCTCAACCAACGCCGTGTTATCGACAGTGCCCAAATACATACGCCGTTTGGCTTTGCCGCGGTAGTGCAGTCTCGCGACGATTTCCTGTCCGGTGTAACAGCCCTTGGTAAAGCTGACATGACCGGTTACGTCGTAATTGAGCATTTGGGGTAATAGCTCTTCGATATTGGCCGCTTCGATCCTCCCGATCCCGGAGCTGATTTGCAGCCCCTGCCATTGCGCCTCATCGCTCTTGGTCAACTGCTTACTGATTGATGTCAGTAAGTCATCTCGGCTCTGGCCGTCGATGAACAGTTCATATTGCGTGCCGGCTTCATCCATTTGAATCAGCGTGTAGCCATCGCCGGTTCCCGCTTGGTATTTCTCTGTAGGTATTGAAAGCCCTGCTTTGGCCAGGTTCGCTGCGGCCTCCTCACCCCAACAGCCAATGACCTGCCAGTCATCGCGCTCTGCTTCCAGTTCCGCCTTAGAAAAAACGATGTACTTGCCAAAGGTTTTTGCGGCGTTCTCCAGTGTGTTTGCCTTCAAGCGCAGGGCGTAGTGATCGTCCCCCAGTTGAGCCAGCAAAAAGTCGCATACCATTCGACCCTGCGGATTACAGAAAGCACCGACAACGGCCTTAGTGGGTTCGACCTCACGGGTATCGCAGGTAACCTGGCCCTGCAGGAAGGTCAGTGTGTCCGGGCCGCTGATGTGCAGCAGGCTCTCGGAGTTTAAAAGGGCGTAGTAGGCGCTCAACGGGCAATCCTCTGTGTGAAACCGGTGGCTAATGATAGGGCTTGGACGAGTTCGTGTCAGCAGTCCCGGAGGGTCAGATATGACTGTATAATGGCAGGCAACGGATGTGTAACCCTGAACGCGAGAATGGCATGGTATCTGACGAAGAGGTTAATCGAATGCGCTGGGCGGCGCGGCGCGGCATGCTGGAACTGGATTTAGTGCTGGAGCCTTTTGTGCAGGCCCGCTATGCCAGCCTGGATGAGGCCGATCGTATTCGCTTTAAAGATTTGATGTTGAGTGAGGACCAGGACCTGTTTACCTGGTTTATGGGCCGGGATCAGCCTGAAGACGGGGAGCTTGCCATCATTGTCAGTAAAATACTCGACTTCACCCACACTCCGCCTGAGAATCGCTAAATCCCGTTATTACCGGGGCTTCCAAATTGTATTTATCGGTGCCGTTGTTCTAGCGCTCTTTGAGCTGGGGCGGGGCGGCCATCTTCTGCTGGTCGGATTACTGACTCCTCTTCTGTTGCTGTTACTTTGGCATAACGGGCGGCAGTCACTGGTGGGAGCAGTCGTCTGTTGGCAGCGGGGGAAATGGGTGCTGGAATTTGATGACCAGATCTACCGCATTTACCTGCGCCGCTGGCACTGCCTTCCCTGGGTCACATTTGTTGCCTGGCAGTGTGAGTCCGGTAAAAAAGATCAGATCTGGCTGTTTAGTGACAGTGCTCCACGCCATGATCTTCGGCGGTTGCGAGTGCGTTTACGACTTGAGCGGGGAATTTGAGGGCGAAAGTATGGTGTCTTTCGCTTCCGGTAGCTGGTCTGGGTAGTCTAGCGTGTAGTGCAGGCCGCGGCTTTCTCGTCGTTCGATCGCACAGCGGATCATCAACTCCGCCACCATTGCGAGGTTGCGCAGTTCCAGAAGATCGTTGCTGACCTTGTAATGGCCGTAATACTCCGCAATCTCCGACTGTAAAAGACTCACCCTGTGTAAGGCCCGCTGCAGCCGTTTATTGGTTCGAACAATGCCGACGTAGTCCCACATGAAGCGACGCAATTCGTCCCAGTTGTGAGAGATAACGACGTCTTCATCTGAGTCGGTCACCTGGGTTTCGTCCCAGGGCTGGCTAATGACAGGCTTTGGCATCTGCGTGAGATTGGCGGCGATGTCTTTGGCGGCAGATTCAGCGTAAACGATACATTCCAGCAGCGAATTGGAGGCCATGCGGTTTGCCCCATGCAGCCCTGTGGAAGATGTCTCCCCAATGGCGTAGAGACCGCTCAGGTCGGTGCGGCCTGCAGTATCGACAATGACCCCGCCGCAGGTGTAATGGGCTGCAGGTACGATGGGGATTGGCTCCGACGCCATGTCTATCCCAAGTTCCTGGCAACGTTGCATTACGGTAGGAAAGTGTCCTTCCAGAAAATCTCGAGGTTTGTGGGAAATGTCGAGAAACAGGCAATCTGCGCCTAGCCTTTTCATTTCGTGATCGATTGCTCGAGCGACCACATCACGAGGCGCAAGCTCTCCGCGATCGTCAAATTTGTCCATGAAGCGACTGCCATCGGGCAGTAGTAGCTTGCCGCCTTCGCCGCGAACAGCTTCAGTCACCAGAAAGGACTTTGCTTTGGGGTGGTAAAGGCAGGTTGGGTGGAATTGGTTGAACTCGAGGTTAGCCACGCGGCATCCCGCCCGCCAGGCCATCGCAATGCCATCGCCACTGGCCCCATCTGGATTGCTGGTATACAGATAGGCCTTACTGGCGCCGCCAGTGGCCAGAATAACCGCGGAGGCCTGAAACAGGTCAACCCGCTCTGTTTTTTGGTTCAGTATATAAGCGCCCTGACAGCGCTCTTCGTCACGGATGAGGTCTACGGCCACCCGGTGAGTGAAAATCTCAATATTATCGGCCGCGCGCGCTTGCTCTGTCAGAACTTCGGAGATAGCTCTGCCGGTGCGGTCGGCGGAGTGAATGATCCGCCGATGGCTATGTCCTCCTTCCATCGCAAGATGAAATTCTTGTCCATCGGACTGGCCCTGGTCCTGGCGGAGGTCAAAATCAACGCCCTGTTGCACCAGCCATTCCACACAGCGACGACTATTGCTGACGGTGAACTCAACCGCCTCGCGCTGACACAGCCCCGCTCCGGCGCTGAGGGTATCCTCGACATGGGCATCAATGGTGTCTCTGTCGTGCAGTACCGCCGCCATGCCCCCCTGTGCCCAGTAGGTTGATCCCTGGTTGAGGTCAGCTTTGGACAGCAAGGCCACACGACAATCGCTGGGCAGATGCAGCGCCAGGCTAAGCCCTGCGGCTCCGCTGCCAATGATCAATACGTCATGTTGGAAGGTCTGTGGCACGGGCTTGTTCACTTGCTGCAATCGGGGGTGAAATATATGATGTGCCTCAACGACTTAGCGCTAGGGTCACACCGCGCAGGCGAGTATATACGACCTCTGGCAAAATAAGGAAATCTCACGGTGGCATTCGCTTCCCGGCAATTTTTCGCAATTTCGGCTGGTTCACCAATAGACAGTGAACTACGGCGAGCTTTGGCGGTCTATTCTGGCAGAACATGTATTCGAGTCAGGGCAGCGATGCCTTTGACCATGGAGGGGTTAGGGGAGTGACGGCTGCCGAAACGGACCAGCAGCTCGTTGCGCGAGTGCAAACAGGCGATTCACGGGCGTTTGACCTGCTGGTACTGAAGTATCAGCACAAGATTTTTAGCCTGATTGGTCGTTATGTGCACGATGCAGACGAGGTGCAGGATGTAGCGCAGGAAGCCTTTATCAAGGCCTATCGCGCTTTGCCGAAATTTCGTGGCGATAGCCAATTCTATACCTGGCTCTATCGAATAGCGGTGAACACCGCCAAGAACCATCTGGTGTCACGATCACGCAGGCCCCCGGGGTCCGACGTTGAGGTCGAAGACGCCGAGTACTATGAAGGTGGAGGCGCTCTTCGAGACATAGAAACGCCTGAAACCGCCCTGTTTGGCGCAGAGTTAAAGCGCGTAGTGGAGGCAGCGATTAGTGATTTGCCTGACGATCTGCGAACCGCGGTAACTTTAAGGGAATTTGATGGTCTCAGTTACGAGGACATTGCAGACATTATGGATTGCCCAGTGGGCACCGTGCGCTCGAGGATCTTTAGAGCTCGGGAAGCGATAGACAACAAGGTAAGAGAACAGGTCGATGGCGGTTGATTCGACTGAAACGAAAGGCATGGATTGCGGTTTTACATGATTAACGCACGCTGGTGCGAAGGAATGAGAAGATGAGTGAACAGTTACGGGAATCGTTGTCTGCATTGATGGACGATGAAGCCAATGAACTGGAATTACAACGCCTGCTCAAGCAGGTGGGCGATGACGCTGAACTTCGGGCAACGTGGGCACGGTATAACGCGGTGCGCTCCGTTATGTCGGGTCAGGAAGTCAGCCATATGCAGCTGGATATTTCAGCCAAGGTGAGGACTTCGATCGCAGCGGAGCCTCAGTCTACTGGCGAATCATTGAAACAACGTTTGTTTCGGCCACTGACTAGCTTCGCCGTCGCCGCTTCGGTTGCCGCCACGGTGGTCATTGGCGGACAGCAACTTGCTCAGGTGGGTGGCGTAGACCCCTACAATGCGAGTTCAGTAGCGTCTGGCGCGTCCCCTGTCGGTTTGGTGAACAGTCTGGGAGCCACTACGGTACAGGCCAGCTATGGCACAGAGTCTGTGCCCGTACTGCAGCCTGCGGCCCGCACTGCCTATAAGGAACTGGCGCGTCAACGCATGCAATTGTATATGCAGGAGCATGCAGAGCATGCTGCTCTAAACTCCCCTCATGGCCTAATCCCCTTCGCCAGGGTGCCGGAAATTCGAGAGTAGGTCATCGGTGACAGTCTTGCGGTACATGAATCGCTTCAAA
Source organism: Halioglobus sp. (assembly GCA_039986455.1). GTDB lineage: Bacteria > Pseudomonadota > Gammaproteobacteria > Pseudomonadales > Halieaceae > Halioglobus. The sequence goes on from JBDWQQ010000088.1 coordinate 91,372, forward strand.
ATGGGCACGATCGGTGTCTGGCTTATGCTGTCACACCATGCGTTTGCCAATAACTGCCCCGGTGCGGACAGCGAAGCCATTGGCTGGCTGGACAAAATGTCTCGCAGCGCCCACCAGGTGAGCTATCACGGTGTCGTCACCTATCAAAGAGGTGGGGAAGACATGCAGGTCATGCAGGTCTCCCACTCTGTCGAAAACGGAACAACGTCTGAAACAATGACCCAGCTGACTGGGCAGGGTGCAAAAGTCGTGCGGGCTGAGCATCCACTGGAATGTGTCCACCCGGGACATAAACTGCTGCGCATAGGCGACGATATTAAACTCGGCAATTGTGGTGTCGCTGAGCACTATCGTTTCAGCGTCGCCGACGGAGATCGTGTTGCGGGCCGCAAGGCGGTGCGCATTATTATTGCTCCTACCGATATGTACCGTTATGGCTACGTGATGGAGCTGGATCGGAAGACCGGGCTGCTATTAAAAACAGCGACAATTGGCCGCGGAAATAAAGTGCTGGAGAAATTTCAGTTCGCCAATTTATCGTTTAAAGGGGTAGATCTTGAAGGTGCCGATATCAACCTGGTACACGAAGCGCAGCATCCCGTGCCGGGTGACGTTCCCAAGACGAAGACCGTTCAGCTTAAGCACGCCTGGGGTGTGAAATGGCTGCCCAGCGGCTTTACAGCAACAGATTCACAGCAGAGCAACGCCGGGCGAAAAACATTTACCGACGGGTTATCGGTGTTTTCAGTGTTCATTGAAGAGCTCGATCGTGAAATTCGACCGGGAGAAGGCGTAGCTCATTCCGGTAGTACCACCTCCTATAGCCGAGGAATGCATTTATCGGGTGAGCCTGTGCTGATCACGGTTGTCGGCGAAGTACCGGTGAATACGGCGAGAATGGTTGCCGACTCGGTCAACTGGGTACGCTGAAGTGCTTGTTGAGACAGGTCGAGTCGTGGCGGTTGAATCAGACAGTGTCTGGGTGGAAACGATTCGAAAAACCACCTGCGGTAGCTGTGCAGCGCAAAAAGGCTGCGGCCATGGCCTAATGAACCGCATTTCCGAGGGGCATCGCTCCCTGATTCGCGCTTTGTCTGGCGAGTTAAAGGCGCAGGACTGTCGAGTTGACGATGAGGTCAGTATCTCCATACCTGAGGAAGTGATCTTACGCGGGTCTTTGGTGGTCTATATCCTGCCGTTGTTAATGATGCTCGCCGGCGCGGCGGGCGGCTCTATGCTGGTGCCTGCCAATGCGGACCTAGGGAGCGCCCTTGGTGCTGTGGTTGGGTTTGCACTGGGCTTCGGGCTGGTTCGACTTCACGCGCACCGTCACCGGGACGACAGCAGTTTACAGCCCACCCTGGTAGAAATTATTCACCAAGATACAGAGGCTGTACAGATCAGTTGATCAAGCCCTGAACGCTCTTCTATCAATTTATTGAATGCGGATAATCGAATGACCTTAGCCCTCAAACCAATCTCATTGTTGCTGTTCACTGTGCTGTTGTTGATAGGCCAGGCTGCTAATGGGGCCCAACTTCCCGAATTCAGAGAGATCGTAAAACAAAGCTCTCCGGCAGTAGTGAAAATTATTGTCGAAGCCAGTGCGCCTCGGCCAGGCCAGGGACAGCCCAGCCCGGAAGAAATGCCCGAGTATCTGCGACGCTTCTTCGAATTTCGGGGGGCACCGCCTGCGCCTCACCAGCGCATGGGAATGGGTTCGGGTTTCGTGATTTCTGAGGACGGTTTGATTGTCACTAACAATCATGTGGTTGAAGGGGCCGACAGTGTTTTGGTCAGGATGAGCGACCGCCGTGAATTTGACGCGCAGGTGGTGGGAACCGATCCCCGCAGCGATCTTGCGTTGTTGCGCATTTCCGCTAAGGACCTGCCTGTACTCAAGCTGGCGTCCCACGACGACCTGGATGTGGGTGAATGGGTTCTGGCTATCGGTTCTCCCTTTGGGCTTGATTACTCGGTGACCGCAGGGATTGTGAGTGCGGAGGGCCGCAGCTTGCCTACTGAAAACGGTGAAAACTACGTTCCTTTTATTCAAACAGACGTAGCGATCAATCCGGGCAACTCCGGCGGGCCGCTGTTCAATCTTGACGGCGAGGTTGTCGGTGTTAACTCACAGATTTTCACCCGCAGTGGTGGATCCATTGGACTGTCGTTTGCTATTCCCGTTAGCGTTGTGCGTAACGTAGTGGCTCAGCTTGAAGAAAGCGGCCGAGTCACCCGAGGTTGGCTGGGTGTAACCATTCAGGACGTGGATAAAAATCTGGCCGAGTCGTTTGGCCTTGAGCGTCCGCGGGGAGCTTTAGTTGTTCAATTAGCGCCCGATGGCCCTGCGGCCGATGCCGATTTGCGCGAGGGCGACGTCATCATCAGCTTCGATGGTAAAGACATTCCAGCGTCCTCTGACCTGCCCCATGTGGTCGGTCTGATCGCGCCGGGTACCCGAGTGCCAGTGGTGATCATGCGCGACAAAAAGCGCAAGACTTTAAAAGTCAAAGTCGGAGGACTGGATTCCGAAGACAGCTACACCCTGAACGCGAACAGTGGCAATGAAGAGCAGGGTGGCCGTCTGGGACTGATCATAGAGGAGGCGCCTCAGGAGGTCCTCGAGCGCTCCGGGCTGGCAGGAGGCGTGCTCGTTAGAGAGGTCGTGCCGGGCTCCGTGGCTGCACAAGCAGGCGTCATGCAGGGTGATATCATCACGCTGATAGGCAGTACTCCGGTGAAATCAGTGACCGCGTTTGGCAAGGACGTGGACGGTTTGAAGAGCGGAAGCTCGGTACCCATGCGCTTGATGCGCAGGGGGTCACCGCTCTTTATCGGACTGAGACTCACTGATTAACCTCGACTCTCCTCGGGCACTGATAGCTAGGGCCAGCCGATTCGGGTACAATCGCGCGTTTTTCCTGCAGCGGCTCAAGCTTGAGTCGTTGCCTGACCTTTTTCCGGGCCCGAACGAGTGAGTGATCTCCAGCACATCCGAAATTTTTCCATCATTGCCCATATTGACCATGGCAAGTCGACCCTGGCTGATCGTTTTATTCAGCACTGCGGGGGATTGAGTGCCCGTGAGATGGATGAGCAGGTCCTGGATTCCATGGATATTGAGCGTGAGAGGGGCATTACCATCAAGGCCCAGAGCGTCACGCTCGACTATAAAGCGCGAGATGGCCAGGTCTATCAGCTCAATTTCATTGACACCCCGGGCCACGTTGATTTTTCCTATGAGGTCTCCCGTTCTCTGGCAGCTTGCGAGGGAGCGTTGTTGGTGGTGGACGCAGGGCAGGGTGTGGAAGCTCAGTCGGTAGCCAATTGTTACACCGCAATCGAGCAGGGGTTGGAAGTACTGCCGATTCTCAACAAGATGGACTTGCCGCAGGCCGACCCGGATAGGGTAAAACTGGAAATCGAAGAAATTATTGGCATAGATTCCAGCAATGCTTGCCCGGTCAGTGCGAAATCCGGCATGGGAATCGAAGATGCTCTGGAGTACCTGGTAGAAGAAATACCGCCACCCGAAGGGGATCGCGACGCGCCCCTGCAAGCCCTGATTATTGACTCCTGGTTCGACAATTACCTTGGCGTTGTGTCCCTGGTGCGAGTGAAACAGGGTGTTCTGCGTAAGCGGGATAAAATTGTCGCCAAGTCATTGGGCAAGGCACATCAAGTCGATAGCGTCGGCATTTTTACTCCCAAACGGCATGAGACCGATTGCCTGCAGGCGGGTGAAGTTGGCTTTGTAGTGGCTGGTATCAAGGACATTCACGGTGCTCCAGTGGGCGATACCCTGGTACACGATAAAAACCCGGACGTAGGCGCATTACCCGGGTTTAAAATGGTCAAGCCGCAGGTTTACGCCGGCATTTTCACCATATCCTCCGATGACTATGAAGATTTTCGTGACGCACTCGGTAAGTTAACGCTGAATGATGCCTCGCTCTTTTATGAGCCGGAGAGCTCTGACGCGCTGGGCTTTGGTTTTCGCTGCGGGTTTTTGGGCATGCTCCACATGGAAATTATCCAGGAGCGCCTGGAGCGAGAGTACAACCTGGACCTGATTACGACGGCACCTACGGTAATCTATGAAATTGAGAAGAAAAATGGCGATGTGATCAAGGTTGATAATCCATCGTCTTTGCCAGATGTTGGCGACATTGAGGAAATGCGTGAGCCGATTGCCCGTTGTAATATTCTTGTGCCGCAAGATTATCTGGGAAATGTGATTACGCTGTGCGTGGACAAACGCGGCGTGCAGAAAGACATGCAGTTCCTCGGTGCGCAAGTGTCAGTGGTTTACGATATTCCGATGGCAGAAGTGGTGCTGGATTTCTTCGATCGATTGAAGTCGGTGAGTCGCGGCTATGCCTCTCTGGATTACAGTTTTGAACGCTTTGAAGCGGCCAAGTTGTCGCGTCTTGATGTGATGATTAATGGTGATAGGGTCGATGCGCTGGCCGTTATCGTTCACCAGGATCAGGTTCAATATCGTGGCCGCGCCCTGACTGAAAAAATGAAGGAATTGATCCCCAGACAGATGTTTGATGTGGCCATTCAGGCAGCGGTGGGTGGTAAAATTGTGGCCAGGCAGACAGTAAAAGCGCTGCGCAAAAACGTAACGGCCAAGTGTTACGGTGGTGATGCCACTCGTAAGAAGAAACTGCTGGAAAAGCAAAAAGCAGGTAAGAAACGCATGAAGCAAGTGGGCAACGTGGAAATACCCCAGTCGGCATTCCTCGCTGTATTGAGGGTAGACGGCTAATGGGCGGCGCAACCATAGATTTTCCCCTCATACTGGTGATACTGGTGGGCGGATCGGGCCTGATTTGGTTGCTCGACACGCTGTTTCTGGCACCGGGCCGTAAGAAAGTGATTGCGGACCTGCAGAGCCAGTACCCAAATTGGGACAAGGACAACAACCCCCAGCAACAACAGTTTCAGGCACGCGTGGCCGATCAAGCATCAGAGCCAGTACTTGTTGAGTACGCGCGGTCGTTTTTCCCGGTACTCTTTATCGTATTTGTACTGCGCTCTTTCCTCGTCGAACCCTTTCAGATTCCCTCATCGTCGATGGTGCCGACACTGCAGGTGGGCGACTATATTCTGGTTAACAAGTTTACCTATGGGATTCGACTGCCTGTGACACGCACCAAGGTGCTGGATTTGAATGAGCCTCAGCGCGGCGATGTCATGGTCTTCTTTCCTCCGCATATGAACGAAACTTATTACATCAAACGCGTCGTGGGATTGCCGGGTGATACGGTGAGCTATCGCAATAAGCGTTTGTTTGTGAATGGGACGGCTATCGGTCGAGAGGAACTCGCCATTGCTCCGGGTGTAAACGCGCGTTATCGGCTGGGCATGGAGCAGCTGGGCGAAGCCAATCACCTCATGCAGGTGGACGATGCTCGTATGCCGCGTAACTTTTCAGTGGTGGTTAAGCCGGGGCACTATTTCATGATGGGGGATAATCGTGACAATAGCTCTGATTCGCGGGTTTGGGGTCAGGTGCCAGAAAAGGATATAGTAGGGAAGGCCTTCGCAATTTGGATGCACTGGGACTCCTTCCTCAGTGTGCCAAGCTTCAGTCGAGTTGGCCTGATAGAATGAGGATAATAATCTAACTGGGGGGTAGGGATATGCGCTCATTGCAGTATCAGAAAGGGATGTCGATACCTGGCATGTTGGCCATTGCGATCATGCTGGGGTTTTATGTCATGTGCTTCGTGAAAATGGTGCCACATTATTCAGAGTACCTTACGATTAAAGACATAGTCTCAACGGTCGCCGCAGAGCATCAACCAGGTACCACAACCGTAGGGCAGGTTCGGCGGAGGCTCGACAAACTATTTAACACCAACCAGATCTACGCCATCGCGATAGGTGACGTCGAAATTTATCGCGAAAAAGGCAAAACGTTTATTGACGCCAGTTATGAGGCTCGAATACCGATAGCGGGCCGAATAGACGCGGTTTTGAATTTCGATGATCTGCTCTTCGTGGCAGGGCAACCCAACGCCAAGTGACCGATAAGCAGGCACATTCAGAGCGCCTGCAACGAGCGCTGGGCTACCACTTTGCCGATAGTAGCCTACTTCAATTGGCATTGACCCACCGCAGCGTGGGCGGGCGCAACAACGAACGCCTGGAATTTCTGGGCGACTCCATCGTTAATCATATTGTCGCCGAGGCGCTTTACGCCAAGTTTCCTGATGCCCGAGAGGGCGATATGAGCCGCATGCGGGCATCCCTTGTCAAAGGCGATACCCTGGCCGAAGTCGCCAAAGAACTGGACTTGGGCGAGCATCTTTTACTCGGTCCTGGTGAGCGCAAAAGCGGCGGAAAGCGCAGGGGGTCAATTCTGGCTGATGCTCTGGAAGCGGTTGCTGGCGCCATTTTGCTGGATTCGGACGTCGCGGCCTGCCGAAGTTGCGTTTTGACCTGGTTCAGGGGCCGTTTGGATGCGCTTACCCTGGAGGGAGCAGACAAAGACGCTAAAACCCAATTGCAGGAATACTTGCAGGGGCGAAGAAGACCCCTACCGGAATACGAGTTGCTCGGGGTTTTGGGCGACGATCACGATCAGCAGTTTCATGTCGCCTGTCACGTGGCAAAACCGGTGTTGGTGGTCGAGGGAGCAGGTAGCAGTCGTCGCAAGGCAGAACAGGCGGCTGCGCGTATTGCGCTAGAACGGCTGGAGGCCCATGGAAACTCCTAACAAACGCTGTGGTTATGTCGCCATTGTAGGGCGCCCAAATGTGGGCAAATCCACCCTGCTTAATCATATTCTGGGCCAGAAAATCAGTATTACCTCTCGTAAACCCCAAACGACGCGACATCAGGTGTTGGGCATAAAAACGGAAGATGACTATCAGGTTATTTTTGTCGATACACCGGGGTTGCACAAAGCAGAGGACAAAGCGATTAATCGCTATATGAACCGAGCCGCCAGCTCTGCGATCAAGCATGTCGATCTTGTCTTGTTTTTGGTCGACCGTACTGCTTGGACTGAAGAGGACCAAATGGTACTGGAACATGTGCAACGGGCAAAAATTCCAGCGCTGCTTGTGGTCAATAAAGTGGATCTGTTGGAGGACAAAAATATACTGTTGCCGCATCTTCAGGAATTAGCAGACCGTGGTGAGTTTGAGGCCATCGTGCCTGTGTCTGCTCTGCGCCAACATAACGTGGATATGCTTGAACAGGAGATTCTCAAGTATATGCCCGAGTCCGAACATTTTTATCCAGAAGAGCAGATAACTGATCGTAGCCAGCGCTTCTTGGCGGCTGAGATCGTGCGCGAGAAAATCATGCGCCAGCTGGGTGATGAACTGCCTTATTCGGTAGCTGTTGAGATAGAGGAGTTTGGACTCGACAATGAGATTGCACATATCTCAGCGCTTATTCTGGTCGAGCGAGAGGGGCAGAAAAGAATCATTATCGGAGAAAAAGGTTCTCGCTTGCGCTCTATAGGCACCGATGCGCGAGTGGATATGGAGCGTTTGTTTGACTGTAAGGTCATGCTGCGTTTGTGGGTCAAAGTGAAGAGCGGTTGGTCTGATGACGAGCGCGCCCTGCGCAGTCTGGGCTACGACGACACCTGAGCTGGCGTGCCATGCGAGTCAGCCTGCAACCCACCTATATACTCCATAGTCGTCCCTATCGGGATACCAGCTTAATTCTGGAAGTACTCTGCGCGGAGCACGGCCGAATCAGCCTGGTGAGCAAAGGGGCGCGACGGCGCACTAAAGGCGGCAGCAACGCCGCACTGTTACAGCCCTTTGTTCCTCTTCTGCTGTCTTTTTCCGGACGCAGCGAAATGAAAACCCTGACCCATGTGGAAGCCGCGGGCGTAGCGCCTCAGTTGCGAGGAGAGCGTCTGTTTAGCGGCATGTACATGAACGAGCTGCTAATGCGATTGCTGCACCGCCATGACCCGCACCCGCAATTGTTTGCGGCCTATGGGGCCGCCCTTGGTGAACTGGCTGACGCCGCCCCTGTGGAGGCCACTCTGCGGCGCTTTGAGCTCGGACTCTTGGAAGAGCTAGGGTACGGTTTTTCTCTTCTCGAAGATGGACAG
>JBDWQQ010000089.1:0-52764 GCA_039986455.1 Halioglobus sp.
GTTGGAGTTTGATGATTCAACTTACGCCAGTGCCAATGATGTGGCTGAGGCCAATTTACAGTCTGCAGAAGCCTCGTTCACCCAAGCTAAGTCCAACTGGGATCGAGCAGAAGATCTGATGCCACAGGGGTACATTTCACAGCAAGATTACGACAAGGCCCGGGCGGGTATTGATAGCGCACGAGCTGCCGTCGCCTCCGCTAGAGCGCAAATTGCCCAGACCAAGCTGAACCTCGCGCGCACCAAAATTTATGCGCCATTCACTGGAAAGATCAGCAAACCTTACTACTCGATTGGCGACGCGGTAGTGCCTAACTCCCCCAACAGCCCGCAGCCACTTTTCACGCTGGTAGAAATGGACCCGATTTACGTGACCGCGGGGGTGCAACTGGCTCAGTACCACAAGTTCGTTTTGCTTCGCAAAGAACTGGAAGCAAGAGACATTGATGTGCCACCACTGGCTGTATCGTTACTGCTCTCTGGCGGTGTTGAGTATTCGCAAAAAGGGGCATTTGAAGCCTGGGATAATACCTCGACCGCCAGTAGCGGCACGGTCAGCGGCCGGATTTTATTCCCCAACCCGGACGGGCTATTACTGCCGGGTAATAGCGTCACCATAACGGGCGAGGCGCTGCGATCGTTCAACCGGGTGTTGATTCCTCAAAAAGCCGTCATGCAAGATCAGGAAGGCCATTTCGTGAAGGTCGTCGACGACAGTAATACGGTCGTCAGACGCAACCTGACGCTGGGTATTCGTTACAAAGATGAATGGATAGTCCTGGAAGGACTGGAAGAGGGGGCCAAAGTGATTACCGTTGGCGCACAAATGCTCCGCGAGGGCGCAACTGTCAGTCTTTTGTAACTCCTACTAATACCTCATTCAGGACGAACCATCATGGGTCCAGCATTTTTTATCAAACGTCCGCGTTTTGCTTTTGTCATAGCCATTCTCACCGTTATCGTGGGGTTGATGGCCGGCTATGTCATGCCTGTCGATCAATACCCGGATATCTCAGCGCCAAAAGTAGTGGTTCGGGCTAATTATCCCGGGGCTTCAGCTGAAACGGTTAAGGAGGCGGTTGCTTCACCGATAGAGGATCAGGTGAACGGTGCAGAGGGTATGGTTTACATGTCCTCTAAGTCGGCCAGTGATGGCAGTTATACCTTAACCGTCACCTTTGAGATTGGCGTGGATGCTTCGCTTGCTCAGGTCGACGTGCAAAACCGGGTGGCGCTCGCTGAGCCGTTTTTACCGGTGGAAGTGCGAAAGCGCGGCATTAGTGTCAAGAAACGCTCGCCCGATATGTTGATGGTGGTCAACCTGTTTTCTCCCACCGGACAGTTCGATGGGGTATTCCTTTCAAACTATACGAGCCTTAACGTACAGGGTGAGCTGGCACGGGTGACCGGAGTAGGCGAGGCTACCATTATCGGCGCGCAAGATTATGGTATGCGAGTTTGGTTGAACCCGGTTTCGCTAGCCAGTAACAATATTTCGGTGAATCAGGTGCTGGGCGCGATCGAAGAGCAAAACGTTCAGGCTGCCGTTGGTCAACTAGGCGGTGCGCCCAGTCCGGATGACACCCAATTTCAGTACGTACTTAAAACCAAGGGGCGCCTGAAAACAGCTGAAGAATTTGGCGATATTGTTCTACGAGCCACTGAGGACGGGTCGATTTTGCGGCTATCGGACGTGGCACGCCTGGAGTTAGGCTCTCAGGGCTATAAAGGTTTCGGCGAGTTTAATAACCGGCCGGGCGTATTGCTGGCTATATACAAGCTCTCGGAAGCCAACTCGCTGGAAACCGCCCAGTCGGTCAGAGCCAAGATGGATGAGTTGAAACAGTACTTTCCCGATGGTGTGGACTATGTCGTCGGGCACGATACGACGCTGTTTATTGAGGCTTCACTGGAAGAGACCATACTGACACTGTTCTTTACCATCGCCTTAGTCATTCTGGTGACTTACCTGTTTTTGGGGAACGTGCGCGCGACGCTGGTACCCACTATCGCGGTTCCCGTTTCGATTATCGGCACGCTAGCGGCGCTGTACTTTTTAGGTATGACGATTAACACCGTGACGCTGTTCGCCATGATCCTAGCAATCGGCATTGTGGTGGACGACGCGATTATTGTTGTAGAGAACGTAGAAAGGCTCATGCACGACGAGGGAATGTCACCGCGTGAAGCGACTGAAAAAGCGATGCAGGAAGTGGCAGCACCCATATTCGCGACCTCGCTGGTGCTGGCTGCCGTATTCGGCCCCACGATGTTGCTGCCAGGCATTACCGGTCAAATGTTCTCGCAGTTTGGCGCGACCCTGGTGATTGCGGTAATGATCTCTATGATTAATGCACTCAGCTTGAGCCCAGCGCTGTGTGTGCTGATTCTCAAGCCCGGGCACAGCAAGCCAAATATCGTTGTGCGTGGCTTCAACGTGGGTTTTGATGTTGTGAGTCGAGGCTATTTCGCCCTGGTGCGTTTCTTGATATCGCATCTGGTGGTGGGCTCATTGCTGATCGTAGGCTTGTTCGTGCTGCTGGGCGCGCTGTTCAAAGGCATTCCAACCAGTTTTATTCCCAATGAAGACAAGGGTTTCTTCATGGTGGATGTGCAGCTTCCACAGTCGGCGTCATTGAATCGAACCGGCGCCCTGGTTGACGAGATGAACCAGATTCTCGAAGCGGACCCTGCGATTGAGTATGTGCTTACGGTGAATGGTTACAGCGTGCTTAATACCGCCTTGCAGTCTAACGCGGCAATGATTATTGCCAAGCTGAAACCCTGGCATGATCGCAAAGACCCGGCGCAGCACCAGTTCGCATTGCAAAAGAAGTATCAGGCATTGTTTGCCCAAAATATGGAAGCACAGGCACTTGTGTTTGGAGCGCCGGCTATTCCGGGCCTTGGCGCTGTCGCCGGCTTTTCTTATGTACTGCTGGATACGCAGAGCCGGGGCGCAACTGAGATGTTTGCGACCACCCAGGGCATGGTTGCCCAGGCCAACGCAGCGGATGAGATACTTGGCTCCTTTACCCCTTTCCGCGCGGGCTATCCGCAGATTTGGCTGGAAGTTGATCGGGTTCAGGCAAAAGTGCTGGGCGTGAAGGTAAGCGATATCTTCCTGACATTGCAGACGCAGCTGGGTAGCTTCTACGTTAACGACTTCAACTTGTACGGCAAGACCTACAAGGTGATGGTGCAGGCTGATGCCTCCTATCGCCAGAATGAGAGTGACCTGGAAAAACTTTATGTCCCCAACAGCCGTGGGAAGCAGGTTCCCTTGAGCGCTCTGGTTACGCCAGAACCCATACAGGGTGCTGATGTACTGTATCGCTACAATACCTATGATTCAGCAGTGATTAATGGCCGACCCAATGCTGCCCTGGGTTATAGCTCGGGTGATGCGATGATGGCCATGGAAAGAATTAGCGAAGCGTCGCTGCCGATGGGATTCAAGTTTGACTGGACCGATTCAAGCTATGAAGAACGCAAATCAGGCAACATGGCGCCCATTGCTTTGGCAATGTCGCTGGTGTTTACCTTCCTGTTCCTTGCCGCTTTGTACGAATCGTTTTTAACGCCATTCGCTATTATCTTTTCGGTGCCGATCGCGATGTTGGGTGCAGCTATCGCCTTAAAAATATCCGGGTCCTCACTGAGCTTGTACGGACAGATTGGTATGGTCTTATTGGTCGGGCTGGCGTCCAAGACTGCCATCTTGATTGTGGAGTTCGCCAAACAACTGCGCGAAGTGGATAACATGGAGTTGACGGAGGCCACGCTGGAAGCAGCAAGATTGCGTTTTCGTCCAGTGATGATGACGGGTATCTCTTTCGTTGTTGGTGTCTTCCCGCTGGTTATCGCCAGTGGTGCCGGCGCCGCGAGTCGGGCTTCCCTGGGACTTGCCGTATTCGGCGGCACGATCATGGCGGCCATTGGCGGCACGATCCTGGTTCCTGTCTTTTTTCAGCTGATTCAAAAATTGCGAGAAGTGATACACCGCGGTCCAACCAAAGCCCCCGAGTAATATTCAATATTTGTCGATGTGCTAAACAGCTTCTTGGTTAGCACAAAACGGTTTAGGTAATTGCATCGCAATGGGGTGTGCTTTTCCGCGCACTTGCTATACTTTTTCGGGCATCTTCACAGTACATACGGATTGGTGACGTGTGACGAGCTATCGTATTGGGGAAGTGGATTTCGACCCTGATGCCAGTGAGATCTGTGTCGACGGGCATGTAACCCACCTGCAACCTCAGGTGAGTAATGTATTGATTTGCCTGGTTCGGCATAAAGGTGAAGTGGTAGCAAAGGATATGCTGGTTGAGGAAGCCTGGGAAGGCAGATGCACCAGCGACAAGAATGTGACTCATTGCATCTCTTTGCTTCGCGGCCACCTTGAAGATCGGCATGACCGGCATCTAATAGAGACCATTCCTAAAAAAGGTTATCGCCTGGCTGGTCCAGTTCAACAGGATTCCTCTGGCCAAAGTTTGACCCCCGTGAAAGAGTCTTTTCTGCCTCAGCTGCCTATCTATGAGCCTGATGAACCCAAGCGAGCAGTCAATATAGTAATAACTGCGGCCGTCGTTTTTCTGATGTTGTCGGGCATGATTGTTCTCTCTGATTTTTTCACCCTGCACTAGTTCCTCCTGCAATAGGTCGCTTAAACCGCATCCGTCTCTGATGCCCGTGCAGCAGGCTTGAGCACGTCGAACAATTCACCGATACTTACGCCTCCTTGCGTTGTTAACGAAGAGCCCAACTATGAATATTTTAGGCCGAGTACTGTTTCTGGTTGTCGTCATGATCACCGGCAATGCTTCCCTGGCAGGAGAATCCATGAAAGCGAATATTGTAATTTTGGCGACCGGAGGCACCATTGCCGGTGCCGCGGCCACCGGCACCCAGGCAGGTTATACCTCTGGTGAAGTGGGCGTAGAGACTCTCATTGCCGCTGTGCCGCAGTTGGGCGAATTGGCCAATATCACCGGTGAACAAGTTGCCAATGTGGGCAGTCAGGACATGAGTGATGCGGTGTGGCTAACACTTGCTGATCGGGTCAATGCACTGTTGGCTTCAAAGGACGTGGACGGCATTGTGATTACTCACGGTACCGACACCATCGAGGAAACCGCGTATTTCCTTAACCTGGTGGCACGCAGTGACAAGCCGGTTGTGATGACCGCAGCGATGCGCCCGGCAACAGCACTTTCGGCCGACGGACCACTCAATATTTTCAATGCCGTTGCGGTTGCGGCCGACCCCGATGCGAGGGGCAGGGGAGTATTGGTTGTTATTAATGATGATATTCATGGCGCCCGTGGCATGACTAAAACCAGTACCACCGACGTGCAGACTTTTGTGTCAGCAGAGCGAGGCCTGATGGGCGCAACCCTTTACGGCGAAAATCGCTACTATCGACAGCCCTATCGTACCCATACCAAGGGATCAGAGTTTTCTGTTAAGGGTATGAAGGCCCTGCCTCGAGTGGATGTCATTTATATAAGCGCAGGCGTCTCTCCTGATTTGATCGATGCGGCAGTGCAAAACGGCGCCAAAGGTATAGTGACCGCCGGTGTGGGTAATGGGAACATGACCGGCGATGCGCTTAAAGCAGTAGAGCGGGCGCGAGCGAAAGGTGTTGTGGTCGTTCGATCAACACGAGTCACAAGCGGCACTGTTGGCCGGAACATTGAAACCGATGATGATGCGATGGGGACCGTTGCCTCAGGCGAGCTCAATCCGGCGCAATCACGTGTGCTGCTTAAATTAATTTTGACCAAGACTGACGACCCGGCGAAGGTGCAAGCCTACTTCAATCAGTACTGAATCTATGGAACAACTCCCGATTGTGTATCGGGATGAATATCTGGTCGCTGTCAACAAACCCAGCGGCCTGCTGGTGCACCGCAGTCCCATTGACCGCTATGAAACGCGCTTTGCCCTGCAGTTATTGCGTGACCAGATCGGTCAGCGGGTCTACCCGGTGCACCGCTTGGATAAACCCACGTCCGGCGTACTCTTGTTTGCATTGTCATCTGAAATCGCGCGAGCGGTTTCCGAGCAGTTTGCCGATCACTGTGTCATAAAATCCTATCTGGCCGTGGTCAGGGGCTGGTGTCCGGCCCAGGGTGTGATCGATCATCCATTGCAAGACAAACCAGATAAAATAGGCGATCGTGATCGAACCCAAGAGAAACCCGCGAAAGAGGCAGTGACTCGTTATCGCCGCCTGCAGACCGTTGAAATTCCCCATGCGGTCGATCGATACCCCCAGAGCCGCTACTCACTCGTTGCCTTGCAGCCTGAGCAGGGCCGTAAACATCAGCTGCGCAGGCACATGAAACACCTGGGCTATCCCATTATCGGCGACGCAAAACACGGAAAGGGCGTGCACAACCGTTTTTTTGAACAGCAATACGACTGCGGCCGCCTTTTACTGGCTTGCACCGGTGTGCAGTTGCTGCATCCAGTGTCGGGTGAAACCTTGCCCCTGACCGCAGGGCTGGATGAGCCTTTCCTGCGTGTTTTGAACGCCTTTGACTGGGAAACACCCGTCATTTGAACTGCTCTGTCCGCCTAAACCTTTGCTGAGAGCGTAGCTGGGCAGCCTGCATTCCAGTGGGATTTACGTGGTAGAGGCCGTATAATCGCCGCTCTTGAAAACTACCCCAGGATTGTCATGACCGTTCGTACTCGCGTTGCGCCATCACCTACCGGTGACCCCCACGTTGGCACCGCTTATATCGCCTTATTCAATATGTGCTTCGCCAGGGCTCATGGTGGCCAGTTTGTGCTGCGCATAGAAGACACCGACCAAACGCGCAGCACGCCTGAATCCGAACAAGCTATTCTCGACTCGCTTAACTGGCTTGGCCTGAGCTGGGACGAGGGCCCTGATGTGGGTGGAGATTGTGGCCCCTATCGTCAGAGTGAGCGCATGGATATCTATGGCGATTACGCTCGCCAGCTCGTCGATGAAGGTAAGGCCTTTGTTTGTTATCGCACAGCGGAGGAACTCAATGAACTACGTGAAGCCCTGCGCGCTGCTGGCAGTAGCTCTGCGCTAAAGCCGTCTGACCTTAAATTGCCTGAAGCGGAAGTCGCAAAGCGTGAAGCTGCGGGTGAGCCCTATGTGATTCGAATGATAGTGCCTGAAGAGGAGGGCGCGTGCTCGGTAGACGATATGCTACGTGGCACTATTGAGCTTGACTGGAGCATGGTGGATGCGCAGATCCTGTTGAAATCAGATGGCATGCCTACCTACCACTTAGCCAATGTCGTAGATGATCATCTGATGGGTATTACCCACGTACTGCGCGGTGAAGAGTGGATTAACTCGGCGCCCAAGCACGTATTGCTGTATCAGTATTTTGGTTGGGACATGCCTCAGTTGTGTCACCTGCCGCTGTTGCGTAACCCTGATAAGTCCAAGCTTTCCAAGCGTAAGAACCCCACCAGTATTTTGTATTATCAGCGCATGGGCTTTTTGCCAGAAGCGCTATTGAATTACCTGGGGCGTATGGGCTGGTCTATGCCCGATGAAAGCGAGAAATTCAGCCTGCAGCAAATGCAGGATAACTTTGATATTCAACGCGTCTCTTTAGGTGGCCCCATCTTTGATGTCGAGAAGCTTTCCTGGCTCAACGGCATGTGGATTCGTGAAGACCTGGATCAGCAGCAGCTGGCCAAACGCTTGATCGATTGGGCTTACAACGAAGCCAACTTGATGAAAGTGCTGCCACATGCGCAAAAGCGCATGGAAACGCTCAGTGATTTTGGGCCACTGGCAGGCTTTTTAGTATCGGGAACCTTACCGCTCACAGAAGATAGCTTTTCCGGGGTTAAAGGTGAAAAAGAAGATGTGGTCAAAGGACTGCAGTTTGCGCTGTGGCGGATGGAAGCGCTGCAGCAGTGGAATCGAGACAATATCTGGAATGAGCTAAAGGCTGTGGCTGATGCTACTGAGGTTAAGGTTAAAGATTTCCTGTCGCCGATATTTGTCGCGATAGCCGGCACCAGCGCATCGTTCTCTGTTGTTGATTCCATGGAGATGCTGGGCCCGGATATGAGCCGAGCAAGATTGCGCCACGCGATTTCCACCCTCGGTGGCGTATCGAAAAAAGCCATGAAGCGTCTGGAAAAAGAGTATCAGGGGCTTTAAGCCTCTGCCTCGTCATTTCCACACAGCGCCCGTCATTCCCGCGCACAACCCGTCATTCCCGCGCAGGCGGGAATCCAGTAGAATTTGTGTCTGTTAGCCAGCACCCACACTGGATCTCTGTCTGCGCGAGAATGACGCAAGCTTCCCTGTTAGGGATGACGCAGCGCCTCCTGCAGTAACGACATCACCACATAACACCGATTAACGGAATTTCACCATGCCACTGAACACAGCCACTTCCCTGATCTCTACCCTGATTCGCGGCACCAATGGTATTCAGGTTGCCGCCGGGACCGACAAGCCAGCGGAGTTGATCCAGCTTTACGATATAGAAAATTGCCCCTACTGCCGTTTGGTGCGTGAAGCACTGACTGAGCTGGACCTTGATGTCCTGGTGCTTCCCTGTCCTAAAAATGGAGAGCGTTTTCGTCCTGAATTGGTAGAGCGGGGCGGCAAGGTCCAGTTTCCCTATTTGATAGACCCTAACACCGGGGTGGAGATGTACGAGTCTCTGGATATTATTGATTACTTGTTCGCAACTTACGGCGGTGGCGAGTTACCGCTTAAGTGGAAGCTGGGTCGGCTTCAGACAGCTGGCTCCATGTTGGCCAGCGCGCCGCGTATGAGTCGGGGTATGCAGGTCAATTCAGGAACGGAACCGGAGCAGCTGCTGGAACTGTATAGTTTTGAGTCCAGCCCTTACGCCCGGATCGTGCGAGAAAAGCTTTGTGAGATGGAAATCCCTTACATTGTTCGCAATTGTGGTCGTACCAAGCTACAGGAGTGGCTTTTGCCGCCGGTACGCAATGCATTGAACATCACTCCCGAAAGCACTCTGGTGAACCGGCGTCACCTTATGCACAGAGAGGGTAGGGTTTCGATTCCCTATCTTTACGATCCCGGCCAGGATGTCGGAATGTTCGAGTCCGGTGATATTGTGGCTCACCTGAACCAATACTATTCGGGCTGATTGTGATCGCTAGGGAGCTGACTAATCAGTTCCCCTAAAAAGTGTTCATAATGGCGCCAGCGTCCTATAGATCGGCTGTTTAATGGCTGTCGCACCTGGGCTGCACTGGGTGTTAGAACGGCGCGCTGCTGCAAGTGAAAATCCGTACATGCTTGCTCAAACGGCAGTTCGCAATGCTCAAGCAGGCTGGTTATTTGTTGTTCGGGCGATGCGATCAGCGCCTCGTAGTTCTGGATGTATAGCCTGTCTTGAAACTGGTTTTTCCAATGAGCCATTAGTTTCTCATAGGCGCTGTAGTACTGGCCCAGGTGCTCCAAAGTATTTGCGTAACCGTGTGACCTGGTCAGAGGCTGCTCGAAAATGGAAACGCAGGTATCGATTGCGTTGCGTGTGCACACGATAAACCTAGCTTCGGGCAACAACTCAGCAAGCAGCCCCAGATTGGCGAACTGTCCAGGACTGGTGTCCAGAGTCACTGGTGCGCCCTCATGGTTTTTCAGTCTCTGTCGCAACCAGGCGGCGATTTCTGACTTACTGCCCTCGTTGAGTTGGTTAGTGGAGCTCTTCGTTAACCCAGCTAGTTTTGAATGCAGTTCCAAGAGCGCACCAGACTCTCCCAGAGAATAGACTTGAGAGTGAGCGGCAAGTATCTGGTCTGTCAGTGTGGTGCCTGAGCGCGGCATACCGGTTATGAAAAGTATCTCAGGCACACTCTGTTCACTTAGAGATACCTTGTAATGCATCTGGGCATTGAGTTCGGCTATCGCTGACTCGCTATCAAAAGACTCAGTTTGGTGCAGTCTTTTCCTGGCGCTTGAGAATTGCTGAAACGCTCGTTCATATTCCCCCATTTTTGCAAAAGACTTTCCCAGAGCAAATTCAAGATCGATACGGGCGGCATCATCATTTGCACTATCCGCCAACGCTGACTCAAGTGCACTGATTTCCGCTGGCGTACTTTGATGGGGGGCCAGATGTGCCAGATGGAAGTGTGTGGACGCGTGGCCGGGGCGTACCCTCAATGAGTGTTGCAAGCTCTTTTCTGCAAGGTCGAAGTCTCCGAGCTGTTCTGCGGTGATGCCTAAGTTGGTTAGAGCTTCCGCATGCTCAGGGTTAAGACTGACGGCTTTCTTGAAAGAGGCGAGGGCCGATGCCGGGGTTCGCATTTTGACGTGCAACACTCCCATTGAATTTTGTAAGCCCGCCGAATCAGGAAAGCGTGTAAGGCTCTCTTGAAGCACTTTGTGTGCGTCCGTGATTTTTTCTTGTGCCAGCAACGCATCGGCAAGTCCTCGCCATGCCTCCTCAATATCCTTGCTTTGCTCAAGTGTGGCATGAAAGTCCGATTCAGCAGATCGAGGATCTCCGGTGGCCAATAGCAACCAGCCGCGATTGCAGCGCGCTGGCGGATGGGTGGGGGACAGGCGAAGAATCTTGTTGAAGGTCACCAGGGCCTCTGATTGTTGTCCACTAAGCCGCAAAGAATTGCCGAGATTATTCATCAGGTCCACGTTTTCGGGCGCATGTTGCAGGCAAAATTCGAAGTGATCTGCGGCGCTGGAGAACTCGTTCAGTCTGGTCAGTACCATAGCCAGGTTGTAGTGAAATTCCGGGCTGTTCGGAGATTCAGCGATAAGCAGCTCCAGAAGATTGCGCGCTTTGGAGAACTCGCCGTTACGCATGGCTTTTTGTATTGTGGATATGCTCATCGGGCAATTATCTGTAAAAGTTGTATTCGAATGCAACACAGCTTCGGGCTGTATAGTGTCTTCTTGCCTGTCGTGGCAGTCAGGGTTGGCCGAAGTTTACCAGAAAAAAGAAACCTTAAATAATTGATATGTATGATATTTTTAGTCTTGTGCGTTAATGAGGGTCTCAGTTGTAAAGAGTCTCGTGTACAAGCGCACATGGGCGAAAACGCTGTTTTCGGTAACCTGTTGACATGTAATTGCATTCGAAGTACAAATGTATCCACAATAAATTGATCGACCTCAAAGCAGCACAAGACTGCCATCAAGAGAAACAATCACACTAAGCAGGATTAGCTCATATGCATAAGACACCTTTGTTCCGCCCGACCGCTCTCTCACTGGGAGTTTCACTTGCTTTAGGCGCATCAGCCGCGGTTTACGCGCAAGATGAAGTTCGCACTTTAGAGGAGGTCGTCGTAACGGCAAGTAAACGTTCCGCTAGCGTGCAAGACGTTTCTATATCAGTCACCGCTTTTTCCGCAGAGGACTTGAAGCGTGGTGGCATCGAGGACCTCACGCGCATTGAGTACATGGTTCCCGGGCTTAAAATGGGACAGTCTGGCAATGAAGCTCGCCTGGCCATGCGCGGAACGCGTACGAACAATGTAGGTACCGAGGCAGAACAGGTTATCGGTATTTTTGAAGACGGTGTTTACGTGCCAACCACTACCCAGGCGTTAGGTTCTTATGTTGATCTTGCTCGAATTGAAGTGCTGCGCGGCCCCCAGGGTACGTTGTATGGCCGCAATACTTTCGGCGGCACAATCAATGTTCATACCCAGGCACCAAGCCTGGACTCGGTGAATGGCTATGTCACCGGCTTGTACGGCGACTACGATCGCAAAAAAATTGAAGCTGCAGTGAATGTTCCCATGGGGGACCACTTTGCAATTCGCGTCGCCGGCATGATGGATGAGCATGAAGGCTACATTGAGAACAAATATCCGGGCAGCAATGATCTTCGTGACAAGGATACCCAGTACCTTCGCGGCACCCTGCTCTGGGCACCCACCGATAATTTTGAAACTACTCTGCGTATCGCTTATATGGATCAGGAAAGTAGCGGCGATGCAATCTGGGGCTATCAGCAGATTGGTGGTTATAAAAACGGTCAGTATGAGCAAGGCCATCTCTGGGCCCCCGACAACGCCTCTGACAACTTTGATAATGGCCCATGGGAGGTTCGCCGCGATCTGCCTTCAAACGCCGACCTTGAGAGCACCTCCTATACGCTACATGCAAACTGGGACATCGGCTTTGCGACCATGAAATTCATTGGAAACATCAATGACTTTGAAGGTGAACAAAACTACGATTCGGATTATAGCGATGGCGGCGATCCCGATAACAATGGATTTACCGGCTGGGGCACAGACCAGGAAACGTGGTCTACTGAACTACAGTTGGTCTCCAATGGTGACGGGGCCTTGGAGTGGATGGTTGGCGCTTATTACTTCGAAATGGAGAGCGCCTGGAACTGGCTTGAGCGTGTGGATGGTGAGTTTGCGATTCCTCACTGGGATCGCATAGGTGATTACCTCAGTGACTCTACAGGACTGTTTGCCAACGCGAGCTATGCGCTGACCGACAATATGCGTGTACTGGGTGGTTATCGTTACGCCGAAGATACCAAAGAAAAGAGAGACCAGCTCGACTGGTCTGTTTTCCCGCCTGTTGCGGCGCCGGGCAGCGGTGAAACAGGAGAGTGGGACGATGACTTGTGGAAGCTTGGGCTGGAATACGACCTAAGCGATGACTCCATGGCATTCGCTCAGGTGTCTACTGGCTATCGTGCGGGTGGAATCAACTTTATCGCACCAGATGTGCCTCTGTCCTTTGACCCCGAGACAGTCACTGCCTACGAGATCGGCTATAAGAGCACCTGGCTTGAAAATACCCTGATTTTCAACACGGCACTTTACTTCAACGACTATGAAGATATGCAGGCTCAGTCTTTCGCGATTCTTGGGGAAGATAATAATGTATCCGAGTTTACCGAAAGCGGTGGAGAAGTTGACACTTGGGGAGCTGAGTTTGAAGTTAATTGGCTTGTGGGTGATGCCTGGCGCATCGACGGTACCCTGGCCTACATGAATTCCGAATTTGGAGATTACGAAATCTCCTGGGTTAATGGTTTGGACCAGTTTGCTAATCGTCAAACAGCCGAAGGTAACCTGAGCCTGGATGGGTTTACGCCAGCGCTTTCCCCAGAGTGGACTGCCAGCGTGCAGGTGAGCTACGACTTCTTGTTGTCTGGCGGAAGTGTTTTGACGCCGATGCTGCAGATGCAGTACTCAGATGAATACTTCAGCTTCGATGTTAATACAGAGGAGTCTATGCAGGACTCCTATGCCATCGCCGATGCCAGAGTCTCTTGGCTATCTTCAAGTCAAGCTATAGAGCTGCAAGCATATGTGCTGAATATCAGCGACGAAGAGGTGTTAACTCGCTCGGTTATTTTTAATCCAGGCGACGCTCCTGATATTGCGTCTATCCAGTCCAGTTGGAATAACCCCAGGGTTTGGGGCTTGAGCGCAAGCTACAACTTCTAGATGTGGGCGGCCTCACGGCCGATTTTAAGCCCGGTCATCTGACCGGGCTCTTTTTTTGTGTTTTTGTTGCAAGATAGTGTGGAGAGCCTGAAAGGCTCAGGGTGCCTCCAAGTGTCAGCGACTGATAGGTAATCATCAGTGACTATCCACGAAGCTGGGCTGGCGTAGAGCGAATTTTTGTTTGTCGAGCATAATAGAGCGAAGGTGTTTACCAGTGTTGGAAGCTGTAATGCCCTACAAGTTTAATTATCTATGTATCTGAAAATAAACAAAAAAGTTGTATCTGTGTTCGGTTTCAATCTCTAAGTTACTTCCTTTGCTTCTTTTTTCGGTTTAGCCGGGACGACATTAAAGCAGTTGTTGACTTAGAATTGCATTCGAAGTACAAATAGCAAAGATTTTCCTAGCCAATCAATTAAATGCCTTGAGCTTCAGGTACAAAATTTATAAATTCTGAGGATTATATTATGAGTTCAAAACTGGGGCGCATGAGCCGACCAGCCAAAACCGTGCTGGCGCTAGCAGTGTCGAACGCGATTCTTGCGTCATCTGCAGTGGCTAATACTGCAATGCTAGAAGAGGTTGTGGTTACAGCGACGAAAAGAGAAGTAAACGCACAGGACATACCAATTGCCATTACGGCCATTGATGGAGGCGTACTGAACGATCTGGGCATTTATTCCAGCGTTGATTTACCCAAGGTAGCACCCGGGTTAAAAGTAGTGTGGCAGGGCCCCTTTCCGAGCTTCAAGATGCGCGGTGGTGGCGTGGCAGGCTTAAATGGCGAGGCTGTTCCGCTGTATACCAACGGTCTAGCCGGTGGCACAAGTTGGGCTGGCTGGATTGACCTTGAGCGAGTAGAAGTCATGCGGGGCCCACAGGGTACTCTCTATGGACGAAATACACTCGGTGGCTTAGTGAATATCGTTTCCAGAAAGCCAAGCACAGAAGCCTTCGATTATGGCGTGGCAGCTACCGCAGGAGACTACGACCTGCGCAAGCTTGAAGGTTTCGTCAACCTGCCACTCGGTGATAGCTTCGCGCTGCGCCTTACTGCCAACAAAACTGAACAGGACCCGCTAATTGAAAATAAGGCCTTCAGTGATGGTGGCCTTCGCGATGAAGACAACAGCTACATTCGAGCGCAGGCATTCTGGGCTCCAACCGACACCATAGATGTCAACCTGGAATACACTCGGTGGAAAAATGACTCCATGGGTAATGCCAACTTTGGCTATCACTATGTGGGTCTCCCCATCAACCCTGAGACGGGTCGTTCAAACGGTTTCTTTAACAATATTGAGGCTCGTAAGGCGCCTATAAATGGGGATGTTTCAACCGGTGGTCGTACCTATCATAACGAAAATCCTGCCACCGACCCAAGGGGCTATTTTGAAGCCACCGGTAACTTCGAAAATACCTGGCAGGCTGAAACTGAAGCCTGGACTGTCGAGTTTAACTGGGATCTGGATTTTGCTGACCTCAGTGTTAAGGGCCGTCACACCGAAGGGGACTCCCTGAGTCTTTGGGATGTTGATGCCGGGCCGGGGGGCTTGGCAGATGGCAATGTTTTTTATAATGAAAATGATCAAATAGATGTTGTTCTGAACTCGAAGAGCGATCAGGCATTCCGCTGGACTGTTGGTGCTTACTGGTCTGACTCGTGGGATGAGGATGAAAACAACGGTGCCTATCTCTGGGCCTATGTTGAGGACAAACTGGATAGCAACACAGGCTATCCTGCCTGGACATATTGGGACAACTACGGTTCCAAATCCAAAGCAATTTACGGCAATGCCGAATATGATATTACCGATGCCTTGACAGTCACCGCTGGTATTCGCTATCAAGAAGATTCTACTAAATCTACCCGTTACTTCAGTAACTACTACGGTGATCAGTCTGTCTGGGGCAGCAGCTATACGGCCCGTGGTAAGTTGCTGGATGCAAGTTACTACACAGAGTGGCCCGACGGTGACGAGGTTATTGATGCTGACCACACTGACTACAGGTTAGCCTTAAACTACGCCTTCAATGACGATATTAACTTTTACGGTAGTTATTCCACCGGTTATATTCCCCGTACCGTGTCTGCTGGCAATATACTCAAGCCAAACGAACTGGATGCCTTTGAATTGGGTATGAAGTCTTCTTGGGCCGATAATACGTTGCGGTTCAATGCAGCTCTTTATCACAGTGAATATACCAACCTTTCTTATACTGTCTTTGAGGCCTGTGGCTCTAGTATTTGCTCTAGGCAAGAGACGGGTGGAAGCCTGAC
Organism: Halioglobus sp.; assembly: GCA_039986455.1. GTDB lineage: Bacteria > Pseudomonadota > Gammaproteobacteria > Pseudomonadales > Halieaceae > Halioglobus. The sequence goes on from JBDWQQ010000089.1 coordinate 15,725, forward strand.
TTCCCAAGGTGTGGAATTTGAGTTGCTATGGCAACCTGTAGATGCACTGAACATAATAGCGGGCCTGATATATGACGACACTGAATTAGATGAATTCCAGGTCAATGAATCAAGATTTACGGAAGCTCGGTTTGTTGAGGTTGCGGGGCACCCTGATGGTGGTTATTACCCACAGACCGTTAACGGGCACAACGGCCCTTGGGTTAGATCAGATACTGGTGAGGAAATACCAACGCCCACATATGATGTTAGCGGTGAAGAGGCTTCTTTCTCGCCGGATTATATTGTAAACCTCGATGTTTCCTACCAGTTTGAGCTAGGTGGGCTGGGCAGTCTTATACCGGGGGCCACTGTTTATCATCAGGCTGACTTTAGAACCATGAACGAGCCGTATGCTTTTGCAGAACAAGATGGTTATACCACTCTCGACCTGCGTGCTACCTGGGTTACACCGGTAGAAAATCTGGAAGTTAAGGCCTACGTTAATAACGCGACCGATGAAGTTTATAAGGTTTCGCAGAACGCATTTAGTGGTGGGCGTATTATGGCTGACTATGGCCGCCAGCGTATGTGGGGCGTAAGAGTCGGTTATAACTTTTAACTGAGCTACTTCAATACATACAAGCCATGGATGGCTTGTATACTAAAGCCTCGCAACTGCGGGGCTTTTTACTTTTAGGTGAGATGATGAAACGCCAACATGACAAATATTGATTTATTACAAGCCGGGCTCAAGTGCTATCAAAGAGGCAGGCTGGAAGAGGCTGAGAAACACTTTCGTCAGGTTTTAGCCAGTGACAGCAGCAGTATTCACGGATTGAATTTGCTGGGAATGGTTTGCGTTAATACAGGGCGCCAGGAAGAAGCAGTGCAGCTGATAACAAAGGCGCTGAAAATAAACCCCGCCGACGCCCAGGCACATGGCAATTTAGGTCTGGCTTATCAGCGCATGGGGAATCTGGCCTTAGCCGAACGTCATTTTAGAAAGTCTATTGAAATAGACTCCAAAAAGCCTGCCATATTGAATAGCCTGGGAAACGTGCTTAGGGAAAAGGGACAAGCATCTGATGCGATAAAAATTTATGAGAGCACGCTCAAAGTCGACGGCAACTACCCGGAATGTTGGACGAATCTTTCGCAGGCACTTGTTGATCTCGGAGAACTTGATCGCGCGTTTCAGGCGGTGAGCCGAGCATTGCAGATTGACCCAAGCCTCCCAGAGTCCCACAACCAACTGGCAGAAATATATCGTAAAAGATCCAAATTTGACCTTGCTATCAAGGCTTACAAAAAGTCACTGGAGCTTGATCCAGCGCTGTATGAATCGATGCTTGGTTTAGCCACGGTTTATCGAGAATCTGAAGATTCAGAGGCTGCACTGACGACCTTAAATCGATTAATTAAACTGGAGCCCAGACACGCCAAAGCCTACACCGTGCTGGGTGTTTTAAAAGAACAGATGGGCGATAGCGAAGCGGCTGCCGACTGTTTCAAAAAATCGATAGAGTTAGCTCCCGAGGCCATTTCTCCGCATTGCCACCTGTCTCAGATTAAAGGCAGAAAAAGTAGCGAAGATGAAATCTTGGCTATGGAGCGATTCCAGAAAATGACCGATCTCTCTCGTGAGGACAGGGTTCATTTGAATTACGGCTTAGGAGAGGCTTACGACCAGCAAGGGCAAACAGACAAAGCCTTTAATGCCTGGCAGACAGCTAATCAGGTGAAAGCTGAACTCTTTCCTTATGACCCAGAAAAAAGAAGGCAGCATCGGGATTCAATAATTGAGTATAGCCAAGTCCTGGCCACAAGATTCACAGAAATGCCTTCACAGGACGTTCGCCAGCTTGTATTTGTAATAGGAATGCCACGGTCAGGCACCTCACTAACTGACCAGATACTGTCAAGCAATACCAATGTCAGTAGTCTTGGCGAAGTTGGCCATGCTGACGATATGGCGGCTCAGGTCAAGAAGCTGACGGGACAACTCTATCCACAGGGACTTTCAGGATTGACCCAGGAAGACATTGAGTTATTGGGTGCAGATTTTCTAAAGAAAATTCCCTTAAAGTATTCAAGCTACCAAATCTTAATCGACAAAACGCCGATGAATTATCAGCACCTGGGCTTGCTAGCCGAAGTCTTTCCAAACGCCAAATTTATTCATTGCCGCAGAAATTCCATGGATAATTGCTTTTCCATTTTTAAGTTGTCGTTTGCTGATGACCAAGACTACGCGCATGATTTGACGGCCTTAGGGCATCATTACAGGTTGTACGAAAGCATGATGGATAAATGGAAGGAATTGTATCCGGATAGAGTTTTGGATGCGCACTATGAAGACACGGTGGCCGATATTGAGGCGCAGTGTGTTCGCTTAGTGGATTTTTTGGGCCTGGCATTTGAACCTGAGATGCTGGAATTTTATTCATCAGAACGTCTGGTCAGAACCCCGAGCGCCAGTCAAGTACGCCAGCCTATTTACAAGTCTTCAGTACAAGCCTGGAAAAAATACGACAAGCACTTGCAACCGCTACTTTCGGCTCTTGCGGCAAAAAAATAGAGTCTGGAGCATTGGCCTGCTACCGCGCGCCTGCTACCGCGCGCCTGCGTACAAGTTTTTTAGATATGCTGCGTGCGAGTAAAAATTTTTCGCTTCTTCTTCACTCGAATCACGAGCCCGTCTTTGAATGCGCGCGGGCAGCCGCAGCCGTCCTCGATCTGGTTCGGGGAATCGCCCCATGCCGGCGAGCATGCAATGCCAGGATAGAGGTGGGTAGACCTGTTGATTCACGTTCTCGCGCAACACTCGGTCTATACTTCCATTGCTATCCCAGGCGCTCAGCACTTCGGCCAGCCGTGGGGACATGTTGGGGTTTTCACGGTTGTCACGCCAGTATGCCGTATCGTCGCGTGAATTTAATTTGTAATGCAATTGCAGGTAGTCGAGTATTCCGTCGATAAATCCATTTACCTGGCCGTTGAATTCCTCTCGATACTGATTCGTGAATTCACCACGTTCAAAACAATCAGTAAATCCTTCAATAGAACATTGAATTACATTGATCATGAGGGCTTCGAGCGGCTCAAGAAAGCCCTGTGACAGACCGATGGCCACGCAGTTGTTCTTCCAGTGATTTTCCAGTCTGCCCGGGCTCCAGCGCAAATGTAGAGCTTTAGTACCTTCGGCATCTTTGCCAAGGTATTCGCGAAATTCTGTCTCTACTTCTTCCTTGCTGATGTAATCGGAGCTGTATACGTAGCCGTTACCCATGCGGCTGCTTAAGGGGATATGCCATACCCAACCGTACTTCATGGCTCTTGATATGGTCTCAGACATGATCTCACTCGGGTTCTTTATAGGCGTGGGTATCGCTATTGCGCTATCGTTAAACATATAGGACTTGGTCGACTTGATCTCCTCACCCATGGCTTGTCGAATCAACAGCCCCTTAAAACCAGAACAATCTACAAATAAGTCAGCATTGATCGTGCCATTTTGCTCGGTCTTGACATGTGAGATGTCTCCATGCCGGTTGACTTTAACGTCGGTAATAGTGTCCTGGATGAGTGTGACCCCTCTTTGCGTGGCCTTTCCTTTCAGGAACTCCCCCATCAGGGCCGCATCAAAGTGATAGCCGTACATGTTTTCGGTGTTGGGTTTGTTTTTGGGAATAGGGGAGCGTTGCTGGCGGGCTAGCGCTGTTGTGAGAAAATAGTCGTCCGGGTGTACTGGAATATCATGGCCGCCACGGCGCATTTTGCAGTTGTCTCTGAATAGTTGGGCATACGTTTTATCTCGATTCGCGAAAAAGGGATGGAAATAGGATTCGTAGCCTTCGACTGTTGACCATTCCGGAAAACTGATCCCACATTTATAGCTCGCATTACAAGGTGGCATCCATTCACTTTCCGGAATGTTCAGTCTTGTGAAAAACTCCCGAAGCCGGGGGGTTGTGCCTTCACCGACACCCACCGTTCCGATGGTTGACGACTCAATCAGGCAAATATCCACACCTTCATCACCCCAGGCATCCTGCATATGAAGGGCAGTCATCCAGCCGGCTGTGCCACCACCAACGATTAATATTTTTTCGGGTATAGAAGCCATGTTGATTTACTCGCAACTAGCATTTTGCATGCCAGGATTATAGCGGATGTTAAGGCAGGCTATGTTCGCGCAGGGTAGTTTCTGGAGCTGGCGATTCAAACCGCCGTCCAACCCCCGTCAACCTTTAGACTGTCGCCTGTAACCATGCCTGAGGCCGGACAGGCCAGAAACACAACGGCATTGGCCACGTCTTCCACTTGGCCGATGTGCCCCATTGGGATGCGCGATATAACGTCCTGATGAAAATCCGGGTTTTCGAACATCGGTTTAGTCATCGGGGTTTCAATAAAGGTAGGTGCTACCGAGTTCACCCTCACGCCCATGGGTGCAAGCTCTACTGCCATTGCTTTGGTCAAACCTTCAATGGCGTGCTTGGTCATGCAATAAACAGTTCGATTGGGTGCGCCTACATGTCCCATCTGGGAGCCCATGTTAATAATCGACCCGTACCCCTGCGGCACCATCACACGTGCCGCAGCCTGTGCAACCAGAAAGGCTGAACGGACATTCAGATCCAGAACCATGTCCAGAGTAGAGCGGTCAACTTCGGTGAAGGCTTGTGGTTTGTTGGTACCGACGTTGTTCACTAACACGTCCAGTTGTGGCAACGACTCTATGCGCTTTAGGAAATCGTCTTCGGTGACATCGGTCACCCAGGTCTCTATCTGTTCCGGGTGGTCGGCCTGTAAACTTTTGAGGTCGGCCTCGGTGCGTGCCACGGCTATGACTCGTGCGCCTGACGCTACCAGGCTTTCGGCGCAGGCGCGGCCAATTCCTTTGCCTGCTCCCGTCACAAGCGCGATCTTGTCATCCAACCGAAAAGGGGAGATAGCTTGTTTGGGCATAGGTATTTCCTTTGTCTTATTGTCAGTCGGCAAGGCCACGCTCTCGGAACAGGTGAGCATCGCGGTCCATAGCAATTGGTGCACCAATTATACTGCCGAGAGGTGAGAACCAGGTGTGCTCACTTACTTTAAGTGAATGCGTGTTGCCCGGGTAGATGTAAACTCGCGCCTTTCCCCCGTGTTCGGTGATCCGTGATACGAGGTCGTGATTCCAAGTGGGGAAGGAGTAGTAGTCTCTATCAGAGACGTGCAGTGCCAGTGGTATGTCGATATATTGCGCATAGTTGTAGCCGCCCAATGTAGGCATGATGGCGGCAACGGCCGAGGCATGTCGTATTTGACCTTGCCCGCTTTCTCCGGGCACAACTTCAAAGTCCAGATCTGTCATGTCTTTAACGTGGCGATTGAGCGCGTCATACATTTCACGATACTTCGCTTGTCTGGCTTCAGCCACAGTGGCGGTGGACCATTGCTGGGCCTGCCAGGTCCACTGCGTGGATGTTGTGTCTACCGTGCCTATCCAGTCTGATGGCCAGGGGAAGACAAAGTCCGGATTAAGCTCACCGTTCTTGCCTACCGCAGAGCCAGTCCAGGTCCCATCACCAGACAGGAATGCCTGGGTTGTCGAAGCCATGGCACCAAATGTGTTCGCCTGGGTGAATCTGTCAGGGATGTTTCCAGACCAGAGTGAAGCTGCAAATAGAGGTTGTGGATAATCAGGGTTGCGCCCGGCGACGGCCAAAACAGTTATGCCTACATCACCACCCTGGGAATGTCCCCACAGCGATATCTTGTCATAGTTGAATGTTGGCTTGTTGCTGGTAGCGGGCAGCCATTGCTTCCAGCGGATTTGATCAAGGCTCTTTATTCCCGCTATTAGGTTGAGTACATCTATTGCATAGAAGATGGGCGACACATAGCTGCCATTGCCCCAGGCATCACGAAATTCGATTCCCTGCGCGCGCACGCCCTTCACTCGTCCTCTGCCGCGGTAGCCTGCCGTGACAACCGCAAAACCACGATCGCGAAAGTTTTGGATTACGCTGCTGGTTGTTGAGTGTCCACTCAGGCCGAAGTCCCAGTCCAGGGCTTGTTTGCGGCTAATCCATCCGGGTGCCAGGATCAACAAGGGGTAGCCTTCGGCTGGTGGTTCGGAGGAGGGTAGGTCTAGTCGGCTAAATAGCGCCAGCGAACCTGACTGGTAGCCAAGCATGTACGTCAGCTGCCCATGATCGCGCTTTATTTTCTGTTTTATAGTTAGCTTGCTGGCGTAATTACGCTTGCGCAGTTCGCCGGTGGATAGCTCATTAAGGGACTGCAGGCAGACTTCGGGAGTAAGTTCGCAGCTGGGCACAGGAGGAGGTTCAACGGCGGTTGCGGTTTGCACCGTCATTACCGCTGCGAGGCTTATCAAAAAAACTATACGCGAAGTCATTTAACGATTCCTATCTATGCTGGGCTAATATTTCCAGAGCTGGATAGACAAAGCGAGGATTATAACGGATAAATTGCATTCGAAGTCAAAAATGTTTAGCATGCATTTTTTATGCGCACAGCACCCCGGAGATAGAACAATGGCCAGATACCTCAAAGAAGGAATGTCCGTCGAGGAAGTACAGACTCAGGACGCTAAAGTAAGAGGTATCGTAGAGGATATTCTCGGACAGATCGAAACGCGGGGTGACGCAGCCATCCGCGATTACTCAGAGAAATTCGATAGCTGGGGCCCTGACAGTTTTCGCCTGAGTAAAGACCAGATCGCAGCTTGTTACGAAGAGTTAGACCAACAGGTGATTGATGACATTCGATTTGCCCAAGAGCAGGTGCGTAACTTTGCGCAGATCCAGCGCAATTCGATGGTCGATGTAGAGGAGGAGACACTCCCCGGCGTTGTTCTGGGGCATAAGCACATTCCGATGAATAGCGTTGGCTGCTACGTGCCGGGCGGTAAATATCCTCTAGTGGCTTCAGCGCACATGTCTGTGGTTACCGCCAAGGTCGCCGGTGTTAAACGAGTGATTGCAGCCGCACCTCCGTTTAATGGAACGCCATCACCCGCGATTGTAGTCGCCATGGATATGGCTGGAGCCGATGAGATTTACTGCTTTGGCGGTGTACAGGCGGTAGGAGCGATGGCGATTGGTACCGAAACAATCGCACCGGTTGATATGATCGTGGGTCCTGGTAATGCCTTCGTGGCAGAAGCGAAGCGTCAACTGTTTGGACGCGTGGGTATCGATCTGTTTGCCGGCCCTACGGAAACGCTTGTTATTGCTGATGACAGCTGCGACGGCGAGCTGTGTGCTGCAGACTTGTTGGGGCAGGCCGAGCACGGCCCCAATTCTCCAGCGGTCTTGTTGACCAATTCTGAACAGTTGGCCCTGGATACCATGGCTGAGGTAGAGCGGCAGCTGACAGTGTTGCCTACCGCTGAAATTGCGGGGGCGGCCTGGAAAGACTATGGCCAGGTCATTTTGTGCGATAGCTATGAAGAGATGGTTGAAGTGGCAGATGCGATTGCCTCCGAGCACGTGCAGGTAATGACTCGTGATCCGGACTATTTTTTAGAAAATATGAGTAACTACGGCGCGCTGTTCCTTGGGCAGGAGACTAATGTGTCCTATGGTGACAAGGTCATAGGCACCAACCATACTTTGCCAACGAAGAAAGCGGCGCGCTATACTGGCGGACTCTGGGTGGGCAAGTTTATCAAGACTTGTACATTCCAGCGGGTAACCCCCGAAGCCTCTGCCATGGTCGGTGAATACTGTTCGCGCCTATGTGCTGTTGAAGGGTTCGCGGGCCATAAAGAACAAGCAGACATTCGCGTAAGACGATATGGCAAAAACGGGCAGTAGTACCCGCAAAGAAAATTTCGCCAACACGAAAAGGCATGTGACGTCTTACGACGTCGCTTTGCACGCCGGTGTCTCGCAATCGGCAGTCTCTCGATGCTTTAAACCTGGCGCAAGCGTCTCGAAAAAGATGCGCGAGCGGGTAATGACTGCTGTCAAAGAAATGGGTTATACCCCCAACGCGATTGCCCGCGGTCTGATTACTCGACGTTCGAACATGGTCGCGGTGATCGTCTCTAATTTGAATTTTTACCCTGAAGTTGTTTCTGAGCTGAGCGCCCGATTTACCGAGCGTGGTGTTCACGTGCTGCTTTTTACCCTGGATCATGAGAGTGATGTCAGTCGCACACTGGAGCAGGTTTGGCAGTACCAGGTGGATGGGGTGATTGCCGCAGCACACTTGTCACCCGATGAAATCGCCACCTTCGAAGAGCGCAATGTTCCATTGGTTTTTTACAACCGCTCTTATGAAGACATCGCTGTCAGTTCAGTTAGTTGCGACCAGGTCGGCGGTGAACGCGCGCTGATTAATCGCTTGACCGAGAGTGGCCAGCATGAGTCCTATGCCATTATTACAGGACCTTCCGATTCGGTGGTGAGTATGCAGCGTACGCGCGGAGCGATCGACCGGTTGAATGAGTCAGGCATTACCGATGTGACCCAGGTAAGCGGAGATTACGGTTATAAGTCCGGGCGCAGGGCGGTGCAGGAGATTATAGAACTGAGGGGCAGTGCCCCTGACGCCATTATTTGCGCGAACGATATGATGGCCTTTGGTGCTATGGATGAACTGCGCTTTCACCTCGAGTACGACGTTCCAGGAGACGTGTCAGTCGTGGGCTTTGACGGAGTGCGCGCCGCATCCTGGTCCAGCTTTGACCTGGCGACTGTTGCGCAGCCTGTGGAGAGTATGACCGAGGCCGCAGTGTCCATGTTAATGGACAGGGTTGATGATCAGGGGTTGCCGCCAGAAAAGCGCGTGTTTTCTGGCGTACTGCGTGATGGCAGCAGTGTGCGTAATTAGGCTTTTTATTTATGCCTGAATGCATTCGAAGTACAAACCTGATGCTGTTGCCCGGCATGATGTGCGATGCGGGACTATGGGCTTCGCAGGTTAAAGCGCTTTCGCCGTATTGTTCAGTTTTCCACGGTGACATTACTGGGGATACAGATATCCAATCCATTGCTTCGCGAGTTTTGCATAGCGCTCCACAGCACTTTGCCCTGGCGGGGTTATCTATGGGCGGCATAGTGGCCATGGAAATGTGGCGACAAGCGCCGCACAGGATAGAGCGATTGGCCTTGCTGGATACCAACTTCCGTGCCGACACTGATGAAAAGCGCACAATGCGAAATCGTCAAATGGATGAGGTGAGGCAAGGTGCTTTGGGAGCGATTCTGCGCGACGAGCTGAAACCCAATTATCTTGCCCGCTGCCATCGCAACAATACTGCTCTGCTGGATGACGTGCTTTATATGGGTATGGGCTTGGGCGATGAAGTCTTTATAAGGCAGTCTGAGGCTTTGCGTGATAGACCCGATAGCACAGAGACACTGGCAACCATTACCTGTTCGACACTGGTGCTGTGCGGTGAGGAAGATGACCTTTGTCCGCCGGCCTTGCATCGGGAAATGACCGCGATGATTTCATCTTCCAGACTAAGCATTATTCCAGAGTGCGGGCACCTCTCTACGATGGAACAACCGAATGCGGTGAACACCGCGCTACTGAATTGGCTTAAAGACAACGAGAGTGCAATCAAATGAAAATAAGTAAAGATAAAATTCTAACCACTCACGTGGGAAGTTTACCTCGCTCAAAGGCTGTCACCGACGGTGTCTTTGCCAAGGAGAATGAGCAGCCCTATGACGTCGATAATCTCGCTGCTACGATAAAGTCTGCGGTCGATGAGGTCGTGCGGAAGCAGGTAGAGACAGGCGTGGATATTGTTAGCGACGGAGAGATGAGCAAGATTAGCTACGCCACGTATATCAAGGACCGAATTACTGGTTTTGCCGGCGACAGCGAACGCAATCCTCCTGCTGATCTTGAGGAATTCCCTGGATTTTTGGCGCGCCAGGCCAGCTCCGGTGGAACGCCCAGTTATAAAAGACCCTGTTGTGTCGGGGAAATTGCTGTCAAGGATATGCAACCGCTAGAGGAAGACCTGGCCAACTTCAGTGCGGCCGTCCAGCACCATGGCGCATCAGAAGGCTTTATGAACGCTGCTTCCCCAGGTGTGATTGCACTGTTTCAGCCTAACAAGCATTACTCAAATCACAGCGAGTATTTGCAGGCGCTGGGCGATGCCATGCGGGCAGAGTACGAAGCGATCGTCAACGCAGGCTTTATTCTTCAGCTGGACTCACCGGATTTGGGCCTAGGCCGCCACATGTTGTTCAAGGACAAACCCGAGGAAGAATACATCGCCATGGCCAACTTGCACGTAGAGGTGCTTAACGATGCCTTGCGTAATGTGCCGGCGGAAAAGGTTCGACTTCACGTTTGTTGGGGTAACTACGAAGGACCGCATCACTGTGATGCGCCCATGGAGACCGTACTCCCAATTGCAATGAAAGCTAAGCCACAGGCGCTGCTATTCGAGTCTTCGAATCCCCGGCACGCTCACGAGTGGGAGGTTTTTCGCGACGCCGATATCCCGGGAGATAAAGTACTGGTGCCCGGGGTGATCGACTCCACTACCAATTTTGTTGAGCATCCGAGACTGGTAGCACAGCGGATTGAAAAGTTCGCTGGCATCGTTGGCCGGGAGCGCGTTATTGCGGGTACCGATTGCGGCTTCTCAACTTTCGCCGGATTTGGTGCGGTAGACGAAGATATTGTCTACGCTAAGTTAGGAGCGATGGTCGAGGGCGCTGCCCTGGCCAGCCAAAACTTGTGGAAGTGAGCTAATGCCCGAATCGCTGAAAAACCGAATAGCCGCCAGGGAGCAATTGCTTGGCAGTTTTGTCAAAACACCATCGCCGATGCTCTGCGAGGTGCTGGGGAAGAGTGCGCTGGACTTGTTGTGCCTTGATGCGGAGCACTCACCCTTTGACCGGCTGGTTCAGGATCATTGCCTTCACGCCCTGCGCAGTGAAGGGATGCCATCGCTAGTACGTGTGCCTACGGCGGCGCCGGAGCATGTACTTAATGCACTGGATTGCGGTGCAACCGGAGTGCTTGTTCCTCATGTGACTTCGCCCGAGATGGCCGAAAAAGTCGCAGCATCTGCACAGTTTGGTGCTGGTGGCCGCGGTTATGCCGGTTCTACTCGCGCCGCAGGCTACACCACCAAGGCAATGCCCAGACACCTCGATGATAGCGCCACCCAGTCAGTTGTTGTCGCCCAGATTGAGGATCTTGAAGCACTGGACGCTATCGACGAAATTGCGGCGGTAGAAGGTATCGATTGCCTGTTTATAGGGCGAATTGATTTAACGGTGGCTCTAGGTGCAAGTTCGCCGGCGGATCCGGTGGTAATGCAGGCGGTGGAAAAAATTTGCCAGAGTGCAGGCGATGCGGGACGCCCGGTGGGCATGTTCGTCGGTAACATGGATGAAATTCCGCGTTGGCAAGAGGCGGGTGCCAGCCTGTTCCTGTTGTCTTCTGATCACAGTTTCCTGCTGCAGGGCGCGGCTAACCTGGTCAGCACATTTCCTCGCTAGTCAGATTCTATAGAAATTTTCCGCTGTGCTGCAAAACATATGCTGGCGTTCGGTAGCGCTGAAATCAGCAGTCACCCGATCATAGGTCTGCCATAGGTAGCTGTAATTGTTGTAGAGCTTATCTACTGGGAAGTTAGAGCCAAACATCACTCGCGTCGGGCCAAACGTATCCAGTACCTCCAGTATTATTGGTCGCAGGGCCGCTTCATCCCAATGGGGGTTGAACATGCCAAGCCCCGATAGCTTGCAATAGGTGTTGGGCAGGGCTGCAAAATTCCTCAGGCCTTTGCGCCAGCTTTTTAGTCCAGCGTGGGACTGGTCCCAGGGAGAGCCCGCGTGACAGAGGACGACGGGCAGCGTCGGTACCTGGTTAAAGAGTGCAATCACTTGGTCCATTTGCGGTGGCACCATTTGCAGATCGAATGAGAGGCCCTGGGCGGCGAGTAGGCTAAGCCCCCTTAAAAAGTTCTGGTCTTGTAGCAAAGCATCGCTGCCGTGTTTTGCGTCCTCAACCTGGTGCCTTCCCAGTATCTGGCGAAATCCGCGCAGGCGATTTGATTGTCCGTGTGCCTCCAGGGTCGCCTGTAGGTTGTCAGCACGCAGGTCGGTTGCTGCAACAATGGCATGGGGGTAGGGCTGTTGGGATTGTAGCCAGGCCGTTTCCTTAACCTCGTCGGCTGGTGAAACGCCTACTTGTATATGGACACTCTTTGTCGGGCGATAATCGAGAGACTCTCCAAGAAAATCATCGATCAGGTAGTTTTTTTGAATGGGACCAGGGTCTCCGAAGAAGCGCATTTCACCCTTTGCCATTAACCAGGGATAGTGGCAGTGCTCCAAATCCCAGAGATGATGATGGGCGTCTACGAACGGGAAATTGGATGTTGTCATGGTGTTTGGTTTCCGGACTTGCTAAATATTTGCATTCGAAGTACATTTTCACAGATCAGGCAGCCAGCGCAAGAGAAACTCGCTGCTATTGGTCAAGATTTTACTGGAGTAACAGCATGTCCAAACAATGGACTCCCGAAGAAATGAGGCAGCGCCTTGTTCGCTACACTGAGTTGCGCCCCTGCCTCAACGCTTTTGTAGATACCTATACACCGGGAAGCGATAAAAAAGAAAACTTCACCATTATTGGACCCGGTGTTGCAGAGCATCCGGATCAGCATGTACACATCAAGGAAGCCCATGGCTTTAACATTGGCGGCGCACGGCAACCCCCGCGGTGCACGAACTCTCAGCACAGCCATGAAACAGAAGAAGTGTTCATCGTTCACAGTGGCCAGTGGGCGTTCCGTTGGGGAGATGAGTGCCAGGATGGAGAGGCCGTGTTAGGCCCCGGCGATTGCATTAGCATCCCCGTTAACGTATTCCGTGGTTTTGAAAATGTGGGTGAAGGTATTGGTTACCTGTTTGCGGTACTGGGCCGTGATGATCCTGGGCATGTGATGTGGGCGCCCGACGTATTTGACAAAGCAAGTGAATATGGCCTGGTATTGTTGGAGAGCGGTTTGCTTGTGGACACTACCCGCGGCGAACAAGTGCCCCAGGGAGAGCGACCTATGCCCAAGACTACCGATGAGCAGGTGAAGTCTCATCGGGTGATGAGCCTCCAGGAAATGCTCGAGTGTGTCATGCCTGCCACTGAACAACGACAACTCGCCGGTTCGGCGTTAACCGATAGTATTACTGGCGTCGCCGAGTACGCAATGATTGGCCCAGCTAGCGCTGCTGAGGGAACTCAGGCCGGCAAGATGAGCTGGAACCATGGTTTTCAGGTGCGTCGGTTGGATTTCGAACCCGCAGCAAACCTACCTTTTCACTCACGAGAGGAAGAAGAGGTGATATACCTGCATAAAGGCAGCCTGATCTATCAATGGGATGGCGGTGAACTGGAGTTGAGAGAAGGTGATGTTCTTACTGTGCCTCGCAACCTTATGCATGGTTTTACTAATAACGGCAGCAGTTTGGTGACCAGCTATGTGGTTAGGGGCGGGAACGCGCCCGCTGCACCAAGCTGGATGGAAGGCTCCGTGCAGTCCGCTGCATCACGCTAGCCGCAAAGCAGCCGTCGGTCGGCAGACTTTCGCTGGCTGAGTTTGTATTCTAATAACAAGGGAAGCAGTAATCAGTATGAGTGTCATAGACAAGCTCTATGGAGCGCTTTCGGGCGCCGATGAAACACAGGTTCGACAAATCGCCGCGGCGACCCTGAGTGAACAGGTTAGCTGGTCAGCGTGCCACCCAGTCAATGACCTGGCAGGTGTTTCCAGCGTCGTCGATGACTTCCTGTTGCCGATGATCCAGGCCATGCCTGACCTTGAACGTAAGCCTTTTATCCATATCCCCGGAGACTATCAGGGTGAGCAATGGATTGCGGGAACGGGCTATCTTATAGGCACATTCAGTAACTCACTCTTTGGCATTCCACCTACGGGGCAAACGCTATATCTGCGCTATTCAGAACTGGTACGTGTAGAGAACGACCGTATTACCCAGTGTTACCTGTTCCCTGACTTCCTTGATGCAATGCAGCAGGCGGGGGTATACCCGTTGCGCCCCTCGTTGGGGCATTCCGGATTAATGATGCCACCGACCAGTCTTGACGGCATTTGCGGTGCTGACAGCGACCCGGATCGCAGCATCGGCACAGCGCAGTTGATAATGGATATGCTTGACTGCCTCCGCAAATACGATGGGCAGACTCTCGAAAGCATGGACCTGGAAAACTTCTGGCACCCTGATTTTATGTGGTATGGCCCAGCGGGCATTGGCACTACTCGCGGTATTGACGGATTTCGCCGGCATCATCAGGGGCCATTTCTCAAGGGATTCCCAGACCGGGACGTTGATCATCACGCCTGTACCGTTGCTTGCGGCGACTACGTTGCAACAGGTGGTTGGCCACATATGCACGGTACCCATACTGGGGGAGACTGGCTGGGTTTGCCGCCGTCGAATCGACATTTGAGCCTGCGGGTGATGGATATTTGGCGGCGAGAGGGCGATCTCCTGAAAGAGAATTGGGTGGCGATTGATATACCGCACATGCTGGACCAGATGGGTCTGGATGTCTTTGCACAAATGAGAGCAATAACAAGCAGGTAGTGACAATGACAGAATTCGGCACGCTGAACTGGTCGATCCTGGTGATGTATGTGATCGCCAATCTCGGCCTTGGCTTTTATCTTGGGAAAAAGATCGAGTCGGCTAACGACTTTTTCCTCGGTGACCGCAGTATTCCCTGGTGGGCGATTGGTATATCAGTAGTCAGTACTTATGTCAGTGCGCTGACTTTTCTTGGCGGACCCGCCTGGGCCTACACAGATGGCTTGTCTGTCATAGCCATACACCTGAATTATCCGCTGGTCATTTTCTTTGTAGTCACTTTTTTCCTACCTTTCTTTTTCAACAGCGGGGTGGCATCAATTTACGAGTACCAGGAGAAGCGTTTCGGACCCACTTCCAGAAGTGTGATGTCGGGTGTGTTTCTTCTTTCCCAGGGGTTAACGTCGGCTGCAATTCTGTACGCGACATCCTTGGTGTTGGAGTTCATTACCGGCCTACAGGTGGAGTACTGCATTGTCATCGTGACCCTTATTGCGCTTATTTATACGTCAATGGGCGGTATTGCAGCAGTAATATGGACTGACGTTATCCAGGCGGGAATCTTGTTTGTTGGTGCATTTGTCATTTTGTTTGCGCTGCTTTCAGAGATGCCGATTCCTGTGGTGGAAGCGCTTTCAGAGTTAAAGGCACAAGGACGTACGAACGCCCTGGACTTCAGTTTTGATTTCACTAAAGTGACAACGGTCTGGTCCGGTGTGATTGCCATGACCCTGTTTCATGTCACTGTCTATGGCGCCAACCAGATGATGGTTCAGCGTACCCTGGCCGCAAAAAATATTGGCGATGCCAAAAAGTCATTCTTGATGATGGGCTTTGGCGCTTTCTTTATCTATTTTTTGTTTATTCTGCTGGGTGTGCTTTTCTACTCTTACTATGGTGGCCGGGAGTTCGAAAACGGCAATACAATTATTCTCCAGTTTGCCACCGACTACGGCTTGCCGGGACTCATGGGGCTTATTGCCGCAGCCGTGCTGGCGGCGAGTATGTCCAGCCTCGATTCAGCGTTCAATTCGATGTCTACTGTTTCGACCATCGATTTCTATCAGCGCTACTTCAAACCGAATGAATCCGGTGCGCACTATTTGAAAGTGTCTCGCGTATTCACGGTGTTCTGGGCAGCGCTAATAGTACTTCCAGCCCTTATGTTCGCTGAAAGCGAAGGCTCCATTTTGGAAACTCTGAGTAAAGTAGGCTCTTATTTTGTTGGGGCCAAACTGAGCATGTTTGCCCTGGGCTTCTTCTCCAAGCACACCACTGAACGTGGCCTGCTTGTGGGGGTCGCTGTAGGCTTTGTTGTGGTCTGGTACGTGGCTACTAGAACTGATATCGCCTGGCCCTGGTTCTGCGCCATTGGCGGTGCGGTTAACGTTAGTGTATCCCTATTGGCTAGTCTTATACTGGATGGGCGGCAGGAAGATTACTCCCCCTATACAGTGGTAGGGCAAAAGGCGCAGTTCTTGGCTGATGGGCGCGAAGAAAAAGATGGCAACTGGTTTGTTATCCCAGGACGGGTGGATAAGATCAGCTATTATTTGCTGGCCTTGTTTGTCGCGACTATTGTGTTCTTGTACCTTTTTAACGCTTTAATTCCTTAAATACCGGGAGCTTCACGAATGGCCGACTACCAACAGAACAAGGCCCTTGTTCTGGAGTACTTTGACGCTCTGGAAGGTTGTAATGCGGATACTGTCGGTGCGGTGTTAGATCGCTTTGCCAGTGACGACTGTGAGTTTCTGGGCAGTTACCCTTTTAATGAGTTACACGGCCCTTCAGCAATCACGGCAGGCTTCTGGCAGCCGCTCTTCAAAGCCTTCCAATCACTTCAGCGACGGCAAGACATTTTTATTGCCGGCAGTAGTGAGATTGACGGCGATCAATGGGTCATGAGCATGGGGCATTTCATGGGGCTGTTTGATGCCGACTGGCTGGGGATTCGCGCAACGCGCAAAATGATCATGTTGCGCTATGCCGAGTTCAACTGTCTCGCGGATGGCAAAATCGTCAAGACTGGGATGTTTCTCGATATTATTGGGCTGATGCAGCAGGTAGGTTGCAATCCCTTACCACCCCAGACGGGCGCTTCTTTCGTTTACCCAGGGCCACGCAACCACGACGGTATTGTTTTGGAACAGCAGCTCGAGGAAGAAGGTGTTAAGACTCTGAATGTCCTAAATGCCATGATTGCCGACCTCGACGAGCTTAACAAAACAGGCAATGACAATTGCCCCCCTGAGTATCTGGCCAGGACCTGGGATGAAAATATGTCGTGGTATGGCCCTGCCGGAATTGGGGCCTCTTACACGATTCCCCGGTACCAGGAACAGCATCAATATCCATTCAGGGAATGTCTGACCGACAAAACCTATAACGGCCACGTTTGTCGTTTTGCTGAGGGTAACTTCGCCTGTTTCTTCGGCTGGCCCAATCTTTCCCATAGACCGACTGGCGGTCTGATGGGTTTACCAGGAGGTGAGCAGACGCATATGCGGGTGGTAGATGTTTATCGTAGACAGGGCGATAAATTGATGGAGAACTGGGTGATTATCGACATTCCTTACTGGCTTAAGCAGCAGGGTTTGGACGTGTTGGAGCGCACCAGTAAAATCCTTAATCCCTGAGCAAGCCCGGTCTGGCTTTGTTGAACTCTCGTAGTCTGGCGAACACGTCCACATTCAGCTGATGATAGACGTGTAACAGGTCAACCAGGACCCAGTTTTCACGAATCAGCCCATTTTCACAGCGCCAAAAGTCTAAGCTTCGCATAGTAATTTGCTGCCCCGAAGGTGCAATCCCCAGCCATCCGTCGCCGCCGACACTCATGTGCATTCCCGGCCATGCGGTGAAACCCACAAAATCTCCGTCAGAGAATAAGTGGCCAGCGGCCGCGTCTCCGACTCGATCGGGTAAGCCGTTTAAGAACGGTATCTGGTGCCAGTTGCGAAAGCCCGCAATACCGCGCCCAGTGCCAATGCCCGCAGGACCATACCAACTGCAGCGCGGATGCCAGTACTTTTCCAGCTCCATGGCGGCAACCCCACCTTCAGCAAAGTTCCCCAGCGCATTACACATGTCACCAACCAACTGTTGGCTGGAGGCCGAGTGAACTTGATCCCGAGGTCCGGGGACGATTCCGTTCTGTAGGGCGGGGGAGGGCACTTGCCATTCTCGCCCCAGACTGGGAGCCATGGGCCAGGCTTTGGCCTGCATCATCACTTCGGGTATATCCCAAAGTGCCTGCATCTCTACGATTTTGTTGTTCTCTATACGAAAGAACTCGTGAAACCGCATTGCCACCTGGTGCCCTGTGGGAGGTATGTCCAGCCAGGGCTTTTCGAAACTCCCTGTGTAATAACCACAGCAACCCACCCAGTTGTCGTCGTGACTGGTTGGCCCGGCAATGACGATATGATCGCGGCGTTCCAGGTCAGGAATTGCATTGTGCAGCCCACAATAGGCGTCTTTGAAAAGAGCGTCGGGTCCTCTAAGGGTCTCAAAAGGGAAGGCAAGTTGTATGAGCGCATCTTCGGAAAACACCGAGTCCAGTGTTTTGCGAACGTTGCCTGGGCTGTAGTCGTAAAGGGCGCTGGTTAATTTCGCAACGAGCTGTTTGTTAGCGTTATGTAGGTCTGTCATTTTTGTCCTTGGTCACTACGCTTGCATTCGAAGTCATATCACAGGAGGATAACAAAGAACCCCTTTAGGGCACAGTCATCCTGGCGGAAAATTAAATGTGTAAAAAATTTCAACATACCTGGGTACTGATCTGGCTGAGCTATTTCCTGGCAACGCAGGTCATGGCCGAAGAGGTTGGTTCAAGGTCTGCCGAGCTCAGCTCAATGGTATTGGATGCAAGTTACGAGTTTCACCATGTTCGCAATAATCCCTCGACGGAGGGTATTGTCAGGGAAGTACTGGGTTTTGAAGTCGATGGCCTTAGTCAGTACGCCCTGTTGCTTCGGCCCGCTGGCGCAGCGCCAAAAGGAGGTTGGCCTGTAGTTCAGTTCAACCACGGCTTTCATCCCAACCCGCCGCTTAATGGTTTCAATGCAGCAGGCGAAAGTGATCGCCCGGGAGACTACTATCGGGAGACGGTGCAGGCATTTGCCCGGGCCGGGTTTGCGGTAATCGCACCGGATTATCGAGGACACAATGTTTCGGAAGGGGAAGAGTTTACGCAACGAGTTCTGGCTGATGTCTGGTATAGCCGTGACGCTATCGCCTGCTTTCTCGCATTGAGTTCCCTGGCGGACCTGAATTTGGACAGGGCCTATATGCTGGGTCATTCAATGGGAGGTCCTATCACGCTCAGAGCTATGCAGGCTCTAGGCGATAGAGTCCGCGCCGGTTCAGTATGGTCTACGGCCGGTTCAGATAAGCACGCTCAGCTGATGGCTATTACGTTGAAGGCTGTAAACGGAGAAGATAATAATGAGAGCACGAAAGCCCTGTTGAACGCGCTGGCATCGGAGTTGAATGATCTCGCTCCCGGTACCACAGCTGATCAGTTATCGGCGATTAGTCAGGCGGCATTGATACGCACGCCATTGTCTATTCAGCATTCTTTTGAAGATCAGGCAACCCCAGTGTCAAGTTCGCTGGAGCTGGCTGCCCGTCTTTATCTTGCCGACGGGGTATACCAGTTGAATGTTGTCCCAGGTGAAGAACACCTGTTTATCGGTGAGGCCTTTTCAGCCGCAGTGGCGCGAGATGTTCAATGGTTCCAGCGCCACCGCTAACGCTTCACATCCAACCCAATTCTTTCAGTGCCCAGGGCGCGTTCCAGATTTTGGTCATCGCGCAAACCTTGTCGTCCTCGTTCATGGTAATGGCGTACACGTAGTGTGAATGTGTGACGCCACCGGTTGCCGGAACAGGGCCACCCTCACCAGAGTGTTGACCGTTAAACGTCGCAAAATAGAGAGCGGTGCGATTGGCCTCGTCCCAGGCTGAACTGTGGATGCTATAGCCGCAACCAACCAGCGGGCCTTGACCCAAGCCTGCCATCCATTCGCAGTAACCCTCAACCAGCTGTATGTCGACCAGAGGTTCGCTCTGGGCGCTAAATGCAGCATTCTCTGCCACGTACTGCTTGCAACCATCCCAGCCTTGAAGGCCTTCGCAAGCGTGAAAAAATGCTGTTGCTGTATCAAATGCACTCATTGTTATTCTCCAATTGTAGGTTGCTTAATAGCGAGCTTTGCACGTTCGACCTGGGTGAGTACGGCCAACTCGTCAAACACCAGCCATTCCTCAACGACCTGTCCATCGACAATACGGTACTGACTTTCGCCCAGAATAAGCAGCGGCGCGCCGGTGGGTGCCCCCCACAAAGCACCGCCAGAGTGGGTGCCCGCAATGACCCAACGAGCAGCCACGTACTCGCCTTCTAGCATCGAATTGCTGCAGCTATAGTCGACGGATATTTTTGCATCGGGTATTGAGCCCAGCATTTCCATGTAGAACTGTGAGATTCGTTCCACACCGTCGTAATCGTCTCTGGCTGAGGCATGCAATCGGGCGCTCTCTGCATAAAGAAGACGGCAATCACCCAGCATTCGCGCATTCCAGATGTTGCCAAGCGCAGCGCTGATGTATTTTTCGTTGTCTTCGGCAATAGGCGGGTAGATGATCTTGTCACGCGCCTGCATGCCCACTCTTTTGTGTTCGGTTTTTAGCCATTGGGAGAAGGTGCTGTCTGGATCCAGTGGCTTGGCTGCCTGCTCCCTGGCGTATTCGAGGGGGTCTGCACCAAGCTGCACGGCGAGTGAGTAATTATCCCTGACCAACCATTCTTCTACGATTTTGTTGTCCTTGCACACACAGTGGGCAATGACCTGGATCTGGGCCTGTGCGCCGGTGGCATCTCCAAACTCGCTTGGGCCAAGGTTTGTCATGTTCGTACAGATCAGGTGTGAGCTGTGGTAACCGGTCTCAGCGTCGCCGCCCCAGACAATGTTATCTGCGTGAAGCGTGCGGTCGGGGAACCCTGCCAGTGTGCGCATGGTGTTCTGGGTAACTTCTTCGGCGCCTTGTGTGTATCCCGCGAGAGTGTAAACAGGGCAGTCCTCTGAATAGTAGTCGTAACAGAGCCCTACCTGCTTTCCTTCCCAGATGCGGTAGGTGATACGCAGGATATAGTCGACGATATCGGTGAACTCGGCATCGAAGCCTGGCAGCCCCCCGGGTTTGCCGCTTGCAGGTGCGCTATCGTAATGGTTTTCCATTAATGTGTTTCCTGTACTGCTAACAGTGTAGGTTGCAGTGAGTAGTGTTGCGAATGTCGATGGATAATACCTTGCATTCGAAGTCAAAAATAGTACTTTAATGCCTCCGTTTCGTCTACTGTCTGGCGGTCCGGGGCTTTACAATCATATATTAGCCAGGGTTTGAGTTAAGCATGTCTATTAGCACATTTGATTTGTTCAAGATCGGAATCGGCCCCTCCAGCTCACATACTGTCGGCCCGATGCACGCTGCCCGCACTTTCGCGCTGCACCTTGAGAACGAAGGGCAATTGCAAAACTGCGCCAGGATCTGTGCTGAGTTATACGGATCTCTAGGCGCGACCGGCGCGGGTCATGGCTCACCTAAGGCCATTCTCATGGGGCTAGAGGGAGAAACTCCCGAGGCTGTGAACGTAGACGCCATCGCAGCGCGAGTGGCCAATGTGCGAGAGCAGGGGGAATTGCATCTACTGGGACAACACCGCATCGATTTTAGCTACCGCAACGACTTGATCATGCACCGCAGCGAGTCGCTACCCTATCACGCCAATGGCATGCGCTTTAGTGCCTGGGATGCCGACAGCAATTTGCTTGCAGAGTGTGTTTACTACTCAGTAGGTGGTGGCTTTATTGTTGACGAGCAAGCAGCAGGCGCTGACGCCATTATCGAAGACCCCACGCCTTTGCCTTATGCCTTTAGTACGGCTGAGGAGCTTTTACAGAAGTGCCGCGATGCAGGCCTCTCAATTAGTGCATTAATGCTGGAGAACGAAAAATCCTGGAGAAGCGAAGCGACAGTGCGCAGCGACCTCGCCACGATTTGGCAGGCCATGAGTGCCTGCATCGATAAAGGCGTTGCAACCGAAGGCATTATGCCTGGCGGTTTAAAGGTGAAGCGGAGAGCGTCGCAGTTACATCGTCAGTTAAAAACAGAGCAAAATTCGTTTGGTGATGAATCGCTTAACACCATGGATTGGGTGACCCTTTATGCGCTGGCGGTCAATGAAGAAAATGCAGCTGGGGGCAGGGTGGTTACAGCGCCTACCAATGGTGCAGCCGGCATCATTCCAGCGGTGCTTAAATACTATCTTGAACACTGCCGTGGCTCCTGCGAGGACGACATCGTACGGTATCTGTTGACGGCTGCTGCCATAGGCATTCTGTACAAAACCAATGCCTCCATTTCCGGTGCTGAAGTAGGTTGTCAGGGAGAAGTGGGCTCCGCCTGCTCCATGGCAGCCGGCGCTCTGGCAGACGCCCTTGGCGGCACGCCCGAGCAAGTAGAAAACGCCGCTGAAATTGCCATGGAGCACAACCTGGGTCTGACCTGCGACCCTATAGGCGGTTTGGTGCAAGTGCCGTGTATTGAGCGCAATGCCATGGGCGCGATCAAGGCGATTAGCGCCGCTCGAATGGCGCTGCGCGGCAGTGGCGAGCACTACGTGTCGCTGGATCAGGTGATTCGTACCATGCGCGACACCGGGCGCGATATGCAGGACAAGTATAAAGAAACGGCTCGAGGCGGCCTTGCAGTGAACGTATTGGAAGTGCCAGTGAACGTGATCGAATGCTGATGGGCGATGTCATTCATGGTGTCGACCTAGTGGCGACAGCGGTGTTTGCCATTAGTGGCGCGCTCGCCGCGGCCGCACAACGTAACGACATTCTGGGTTTCGTACTTTTTGGAACCATAACGGGTATTGGAGGAGGAACCGTTCGTGATCTGCTGCTGGGGGCTGACGCAGTCTTCTGGCTGCACAACAATGAATATCTGTGGGTTTGTATCGGCGCATCGGTAGCTACCTGGTTTCTTGCCCCGCAATTTCACTCACTGCATAGAGTGCTCTTGTGGGCTGATGCGGTAGGCATGGCATTGTTCAGTGTGCTCGGAGCAGTAAAAGCCGTTCAATTGGGCGCCCCGGATATTGTCGCGATTGGCATGGGCGTAATGACCGCCACTTTCGGCTCGATGATTCGTGACACGTTGCTGAATCAGGAACCTGTGTTGCTGGGGCCTGAAATTTATGTGACCGCCGCGTTGTTGGGTGCCTGCAGTTATACATTCTTGGTGGATTTTGAAGTGACGGCATCGCTGGCTCTTCCAGTGTCTATCGCGGCAGCTTTCCTGTTACGTGCGTGTGCCATCGTGTTCGACTTGCGATTGCCCAAGTATGGAGGGCAGGGTGCCTAGCAGTAAGAAAGACGAGGTTTTGAAGTGTCCGTGTGGAACAGGGCTAGCTTATGAAGCGTGTTGCGCGCCTTATGTTCTCAATGAATTGCCTGCGCCTACCGCAGAGAAGCTGATGCGTTCTCGCTATTGTGCCTTTGCACTGGGGGAGGAGGGTTACCTGTTGGCAAGTTGGCACGCGAAAACTCGGCCATCCAGAGTGCGAATAGACCCCGAGCAAAAGTGGATAGGACTCTCTATTAAATCAACGGAGGCGGGGGGCGCCGCCGATAGCAAGGGTATAGTGGAGTTTGTGGCCCGCTTTAAAGTAGCTGGAAAAGGCCATCGGCTGCACGAGCGAAGTCGTTTCGAAAAAATAGAAGGGCGTTGGTACTACCTGGAAGGCGACCACCTGTAGGGCCGCCCATTTAGTCAGACGCTATGGCTTAGTGCTGGTGCCCACCAACACCGTGCGCGTGGCCATGCGCCACCTCTTCCTCGGTAGCTTCACGAACATCCATAATCTCAACGTCGAATGTCAGCGATTGACCCGCCAGCGGATGATTGGTGTCAATGTCGGCGCTGTAACGACCGGCTTTAACGACCGTGACAGGAACTCGGCCTTCGCTGGTATTGAGTTGCACTACCATGCCGGCTTTTAGCTTGCCTTTGAATACGAGGTGCTTAGCGGGCACTCGTTGCTGACGTTTGGGGTCAGGCTGGCCATAGGCATCCTCTGCCGCGAGCGTAACGCTAAATACATCGCCTACCGCGTGGCCCTCCATCGCTTTTTCCAGCCCGGCGATGATGTTATCCGCACCGTGCAGGTAGGCGCTGGGGTCAGATCCCCTGGAGCTTTCCACTTCGGTACCCGACTCGTCGCGCAGCGTGTAATGAAAAGTAGTAACGGTTTTAGGGCCTATATTCACGTTTTGATGCTCTCTGTTTGCCAGTGGGGCGGTAGTTTACACGGCTTGGTTCTATTTGCGCAGCGCCACTGCAGCCAGAATGGCGGTAGAGAATTCGAACGCTAACGCGCCCCAGGTATAGCCGCCGACTAACCAGTCAGCGGAATAGGCAGAGTAGAGGCGGGCGAATGCCAGGCAGCCAATGACCATTACCAGCAAGGTCAGCCCGCCCCGAAAAAATCCAGGCTTTACAGCACAGAGAATGCAGTACAAGCCGAAGCCAAACTGCAGCCCACCGTACATCGCACCCATTTCGGCGTAGGCGTCACCGTTGCCGATGCTCAGTCCCGCGTAGTTAGCGGGCAGTTCCGGTGACAGGAAGCAGGCAGCGCCGTATACGACAAAGATTAGGCCTGCTGCCCATAGAACGATTTTTCCCAACATGAAGTGCTACTCCTTAGATCGCTGTTATTGTCTCGTGCTGTCAAACCAAGTTTACGTCATTTCCAGCGAGATAGTTTGCTATCACCGCTGTGTATGGGAAGGGCGGTATTGCCTGCCATACTCGCCGTTTCGGCAAGTCCTGTCGCCAACTTTGAAAGCAGTGACAGTTGGGGCCCCGATTGCTTGACAGTATAGGTGGGTATCACTAAAATGCGCACCACTTCGTTGATCTTGCCTCGGCAAAAATCCAGATTGATCAACAAGTTAGCACATGTTTTTGGGGCTATAGCTCAGCTGGGAGAGCGCAACACTGGCAGTGTTGAGGTCAGCGGTTCGATCCCGCTTAGCTCCACCAAATCCTTATGCCACAAGGGTTTCAGCGTGCGGCACAACTTTATGCAGTGATGTGTACTAGGAGTGCTCACAAATGAAAAGATTCAACGCAATCGACCCTTCAGAGGTCACTCAAGGGCAGCGAAATGTGCTGTCTGTGACCTTGCCCGAACTACTGACCCTGTATCGCAGGGCCAAACCAGCCAAACGAGAAGACCTGAGAGGCTACCGCCTCAGAAAGTGGGTGGAGACATTCGCTGACTTCTCTGCGTGGGACTTGGACGTGGAACATATCACCGCAATGGTGAATCAGTTCGACAACCACGGCTACGCAGGCACCACCATCAATCGCGAAATTGCAGACATTGGTGGGTGCTATAGCTGGGCCATTCTCAAGCGCCATTGTCCTGATGGCTTCCTGAACCCGACCCGAGAGTATGTTGCCCGAGAGGATATTCCTCGCGTGGTCGAATTATCCGATGAAGATGTAGACGCACTATTGGCTGCCGCCAAGACCTCACGGTGGCCGAAACTTTATGCGCTGGTGCTGATGGCGATCCATACGGGGGCACGACGGTCGGAGATGACTGGCCTGACGTGGGGTGACATAGACTACAAAACCCGCCGTGCTGACCTGCACACCACCAAGAACGGCAAGCCAAGACGCTTACTGCTCACGCCTCCCGTGATTGATGCGCTTGATGCTATCCAGCCCAAGCCCTGTGCCCCCGATATGCTCATCTTCTGTGGTCGTAATGTCTTCAGAGCACATGAGTTCCGCAAGTCCTGGGAGCGTTGCAGAGAGGAAGCGGGACGACCTGACCTGCATTTCCACGATCTACGCCACGCAGCCTGTGCGCGTATGCTCAAAGCGGGTGGTGGTATCCACGCTGTGGCTAATGTACTGGGCCATAGTGACACCCGTATGATTAGCCAGCGATACGGTCACCTTGATGACGACCACTTGCAGGATGTCGTTGACGCTACTTGGAGTGCTGCATGAAGCAGGATCACATTGAGGGTGCCCGGCTACTGTGGAAGCGGTGGCACCAACTCAGTAAAGCAGACGTGATTGAGAGCCGCAGCGATGCGGCCTTGTTGTGTCTGCTGTCCGATACCTCTGTCTCCGTAGGTCTCACGATCTATGAGGCAGGGGTGCGTGACCGTCAGGCGTTAATGGATGCGCTAGTGTATTACCGCGAGAATCACACGGAGCAGAAGGGGCGTTCAGAGACCCCTCAAGCGTGGTTCTTCAGGCAGCTAACCAAGTGGACGGGTAACGAGCTTAATCCTTCCAAGGTGGGGCGTGGCGACGTTCAGGGCAACAGTGGGCGACTGCTGGATGACCTCGATATTATATTGCCGCCTGACACCCAGCAGAAGATCAGTGGAAGCATCTACGCAGAACGCAGTGATGGTCTGTACCGATTCTGGTGGGCAGGAGAGGAGCCACCTGCACAGTGGATTCATCGTGACTATCTGGCCCAAACCGCAGTGACCAAAGCCATCAAGAAATTTGAAAAGCTGGTCGAAGAAGCCCAAGAGTGGCTGTAATCCAATTAATTTAATTAGCTAAAGTTAAGATAATTTTTCCCCATTCCTCTAAGTGATTTTATGTCCCTGTCGCACAACGACAACCCTTGTGGCAAAGGACTTAAATCATGCAAGTTACATCACCAGTACCACCAAGCCCGTTAACGGGTTACACGCCTTTTATGGTGTATGTGGAGGCGCGACCGCAGTTTTTCCCGAAGCGTGGATCGCCAAACTACTTTCTGCGATTCCGCAGGGAGCATCTACTTAAAGAGAAAATTATTCTGAATACCCAAGAGGGGGATTACATCCACCCTGAGAGGGCTGACGAATATATCTTGGACTTAGGGCGCAAAGGGGAAACCTACCGCACCCATCCTCAACCTAAATAAAAACGCCCAGTACGAATTAACGAGACTGGGCGCTGTTCTGTTTTGGGAGAGACAGGAACGGCCTTAGTTTACCTTAATTCTGCTTGGCTCCGATACATATTTGGAGACAAACACATGAACACCAAACTTAAAACCAAGATTCTCGACTTCTTTCAATTCAAGAAGCGCCTGCGCCCTGACGAAATGGAAGGCCCGATGTTCTGGGATGACCAGTTACAGGAATGGCTGTACCCACCGACACACCACAACATTGGATTAGCTCTGCGTGGTCGCCCTGATCGTAAGGAGGTGTCCCAATGAGCATTCAAATCGGAGACAGATTCACATCAGGCTTGCAGATACGTAAGCACGGTTACTACCTCGATATTCACGAGGCAACTGACTTCGCAGTAACGGAGCACGGCAAGCACAACATCTTTCAACTAAGCGCCACTCGCCACCACTGGGATGGAACCACAGTAGATTGCGGCACCTCTCTGCAATTTGAGGACTGGCTGGATGAGTTTGAGAAGGTGGAGGACGTTGAGCAGGCTGTGGCTGAGATGCGAGCTGAGCAGGCTGAGTACGACAAGCAGTTTGAGGAGTGGAACAAATGGGAGGTGTCCCAATGAAAGTCAAAATAGGAAACGTAACTGTCGAAATCGGCGGCAAATATCGAGATGACAAGATTGCCGTCGAGATGGTTGACCACCGAAAGATATACACGGAAGCCGCAACGTACAGCCCTGAAGACTTCGCAAAGCACACCGAGGGCTACCCGCTGCCAGAAGGCCCAACGATTGAACTGGGCCGCATATACCGCATTAACGGCGCACCCGTTGAACCCTTCGTTGTAAATCAATCGAAGGTGGGATGTATGGATACAACACCGGGCAAGAACTTATTGCCGAGGATGACGCACGAAGAGTTCCTTCAGGCAGTGGGGGTGTCCCAATGATTGCCAAAGCGAAAGCCAACCTAGCCAACATTCCGAAAGACAAGATGTGGGACTGCCCACCCGAGGACTCAAACTTAGTCTGGGTCGCTGGTGATCGCATTGCAGCGTTCCACACCACGACCCCAGAAGCGTGGCCGAAGATACAGGCTGAAGGATTCAAGGAGGGTATCTCACGAGTCGGCTTTGATGGGCGCGAGATGCCTAAAGGGGTCTGGGTCAACAATACGCCGTTCCTGCCTTACTCGATTGACTGGTTTCACCCGGCTTTCGATGACGAAGGGGACATGGTGATTATTGCTGTGACCATCCCCAAGCAGGACATCTTTCACTACGAAGTAACGTGGCCCTCCATGCAGTGGGTAGTTAGTTCTGATGACATCGAAATAATCGGATTGCTGGAGCCAGAGGAGTTCTTCTACTGGCGCACTGAACCGAACCTTGCTGACCACATCGAAACCACGCTGAAGCAAAAGCTGGCACCTACCGATGGCTATCTCCAGAAGCTCGCTGACGTTTTGGATGCAGCGAATGAGGAGGCTTCAGCATGAACAGAAACGACTACATCTGTAGCAAGGCAAACAAGCCTGCAAGCACTTGGGAGAATAACGAGGTAGTTCTTTTCCATCTCATGAACCCGAACGGTTACGGCAAGAAAGCCACGGAGCTTATGGAACTGTTCGCGGCCAATGAAGGGCTGGATGATGACGGTGGTGTTTTCGACTGGCACCTTGAGCTATTGAAGCTGTCACTCATGAAGCGCGTGGACGGTAAGAGGCTTGCCAAGTTTGTTAAGCAGGGCGAATTGATTGCTGTCATCCATGCCAAGTTGATTGGCGAGGCCACGCCTGATCCGCTTGAAGAAATGAAACGACGCATCAGAAAAGCCACGCCTGAATGGAACAGCATTCTGGGGGGTGATGAATAATGACTCCCAATCAACGGATCAAGGGACTGGCTGAAGAACTGGGCTGCGATGTTAAAGACCTTCTAGTCCTGGCACGGAACAATGATCCTTATAACGCTGGCACACCTGCACACTTCCGAGATGCTGAATGGTTTGCTGGCTTGGTCGATAGGTTCAGCTTCAGCGTACCGTTCCACCTGAGAAGAATGCACTACGCTGTGCTGTCTCCGCAGGATGTTCGTCTACCTGATGGCACTCTCTATGCGAACACGCTTCCTCATTGGGCGAAGCTGACAGCGGCAGGTGCGGCAGCACGGAGCCTTGGTTTCATCTCCTATGAGGACATAGCCGACCACAGGAACCCCGACCCGTACATCTGTAGCTACGGCAGCAGAATGAACCCCGCTGCTTACTTCAACTCGGAGCAGGGTCGTCCGTACTGGACGAGCTTTGGTCTCAATTCCTCGTTCAAGCATCTCACGCCAAAACTTCGTCATCCGACGGTTTCTGGTTATCGCCCAACACCGTATGACCAGCCTCACTTGATTGAGGTGTGGATTGAGAAGTCCACGATGAACGATGTGCTCAAGCCTCTGTGTCGTGAGTTGAACGTCAACTTGGTTGCGTCGGTGGGCTTTCAGTCCTACTCAAGCGCCATCTCTCTCATCAAGCGAGCGAGCGAGTTCGGTAAACCAGCGAAGGTTCTCTATATCAGCGACTTCGACCCTGCTGGGCATCGTATGCCGATTGCAGTGGCAAGGCAGGTGCAGTTCCAGTTGGAGCACCGAGGCTATGACGCAGAGTTGGACATCGAAGTATTGATGCTGACACCTGACCAGATAGCGCAATACAACTTGCCCAAGGTTCCCATTAAGCCGAATGATAATCGCAAGGATAACTTTGAATCCAAGCATGGAGAGGGTGCAGTTGAGTTGGATGCGTTGGAAGCACTTCATCCTGGCGCATTCGCCAGCATTGTCCGACAAGCCATCACTCGCTATCAGGATGATTCACTTGAAGATGTTGCCGCCCAAGTACGGGAGGAAGCAGAGCAGAGTGTGAGTGATCAGTGGGAAGAGGCTACCAGTGACATCCTGACCCGCCTTGAGCCGCTGAAGGAGGAAGCCGACAAAGTTGTTGATGACTACCAGCCCCAGATTGCGGAGCTATCCGAGGAAATCAACGCAGCACTGAAGCCCATCAACGAGAAGCTGGATGAACTGGCGCAGGAATACTTCGTGCAGATGGAGACCTTCGACCCCGACCTGCCACAAGCGCCTGAAGGCGAAGCGACCTCCGATCCAACTGACCCGCTATTCAGCAGTAGCCGTTCTCACATCGAGCAGCTTCATTCGTTCAGGAGGCATGGCGCATGAATCTTGAACTAAGCGGAATCATTATCTCCAGAGACATCGAGGTTAATGGTGTCACCTTCAGCTTTGGCTTGAACTACATGGAGGCCAGTGTCGAGCAGCAGCGCATTATCAGTCGGTTGAGGGATTACAACTATCGAGTTCACTCGGACAACTTGGGCCACGTCTCTCTCGCATTCAATAACCTCATCGAAGCGGAGTTGATGCTGCTGGGGAGGGTTCTTGAATATTGATTGGCCTGCACAAGTATCAAAGGGGAGAGGGCAGACCCGAACTGATTGCCCGATCTGTGACAGGGGGCCGAGGGATGATGCAGTCAGTGTTGATTGCGTCAATCTCAGGGCCAAGTGTCATCGTTGTGAGAGTACGTTCTTTCCTGATGGGGAGAAGGTTCAGCGCCGGGTGTCGGTGGTCGATACTTCTGAAAAGGATCGTTGGCTGGTTGAGAAGACGCTGGCCGAGTCCAACCCGATTCAGTATGGCGATGATAGCTGCCGCTACCTGCAATCACGACTGGGCACTCTTCTGGATGTCTTACCCAACGCCTACACGCACTCAAACCTGAGACTTTATGAGGACGGTGAATACACGGTGCATCCTGCAATGGTTGTCCCGTTTATCAGCGTGACAGGGGAGGTCGTAGGCATTCACCGCACTTGGTTTACACCAGAGGGGCATGTACGTCGCTGGAAGGGCATTAAGGGCGTTTCAGGCGCTGCTATGAGGCTTTTCCCTGCCAACGAGACCCTTTGTATTGCCGAAGGAATTGAAACCG
The DNA here is from genome assembly GCA_039986455.1 of Halioglobus sp. Classification (GTDB taxonomy): domain Bacteria; phylum Pseudomonadota; class Gammaproteobacteria; order Pseudomonadales; family Halieaceae; genus Halioglobus. The sequence continues at coordinate 46,324 of JBDWQQ010000089.1, forward strand.
CTTTGGCAGTGCGGCAGATCAATAACGATCCTGTATGGGCGACAGGTTCAAACACCATGCTGGAGAAGTTTGAGGTTCCTGGTCACGTTACTCACTTGATGATTGCAGGTGATAACGACGAGTCAGGAGCTGGGCAACGATCCGCATGGAAGCTGTATCACAAATACAAAAATAAACTCAATGTAGCCGTATGTATTCCCGAGAAAACAGGGACTGATTGGCTGGATTATTTTCAGGACGAACAAGGTTCAACCAAGGGGCACTCACTATGAAATTTATATTAACTGACGATGATTATTTTATTCCCGTTAGCCAGATCAAGAGAGTCGAGGAGGGTGGTTATGGGAACTGGAAACTTAGAACCATTGACGATACCACCCACGCATTTGACCACAGAGCCGCCGCAGTAGTCTTGGCTGAAATCCACCCTATTGACCATGACCTTGACCTTGTTGAGTTCATTGTTAGTGGGGATGAGACTGAGCTAATAAATTACGGTAGGGCTACAAACATGGCGAAGTGTCCGTTCCTTGGTGTTGATTCTGTCTACTTCAATATGCAGATGAGCCTGACTCAAATTATCGACAACCTAAATGACAGGGGCTGCATGAATGCGGAGGTCTTCTACCGCAAGGGTGACTGTTTCTATCAAATTGATTGGCCTGATGATGGATGGGTTACCGAGGAAGCGGCTGCTGAACTAGCTATCCGCAACATCAAACACCGCAATGCTAAATTCAAGGCGGGGGCTGCATAGAGTGACTGATAACGTGCATCCAATCGTGGGTGGGGCAGGGTCGATACCTGACAAGCCAAACAACCAACTGAAGGAGCGTGATCCGTCGTTCCCTCACGTCAGGTTGGACAAGGAAGGCAACGTCACCAGCAATCGGGCCACCATCGAGAACCTTCGGGAATTGATGTCAGCCTGCATGATTCATGTGAGCTACAACATAATCACCAAGCGCCTCGATGTATGGGGTGTGAATCACCTGCCGGGGGAGGCGGCTAATGCAGCGTCCTCGATATTGTTATCCAAGGCCAACGAATATGATCTGCCTGACAAGGTGGTCTCGCATTATCTTGCACGGGTTGCCGAGGAGAACGCGACCAATCCTGTCCTGGGCTGGCTCGAAACATTACCTGCTGACAAGATTGACTGCCCTGTACCTGAGTTCATTAATCGTTGTGAGTTCACCCATGAGAAGTGGGCGACGGTGGCCTTTACGCGCTGGCTCATTCAGGCGGTGGCGGCGGCAGATTACGCGACCCAAACACCCAACGAAGATGCACGACCTGAGTTTGCCTACACGTTAGTTGTACTGGGTAATCAGGGGACGAATAAAACGTCGGGTATGCGAAAGCTATTGCCCAAAGAGATGCAGATATATTTCACCAGCGGCAAGACACTCGACACCAGCAACAAGGACAGCTACCTCGCTGCAATATCAAACTGGATCGTGGAGTTGGGTGAGATTGATGCCACCTTCCGCAAGTCTGATATAGCGGCGCTCAAGTCCTTCCTGAGTAACCCCAGTGATGAGATTCGCAAACCGTATGCACGGGCCTCGACCATGATGCCAAGACAAACCTGCTACACGGCGACGGTCAACGTCCCTGACTTCCTGAAGGACGCGACAGGTAACCGACGGTATTGGCCCATAGAGTTGGAGGGAAGCATTCCAGACATGCCCGAGGAACTTGTCCTCCGATTATGGCAGTGGGCCTGGCAGTCATACCTTGCAGGCGATCAATGGTGGCCCACACCCGAGGAGGAGACCCTGCACAGCAACATCATCGGCAAGTACGAAGAGAAGAGCATGGAGGATCGCATACGCGACTGTTACGACTTCGATCACGCGAGCCGCAATGTCTATGTGACCCCCACAGAAATACTCCGCGAGGTCGGTGGTAACGCCAGAGAAAATGCACAAGTAGGGCGCTTATTAAATGGGGTACTGGGTATCGAAAAGCCCAGCAAATCATCGAGAACCTATGCCATGCCACCCAGAACAGAGGCTAATTTATGGAACGGGTAAAACTACAAGCGACCTTCACTTGTAGGTCACCTGTAATTGCTTGAAACCCACGCCCCATAAGGCTTTCAAGGAAATTACATGCACACCCCCTCTCTACAAACTCTAAATACATATTAATAGGGGTATAGGGGCTGGGGTATAGAGGTGTGCTAGCAAAAGGTGGGAAAGTGTCGCCTGTAGTAAATATGGCTCAAACCCTTACGGTGTCTAGGTTTCAGGCATATACAAGCAAATCTTGCCTGTAGGTGTTTTGGGGGGTTTAAGGGGAATAGGTCAATAAATAACCACCTCCACGATTGATTAAGTTCACTGTCCAGTCGTATAGTTAAAGCAATTAAAAGCGACATGACGTTAAAAGCGACATATATGACCAATCCAGTACCAGAACGGTCTCCAACAGGGCAGTTGCTCAAGGGTCACACCGCTGCACCAGCAGGGAAGCCACGCCGCAAACGTATTCCAGCCAGTATGCTCCGCGAGGTCGTTGGTCAGGAGAATATCGAGAAGCTGTTACGCAATGGCATGGAGGACGCTATCGCTAATCCAGCAGGGCAGTGGGCATTCTTCTTCGCTAACAAGCTAGTCGCACCGATGGCACCGCAGAAGCAGCCTGTAGAGCTTCCTATCGCTGCTGATGACAATCCCGTGACGATGGCAAAGGTCATCATGGCTGAGACAGGGAAGGGGGCAATACCACCTGACACAGCCTCCGCATTACTCCAGAGCTTGGCTGCATTGAACAGCATGATTGAGGTCGAGGAACTGAAGACTCAGATCGAAGAAATGAAGCAAGTCCTGGCATCGACGCGCCTATGACTAGCTGGTTAAAAAGTAACCAATTCGCTACTGGCTCTGTGGATAACTACAAGAACCCTATACCTATGCGGGTTTCAGTAGGAGCCGAGGTTACAGAAGTACACATCATTGTGCCTGATGGGTACTAGAACGGTGAAAAAGGGCTATTTCAGGGCTAATTCAGCGATTCCCGCTGTGGATAAAGGGTAAGGCATACATGGCTAATCTAGCTGCACTCAGAAGGGAACTGGAAGAGATTAAGGCCAATGTGAACGCTCGGAAGGTAGAGACCGACAGGCCAGATGATTATGACCAGTGGTCGCCACTCAATCAGTTGAAGTGGAGCATGAAGCACAATGCCATGCCTTCCAACAAAGCCTACGCACTCGCATTCCATATCAAACATCTCGGTGACAGGTTCGGCAATGACCCCGATCCCAAGGCTGGCGATCTACTCAGTGATCTTGTGACCTTTGAGTTCGACGTACTCAGGTTCAATGCAGCAGACGGTGTTCCTGGCACCAACGAATGGCTAGAGATGATAGCTGACCGTCTAGCCACCACTGACAAGCCATCTCACGCCTTCAGACGAACACTCGGCCTGATCCACGGCGACGGATGGAGCGAAGCACAGCAACTCCGCATTAGGCTCTGGGCATTAAGACGTAGAGCAGGTATGCAGAAGATAGCTGGCATCACCCGAACACCTGAACCTGAACCCATCATCACACCACCACCTGAACCCATAGTCACTGAGCCTATGTCCAAGGAGGATGTTGCAAAAACAGCTAGGGCAGCAAAAGTCTCTAATGGGCCAAATGACCCAAAAGAGAAAACCGATGCCGAACCAGCAGCCACACGATGGGGAGAGTACCAACCAGCCTTCAAGTACCAAGGACACGCAACACCAACGAGGACGAAGAGATGAGCGACAAGCTAACCAGACACACCGCACTGGCTGTTGAGCGAGTAGTACAGCAGGGACTGAGCGAGGTGGAAATCGAGGAGATACTGAACTCCAAGCTACTGCAAGCCCAAGACCCAGCACTCTCGAGTGAGACCAAGCGCAGACTAGTCGCAGAGGCACAAGGCTTTAGTCAGCATCTCGCATCCCTTGAGCCACCCGAGCTTAACCCACTAGAGCACGTTGAGAGGCTGAAGGAGGTCAATCCAGCAGCATCCCAAGCACTGGAGCACGGACTTCGATTGGAAGGCGACTACGCGAAGATGCAATCCATCCAGTCTGAGCTTGATGAGCTAGGCGATGACCCTGCCACCGAGAACAAGCGCAAGCGTCTCAACGAACAGATGGAGCGAGCACTAGAGACCACCAAGGAAAGCGAGCAAGCCAACCCACTCATTAAGCGACAGGCGGCAGTCGATGCACTACTCGAGCAGTCAGCGAAGAAGCGAAGAGAGTCGGCACAGATATTCGATGTCTTCGACCCTGAAGCGAGTGATGCACTAGCGGCTGAAGCAGATGAGATTGGCAAGCAGGCACAACTAATCAAGCAGGGCGGCAACTATGAGTGAAGAGAACACCCAAGAGAATTGGAAGGACTCGCTGCCCAGTGCTTTGCAGGTAGCCCCATATTTCAAGAACGCCGAGAGCGTTGACCAAGTTTTAGCCGACCTAAATAACGCCGCTTCTTGGCAGGGCAACTCGGTGAAGTTACCTGCGACTGATGACGACCTACCTGCATTCAAGGAGAAGCTGGAAGGTAAATATCCTGACCTATTCGGCATCGAACCTGCCGCACCTGACCTGAGCCAATACGAACCACCTGAAGAGTATGAGGCTGAGGCATCGGATGAACTGAAAGCCCAAGCGAAAGAACTGGGACTGACCCAGAAGCAATTCGACAAGCTGCTTGAGGTCACGGGGGCGCAGGAAGAAGCACAGCAACAGTGGGCCAAAGACCAGCACCAAGAACTGACTGAGAAGTATGGCTTGGATAGGGACAGCGTTATCCAGCAGGCAGCGGCAACAGCAGCATCGACAGGCGCACCTGAAAGCGTTGTGAACCTGATAGAGCAGGGCACTGATGCCTCGCTCGTCAACTGGATGGCCTCGATTCAAGGCTTGGCTTCCGAGCAGGCTGTTATCACTCACGATGTAACGCCACCCGTTATGGCTGACCCGCTTGGCAAGGTTCAGGAGATTGATGCTCAACTGATGGATAAGTCGATGGTGCCGGGGAGCGATGAATATTCCCGTTTGATTTCTGAGAAAGTGAAGGTTTTGACGCAGCTATGAACGCACAGAAACAGTACGCACAGATTCAGGAAAACCAGACCCGCACGGCGAAGGAATTAACTGAAGCCTACGATGAGTTCGTCAGTCTCCGCATCAAGTGTTCCTCAAAATCCGCGACCAACGTGGAACGAGATGCACTTGGTGTAGCTAGAACGCGCCACGCCAAACTTGAAGCTGACAGCAGGGAACTAACACGCCTTGCGACACTGGCTCGGGTGAAGGCAGAGACCGAGAAGCGTGAGCAGGATGAAGCTGCACGACTACAGACATCAATAAAGATGAGGCAGCGCAGAGAAGACGCAAAGGTATTACTAGAGGCAGAGCGCCCCGTACTGATTGAGATGGTAGCGAGGCTCGCCACATTACAGATGGTGTCCGAAGGGTACACCGCATTCCACATGAAGCACTTAACCACCGCACTGGGCAGTGACTTCGATGAACAAGTCAGACAACAGATGGAGAAGATTGATGCACATTAACGATGCGCGACAGGCGCGATTAGAACTATCAGGATTCAGCACCGAGCAGGACTGGTTAAAGCAGGCCACTGGCTGGGAAGCTGGAGATGCAGAACAGATTCAAGACCTCTGGGGAATCTTCTTCAACATGGCAGGCTATGGCGGCAACGTGTCTGATATGGCTTACGCATATCTTGGTGGCCTGGGCCATGAGGGAAGTATCACCGACCGCTGGATGGCGTTTTGGTCTGTTGAGGCACCGCTGCCATGAAAATCCGTATCGACAAACTTCCTCAGCCTGTTGTTGCCGCACTGGAATTCATGGAGGCAATCACTGGTCACGATGGCAAGCTGTACGCCTCTCACGATGACGTTGATAAATGTCTTGAACACACCACCCCTGACTGGGCGGTATTGGTTCGGGCAGTGATGATTAACGAAGAGAAGAAAGCGTCCACCCTCCATTAGATTTATGGAGCAGCGGGAATCCCACCTCGTGATGGCTGTCAGAGCTACCCCGCACTGGCAGTCGCTCCACCTTTAAGGGGCAGCGGCCCTTGCCGTGATGGGGACATTAGGCGCTCACCTGATGTTCCTGCCCCTCCTAACACAATATACATATGGTAAAGTTTGCCTCTCAGCAGCGGGGCGCAAATGTACCAACATCCAGAAGTATCCGAAGAAGCATGGACGTTAATCCGAGAAATGGCTGTGAGAGCCGAGCCTTGGCGGGTGGCGCATACGCTAGTCTTGGAGCAACCAACCACTGTGACGCTTGAGAACTTCGTGATGGACTGGCCTAAGTGGGCTGGTAGCTTTGATGTTCGCTTTGACAATAAACTGGTACTGGAGGCAGTGGAGTTCTCTCCTGACTGTGCTGGCTGGCCCTCAT